>CAYRPJ010000017.1:0-77881 GCA_964426245.1 uncultured Synergistaceae bacterium
CTATGAGCGACCGTAAAAAATTCTTTTGGATAGCCGCGTTTTTTCTGACGTTCTATTTCATCCCCGAGGGAAACGAGCGGGTTCTTGCGGGGCTTGCGGAGTCCGTGGCCATGATGGCCGACTACGCGCGGGAGCACGTGTTGCTCTGCCTGATCCCCGCGTTCTTCATCGCGGGGGCTATCTCGGTCTTCGTGAGTCAGCAGTCGGTGATGAAGTACCTGGGGGCGAAGGCGAAGAAGTGGATCGCCTACTCCGTGGCGTCGGTTTCCGGCACGGTGCTCGCTGTCTGCTCGTGCACGGTGCTCCCCCTCTTCGCGGGAATCTACACGCGGGGCGCGGGGCTCGGTCCCGCTACGGCCTTCCTCTACTCCGGACCCGCCATCAACGTGCTCGCCATCGTCCTCACGGCTCGGGTGCTCGGGCTTGAACTCGGTATCGCGCGCGCGGTCGGGGCCGTGATCTTCAGTGTTGTTATCGGGCTTTTGATGTCCGCCATCTTCGGCAAAGAAGAGCAGGCCCGGCAACAGGGGTTCGCGCAGCTGCCGGAGGAGGACGGCGGGCGGCCTCTGTGGAAGACCGTCGTCTATATGGCGAGCATGGTGGTCTTCCTGGTCTTCGCCAACTGGGCCGCGCCGAAGACGTCGAACGTTTTCTGGGAGGGAGTCTATAACCTGAAATGGATCCTCGCCGGATCCGGTCTCGCCGTCACCTTTCTGACTTCATGGCTATGGTTCACGCGCGACGAACGGCAGGACTGGTTCACATCGACCTGGGGGTACGCGCTTCAGGTGATGCCGCTGCTCTTCGGGGGAGTCCTGGTCGCGGGTTTCCTTCTGGGGAGGCCGGGTCACGAGGCGCTCATCCCGGGCCGGTACGTCGCTATGCTGGTGGGCGGAAACTCGTTGGCGGCGAACTTCTTCGCGTCGCTCTCCGGCGCGTTCATGTACTTCGCCACGCTGACCGAGGTCCCCATTCTCCAAGGGCTGCTCGGCGCGGGCATGGGAAAGGGCCCCGCGCTCGCCCTGCTTCTTGCCGGACCGGCGCTCTCGCTCCCGAGCATGCTTGTCATCAACAGCATACTCGGTCCCAGGAAGACCGGAGTTTATGTGGTGCTCGTTGTGCTGCTTTCGACGACGGCGGGAATGCTCTTCGGAATTCTCGCTTCCTAGAGGTCGTTCCGGGCGCTTTGCCGCTAGCTCCAGAACACAAGGGACGCAAGGTATAAAACGTAGAGGGTGCAGAATATCGCGCCCTCCCATCGTTCGATGGCCCTGCCCTTCCCGGTGAAGACGAAGGTGAAAAGCAGGACGCTCGCGCCGATGTTGACGGCCATGTCCGCGTTCGTAAGGGGGGAGACGGTGACGGGATGGATGACTGCGGAGGCTCCCAGCACGAAGAAGACGTTGAAGATGTTCGAGCCCACGACGTTTCCTATCGCGATGTCGACCCTCTTTTTTATCGCGGCGACCACAGATGTGGCGAGTTCGGGCAGGGACGTTCCGATGGAGATGATCGTCAGAGCGATGACGCGCTCGGAGATGCCGAGGTCGGTGGCGAAGCGCGTGGCGAAGAAGACGATGGCCCTGCCTCCTCCGCTTAACAGAAGGAGCCCCGCAAGCATCATCAGAAGCGACTTTTTCGCCGGATAATCCTTTATCTCGGTCTCGTCGTCAGGATTTCCCGCCCTGGCGAGCGTTACGTTATACGAGAGAAAAATGATCAGGAAGAAGAGCAGGATGATGCCGTCTATCCTGGAAAGGCCCGACCATGCCGCGCCGTCGATGAAGGCGTCGTTTCCCAGAACGAGGATCGCAAGGCCTGCGAGCAGCGACAGCGGAATCTCGATCCAGGTGGTGTTCGGCCTCACGTCCAGCGTGCGGATCACCGCGGAAAGCCCGAGAATGCCCATGATGTTCACGATGTTGCTGCCGAGCACGTTTCCCAGCACGATGCCGGTGTTTCCTCCGAGTGAGGCGAAGAAGTTGATGACGAACTCCGGTGCGGACGTGCCGAACGAGACGATGGTCAGGCCGATCACTATCGGTGGGATGTTGAAGCGCTTCGCCAGAGACGATGCGCTCTCGACCAGAATATCCGCTCCGTAGATCAATGGAATGAAACCGATGACTGTTGCGAGCAGGTTGAGCATGGGGCACCTCTTTGAGAAAAGATCGGCGGTTCGTCCTCGGAGGACCGGGAATCCGTTTCTTGCGGGAACGCCGTCGTTGTTCGAAAAAAAACTGGCTCGGCGCCATGTCCCAAATCCGCAGGTTCCTATAATGCGGAGGAGGTACCGGTTCTCCAGCGAGCGCCGATCACGCTTCCTCTGCTTGGGAATTCGGGCGTGTCACTCGGATTTGTATTTATTTACCAGGCTCTCGAAGTGCTCTTCCCGGATTTCTTCGATTGCCTGCCATATGCGCCTCGCCAGTTCGGGATGTTTTTCGACGAAGCCGTGCGAGAGCAGCAGGTAATATGATTTCGAGACGACTGGAACCGGACGTTTCACGATACCGGAGTACTCGTCCGATCCTTCGAGAATCCCGTCCGCAGTGACCGCCTGGAGGACCGCGCCGGAGAAGCGGCCGGACTGCAGCATTCTGAGTATGTTCCTGGCGCCGGAGGCGACTTCGTAGACTTCGACACCAAGTCTTTTCAGATCCTGAACGATCGAGTACCCGAGCTGCGCGCCGATGGTTCCGCGCAGGTTGAGGAAATGTTTCCCGTCCCAGTCGAGCGACGATTCGGCGGGCACGTACAGGTAGTAGGTCATCACCGTGATGCGCTTCGATTCGTCCGGTTTCCCCCCGTGCGTTCCGTCCAGCGTAGGGTACCATCCGGCCTCGAGCCTGTCGGAAGTGTAGCTTGCGTTGAATGTAGCATCGTAGAGATTGCTCCGGACCCCTTCGAGACAGCGTGTCCACGGCACTCTCGTCAGGCTGACCCTGACCCCCGGAATCTTTGTCTCAAGCATCCGTATCATCTCGACGACCACTCCCGGCGCTTCGGGCAGGACTTCCTCGGTCCACCCCATGTAGTAGGGCGGTTGTTCCTTGTCCTCGTAAGCGACCCGGAAGTCGATTCCGACCGGTTCGACGGTTTCGACGGGCGTGGTGATGCACGCGATGCAAGCCAAGGCGGCGAGAAATACGCTTAACATGCTTTTTCCTCCTCCAAAGGAGCCTCCTCACAGGATTTCCGCGAGAACGACGCCCGTGTCAGGGCCTCTTGTCAAAGCGCTTTGAAGAAACTCTTGCCGGGATCCGCCGAGAAAGCAATGCTTACGACGCCAGTTTACTTCCTGGGCGGAGGGAATGCAAGACGCACCTTTCCTTCAGCCTGGAAAGGTGTTCCCGATCGTTGACAGATTCGATACGGAGGGATAGTATTGAAAATATCGTATAATATAAAAATAAAGAAAAAAGGTGGGATTGCAAAAAACTGCTGAAGGAGAATTGAACCGCATCGCAAAGCACGTTGTGTCGTCGGGATCAGTGCATTCGACAGGATTCTTCGGGTCGAACGGAACGGACTCAGAAGGAGGAGGAACGAAGATGCGAACACCGGGCAGGCTGGCGGCGGCTACCGTTGCGGTCTCGATGTTCGCAGGGGGAAGCATCGCCCCGGCGAACGCGACATCCTCTCTTGCGGAGAGGATGAATATCACTCCCGAAAGGAACGCCGACGGGAACTACAACATCATCTTCATCACCACCGACCAGGAGCGCTATTTCAAGGACTATCCGGCCGGAACCGCCTACGAAGCGCGGGAACTGCTGGCCTCGCTCGGCGCCACCTTCGAGAAGCACTACGTCTGCGCCACGATGTCCACCTCGTCCCGCTCCGTCATCTTCACGGGAAAACACATCACCGACACCAAGATGATCGACAACACGGATTTCGACTGGCAGGGGGCGCTTTCGAAAGAGATGACGACCGTCGGCGACAGGATGCGCTCGGCGGGTTACTACAGCGCGCTGAAGGGAAAGTGGCACCTGGGGAACGCGAGCACGATCGCCGACGTGGAGGACGAATTGACGGACCTTGACGAGCATGGCTTCTCGGACTGGGGGGTCGAGCGCGACTATATCGGCAAAATGTGGGAGGGATTCGAGATCGACGGACAGATCGTGACCGATACCGTCGAATGGCTGCGGGACATCGGCGCTGCGCAGAACGCAGGGGGGAAATCATTCTTTCTCGCGGTGAACCTGGTCAATCCGCACGACATCATGTACTACAACTCGGATCCGAACTTTGTCGGCCCCGTTCCCGTCGGAGGCCCTCCCGACGACGAGCTGTACAGGAAGACCTACGACGTACCGATTCCGTCCTCCTGGAACAGGGACGTGAGCGACGGATCGCTCCCTGTCGCCGTCTCGCTCTTCAAAAATTTCATGAACCGGCAGCTTGGCGTCATCTCCGCTGCGGAGGACTGGAAGAACGCCCAGGACTACTACTTCAACTGCATTCAGGACTGCGACAACCACCTGATGGATCTCCTTCTGGCATTGAGGGATATGGGAATGATGGACAACTCGATCATCTTCTTCACGGCCGACCACGGGGAGATGGGCGGAGCGCACGGACTCAAAGGGAAGGGCGGCCTTCTCTTCGAACAGAATCTCCACGTCCCGCTCATCATCTACCACCCTGACCACGAGGGAGGGCGTTCCGTGAACGCGGTCACCAGCCATATCGACCTCGCGACGACCTTCATTCACATGACCGGCCTCAGCGCCGAACGGAAGGCGGAGATCGCCGGGGGGCTCCCCGGAAAGAACCTGATGGAGTTGATCGACGGCACATCGCAGTCGGTGCGCAGGGGGGCGCTCTTCTGCAACGAGCTGATCTCCACGACGATGGCGAGAGCTGTCAGGGACCCGTTCGGCAACATCGTGTGCTACACCTTCGACACCAGTGTTCGCGGGCTTGTGCGTGCGGCGGTCACCGAACGATACAAGTTCGCCCGCTACTTCGGCGGGAATTTCAATACGCCGGAGGCGCTCGAAGCGCTTCTGCGCGACAACGACATCGAACTGTACGACCTCGAGAACGACCCGGAGGAGCTGAACAATCTCGGTCTCGATCCGGAGGCGAACGCGGATCTGATCATGGAGATGAACGCGCTGCTGAACGAGCTGATCGCGGCGGAGATCGGCGAGGATAACGGCGACGAGTTTCATGAAATGATCGCGGCGTACTACGCGAGCCTGAATCAAGGGAGCGGCGGCTGCAACAGCGCCCCGGCTTTCGATGTGCTTTGGCTCCTGCCGCTCCTGGTGCTGCTTCCCTCGATCCGCAGAAGGAAATGAAGGGATGACGGAGTGTGACACGCGAACCTTCGCCGTCATGGCCAAGGTCGTCGGAAGCTCCTGCAATCTGCAGTGCGAGTATTGCTACTACACCGAAAAGACAAAGCTCCTCGTGCAGAAACGCCGCCTGATGCCCGACGATGTGCTTGAGGCATACGTCAGGGAGAACCTGCGGATCCACGGAAAGGACGCCGTCGTCGAATTCGCCTGGCACGGCGGCGAGCCGCTCCTTGCCGGAATCGGATTTTTCAGAAAGGTGATCGCCCTGGAGCGAAAGTACGGAAAGGACAGGAAGATCGTCAACACCCTGCAGACCAACGCGACGCTCCTGAACGACGATTGGTGCGAGTTCTTCGCGAGGCACGGCTTTCTGATCGGCGTAAGCGTCGACGGCCCGGAGGATCTGCACGACGTCTACAGGAGAGGTGCGGACGGCGGCACGTTCAAGCGGGTGATGGCAGGGGTCGAACTGCTGCGGAGACACGGAATACGCTTCAACACGCTGACGACTGTCAACGCGGCGAACGAAAAACATCCGGAGGAGGTCTACGACTTCCTCCGGAGATACACGGATCACATGCAGTTTCTGCCCGTGGTCGAGAGCGACGCCGCCTTCTTCGAGATCGAGGACGGGCAGCGGTTCGCGACGCCTCCGGGGATCAGGAGCATGTTCCTCCAACACTCGATGGCGCCCTTCTCGACGACGCCGGAAGGGTACGGAAAGTTTCTCACCGGCGTCTTCGACAGGTGGAAGGCGCTGGACTACGGGAGAAAGTTCGTGCAGATTTTCGAGGTGACGGCCGGCAATGTACGCGGCGTGCCGGGCAGCCTGTGCGTGCATAACCCCCTGTGCGGGCACGGTGCCTCCGTCGAGGTGGACGCAAGCGTCTACTCCTGCGACCACTACGCATACCCGGCCTACAGGCTGGGGAATATTCTCGAGACGCCGCTGGATGCCATCATGGAGAAGAACCGCGATTTCGGGATGTTCAAGACGTACGGCCTTCCCGGGGAGTGCTTCGCATGTCCGTATATCAGGCTCTGCTTCGGCGGCTGCCCGAAGGACAGACTGCTGCTCTCAAGGGACGGGGAAAGGGGCAAAAACTACCTCTGCGAAGGGTACAAAATGTTTTTCAGGCATTTTCTGGAACATATGGAAGGACGGCTTCCGTAGCCCGGACTTTGCGGAAAGAAGCGGCCGCCCCAGGGGCGGCCGCTTGTGCAATCGTGAATGTCTTTCTCACTCCAGCCAGCGAACGATCTCCTCGAGTAGGGTGTGGTGAAGCATCTTCGTGACGGCGCCCGGTTTTCCGTCGCCGATGACCTGCTCGCCTATCCGGACCACCGGAACGACTTCCTTCACCGATCCCGTGATGAACGCCTCTTCAGCCGAAGGCAATTCCGACAGAAGAGGGCAGCGCTCTTCGATCTTCATTCCCTTTTCCGCAGCGAGCTGCAGGATGATATCTCTCGTCGTTCCCTTGAGGACCCTGGAAAGGGGCGCCGTGACGAGTTTCCCCCCCGTGTAGAGGAAGAATGTGCTGTGCGCCGCTTCCGTGATCTCTCCTTCGGGGCAGTAGAGGATCTCGTAGGCGTCCCGGCGCTTGCCGTAGCCGGAGTAGGAGAACATGTAGTCGATGCTCTTCACTCCCGGAATGTGGCGTCCGCCGTCCACGGGCAGAAGCAGCACACCGTTCGCATAGACATCGGGAGATGGTTTCTGGACTTTCTCGAAGAGAATAAAAAGTCTCGACGCCGGAAAGCTGCCGTCGATGAAGACATCTCCTCCCGTGATGTAGGGGCGGATCAGGCAGTCTTCCTGCATCCTTGAGATCCCTTCGCGGATAACCTCCTTGATATCCTCGATGGGCAGCGGGATGGTGACGGATGCGGTCTCAGCCGAGCGTACGAGGCGCTCCAGATGAGGAGTAAGCATGAGCGGACGTTTTCTGAAGGTGCAGATGGACTCGAAGACGCCGACGCCCCGGAGAATGATGTAATCGGAAACGGGGAGCGTCGCCTTCTCCTTCGGCAGAAACGTTCCGTTCATATAGCACAAGGACATGAAGAATCACCTCGAAAGTTCGGTCTTGGAAGCCTTTGTGGACAACGGAAAACGAAATCGAAAAAAAATCGCAGTGGATGTTTTCCGGCGCCTGCTTCTTTTCGGTTGCCTGCTTATGCAGTATAAGGGTATCATACAGAAAATGCACGAAGTTTATGCCGAAAAAATTGAAAGGGGTGCGTCCATCTTGAAGCCCGGATTCCAATACCCCCGATACAAGGCATTCATTCTGCTGCTGACGCTCTTCCTTCTTTTCGCGCTCTTCGCGGGAGGGAAGGCCGGTGCAGGAGAAGGGTACCGCATCCTGCTGATCAATTCCTACCACAGTTCGTTCGCCTGGACTTCCGAGATCACGGAGGGCATCCGGCAGGTCCTTCTCTCGACCGGGGAGAATATTGTGTTCACGGTCGAGTACATGGACACAAAGCGCGGCTATTCCTCCGACGTGCTGATTGCCTTTTCCGACTATATCGCGAAGAAGTACGCGGACGAGAGGGTCGACATGATCCTCTGTTCCGACGACGATGCACTCTCTTTTCTGCGGAGGATGGGCCGGCGGATCTTCCCCGGTGTTCCGGTCGTCTTCTGCGGTGTCAACGACCAGAATCTCTACGATCCGGAATCCTATCCGCATGTCACCGGAGTGCTGGAATCCGTGGATATTCGCGGTACAGCGGAGCTTGCGCTCCGACTCTTCCCCCGAACCCGCTCTCTTGCTCTCGTGAGCGATCTTTCCATGACGGGAATGTCGGTCATCAGCCAGGCGCGAAGCGCGCTCGCACCGCTCGCGGAGCGGGTGGAAACACTTGATCTTTTCGGCCTTTCCGGGGAAGAGCTTCAGGATGCGCTCTCTCTTCTCCCGCCCGAAACGGTAATCCTGATGCTTGTCTATTTCCAGGACGAGCATGGAAATTTCATATCCCCTGCACGAGGTGTCTCTCTTGTCGAGGGTGCATGTCCGCTGCCTCTTTTCGGCCTATGGAGCATGATGCCGGAGGCAGGGGCCCTTGGAGGCAGCGTCCTTTCCGCACGGCGGCACGGCGAGAAAGCCGCGGAGATAGCGCTGCAAATTCTGAAAGGGACCGCGCCGGAGACCATACCTGCCGAGGTCGATACCGATATTGTTCCGATGTTCGACTACAATGCGATGCTCCGTTTCGGTTTTTCACCGGGGAACCTTCCACCGGACGCGATTGTGCTGAATGAACCGGAGCCTTTTTTGCTCCGCCACTGGAAGCTCCTGCTCGGAAACATCGCTTTTGCGGGGTTGCTCGGAGGGTACGTCCTTATGCTCTTTCTCAACGAACGCCGTCGCAGAAAAGCGGCGAAGTCGCTCGCTCTCCGCAAATCGATGTGGGAAAGTCTCTTTCAGAATGCGCCTGACGCTTTCGTCGTCTTCGACGAGAAGAACAACGTCGTGAACGTCAACAAAAGTTTCTGCACACTTTTCGGCTATGAAAGGGAAGAGGTGATCGGCCGGGACATCGACAAGGTCGTGGCGGACTCTCCGGAAATCGAGGCTGAAGCTGCGGAAATCTCCAGGCTGGTGCTGGGGGGGGAGATCCTCTATCGCGAGGGTGTCCGCAAGAGAAAAGACGGCTCGCTTGTGCATGTCGGAATTCAGGGCGTCCTCTTCCCTCTGCCGGCGAGAGACGCGCTCGGATATGGAATCTACAGCGACATTTCGGAGAGGCGGCGAAGCGAAGAGGAGGTGCGCCGGCATCTTCTCTCGGAGGAGACGATCGCATCCGTCTCCGCGAGACTCTTAACGGATGACGTCCTTCACGGACTTCCGGCGGCGCTGGAGGAGATCGCTTCCTTCGCCGGAGCCGAGGAGGGCTTTTTCGTGGAGTTCGCTTCACCCGGCGAGATCCGGCGTGAACTGCTTTTCTCGGAGGGACGGGCGACGTTGAGCGTCTCTTCTCACCTTGCGGATATTCTGTCGGGAGAGGATCTGCGTATCGTCACGCAATTTCTCTGGGAGAAGGGGCGCCTGCTGCTGGGCGACAGGATACCGCGCCCTCTCCAGAAAGTGGAGGGGCTGCATGAATTGAAACGTCTCTTCGGAACGCCGCTTCTGCTCACTCCAGTCTACTCGGAGAGAGCCATCTGCGGATGGCTCGGCCTCCGGATCCCGGAGAGTGCCCTGTCGGTCGCCATGGAATCCTTCCTGGGAATGTTCTGCGACCTGGCGGGAGGCGTCCTGCTGCGCGAAAAAAGGCGTGCGACGGCCGAGGAGCGCGTGCGGATTCTGGACGGGACATCCCGGGGAATCGTCGAGATCCTGGGACGCACGCTCGCCATGAAAGACCCGTACACCGTCGGACATCAGCTCGAGGTGGCCAGATTCGCGCGCGCGATGGCGGAGCGGGGAGGCTACGAAGAGGCTTTTCTGGAGAGAGTCTACTATGCCGGGCTCGTCCACGATCTCGGAAAGATCACCGTTCCCTCGTCCATTCTCTCCAAGCCGGGGCGCCTGAACGGCATGGAGTTCGCCATCATCAGGAATCACGCTCTCCACGGATGGGAGATCCTCTCCTCGGTGGAGTTTCCGTGGCCTCTCGCCGATATCGTGGTGCAGCATCACGAACGCCTGGACGGCTCGGGATATCCTCACGCTCTCGAAGGGGACGCAATCTGCATGGAAGCCCGCTTTATCGCCGTTGCGGACGTTGTGGAGGCCATGACATCCCACAGGCCCTACCGCCCCGGACTGGGGATCGACAAGGCGCTGGAGGAAGTCCGCTCCCACGCGGGGATATGGTTCGATCAATCCGTCGTGGATCTCTGCATGACCGTGATCGAAGAGGGATTCGCCTTCGACGCCGATAGTTATGCCGTCTCGCTTCCGTAACGCTTTGTCCGCAGCGCCGATATACTGTATAATGAGTTCTGTTAATAGCCATTGAATCTGAAAACAGCGAACAGGTCCGCGTATCCGAAGGGGAGGGTGTGGTATGTCCTTGCATGTCCTTGCTATCAATCCCGGCTCCACCAGCACTAAAATTGCATGGTTCACGGACGGGGCGGAAGTATGGAGAGAGACGGTCCGCCACGATCCGGAGGCTCTGGACGTCTTTCCGTCCGTGGCGGAGCAGTTCCAGTTCCGCCTCGATACAATCGCCGAGGCCGTTGCGTCCAAAGGCGCCTCGTTCGACGGCCTTTCGGCGGTCGCGGGCCGCGGCGGGCTTGTCGAACCGGTTCCGGGGGGTACCTACACCGTCGACGATGCCCTTCTGAAACGTCTTCGAATGGGGAAGCCGTGGGAACACGCCTCCAACCTCGGCGGCATTCTCGCAGACGCCATCTGCCGCCCCAGGGGCATCCCGGCCTTCATCGTCGATCCTGTCGCGGTGGACGAGATGAACCCGATCGCCAAGGTGACCGGCCTTCCCGAACTGCCCAAGGTGTCGCTGGGGCACGCCCTCAACGTGAAAGCCACGGTACGGCGGGCAGCCGCCGACCTGGACAAACCGTGGGATTCTTTGAACTTCATCGTCGCCCATATAGGAGGCGGTATTACGGTCTGCGCCCATGAGAATGGCCGTATGACCGACCTGAACAACGCCAACGACTTCGGTCCGTTCGCCCCGGAGCGTTCAGGAGGGCTTCCCGCGGGAGACCTCCTCCGTTTTTGCTTCGAAAGCGGCCTGACCGAGAAAGAGGTGCTCCGGAAGGTCGTCGGCAAGGGCGGTCTGGCAGCCTACACCGGAACGAGCGATGTCAGAGAGGTGAAGGCGCTCGCGGCGGAAGGGGACGAGGCGGCCCGGAACGCGTACGAGGCGATGGCCTACGGCGTGGCCCGTGAAATCGGCGCCATGGCCGCAGCGCTCTCCGGAAAGGTGGACGCAATTCTCGTCACCGGAGGAGTCGCCTACGACAGCGACTTCGTCGCACTCGTCCAGAAGCGGGTGCAATGGATCGCTCCTGTCCTCGTCTATCCGGGTGAGGACGAGATGCCCGCCCTTGCGCAGGGGGCTTTCCGGGTTCTCAAGGGTGAAGAGGAGAGTAAAATATATGCCCGATATGTCTCTGGAGGGGATCTTTCATGACCATGCACGGCATCGATTTTCTTCTTGCGGAAAGTAAAAAGGGACGCTCAATGACCCTGGCCCTGGCCTGTCCCTACGGCGACGACGCCCTCGGCGCGGCATGCAGGGCTCAGCGGGACGGAGTGATCAAAGCGGTGCTCCTCGGCGACGCGGATAAGATCCGCGCACTTGCCGGGCGCGACGGGTACGATCTCTCAGGAATTGAAATAGTGGATGAGAAGGACGACGAGAAGGCGGTCGAGAAGAGCGTCAGGATGGTCTCCTCGGGCGAGGCGGACCTTCTGATGAAGGGGCTCGTCAAGACGTCGACGCTTCTGAAGGCTGTCCTGGACAAGGAGTGGGGCCTCCGAACCGGCTCGCTTCTCTCCCATCTCTTTCTCTTCGAGATTCCCGTGCTCGGAGGGAGGGTCATCGGTGTCTCCGACGGCGGAATGAACACCTACCCCGACCTGAACGCGAAGGTCAAGATCATCGAAAATGCCGTTGCCTGCTATCACAAGATCGGCGTTCCGCAGCCGAAGATCGCCGTGCTTGCCGCGGTCGAGGCGGTGAACCCCGACATGCCCGCCACGCTGGAGGCGGCCGCGCTCGCCAAGATGAACGAGCGCGGGCAGATCAAGGGGTGCCTCGTCGACGGCCCGCTTGCGCTGGACAACGCGATGAGCGAGGAAGCAGCGCGCATCAAGGGCATTTCGTCACCTGTGGCCGGGAATGCCGACATGCTGCTCGTCCCCGACATCGAGTCGGGGAACTTCGTCGGAAAGGTGCTGCTCTACATGACCGGCGGCAAAGGCGCGGGTGTGATTCTCGGCGCTCGCAAGCCGATCGTTCTCACCAGCCGTTTCGACAGCATGGAGACGAAACTGCTTTCGATCGCCCTGGGCGCTGTTGTCGCCCGGAGCTGACGCTTCATCGCGTGCCGGCGGACGAGTGCTTTCAGCCGCACGAGCTCGGGCCGGGGGGTAACATGATTCAAACGAATGAGGAACCGCCCGTTCCGCTTTCGTTCCGGGAGGCTCCGTCCTATCGGTCGTACGAGTCCCGCAGCGAAGCGGAGTGGTAATCATCCGGCGCATAAAGATATTTCATTCAGAGGAGGAGTTTTTTCATGGAACAGATCCGTTCACTGTCACAGCTTTTGGAGTACGCGAAGAAGATCGGCGCTGAAAAGGGGCCGAAGAAGCTCTCGGTCGCGATGGCCGAGGAATCGGGATTGCTCACCGCCATCGAGGAGGCCCGCAAGGCAGGTTTCGCCGAGGCGATTCTCGTCGGCAACGGAGACAAGATGAAAGCAGCTGCCGAGCAGGCCGGAGTGGATCTCGCCAACTACGAGGTCATCGACGAGCGCGACGAGCCCGCGATGGGGATTGCCGCAGTATCCCAGGTCTCCTCGAAGAAGGCCGACATCTACATGAAGGGGCAGATCCACACCAACAATTTCCTCCGCGCGATGCTCAACAAGGAGGTCGGTCTCCGCAAGGGCAAGAACACGATCTCCCACTGCTACTTCCACAGCGTGGAGGGCTTCGACCGTATTTTCTTCATCGCCGACGCCGCCTTCAACATGTATCCCGATCTTGCCGCCAAGGCCGATATCACGCAGAACACGGTGAACCTCGCCCGCGCTTTCGGCGTGGCCGAGCCCAAGGTGGCCGTTCTCGCCGCCGTAGAGGTTGTGAACCCCGATATGCCGGCAACCCTCGAAGCCTGTGCGCTGACGCAGATGAACCGGCGCGGCCAGATCAAGAACTGTGTCGTCGACGGGCCCTTCGCGCTGGACAACGCCGTAAGCGAGGAGTCCGCGAAGACGAAAGGAATCGTATCGCCGGTCGCCGGCAAGGCCGACGTCTTCATCGTACCGAACATCGATGCGGGGAACATGCTCGCGAAGAGCATCGTCTACTTCTCGAAAAACGAGACCGCCGGCCTCATCCTCGGCGCATCGGCTCCCATCGTGCTGACCAGCCGGGCCGACTCCACGAGGGCGAAGCTGCTTTCGATCGCTGCGGCCGTAGCGCTCTCCGACTTCCAATAGTAAGCGGAAGGGCGATGCCGATGAAAGTCCTCGCGCTCAATCCCGGCTCCACCAGCACCAAGGTGGCGCTCTTCGAGGATGAAAGGGAGCTTTGGAGCGAGACCCAGCGGTACGACACCGACGTGATCGGCCGTTTTCCCGGCGTTATGGAGCAGGAGGAGTTCCGCCTCGAAGAGATCCGCAAGTGCCTTGTCGCTCACGACACGCCGCTTCCGGAGCTTGACGCCGTGGTGGGGCGGGGAGGACTTCTCAAGCCGATCGAAAGCGGCACCTACGAGGTGGACGACAAGATGCTCGCCGATCTCCGGGGGTGCGTTTGGGGAGTCCACGCCAGCAACCTCGGCGCACCGCTTGCGGTTCGCCTCGCGGCGGAAGCCGGGTGCGGCAGGGCCTTTATCGTCGATCCGGTCGTGGTCGACGAGATGTGCCCGCTCGCCCGATACTCCGGGCTACCGGAGATCGGACGGCGCTCGATATTCCACGCGCTGAACCAGAAGGCCGTCGCCCGAAGGGCCGCGGCCGAAATCGGAAAACCCTACCCGGAATGCAACCTCATCGTGGCGCACATGGGCGGCGGCATTTCCGTGGGGGCTCACGAAAAAGGCAGGGTCATCGACGTGAACAACGCGCTCGACGGCGACGGGCCGTTCTCACCCGAACGCGCGGGAAGTCTTCCCGTCGGAGGGTTGGTAAAGCTGGCTTTCAGCGGAAAGTACGAGCTTCCGCAACTTTTAAGGATGCTCACGGGGCAGGGCGGCATCGTCGCCCACCTCGGAACCAACGATCTCCGGGAAGTCCAGCGCCGCATGAACGACGGGAACGAAAAGGCCCGCCTGGTCTTCGAGGCGCTCGCCTACCGGATTGCGAAGGAGATCGGCGCATGCGCCGCATCGCTCGCGGGAGAGGTGAACGCGATCGTCCTCACCGGCGGCCTCGCGTACAGCGAGAGACTCATGGAACTGATCCGGAGCAGGGTGGCTTTCATCGCGCCGGTGCTGATCTACCCCGGAGAGGACGAGATGAAAGCGCTCGCCGAGGGAGCGTTCCGAATCCTGAAGGGTGAGGAGACGGCCCGAAGCTACGACTGACCCCCCTCGGGGAAATGGTGTTCAAAAAGAGGGAGGAAGCCGAGTTTTTCCGGCTTCCTCCCTCTCTTCGTATGCAAGCGGCGAATGCTACATCAGCCCGAGCGCTTTGGGAATGAAAAATGCCGCATCCGGGAACATCGCCACCAGGATCAGAATGACCATCAGGGCGGAGATGTAGGGAAGAACGCCCTTCAAAGCGCGTTCGATCGAAAGGTCCGCTATGGAGCCTGCGATGAGCAAGCAGAGTCCGTACGGCGGCGTCACCAGCCCCACGGCGAGGGTCATCACCACCACGACGCCGAGATGGACCGGGGTGATTCCCATCCGGACCGCCGTCGGGAGGATGACGGGGACGAAGAGGATCATCGCCGGAATGGCGTCCATGAACGTTCCCACGAAGAGGAAAAACGCGATGACGATGAGGAGGAACATGCGCGGATTGCCTACGTGCGCCGCGAAGAAGCTCGCCACGCCATCGGAAGCCTTGTAGTAGCCCAGCAGCTCGCCGAGTGCGCTGGCGGTGGCAAGGGCGAAAAGTGAGAGAGAGCTGAGCTTCAGGGTCTCCTTGACGATGCCGGGAAGGTCTCGCAGCTTCAAGGTCTTGTAGACGAAGAGGCTGATGACGAGAGCGTAGACGGAGGCGAAGGCAGCAGCTTCCGTGGGGGTGTACCAGCCGGTGGTGATGCCGCCGACGATGATCACCGGCGTCAGCAGGGCGGGGGAGGATTCCTTGAAGAGTTTCCAGATATCCGCGTACTTGGCTTTTTCGTATTTCGGGAAGTTTCTTCGGTGGCCGATCAGGTAGACGATCATCATCATGGTCAGACCGACGAGGATGCCGGGGATCATGCCGCCGATGAAGAGGGCCGCGACCGATGCGTTGGTGAGACCGGAGAAGATCACCATTGGAATGCTCGGCGGAATGATGACGCCGATGGTCGACGAGGCGGCGGTGACGCCGACGGAGTTTTCCTTGTCGTAGCCCGTCTCGATCATGGCAGGTATCAGCATCTTCCCGACCCCGGCGGTGTCCGCCTGCGAGGAGCCGGATACTCCCGCGAAGATCATCGAAACGAGGATGTTCGCGTGGGCCAGTCCGCCCCGGATGTTCCCGACGAGCGCGATGCAGAAGTTCACCAGCTTCCTGGTGATCTGGCCGTGGTTCATCAGGTTCGCAGCCAGGATGAAGAGCGGAACGGCCAGCAGCACGAAGGAGTTGAGGCCGTTGAACATCTTCATGAAGACAGTCAGGTTGGGAATGAACGGTATGGTCATGATTCCGACGAGAGAGACGATGCCGATGACGAACGCGATAGGAACGCCGATGAAGATGAGCAGGACGAAGAGCCCGACGATGAGCAGCGGGGTCATGATATCGCCTCCCTGCCGGATGAGATTATGCGGATATCCTCGAGAATGTGCGCCGAGGCGTAGATCGTCATGGTACAGCCGGTAATGGGGAGGCAGAGCCATGTATACCCCATCTTGACCCAGGGGAGCGTGATCCAGTTGTAGTGCCAGAAAGAAGTCGTCACGACGATACCGTACCAGGCCATCGGAATTGTGAAGCAGAGCAGAATGCCGTAGATGACGAGGTCGTAGAGTGCCGCCGTTCTGCCCGAGAACTTGTCGCGGAAGAAGTTGAAGGCGAAATGCGCCTTGTAGTGGATCATCACCGACGCTCCCATGAAAACGGCCCAGATGAAGGAGTAGTTGGCCACCTCCTCGGTCCAGAGCAGCGGAATGCCCAGGTAGCGGGCGGAAATCTGTGCCAGTATCGCCAGGAAGAAGATGGTGAGAAGCACCATCCCCAGCGTTTCCTGAACGAATACAAGCGCTGAAACCAGTTTTTTCACGGTTCTCCTCCTCCTTCAAAACCTTGTGGACTGCTCCCCGAAACAGAAAAAAGGAACATTCCCCGCACAAGAGAATACGGGGAATGTTCGATAGCCTCCCGTAGGAGGAAGGGACGCGCTTTACTTGCCCGCAGCGCGGATCAGGTCGACGAGATTCTGGATGCCGAGTCTCTCGGCAAGCCTGTCCTGGATGGGTACGGCGATCGCGATGAAGGGCGCCTTGTCGATGGTGTTCACGGCGCCGCCTTCGGCGATGACGCGCTCCTTCGACTTGGAGAGCATGTCGTAGGTCACCCTGCGCTCTTCGGCCGTCGCTTCCTTCAACGCGGTTGTGATCCACTCGCGCTGCTGATCGGTGAGCGAATCGAACTTCCTGCCGTTCAACAGGACGAAGCGGGTTGTATAATCGTGCTCGGTCTCGGTGATGAACCTGCCGTTGGTCGTTTTGTGATGGTCCATCAGGCTGAAGTTGGTATAGTCGTTCTCCGCGCAGTCGACGATGCCCTGCTGGAGAGCCTGGTAGAGTTCGCCCCAGGCGACCTGTGTCGGGATGGCGCCGGTCTGTTTCCAGAAGTCGGCCACGACGCCGGACATCTGGGTGCGGATCTTCATGCCCTTGAGGTCGTCCATCGTGTTGATGGGCTTCTTGCCGTAGTAGTTGCGGACTCCGGCGGACCAGTAGGCCGCGATGCGGAACGTGTTGCGGGACTTCTCGTTGATGATCTTCGCCAGCGTCTGTCCGGCTTCGCCGTCGACGGCCTTCTCCCAGTGCTCGAAGCTGTTGAAGAGGTAGAGAAGCGAGAAAAGGTCGACCTCGGGGATGCCGATCTTCGTCATGAAGCCGGGGGAGGCCACGACGACGTCGGCCGCGCCGAGCTGCAGTTTCTCGACGAGTTCGTCCTCGTTTGTTCCGATGGTGCCTGCGTGCACGTCCACGGAGATTTCACCGCCCGAGATCTTCTCGAGCACTTCCTTGAACTTCACCATGCCGTGCTGGTAGGGATTTTCAAGGGATGTCTGGTTGTGCGCCGCGACGATCTTCAACGGAGCCGCCTGTGCGGGAAGGACGAAAACGAGCGCGAGAATAGCTGCGAGAAACAGGACTGTACTTTTTTTCATGCTGCATACCCCTCTCTGTGTGTAATATGCGGAAAGAGCGGGTCCTTCCGCAGGAAAGCCCAGTGTGATCTTATTCCAGTTCTTTGATGATACCTGTCCAGATCTCCTCCACTACGGGAATGCCTTGCTCCAGATTTTCCCGCCGTGTCCGCCCGGCCTTCTCTCCGGGGTAAAAAATTTCGCCGCCCGGTACGACGGGCTCGGCTTTCTTGATGTCGGCGATGATGCTTTCCGCGATCGGATCCACGTACTCCCGCCCTCCCGCGTGGGCCGTGCTGAAAGCGATGAAGACCTGGGTCACGGCGATCTCGTCCTGCAGCTGTCCGATCTGGTGGACGGCGTTTCCTCCCGAGAGCACCGCGCCGATCAGGTCGAGCGCCATGGAGTATCCGGAGCCCTTCCAGAAGCCTATGGGAAGCACTCTCTTCGTCTCCTCGATCGAGGCCGGATCCGTCGTGAGATTGCCTTTTGCGTCATATCCGCCGGGAACGGGGAGCTGTTTTCCCGCCATCCGGTAACCCTCGAGCGCGCCGTAGGAGAATTGGGCGAGGGCGCCGTCGATGACCAGCGGAGCGTCTTTCAGCGGAAATCCCATCACCAGCGGATTGTTTCCGATACGGCATTCTGTCGCTCCCCACGGAGGCATGTTGGGCGTGGTGTTGGTCCAGCATATCCCCATGTACCCGGCGCGAGCCGCCTGCAGCCCGTACGCCCCTCCGCGCATCCAGTGGTTTGTGTTCCTGATCGCGACGCATCCGATACCGGACGAGTCGGACAGCCTCATTGCCCTTTCCATGGCGAAGGAGGCATTGGTGCATCCCATCCCACGGTTCCCGTTCCAGCGTTCCAGCGCTCCGAAGGATGCTTCCAGAACGGGCTGCGCATGAGGGTCTATATGCCCCTTGCGAATGTACGAGAGCGTTCTGGGAAAGCGGTTCACTCCGTGGGAGGCCACGCCGTCGCACGAGTTGTCCGTGAAGAGAGCGGCGGCGGCTGACGCGGTCTCCGCGGGGAAACCGTATTTCAGCAGTATTTTAAGAAAGACATCGTACATTTGATCGTACGGAATGCGCATATGGGCCTCCTCGTGTCTCGGGATGAAAATCTCCGGGCGCTTTGCAATAATCCCGAAGAGCGTCCCGCTATCGTATTCATATTACCCATGAAACAGTCTTTCGTCAACGTTCGACAGGATAAACTTGCGTTTTACAGGGTGAAACTTACGCTCCGTTCAAAAAGCTTTCGATGTTCCGAACAGCGGCGGCGGCAAGGGAAATCCTTTCAAAAATCGAATCGACGATCGCGTACTCCCTGTCCGAATGGTTCCATTCTCCGCGAACGCCCATCTGGTCCAGCGTGGGAACTCCCGCCCGCACCGAAAAGGCAGAGTCGGAACCTCCGCCGGAAAACTCCGCCCAGGGCTCCTTCTGTCCGATCTCCAGCGCCGTCTTTCTCACGAACTCGAACAGCCGCTCGTTTAGCGGAGTCCGTTCCATCGGCGGAATTCCGGGAGTGCAGGAGAGCGTCGTCTTCGTCCCGTCGACGAACGTCTTCTCCGCGATCCCCGTCATCAGGGATGAAGCGGTCTCGAGCTGCGAGGGCGAAAGGTAGCGCAGATCGACGGCGATCTCCGCCCTGTCCGGAACAGCGTTCGGAACGACTCCCCCGGTGATGGTGCCGACGTTGTAGGTGATTCCTTGGTCGTTGTCGTTGAGCGCCTGAATTTCGATCACCTTGTGCGCGATTTCGAGGATGGCGCTTCTCCCGTTCCGCGGCTCGCGGCCGGCATGTACCGAGACGCCCTGCACGCCGAGCTTGAAGACGGCGATGCCCTTCCGCCCCACCACAAGGCCGCCGTCCTTGTTGCCGGTCTCGAAGTTGAAGGCGGCCGCACATCCTTTCACCTCGTCCAGAAAAACCTTCCCCATGGAAGAGTGGTGGTGCGAGGTCTCCTCGTCTCCGGCGAGGACGATGACGAGAGGGCGGTTCAGCGTTTGTGTCTCCCTGAGGAAGCGAGCCGCAAAGGAGAGAACGGTGATTCCTCCCTTCATATCCAATACGCCCGGTCCGTACGCCTTGCCCCCTTCGATCCGGAACGGGCGCTTCGCCGCCTCGCCCTTCGGAAAGACCGTGTCGAAATGCCCCAGAAAGGCGACCGGCTTGGCGGGAAGATCTTTTCCGAAAACTGCGACCATGCCGTTCCCGGCTTTTTCGAATTCCGCAATCCTCACCTCGGCCCCTGCCTTTCGAAAGTGCCCTGCGAGGAAGGATGCGGTACGGTCGACCCCCTCCTTGTCGGTCGACGCGCTCTCCATGTTGACGAGGGTCTCCCAGAAATCCAGAATTTCAGTCCTGTTCTTTTCTATAAAACGGCTCATCTCTTCAGGCATGTCTCTTCTCCTTTCGCGGAGACCGTAAACACAGCACGAACAGAACGGGTGATATCCGCACCGCGTCCCGGCGCCGCTCCCTCTGTCCGCGAATTTGGGTTGTCTCCGATGCATTTAACCATTTCGCATCTATATTATATAATCGATGGAGCCCTTGTGCAGTGTCCATGGCACGCAATCTAAAAACTATCAGGAGGAAGACAATGACAGTACAGTACGATCCTCATTATTATCCATATCCGTCCCGGAGAAACATGATGTATGCTTCGCGCGGCATGGTCTGCGCATCCCATCCGCTTGCCGCACAGGCGGGGCTGGAAGTGCTCAAAAAGGGAGGCAACGCCGTGGACGCCGTAATCGCCACCGCCGCTGCCCTCACGGTGGTGGAGCCGACTGCGAACGGCATCGGCAGCGACGCCTTCGCCCTCATCTGGAAAGACGGCAAGCTCTCCGGATACAACGCGAGCGGTCCGATTCCGAAGGCGCTCTCGATCGACCTCGCCGAATCGAACGGTTGGGCCGCGAAGGGGCAGCTGCCGACCTACGGATGGACTCCCGCAACGGTTCCGGGCGCGCCGGCGGCATGGGCTGAGCTGACGAAGAAGATGGGGCGCCTTCCTCTGAGCGAGACGCTTGCTCCGGCGGTTCTCCTTGCACGCGACGGCCATGCGGTCTCCGTGACGACAGCGCATCACTGGGACCTGGCGTTCAAAAAATACGCGCAGGAAAAGGGCGAGGAGTTCAAAGCCTGGTTCGACACGTTCGCTCCCTCGGGCCGCGCCCCCCGCGCCGGCGAGGTGTGGACCTCCGAAGCCCATGCGCGAACCCTTGAGATGATAGCCGGGAGCGGCGCCCGCGCCTTTTACGAAGGAGAGATCGCCGAAAAAATCGTGGCCGCCGCCCGGAAGACGGGGGGATATTTCAGCGCCGACGATCTCGGGAACTTCGCCCCGGAATGGGTCGACCCCATCGGCGTCGACTATCGCGGATACGACGTCTGGGAGATCCCGCCCAACGGGCAGGGGATCGTCGCCCTTCTCGCGCTCTCCGTGCTGCGCGGCTTCGACTTCTCCTCTCACGACGATCCGATGACGGTGCACCGGCAGATCGAGGCGATCAAGATGGGCTTCGCGGACTCGCACCGATACGTGGCGGACCAGCGATTCAGCAGTGTTCCCGTAGCGGAGCTGCTTGCCGCATCCTATGCCGATTCGCGGCGTTCGCTCCTCGGAGAGCGTGCGGAAGCCCGGAACGCCGGAAATCCTCTGCCGGGCGGAACGGTCTATCTCTGCGCCGCCGACGGTGAGGGAACCATGATCTCCTACATCCAGAGCAACTATATGGGCTTCGGTTGCGGCGTCGTTGTTCCTGAGACCGGAATCGCGCTGAACAACCGGGGACACTGCTTCTCGCTCGTCAGGGGCCATCCGAACATGCTCGAACCCGGAAAGCGTCCGTACAACACCATTATCCCCGGCTTTCTGACAAAGGACGGCGCTCCCGTCGGTCCCTTCGGCGTCATGGGCGGCTTCATGCAGCCGCAGGGGCATGTGCAGGTGGTCATGAACACGGTCGACTTCCGCATGAATCCGCAGCAGGCCCTCGACGCCCCCCGCTGGCAGTGGATGGGCGGAATGAACGTCTCGGTCGAGCCAGGCTTTTCCCCGGCGCTGGCGCAGAGCCTGCACCGAAAGGGACACGCCGTGAAGTTCGAGCTGGAGTCCAACTCCTTCGGCAGAGGCGAGATCATCTGGAGGACGCCGGAGGGAACCCTCGGCGGCGCGACGGAATCCCGGACGGACGGCTGCGTCGCCCCCTGGTAGAGGGCGGCTCCAAACAACGGTACGCGCGGCAACCGGCCTCGATTTGCGCCGGCTGCCGCTTTTTGTATGCAAATGAGCTTGACATTCCGCACGTTCCATCCTATCATGATTCTGCAATGCGGATAAAAAATCCATGGAGCGAAACGAAAAATGGAAAACGACAAGATCAGGGTCATCTCCCGGGCATTCTCGATTCTCGTATATATGGCGCACGAAAAACGCCCGATGGGCATCTCCGAGATTGCCGCTGCGGTCTCCCTTCCGAAGGCGACGGTCTACCGTATTCTCGACAGTCTCGAAGGTGAGCGCGCCGTACTGAATCGCGGCGGCGAATACGAACTCGGTCCCGTCACGCTGCTGCTGGCGGACGCATATCGCAGGCAGGTCGGCTTCGCCGAGTCCGCGCGCCCTCATCTTCTCGACCTCCGGAACGAGACGAAGGAGACGGTGCACCTCTTCGTCTACGAACGAGGAGAGTTCTACTACCTCGACAAGATCGAAAGCCCCTACCAGGTGCGGATGCACTCCCGGGTCGGAGGCCGCGCCTCCCTCTTCCGGCTTTCTGCGGGGAAAGCGCTCCTCGCGCGTCTCACACCCCGCGAGCTGCGGGAACTTTCCGAACCGATTCCCGCCGGGGTGGCTGCGGAATTTCCGGAGATCCTTTCGAAAGGATTCGCCGTCGACAACGAACAAAACGAGCATGGGCTGCGCTGCGTCGGGGCGGCGATTTTCGACGAACAGGGGCGGCCCCGCGGAGCGGTGAGCCTCTCCGCGCCGGTTTACCGTTTTTCACTTGATCTTGTGAATAGCTACGGAATGCTTGTGAAGAGGACCGCCGATGCAATCGGAGAAAGTTTGGTGCGCCTCGAACAGTGCGTGTGATCCGGTGAAGGATTCGCCGGAAAAAAGAGAACGGCAGGACGGTTTCATATCATTTTGAAGGAGGAAGAACAATGATCAAGACCAACAAGCTCGTCATGATTCCCGGGCCCACTCCCGTGGTGCGCTCCATCCAGGACCAGATGGCCCGTGAGACGGTGGCCTTCGGCGATGCCGCATTCGTCAAGGATTTCTCGGAGGTCATCGCCGACCTGAAGGCCATGTGGCGGTGCGACGGAGAGGTCTTCGTCGTCGCCGGTTCCGGCACCATGGGCATGGAGATGGCGATCGCCAACACGACGAAGCGCGGCGACAACGTCCTCGTCTGCTCCAACGGCTACTTCGGCGACCGTTTCATCGACATGTGCACCCGCAAGGGTCTGAATACCGATGTGCTCGCCGCAGACTGGGGTTCCTCGGTGACCCCGGAGATGGTGGAGAAGGCGCTTGCCACGAAGAAATACCAGGTGGTCACTGTGACCCACGTCGAGACCTCCACCGGCGCCGAGGCCCCCATCGCCTCCATCGGCGAGGTGATGAAAAAGCACCCCGAGATCATCTACATCGTCGACGGCGTGGCGGCCTCCGGCGGAGCCGAGCAGTACATGGACAGCATGGGGATCGACGTGGTCCTCACCTGCACCCAGAAGGCGTTCGGCGTAGCCCCGGGCCTCACCATGGTCTGGGCCAGCAAGAAGGCGATGGAGAAGCGCGCCTCTCTCGGCGCCATTCCCGAATCGTACATCGACTTCGACAAGTGGCTTCCCGTCATGCACGACCCGTCGAAGTACTGGGGCACCCCCGCCATCAACCTCGTCTGGGCGCTCAAGGAGTCCGTCCGCATCATGAAGGAGGAGGGGCTCGAGGAACGCTATGCCCGCCACCGCCGCCAGGCCGCCATGGTCGACGCCGCGATGGAGGCCATCGGCTTCACCGTCGCCGCAAAGATGGAATTCCGGGCGCCGACGCTCTCCGTCTATCTCTATCCTGAAGGTTCCGGAATCGACGACGCCAAGTTCCGCACCGTCCTCGCGGCCGAGGGCGTGCAGGCCGCGGGCTGCCTCGGATCCTACGCCGGCAAGGGATTCCGGCTTGGACACATGGGGAACATCGACAAGCACACCCTCGTTTCGGCCATCGGCGCCGTGGAACGGAGCTGCGTCAAGTGCGGCTACGACATCGACCTCGGCAAGGCCCTCGGAGTCCTCCAGAAGGGGCTCGTGAACGAATAGACGAAGCTTTGAACAATAAAAAGAGCCCTTCGGACAGTATACCGGAGGGTTCTTTTTTATTCGAATCTTCTTTTAAAAAAGTCTAACTGTTAGGGAATCTGATTTATCAGTAGTGTATATATTATGATAAGCTGATAATTTAAAGAATGCTTGATTTTGTATGGTTGGTATGTAATAATCCAAAGCGCACTTGAATCCGCAACCGGAATGTCCGAGGGACGGAAATTCTTCTCTCTCCGGAAATGATTCAAAGACGGTCGACAGCGCAATTTCGTGTATCGGAAGCGCAGTATCGCTCCCGTGCCCCTCGAGAGGAGATCGTTCCAATGCTCCGGGAAAAAGCGACGGAAGTGCGGCAGGAATTGGCGCTGATTGCGAGGGGAGGAAGGCGTTTTTTCGACGCGGTTCTTCCTTTTGCTCTTTTTCTTCTTCTGCTGAAACCCGCCGGAACTGCCGCTGCCGCGGGAGTATCGTTTTCGTGCGGTCTCGCTCTTTCCGTATACCGTATTTTCCGGGGGGCCTCCCCGCTTTTTTCCCTTGCAGGCCTGCTCGTTCTCGGAATCGGCGCCGTTCCCGCCGTGCGGAGCGGGAAGGCCGGGGATTTTCTCCTGCCGAACGTGGGGACGAACTTCATGCTTTTTCTTCTCTGCCTCGTCAGCCTGCCTTTGAGAAGACCCCTCGTCGCATGGACAAGCTACTTCGCGCGCCGCTATCCGCTCGCCTGGTACTGGCATCCGTCGGTACGCCCCGCGTATACCGAGGTGACGATCCTCTGGGCATTGTTCTTCGGCGTCCGCCTCGTCCTGCAGATTCTGTTGCTGCGGTCCGGAGAGGAGTTTCTCCTCGCTCTCTTCTCGTTCCTGTCCGGATGGCCTGCGATCGTTGTGCTGCTCGTGGTCAGCTACGTCTACGGTACCTGGAGACTGCGGCTCCTTGGAGGTCCCGGCGCCGAGGAGTTCCGCCGGGGAGATCCTCCCCCCTGGAAAGGGCAGATTCGGGGTTTTTGAAAAGGCATCGGCAAGTGATGCCGAAGTGGAGCGTTCATGGAGGTGTGGGAAATGAATACACTGCTGTTCGCGAGTTTCGCCGTTTTTCTCTACATGTCGGTTTTCTTCCTGATCGCGGTTGCCCGCAAGGACAACTCCCTCGCGGATATCGCCTGGGGAGGAGGGTTCATCCTCGTCGCCCTGCTGACGTTCTTTCGCGCTCCGGGGGAGGCGGAGGCCAGGCAGGTGCTGGTCACGGGGCTGGTGGCCCTCTGGGGGGTTCGTCTTGCCGTCCATATCTATTTCCGCAACCGGGGAAAAGCGGAGGACTTCCGGTATGCGAAATGGAGAAGGGACTGGGGAAAATATTTCCTTCTCAGGAGCTACCTCCAGGTCTTTCTGCTTCAGGGCGCCCTGCTCGTCGTCATCGCCTGGTCCGTGATCTTCATCAACATGAATCCGGCCCGTGGACTGTCGGTGCTTGACGCACTCGGCCTTTCGGTCTGGATGACGGGGTTTTTCTTCGAAGCGGTCGGAGATTTCCAGCTCCATCAGTTCAAAAAAGATCCGGCAAACAAGGGGCGCGTGATGAAGACGGGGTTGTGGCGCTACACCAGGCATCCGAACTATTTCGGCGAGGCGGCCATGTGGTGGGGCATTTTTCTGATGGCTCTGCCGCTTGATGGCGGGCTTGCCGCAATTGTGAGCCCTCTGACGATCACATTCCTTCTTCTCAAGGTCTCCGGAATTCCCATGCTGGAGAAAAAACTGATCGAAACTCAGGAAGGGTATGCGGAATACGCACGAAATACGAGCGCATTCGTTCCGTGGTTTCCCCGGAAACCGGAATAGGGCGTTCCTTCCGTCGCCGGGAGAACGACCGCTTCGGAGAAAAGAGAGGAGGGCGAATGAGTGGGGATGAAGGTCCGTTTTCTTGACGGAGAGAGATTCCGGAACGCATTCGTGGCAGGAACGATGGCCCTTGAGCGGAGAAGGGAGCATCTCAACAGAATCAATGTCTTTCCGGTTCCCGACGGGGATACCGGCGACAATATGGCGTCGACCTGCCGCTGCATCGCCGAGAGGACGGTCGTCTCGAAATCCATCGCGGTGACGGCGGCCTCGATGGCGGATGCCGCCCTTGCCGGTGCTCGGGGGAATTCCGGCATCATTTTCTGCCAGTATCTCTACGGACTTTCACAATCGCTCCGGCGCCAGACGACCCCGGACGCGCGGATCTTCGCGGAGTGCCTTGTGGCCGCCGTTCCCTTTGCCGAGGAGGCGCTCCACACCCCCGTCGAGGGGACGATTCTCACTGTGATGAGGGATTGGGCGAAGGAGGTGAGGGAGCTCAGCAGGAGCATTTCCGACTTCGCCGTTCTGCTTCCTTCGTCTCTGTCGGCGGCGAAAGCGTCGCTCCTTGAGACTCCCCGCAGGCTGGAGGTTCTCGCACGGGAAAAGGTTGTCGACGCGGGAGCGCAGGGATTCGTCGACTTCCTTGACGGAATCGCGGAGTTCATCGAGAGGGGGAATCTGAAGCGCCTGTTTGTGCCGAAGCCTTCTCTTCCGATGGAGCACACCGACGACCATCCGCACGAGGAGATGCCGGAACACCGCTACTGCACCGAGGCGGTCCTCGAAGGCGCGACGTTCTCCAGAAAGGCGCTGCTGGAGGAACTCTCATCGTACGGTGATTCCGTCGTCGTGGGCGGAGGCGAGGGGAAGTACAGGATTCACCTGCACACGGACCGTCCTGCGGAGCTTTTTGCAAGGCTTGCCGTGAGGGGCACGCTCAACGAACAGAAGGTGGACGACATGCGCAGGCAGGTCGAAACCAAGACGCGGAGATTATCGTCGATCGCCCTTGTGACCGACTCCTCCTGCGACCTGCCCCCGGCGCTGCTCGACAGGTACCGGATTCACACGCTCCCCTTGAAACTCTCCTTCGGGGGCAGCACCTATCTCGACAAGGAGACCATCCATCCTTCCGGGGTCTACCGGATTCTCCGCGAGACCCGGAACTCGATGACCACCTCCCAGCCCGGGCTCGCCGAGTTCGCGTCCCGGTACTCCTTTCTGGCCGCGCACTACGACGCCGTTATCGCCGTCCACCTCTCCGCCGCCCTCAGCGGAACGTGGAACACGAGCCTGAAGGCGGCCGCATCCGTGGACAAAGAGAAGATCCGTGTTCTCGACAGCAGGACTCTCTGTTCATCTCTCGGGCTCCTCGTGCTCAAGGCGGCCGAGGCGATCGAGGACGGGAAGGGGCCGGAGGAAGTCGTCGAAATAATCAGGCGCGCTATTCCGCTCACGAGGATCTTCGCCGGCCTGAGCACTCTCGAGTACATGGTCAGAGGAGGCAGAATACGCCCTATCGCGGGGTATGTGGCCGGACTTCTGAACCTGGTCCCGATCATCACCGTCGACTCCGAAGGTAAAGGAACGCACTACGGAAAGCCCGGTACGGAACGGTCGAACCGGCGGAAAATAATTGCCGCCTTTAAAGATCTTGTCGCCCGTCACGGACTTTGGAAGTACGCGGTGGCCCATGCCGACGCTCAGGAAAAGGCGGACCGCCTGGCCGGGGAACTTGCGGAAATCGCGGGCACGCCGCCGGCCTACATCATGGAGATTTCGCCTGTTATTGGAATCAATTCAGGACCCGGTTCGATCGCTGTTTCGATGATCCTGGAGAATTGAAGAGCAAGCGGCTGTCCGCGGAAGATTTCCGCCGCCTCATGGGAGGCACGGGCCGAGAGACGATTTGACGACGCGCTTTCACATCAAAAGGAGGGAACGGGAATTGAGACAGATCGCTCGTATCGCTTTCATCGTATTGTTGCTGACTCTCTTGACGAATTCCGGAGCTTTCGGAGCAGGTTTCGCCGTGTACAACTTCAGCGCCAGGGGCAACGCCCTTGGCGGGGCGATGATCGGGCGTGCCGACGATCCGTCGACCCTGGCGACGAACCCCGCCGGCATGACACAGATTCCCGGAACGGGATTTATGACCACGATAGGCTTTCTGATGCCCGGCGGCACGGTCATCGAGAACGCGTCCGGAATTGCGGTCAATCAGCGGGACAAGACCTTCGTGCTGCCCAGCATGTACTACACGAGGCAGATGAACGAAAACACCTGGCTGGGAATCGCTCTCATGACGAGGTTCGGCCTCGGAACGGATTTTCCCGCCGACTGGTTCGGCAGGTACAACAGCTACCGGGCGATGCTCCAGTCGATCTCGGTCAACCCCAATATCGCCTGGAAAGTGAACGACGCGCTCTCCGTCTCGCTCGGAGTCGAAGCTCTCTGGATGGAGGCGGATCTCCGGCGCAAGGTGGATTTAACGCGGGGGCAGGCGCCGAACCCCGCGACCGACATGGATCTCCGCCTTCTCGGTGACGATATCGGGTACGGATGGAATCTCGGCCTGCATTACACGGTTGACGAAGCGACCCGCATCGGCCTTCATTACAGGAGCAGAATCAACATGGCCCTTTCAGGAACCGCGACGGCGGCGACGCCCCTTGCCTCCGATTCGGCCGGGGCGAATGTCGATATCACGCTCCCGGAGATGTTCATGTTCGGGATCAGCAGACAGCTTTCCCCGAAACTCAACGTCGAGGCAGGGGCCATCTATACGGGGTGGAAGACCTACGACAGCGTCACGATCAACTTCGACAAACCCCTCTTCGGCGTCCTCCCCACGCGATCGTTCACCGAGAAGAATTGGAGCAGCGTCTGGAGATACCAGCTCGGGTTCGAGTACCAGCATACTCCGGAGTGGACGTGGAGGTTCGGCTACACGTACGACCAGGAGCCGATTCCATTGGCGCATATCGATTACCAGGCGCCTTCCGACGACCGCCATCTACTGTCCATCGGTTTCGGATACACGAAAAACGACAGGAGCTGGGACTTCGCATACACCTACCTTGTGTCGGGCGAACGGTCGATTTCCGCCCGCCCCGGCGAGGGAGTGCTCGATTCGCGAACCAGGAATATGGATGTCAATATTTTCATGCTCAGCTACAGCGTCAGGTTCTAGCGCTTAGATCCAACTGGCGGAATTCCCGCGGATCCGCAGAGAAGAGGAGTATCGTCGATGCTCCTCTTTTTATGGATTTTGAAATGTCACCGCAAGGTAACACAAGCCGAAAAGTCGTGATATAATGCCGAAGTCCGTGAAAAAAATCCTGTGCAACAAGGGTAAAAAATGAACATAACCTGCGAAAGCGGCATACCGGACGGGAATCCGCGACGGTATCCTGTGTTTTTCGCTTCCTGAAACATGATTTTCCATATCCGGAAAGGCGGAAAAACAACGCTCTTCCGTGAAAACAGAAAGAGGATGGAGGCCTTTCGGGCATTGGGAATCAAAGTGCGTTTTCTTGACGGAGAGAGGCTGCGGAACGCTTTTGTAGCCGGGACAATGGCGCTGGAACGCCGGAGGGAACACCTGAACAGGATCAATGTCTTTCCGGTGCCCGACGGAGACACCGGGGACAACATGGTTTCGACCTGCCGTTCCATCGCCGAGCGATCCGTCGCTTCCAAGTCGATATCGGTTACGGTCTCTTCCATGGCGGAGGCCGCCTTTGACGGCGCCAGGGGGAATTCCGGCATCATCTTCTGCCAGTATATCCACGGGTTTGCAAGAGCGCTGGAACGGCATACCGCAGCCGATGCGAAGGTATTCGCCAGGGGGCTTCACGCTGCTGTCCCTTTCGCGGAGGAGGCGCTTCATAAACCCGTCGAAGGAACGATTCTCACCGTCATGAGAGACTGGTCCCGGGAGGTTCTGAATCTCAGCGAAACCGTCGACGACTTCGCCGTGCTCCTTCCGGCTTCCCTGGAGGCGGCTAAGCGTTCCCTCCGGGATACTCCGCGCAGGCTCGATCTTCTCGCGCGGCGGAACGTCGTCGATGCGGGCGCACAGGGATTCGTCGATTTCCTCGAGGGTATCGTCGATTTCATAGAAAAAGGGGACTTGCGGCGCGTTCTTGTCCAGCGGCCGCCCCTTCCTTCGGAAGAGCCTTCCGAGCACCTGCATGAAGGATTACCGCCCTACCGGTACTGCACAGAGGTCGTTCTCCAGGGAGAGGGGCTCTCGGGGCATTCCCTCGGAGAAGAGCTCTCCGCTTATGGCGACTCCGTCGTTGTAGGAGGAGGGGACACGAAATACAGGGTGCACCTGCACACCAACGCTCCCGCCGAACTTTTCGAACGGCTCTCGACCAGAGGTTCGCTCGGGGCGCAGAAGGTGGACGACATGCGCAGACAGGTCGAGGCCGGAACACGGAGAATATCTCCCATCGCGCTGGTCACCGATTCATGCTGCGACCTGCCGCAGGAGCTGCTCGACAGGCATCAGATCCACATGCTTCCTCTCAAACTCTCCTGCGGAGGGAGCGACTATCTCGACAAGATCACAATATCTCCGGAGCGGGTCTACAAAATCCTCCGTGAAACAAAAAGCAGGATCAGCACGGCTCAGCCGGGCTTCGGAGATCTTGTGAAACGGTACTCCTTCCTGAACACCCACTACGAAAGCATCATCTCAATCCACCTTTCTGCGGCCCTGAGCGGCGCCTGGAGCGCGAGCCGGAAGGCGGCCGAGTCCGTGAACGGGGAGAAAATCCGGGTGATCGACAGCAAGACCATCTGCGCCGCCCAGGGACTTCTCGTGCTCAAGGCCGCGGAGGCGATCGCGGAGGGAAGGAGCGCTGAGGAGATCGTCAGGATCATTGAAAGGACCATTCCGAGGACGAGACTCTTTGCGAGCCTCCACACGCTGAAATATCTCGTCCGGGGAGGACGGGTCAGCCCCATGAAAGGCTTTGTCGCGAGCCTTCTGAACCTGGTCCCGATCATATCGGTGGATTCGGAGGGAAAGGCGTTCCATTCGGCGAAACCCGCCAGCGAGGCCGCTAACAGAAAAAAAATACTGGAGACGTTCGAATCACTCGTGGAGCGGAGCGGACTCTGGAAGTACGCCGTTGTCCACGCGGACGCGCCGGACAAGGCTGAAGAGCTGGCCTCGGATCTTGCGCGGATTTGCGGCGCCGATCCCGAATATCTCATGGAGATTTCACCGGTCATAGGCATCAACGCCGGCCCTGATTCAGTAGGATTCGCGATGATCCTCAACGACTGAAGCATTTCCGCGCCGGAACCCTTTACCATGCTTTTCGGCCTCCCCTCCGAGGGACGGCTATTTTGACGCAGAAAAAAGGAGTGACCAGGTTGAGACATTCCGCACGCATCTTCTGTATCGCGCTCCTCGTAACGTTCCTGGCGGGAAATACGGCTTTCGGTTCCGGATTCGCGCTGATCGATTTCAGTGCGAGATCCGCGGCTCTGGGCGGCGCCGTCGTCGGACGCGCCGACGATCCTTCGACGCTGGCGTTTAATCCCGCAGGGATGACGCAGATTCCCGGAACGGCCTTCATGACGAGCATGGCATTTCTGATGCCGGGAGGCTCGATCATGCAGAAGGCCACGGGGATATCGGTCGACCAGCGCGACCATACCTTTCTGGTTCCCAGCATCTACTATACGAGGCAGATGAACGAAAAACTCTGGTTCGGCCTCGGGATCATGACGAGGTTCGGGCTCGGCACGGACTTCCCGGCGGACTGGTTCGGCAGATACAACAGCTACCGTGCCATGCTCGAGTCCGTCTCGATCAACCCCAACGTCGCCTGGAAGGTGAACGACCGCCTCTCGCTCTCCGTAGGCCTTGAAGCGCTGTGGCTGGAGGCCGACCTGAGGAGAATGATCGACCTGACCGGAGGACGGGCGCCTTCGCCCGCGACGGACATGATGCTCAAGCTCCTTGGAGATGATATCGGCTACGGATGGAACCTCGGTCTCCACTACACGATGGACGAGACGACGCGAATCGGCCTTCACTACCGGAGCCCTGTCAGTCTCTCCGTTTCAGGAACCGCGACGGCGACCTCGCCACTCCTGGGCAGCGATTCCAGCAGCGCGTCCGTCGACCTGAAGCTTCCCGAGATGTTCATGTTCGGCATCAGCAAGCAGATGACGCCGAAGCTGAATGTGGAAGCCGGCGCCATATACACGGGGTGGAGCTCCTACAACAATCTCACCGTCAATTTTGCCAAACCGATCTTCGGCGTGCTTCCGACGCGTTCATCCAGCATGAAGAACTGGAGCAGCGTCTGGAGATACCAGATCGGATTCGAATATCACCAGAACTCCGAGTGGACATGGCGGGTGGGGTACGCCTACGACCAGGATCCGATGAACCCGGCGCACCTCGACTATCAGCTGCCCGGGAACGACCGTCAGCTTCTGTCCGTCGGCTTCGGATACACGAAGAACAACAGGACGTGGGACTTCTCCTATACCCGTCTTCTTGCAGGCGACCGGGATATTGCAGGGCGGCCGGCGGAGGGCGTGTTCGATTCGCGATCCCGCAACGTCGACGCCGACATCTTCATCATCAGCTACAGCCTGAGGTTCTGAGGAGAGCAAAAAAAAGAAACGGGGTTTCCGGCAAATGCCGGAAACCCCGTCCGGGTGCGTGCGCAATCAGTCTTTCCGCTGAAAGACGTAAAAGACGTATCCGTACCAGTCCGAATATCTGCGATAGAGGTCGATTTCATCCGCGATGGACTGGAGGACGCTCAACGCCTCCGGGTCCTCCGCGTATTTCCCCCGCAGGAGCTCGACCCGCTCTTCCAGCGGCGTGTAGTACGAGTCCCACCATGCTCTCTCCGGAAGCGGAAAGCATCCCAGGAGAGAATACCCCTGCTCCTGCCCTCCGGCGCAGTTGCTCTCCACGTTTCTCATGGCGGGGTACTCCCGGTTCCAGAAACTTCGGGCCTCGAGCGGAGGATTGTCCTGGAGCCAGGAAAGCTCGGTGACGGCGACGCAGCCTTTCGGCTTCAGGAAGGACTTCCATTTGGCGAGTCCCGTGTCGAACCCCATGATATAGACCGATCCTTCCGCCCATATCAGGTCGAACGAAGTCTCCGGAAAGGGGAGGTCGAACATCGAGCCGTTCACGGGAGTTATCCTCCCTGTAAAACCGGCTTCCCCGGCGCTCTGCCGAAGCTCTTCCAGGAACGGCTCGTAGTTGTCGAGGGCCGTTACGGGGCATCCGGTCAGACGGGCCAGGTCGATCGTCTGCATGCCGGGACCGCAGCCGATGTCCAGGATCCGCGCGTCGGGCGGCAGGGGAGGAATCATGTCCAGTGCCTTCGCGGTACTCTCCGTGTTTCCGGGGCCGCCTCTCGGAATGGTCATGTGCGCTTCGAAGAAGATATCCATTTCGAGCACCTCCTTCACGATGGTGTCTTCTCATTATACCCTTATTCTCTTCCTTTGCGCTGATTTCTCGGACTTTTCCGCGATATGCGGTCTCGCTTGCAAAAATCTTTCTCCCGTGATATATGAATATATGCGCATATATTCATATATCACGGGAGGTTGTTGTTTCGATGAATCCTGTTTCTTCTCTTCCAGAAAATGCGAGTATCCGCATGACTCCGGAGGAAGTCTCTTTCCGGATGCCCGACGAGGAGACGTTGTACGAGCTGGCCGATCTCTTCCGCGTCTTCGGGGACAGTACGCGCATCAAGATACTCTGTGCCCTCTCGGTGTCGGATCTGTGCGTCGCCGACATCGCGTCGCTTCTCTCGATGAACCAGTCGGCCATATCGCACCAGCTGCGGGTGTTGAAGCAGGCAAGGCTCGTGCGCGTCTCCAGAAAAGGGCGTTCCTCCGTCTACGCTCTCGACGACGATCATGTGCGGACCATCTTCGACCAGGGATTCCGCCACGTTCGCCATATCGCCCCTTCAAGCGAAGGAGGGGAACAGCGATGAGCGCGGGAAAGAATCGGGAAATCAGTCTTTCTCTGGAGGGCCTGAACTGTGCCCAGTGCTCCGCGAAGATCGAGGATTCCGTGAGCCGCCTTCCCGGTGTTTCGGCCGCCGGAATCGATCTTGTCGCGGGAAGGCTTCGCGTGGCCCTGGCGGGCGAAGGAGACGGCGACGAAACGCTCTCGAGCATCCGGAGCCTCGTGGCATCCATAGAACCCGGGGTTGTGGTCTCGGAGGAGAAACGCGGCCCGGCCGGGATCTCCCTTCCGTTTAAGGATATCGCACGGCTTGCCGCGGGGCTTGTCCTCTGGGGTGCGGCGGTCTTCGCTCCTCTTTCGGAGAGTGTGCGCCCGCTGCTTTTCGTCGCGGCCTACCTGACGGCGGGGATCAACGTCCTGCGGTCCGTCGCGGGAAACCTGCGGCAGGGGAGGATCTTCGACGAATTCTTTCTCATGACGCTGGCAACGGGAGGAGCATTCGCCATCGGCGAGTTCTCCGAGGCGGTCGCGGTGATGCTCTTCTACGAGACAGGAGAGCTGGTGCAGGGGATGGCCGTGGAGAAGTCGCGCCGGTCGATACTCTCCCTCATGGACATCCGTCCGGATTCGGCAACGCTCCTTGAAGACGGGACCGGACGCAGGGTGAGAGCGGAGGACGTTCGGGTCGGGCAGGCTGTCCTCGTGAAGCCCGGAGAACGGGTTCCCCTCGACGGAAGAATCGATGCGGGAACGTCCTCGCTCGACACGTCCTCCCTGACCGGGGAGTCCGTTCCGCGGGACGTGGCCGCAGGAGACGAGGTTCTGGCCGGAAGCGTCAATCTCGGAGGAACGCTCACGGTGACCGTGAGCAGGCCTTTCGGAGAATCCACCCTCTCGAAGGGGCTGCGCCTCATCGAGGAGGCGCGGGAGCGCAAGGCTCCGACGGAGCGGTTCATCACCGCCTTCGCCAAGCGATATACGCCCGCCGTCGTTCTTGCGGCGGCTCTTCTGGCGATCGTTCCTCCGCTTGCAGGAATGGGAGACTTCCGGGACTGGGGGTACCGCGCGCTCGTCTTCCTCGTGGTCTCCTGTCCGTGCGCGCTCGTTATCTCGGTCCCGCTGGCGCTCTTCGGCGGCATCGGCGCCGCCTCCCGCCGGGGAGTGCTGGTGAAGGGGGGCAACGTCCTCGAGGTGCTTGCGCGCGTTCGGGCCGTTCTCTTCGACAAGACGGGCACCCTCACGAAAGGCGTCTTCCGCGTCACCGGGATCTACCCGGCCGGAACGTTCGGGCGCGACGAACTGCTCGCTCTCGCCGGCTCCGCGGAGCGGGGGTCGAATCACCCGATAGCGCGGGCCATTACAACCGCGGCCGGGGAACTTCCGGATGCGCCGGAAGCAATCGAAGAAATTCCGGGGCTCGGAGTCCGGCTCGTCCGCTCCGGTACCGAGATTCTTGCGGGAAACGCCCGCCTGCTCCGGAACGCGGGCATCGAGACGGACGGGGAGGCGGAGAATTCACCCGGCGCGGTGGTGCACGTTTCCGAGGGCGGAAGGTACGCCGGATACCTTGTGGTTGAGGATACGGTGCGGGAACAGGCTAAAACTGCGGTGGAACGCCTGCGCAGGCTCGGCGTGACGACGGTCGGCATGCTCTCGGGAGACCGTCCGGAGAACGCCGCCCGCATCGCTCGGAACCTCGGCCTCGACGTGTGGGAGGGAGGGCTGCTTCCCTCCGATAAACTGGAGCGCTTTCAGCGCATCAGGGAACGTGTGGGCGGTGTCACGCTCTTCGTCGGCGACGGCATGAACGACGCGCCGCTGCTCGCGGCGGCGGACGCCGGAATGGCCATGGGAGGACTCGGCGCCGACGCCGCCATCGAGGCCGCTGACGGCGTCATTCTGAACGACGACCCTCTCGGCGTCGCGGACGGTATCCTGATCGCCAGAAAGACGCGCTCGATCGTCTGGCAGAACATCGCCTTCGCCCTGGGGGTCAAAGGAATCGTGTTGGTTATGGGGGCCTTCGGCATGGCCTCGATGTGGGAGGCCGTTTTCGCCGATGTCGGCGTCGCGCTGCTGGCCACGCTCAACGCGGCGCGCGTGCTGAGATCCGGGGAGAGGATGAAGCTGGAATCAGGGCTGAGATAATGTTTGAAGATATAGATCTTCCCTGATCAAAGGCAATTTGTATACAAGAGGAGGAGGGGCATCCTGCTTCAAGGATGCCCCTCCTCTTTGCCGATCTCGTGTGTTGGTTCTCTTCAGCGCTGATCTGATTCTACGGGCAGTTTGCCCGTATTGAATAAGACCATGCGGTACCCGGATGAGGACCGTAGACGATAATCAGAACACTGTTCGAGGCGCCCTTTGTGAACGCGTTGTTCTTTTCCCCAACTCCCGGTCCTGAAAGTCCCCCGGGGAACATCTGGGGGTTATTGGTAATGTAGGACTGCACCCCGCGCCAGCCGCTGTCGTAGACAGTGTTGCCGACCGGATACTGGATAATGTACCTGTCAGGCACGCTCTGTGCGTCATACTTAAAATCGAAGGTTGTGCCCGCAGGGAGTGTACTTATATCCCAGGTGTCTTTCGTTCCAAGGTGTCCCCCGTCCTTAACTTGTTTCCACGTGTTGCATTCATTGAGGGTCTGCGTCCGCGTTTCTGTCTGATGTTCGGGCGGCATACCGGGTATGCTCTGTTCCGCCGCGGCGACGGTCTTCGTGACGGAAAGGTCGTAGTTCCCCGGAGGCGGAAGAACTTCCACGACGGTCGTGCTCGTGTTGTTGCCAGGGTTCGTTTCCTTGTTCGGATCGTCGGGGCCTTCGATGGTGGCGGTGTTCAGGATCTGCTGCCCCATCGTGCCCGTCACCGTAACGCTGTAGGTCCAGGTCCACGTCTCTCCCACTTCGAGAATATTGTCCTGGTTGCCTCCCGTCTTGACCGCGTCGTTGTTGTTCAGCACCTTCCCGTTGTCCTTGATCACCGGGTTCGCGACCGGAACGCCGGAGAGATTCCGGGCGGTGACGGTGTAGGTCAGCTTTGTGGGAACTCCCGCGGTTATTGTTTTCGCTGCCGGAGCGGCTCCTGCCGCCGGCGGACTCGGCAGCACGGGGGGTGCGCCGGTTCCCGACGTCATCAGCAGCCGGTCAAGAAGAGTTTGTTGCTCCGGGGTCATCCTGTCCCGAAGACTTTGCTGCTGCTGCGGCGTCAGGGAGTTGTACCGGTCGAGATAATCCCGTATCTGCTCCGGAGTGCCGAGCACCTGCTGCGCCGTCGCGGACGGAACCGTCGCGGCAAGAAAAAACAGAACCAGCAGCGCAAACCCCATCTTCAATAGCGCCCCGCGTCTCAATGAACGCTGTCTCATACCATTTCCTCCTTCCCATTTTTTCTTCCCGTTCGCTTAGAAATACGAAACAGTGCGCTTGTTTCAGTGTCGCAAATGTGATTTTCACAGAGAGTATGCATACAAATTGTATTTTCTTTACAGAATATAATATCAAGATTTACGATGAGTGTCAAGGCAATACCTCGGAGAAGTTTTAAAATTCCCTTCATTCCAGCCTCGCTCGAATACCTCGGAAAAGGAGTATCGGGAACTTATGGACGGCATCGAAGGTATGTTGTACTCTTGGAATTAGGCAACACGCCAAAAAGCCGAATCAGGAGACTTCGAGAAAAAGGGGGAAGTGTCGTGCTGCGTTGCTTGAGAAAAACAACGGAAGTAATTAGAATTACCTGGAATTCAACGACAGGAGAAGAAGGCGCTGCGTCTCGTCGAGGCAAATGGCAGGATAAGGAGAGCGTCGGAAAGAGAAAAGAGAGGAGGTTCCTCTTCTCGGCAGTTGCGCTCGTTCTTCTTCTCGGTGTACGTTTTCCCGCATGGGGGCTCGCCGGAATCGAAACCGTTCCGCAATCGCCGCTCTTCCATGCGGCGTCCCTTCCCGACGAACCTCTGATCTCGGCGGAGCGTCACGCGGAGCTGTACCGCCGGATGAAAGAGCAGTTCTACTCTCCCTGGCGCCAGGACGCCCCGCGCCAGGCCTCCGAGACGCTTCAATGGGTCTTCGACCGGTACGGCAAGGGCGGGATCTACGGCGAAAACCTTCAGCCGCGCCCCGCTTCGTGGGTCGATGAGCAGCGCGGGCAGGCGCGCCTCGACGCCGTCGGCGAGCTGAACGCCCGATGCGTCAGCGTCCGGCCGACATCGTTGCGCCTGATGCCGACGGAAACGCCGGTCTTTCTCTCCCCGGATCTGCCGGGCGAGGGGTATCCTTTCGACTACCTCCAGAACAGCCTCGTCCACCCGGGAGAGCCGCTCTTCGCCTCGCATCTTTCGCTCGACGGACTGTGGGCGTGGTGCGACACGTCCTACGCCTCGGGGTGGGTTTCGATTTCCGATCTCGCCTTCGTCGACGAGGCGGACATCCAGCGTTGGCGTTCGATGCCGCTGGCCGCGATTACCCGCGAACATGCGATCCTCCGCGACGGAACGACCTCGTTGTTTCGCGCGAAGATAGGGACGCTCTTGCCGCTGGCACGCCGGGGCATCGCGGTTCACACGCTGATCGCGCCTGCAAGGGGTGGTGACGGGCGCCTGTCGGAACGCCTCGTCCGCGTCGCCGCCGACGAGGCGTCCCCGATGCCGCTTTCACCGACGCCGTGGACTCTCGCTGCGATCGCCGAGGAATGCCTCGGTGAACTCTACGGCTGGGGCGGCTTCCTTGGCAACAGGGACTGCAGCGCGATGACCAGGGACATTCTTCTTCCATTCGGCATCTGGCTCCCCCGCAACTCGCGCTTTCAGGGGGAGACGGGAAAGGTCGTTCCCCTGGATGGACTTTCCGGCGAGGAGAAAAAGGAGCTGATCCGGAGCGGCGGAGTTCCGTTCCTGACCCTGATCGGCATGCCGGGACACGTCATGCTCTACGTCGGAACGCGCCGGGGTGAGCCGGTCGTCCTCCACAACCTCTGGGGAATTCGGACGGAGCGGAAGGGAAAAGAGGGACGCTTCGTCGTCGGAGAAAGCGTTCTCACCACACTCGACCTCGGCTCGGATCTTCCCGATCACGCTCCGGGAAGGCTTCTGATCGACCGTATCCACCGGATGGCCCTTCCCGCGGATGAAGGTGTACAATAGGATAAAGTGAAAACCTTACGCTTTCAGGCTGTTCCCGAAAGGGAACGAGGAAGATTTTCAGGACGGCATCGTTTTGCGCGATGGAAAAGGAGGTATGAACAATGAAAAAGAAGAGCGTTCTTCTCTCTTTCCTCTTTCTCTTCGGGGTCTTTTGCGCCGCTTCCCCCGCAGGGGGAGAAGCGATATCGAGCACGGGGGCCGACCAGACCGGAGTGGAAATCACCGTCTACAACAACGACCTCGCTCTGGTGAAGGACGTCAGAGGCATCCGGCTCGACGAGGGCGAGGGTGAGCTCCGGTTCATGGACGTCGCCGCCAGGATCCGCCCGGAGACGGTCCACGTGAAATCTCTGAACGCGCCGCGGAGCTTGGCGGTGCTGGAGCAGAACTACGAGTTCGACCTCATCAGTCCGGAAAAGCTGCTCGAAAAATTCGTCGGGCGGAAGATCAAAATCGAGGTATGGAACGACTTCGCGGAAAAGAAGGAGACCGTCGAAGCCACGCTCCTGAGCACCAACAGCGGCCTGGTCTTCGAGATCGACGGAGCGATCTACCTGAATTATCCGGGATTGAAGATCGTCCCCTCCATACCGGACAATCTCTTCCCGCGCCCCACCCTGGCATGGCTCTATTCCAACACGGCTAAGGAGAAGCATGAGATCGAAGTCTCTTACCTGACCCGGGGGATTGCCTGGAGGGCCGACTACATCTTCGTCCTCGACGAAGCGGACCGTTTCGCCGACCTCACCGGGTGGGTCACGCTGGACAATCGGAGCGGCGCAGAATACCGGAACGCGAGGCTCAAGCTCATCGCGGGAGAAGTCCGGACGGTCGAGGAGCCTCCGCGTCCCATGTTCAGAGGCGCTGACCTCGCTATGCCGAGCGCGGCCCCGGCTCCCTTCCAGGAAGAGGCTTTCTTCGAATACCATATCTACAGCCTCGACAGAAGGACGACGATAGGCAACAACCAGACCAAGCAGATCAGCCTTCTTGAAGCTTTCGGTTCGGAGATTCAAAAAGAGTTCATCGTAAAGGGAAGCAGGGGGTACTTCACCTCGCGCCACCAGGGAAGGGCGATCAAGCAGAAGGTGGACGTCGTCATCTCATTCCGGAACTCCGAGGAGAACAATCTCGGAATGCCTCTCCCCAAGGGAATCATCCGCCTTTACAAGAAGGACTCCGCAGGCAGTCTCCAGTTCATCGGGGAGGACAGAATCGACCACACGCCCCGCAACGAAGAGGTCCGCATGACGGTGGGGGAGGCTTTCGACCTCGTCGCCGAACGCCGGCAGACCGAATACAAGCGTCTGGCGGACAACCTGCACGAGACGTCATGGGAGCTTGTCGTCAGAAACCGGAAAAAGGACGAATCCGTCGTGGTCTCATTCCTCGAACCGGTTTGGGGGGACTGGAAGGTCGTCGACTCAAGCCATCCGTACAAACAAACCGATGCCTTCACCCTTCGATTCGACGTTCCGGCGGGGCCCGACGAAGAGACGACAGTGCGGTTCAGGGTGAGAATCAGGAGCTGAGCCCTTCCGGGAAATTCCCGGCTGTACTGAAACGAAAAGGCGGAACATCGCTCGTCCCTTCGTGAGCGCTGTTCCGCCTTTTTTTATGCGTTCCGGTTCGTGCCGCTCAGTTCGCCCGCTCGACCAGCCCGGCTTCGATGAGCAGATTGATGCTCTGCTGGATGTAGAGGAACTGGAAGAGGAAGGCGAAGACCTCCGATCGTGCCACGATGTTGGCCGCCAGAGGGCTCTTGTCCATCCGCGCCGCATATTCGCGCAGAATTCTCCGCAGGGTGAATGTGAGAACCGTCGAGAGGATGAAATATGCGAGCACGATGTAGCTTATGGCGGTGTCTATTGCCTGCTGCGGGACCGTCGGGCCGATGAGCGAATCCGCGTTCAGGACGCCCGCCAGAGCGAGTCCGGCGCATGCGAAGAGGCCCGGGAGAACAGGATTGAGGCGGGTCTTCTCCGACATCGAGTTGAAGACACCCTGCCGCAGAAAGAGCCAGGCGACAGGGTAGATAAAAAACGTCAGCAGCGAAAAGAAGATCATGATGATAGGGCTGACCTTCTTGAGACTCGCTTTGGGAGCGGCGGAGCGATGATCTTCCCTGGACGCGCTCCATGTTCCTTCGACGGGCCGGGTCGGGACGGAACCCGGCGTTCCGGCCTCGAGGCGCTTTTTCACAGCGACTCCGCAGTATTCGCAAAACGCCGCGTCCTCCTGGATTACGGCGCCGCATCCCGGACAGTTCATCATCGTTCATCGCTCCCTTGAAAAGAATCAAAACACGTTCAATGCCATCGGAAAACCTCCGTATCATATCACACCCCCGGATACGCGGATGAAATCTCTCTCCTGAAACCTTCCGTCAAATCGGTCGCGCTGTGTGAATTCTCACTGTGTTAATTCTCCTGTTGACAAATTAGACCGCATGGTCTAACCTTTCAGTCTGTAAATGTTCGGCAGTTTGTAAGGAGGTGCGCTGTGCGTTCCAGAAAATTGGATGAAGAAAAAAGAAGGAGTCTCATCGACGCCGCCATTGAGGAGATTGCAGTCAACGGAATCGAAGGAGCCTCGTACAACCGGATCATTGAACGCTCCGGACTCAGCAAAGGCGTTGTCTATTACTATTTCGAGAACAAGGAGAGTCTGTACCGGACAGTGCTCCAAGAGGTCGAGTTTCAGTTCCTGTCAGCAGTCGGAACGCTGAAGATCCCGGACGACAAGGACGCCTTCTGGGAAGTCTGCAACAGGCATTACGAAAAGGCTTTGCGTTTCGCCGTCTCCAATCTGAAGATTGTCAGCGTTGCACGGAACTTTATCGACCCCGCGAACGGCCTTTCCCCCTGTTGCGACAACGGGCCGATCTTCGAATCGTTTCAGCGGGCCGAGCGCTGGATGACCTGTGTGCTTCGCAAAGGACAGGAGCTAGGAGCGCTGCGGGACGACATGCCTGCCGATCTCCTGCGGAATGTGGTGCAGGCCGTCGGATACACGATGGACTCGTGGCTGTTCGATATGATAAAAGAAAATCCGGAGTCGGTGGATCTGGATGGTTTCGTGGAGTTCGCGCTGGATATGTTCAAAAGGATCTTGTCGCCTATAAGCATACGACCGACGAACGCCGGAGAAGAAAGCGGGAAACCGGGGCGATCGCTTCGCGCGCATGAATTTGCTGTTAAAGGGTTGGGAGAAAACAGATGATGAAGAAGTTCTTTTCGAGAATGAGCATTCTTTTTTGGGTGGTGCTTCTCTGTGCCGGAGGGGTCGTGATGGTCTTGCGCGTTCAGGCCAGGATCGAGGAGGCGGCGGCGAATGCGGCGGCCATGGAACAGCAGGAGGAAGTTCCGATCCCGGTGGATGTGGAAAAGCTGACCCGGCGCGACTGGGAGGTTTGGCGGAGCTACTACGGACAGGCGAAAGCCGGTCGCAGCCAGACCGTCACCTCCTACGTCAAGGAGATCGTCCGGGAGGTTCACGTCCGCATCGGCGACAAGGTGAAGGCCGGGCAAGTGCTCCTGACCCTCTCCTCCCAGGACTACCGAGCTTCCGAGGCGGCGGTTCGCTCAAGCTACGATGATGCCGTTCGTGAGCACCAGCGGCTTGCTGAACTGCACCGTTCCGGCGGCGTTTCCAAGGCGCAGGTCGAGCAGGCGTTCTCGAGAATGAAGAGCGAGGAGGCGAGGCTCCAGGCGTCCCGTTCCACTCTTTCGAGGACCCAGATCCGGGCGAGCATCGACGGCATCGTCGCCTCCCGCATGATCGAGCCGGGGGAGGTGGCCGCCGACAACAAGCCTCTTCTCACCATCATCGACCTGAAGGACCTGGAGGCCGAAATCATGGTCTCCCGGCGCGACATCATGAATATCCGGACCGAGACTCCGGTCGAGGTGATCAGCGACAGGCAGCGCTCGCAAGGTACCATCCGGAGGATCAGCCCGGAGGCGGCTCCGGGTTCGGGGCTCTATACTGTAGTTGTCGGCCTGAACGCCCTCGATGTCCTTCCCGGAACCCATGTCGAGGCGAAATTCCTTGTCGAGCGCCAGGAGAATCTGCTGATCGTTCCCTCCGACATCGTCCAGCGGAGAGGTGAGAACGCCTATGTTTATGTTGTGGAGGGCGACCGGGCGAAGCTGCGGGAAATCGTTCCCGGAGAGGGGCAGAACGGCTTCCTTTCGGTCATCGAAGGGCTCGGCGAGGGAGACCTCCTGGTGGTCAGAGGGCATAACCTTCTCTACGAGGATGCGCTGGTCCGGATAGCGAATGCCGGGACTCCGGCGTCGAACACGGCGGATAATCGATAATCATGCGCGGCCTTGTACGTTTCTGCATAAAGCGCCCGGTCTTCACCTGGGCGATGGTCCTTGTCCTTGTGATTCTCGGAGTGAGCAGCTACAACAGGCTTGCCGTCGCGCTGCTCCCCAAGGTGGATATCCCGATCGTCCTGGTGAGGACGGTCTACCGGGGGGCGAGCCCCAACGAGATCGAACAGCTCGTCAGCAAGCCGATCGAAGATGCCATCGCCGACCTCGAGGGACTTGACAAGATAACGAGCTATTCCGCGGAGAGTATGTCCTTCCTGGTTCTCGAAATGGAAGTGAACGTGGATGTCGACCAGGCCCTGGTCGATATCTCGAACAAGGTGAAGGCGGCGCGGAACAAGCTGCCCTCCGATATCGACGAGCCGGTTTTCAGCAAGGTCGACATCAATGCGATGCCCTTCCTCATCGCGTCGTTCGTAAGCAATCTCCCCGAAAAAGACGCGAGGAAGATCATCGAGGACAATGTCGTCCCCATTCTCTCGCGGGTCGACGGCGTCGGGCAGATCGACGTCACGGGAGGCCGGATCCGGCAGATACGAATTCTGCTCGATCCCGTCGCGCTGAGCAACTACAGGGTGAGCATCCAGACGCTCGCCGCCGTCGTGGCGGCGAACAACGTCACCAACCCTTCGGGGTACATTACCCAGACGAAGGACGAGACGTGGCTTCGGCTGGTCGGCGAGTTCAACAGGGTGGACGAACTCGAGAACATCATGATTCCCACACCGTCCGGCAATCCGGTCAGGCTCCGCGACCTCGGAAGGGTGGAGGACAGCGAGGAGGATGTCCGCTCGATTGCGCGCGTAAACGGGCAGTCCGTGGTGCAGCTCCGCATCAGCCCCCGCCCGAACTCCGACGTGGTGCGGGCGGGCAGGCTTCTGAGGGCCGAGCTGGACAAGCTGATGAAGACCATGCCCGATTTCAGGGCGGAGATTCCCTACGACGATTCTCTCTTCGTGGAATCGTCGGTGACGAACGTCCTGCGGGACATGGGGTTCGGTATTCTGCTGACCGCAGTGGTGCTCTACCTCTTCCTGAAGCGATTCTCGGCGACATTCATTGTCGCCCTGGCGATGCCGGTGGCGCTCTTCGCCACTTTCACGCCGATGGCGCTCCACGGCTATTCGATGAACATCATGAGCTCGCTCGGCCTGGCCATATCGATGGGAGTGCTCGTCAACAACGCCATCCTGATCATCGAGAATATCTTCCGGTACCGCGACATGGGCTACTCTCCGGAGGAGGCGGCGGAAAAAGGGACCGTGGAGATCTCGCTCTCGGTGCTCGCGGGAACCGCGACGAACCTCGGCGTGTTCCTGCCGGTCGCCATCATGACCGGCATCGCGGGGCAGTTTCTCGTGCAGTACGCGATGACGATCGTTTACGCAACGCTCTTCTCGCTGTGGGTCTCTCTGACGCTCACTCCGTCCATGGCGGCGCGCTTCAAGGCCGATGCGGGAATTCCAAGATTAGGGCGCATACTCTGCGGATGGTGGGATTGGATCTACTCCGGCTTCGAGACGCTCTTCCTCTTCTTTCTGCGGAGGGCGATCAGGCATCCGGTGATCACGATCCTCGTCTTCGTCGCCCTTCTGGCCGGCGTCTTCAAAGCGGGAGGACTCATCGGCGCCGAATTCATGCCGCGTACCGACAGCGGGGCCATGACCATCGAGATGACGCTTCCGAGCAATACCCCCGTATGGGTGACCGAGGCGCGGGCGAAAGAGATCGAAGACCATATGAAAGAGACGCTTCCGGCGTTGCGCTACGTGGTCTCGACCGTTGGCGCCTCGGGCCGCAACCAGGGAACGCACAAGGCGACGGTCGAGGCGTATTTCAGGAATGATGTCGAGCGCCCCTCAACGATGGAGATGGCCGACCGGCTGCGCCCGTTCGTGAACGCGATGCCCGGTGTCGATGCGACCGTAAGCGGTTTCCGTAAAGGTATGGGAGGAGGAAAGCCCATCCAGATCATCGTGCGGGGAGAGGAGCTGGAAACCCTCTACGGCATCGCCGAGGGAATCCGCAACAGGATACGGCACGTTCCCGGCATTGTCGACGCAGGTATCGACGTCGAGATGGGAAAGCCCGAGATGCAGATCCTTCCCGTGCGCTGGCGGCTCTCCCAGTTCGGCATCAACATGACGACCCTGTCCCACATCGTCTACGGCTACCTCGTGGGAATGGACGCGGGAAAGTTCCGCCAGGACGGCTTCGAATACGACATCAAGGCCCGCATCAACCCGGAGTACGCGAAGGACGTCTTCAAGGTTCCCGATCTTCCCATCACGACGGAGTACGGACTCGTCCCTCTGAAGGAGTTCGCCGAAGTGCAGTGGCGCGACGGTCCTACCGAGATTGTCAGGCGCGACCGCCGCAAGGCTGTGACGGTGGAGGCCGATGCCCGCTATATCACGGTCGGCGAGGCCACTGAGAACGCGCGGCGGGCCATCGAGGGCATCGAGCTGCCTCCGGGATACGAAATCGACTTCGGCGGCGACGCCGAAATGATGGCGGAGAACTTCGCCGAGCTCGGCCAGGCGTTGATGCTCGCCATCGCGCTGACCTTCATCATTGTCGCGGCCATCCTGGAGTCGTGGTTCTTCGCCTTCGTCATCACGCTCTCCGTACCGCTGGCTGCGCTCGGCGTCATCCCGTCGATGCTGATGTCGGGAACGTCGATCTCGCTCTTCGCCCTGATCGGCCTGATCATGCTCGTCGGCCTTGTGGTCAACAACGCCATCGTGGTCATCGACTATGCGGAACTCCGGCGTCGCGAAGAAGGAGAGCCCGGAAGGGTCGCCATCGAGAAGGCGTGCGCGATACGTCTTCGGACGCTCTTCATGGCCATCTCCACGGCGGTGATCTCGATGGTGCCGCTCGCCGTCGGAACGGGAGACGGCGGTTCGTTCCGCCAGCCGATCGCCTTCGTCGCCATCGGCGGCCTGATCGCCGGAGGTATTATCGCGCTGCTGGTCATCCCGGCGGTCTACACGATCTACTGGGGAATCAGGGAGAGAAGGGCGGCCCGAAGAGAACCCGTAAGGCAGCCGGAGCACTGACTGATCCGCCTGTAAAAGCGACGCGGCCCAGGATCAGACCGGGGCCGCGTCGCTTTCCATGTTCGAACCCGCCTTCTTCGCTCCCTCGATGCTGATCAGGGCCCATCCGGGGGGGGGGGAGAATGACGATACGGAATCTATCCCACCGCTTTTTCGACCTCGTCGAGCCTCTTGTTCAGCCAGTCCAGGATGACCTTCACCGTCTCCATGGAGCCTTCCTGGTAGCGGCGCAGCCAGAAGGAGTAGAGCCACGCCTCCATGGAAGAGTCGGCCTCCGAGTAGTACAGGGACTCGTCCTTGAACTCCACGTCGATTGCCATCGTGTACTCTTTTTTCGTGTTGACCTTCGGAAATCCCGCAAGATGGAATGTCTTTCCGCGGTTCAGAGAGGGACCGTACGCATCCCCCGTCTCGAGGATCAGGTCGAACTTCTCCTGCCAGTCCGCCTTCGACTTCACTGCCTTGTAGTAGACGGGAAGCTCCCGGATAAGGGGCTCCAGTTCGAGAGGCAGGATGATCTGGAACACGACGTAGTCGGCGAGGTCGAAGGGTGCTCCCCCCGTGTTCAGCGAGCCGCTCGATGCGGCGGTCATCATGATCCGCATGACTTCGTACCCTTTGAGGATAAACAGGTTTTCCTCGGGGTACTCGAGCTGCCTGAAGATACGGGCCAGCCGGATTTTCGCCCGCAAAAGCCCCATGAACTTCCCGTCCTTGGTCGAGACGGGCCCCTCGTAGCTCGAGACCTTCATGTTGGAGTCGCTCAGGTCCATATACTCCGCGTTTTCGATGGCGGAAAAGACAGCGTCCATTATGGAATGCCGATCCTCCTGGGCTTCAACACTTCCCGCCGTCCAGTGAACGAATCCGAACACCGCAACCGCACACACACAAAGAACCAGTATTTTCCTTGCCATTTCCGCACCGACCTTTCCATGTCATATACAGTCTTTTTGAACTGCCGCGATAAGTCTATCACAAATCGCCGGAGCGAAAGGGGTTGGGCGCAAAAATCGAAAGCATCGCCCGCTAGTTCAGCGGGCACCGGTGACGCCCCCTCTGCCTGCGGATTTAGGCGGTATTTCGAGGATTGACAGGACGCTTTCGTTTGTAGTACGTTGCTTTTGCCGTGAGAGCACGGAATTCGACGGACCGTAACCGGGCGCAGGTTCCGAGGGGTGGGAAATCCGAAAGGATATCCGGGGTACGGAAGGCTGTCTTGAGCCGGAAAGGAGCGTGTCATGAGGATCGTATTGAAAGGAGCTGCAATGTGCGTGCTGGTTTCAACTCTCTTGTTCTGCCCGCCGTCCTTCGCGGGAGACTATTCGGATAAGGATATACTCGTCATGGACAATACCGCCTTCGCGGTCGAGCTGTTCCGCAGCCTCTCAACGTCGGAGGGGAATCTCTTCTTTTCGCCGCACAGCATCTCGACAGCGCTTGCCATGACCTATGCGGGCGCGCGCGGGAACACCGAGGGAGAAATGATGCAGGCGCTCTGTTTCTCGCTGCGGCAGGATGAGCTTCATCCCGCCTTCGCCGAGCTTGAGTCGGAACTTGGACGAATACAGAGTGTGGGCGAAGTCGAGCTGCGCGTCGCGAACTCCCTTTGGCCGCACAGGGAGTATCCGTTTCTCGAGGAATTTCTCTCTCTCGCCGAACGGCAATACGGTGTTTCAATCACCCCGGTCGACTACGCGGACAGCGAATCCGCACGGGAGACGATCAACGGATGGGTGGAGCAAAAGACGCAGGACAGAATACAGGAGCTCATCCCCCGCGGTATCCTCGATGCCCTGACCCGGCTGGTGCTTGTGAATGCCATCTATTTCAAGGGGAATTGGAAGAGCGCATTCCAGCCGGAAAAGACGGAGGAAGCTCCGTTTTACACGGCTCCCGGCAAGACCGTCCAGGTTTCCCTTATGACGCAGCTGCAGAAGTTCGGATATGCGGAGGACGACGAACTCCAAATCCTGGAGCTTCCGTACGCAGGCGAGGATGTCTCGATGCTGGTGCTTCTCCCGGGAGAAAAGGACGGGCTCGAACGTCTCGAACGAGATCTGACCCTTCTGAATCTCGGACGCTGGCGAAACCGCCTCCACCAGAGGCAGGTGCTCGTTCATCTGCCCCGGTTCAGCATGACATCGATGTTTCGGCTGGATGAAACACTCAAATCCATGGGCATGATCGACGCCTTCGACGAGGAGCGCGCGGATTTCTCCGGTATGGACGGAAAGGCACTGCTGTATCTCACCGCCGTGCTTCACAAGGCTTTCGTCGATGTCAACGAGGAGGGGACCGAAGCCGCAGCCGCGACCGGCGCGGTGATCGGACTCAAAATGAGCAGTCCGTTGTCGCCGCCGCCTCCCCCTGTCTTCCGTGCGGATCGTCCGTTCCTCTTTCTGATACAGCATAACGCGACGAACAGCATTCTTTTTTGGGGCAGGGTGACGGATCCCTCGGACAAGGGCGGAAAGGAGTGAGAATTTGTTCCGAACAGCCGGAGCAAGGCCTCTGGAACGCTGCGGATAAGATGACATCGCCCTCCGTCATGGTTGAATTCTTTCGGCCTGCGGATTCGGATATGAAAAGCCCGGTTGACCCCGGCATTGTTAAGTTCTAAAATAAACAAAATTAACACAAAACCGGGGAGGGGATCGTATGGGAAAGTATGCTGTTCGCGAATCCAAGTCAAAGTTCTACTTCAACCTGAAGGCCGACAACGGTGAGATCATCCTGACCTCCGAGGGATACAACCGGGAGGACAGCTGCCTTCAGGGCGTAGAAAGCGTCCGTACCAACGCCCCTGTTGCATCGCTCGAAGACCAGACTGCCGAAGGTTTCAAGAAAGAGACGAATCCGAAATTCGAAGTGTACACCGACAAGGCTGGAGAATTCCGCTTCCGGCTGAAGGCCAGGAACGGTCAGATCATCGGCGTTTCCGAAGGATACAAAGCCAAGGCGAGCGCCCTCAAGGGAATCGAGAGCGTCCGCAAGAACTCCGTCTCCGAAGTGATGAAGGTCGCCGACAACGCCGTGAAGGAGGAGAAAGCCGAGAAACCCGCAAAAGCTGAGAAACCCGCAAAAGCTGAGAAACCCGCAAAGGCTGAGCAGCCCGTAAAGGCTGAAAAAACTGAGAAACCGGCGAAGGCGGAGACGGCGGGAAAAGCCGCAAAGGCCGCAAAGGCCGCAAAGACCCCGGCGAAGTCCAAGAAGGCGTAATATCTTTGCTGTGACGAAGGAAGAGATCGCGGCCTGTTTTGCCGCATCGCGGTGTTTTTTCCCGACAGTCCCCTTGCTTCTCTTCTGTTTTGAGGAAAGATGGGGAGCGGTTTCTTTTACGCTCCCTTTTATGTTTTATAGTTCTGCCTGACAGTATCCCTCCGTTTTCCCTTCCCCCTGAGGAGGTGCCGGTTTTGTGGTTGGTCGGATAGTCGCAAAACGGTTTGTGACTCGTAAACGCCAATATATTAGTCACAAGATGGTTTGTGCGTACTGGACGAGTCGCAAGATTTCAGAACTTTTTTTTCGGCCGGCCGACGAAGAGCGAACGCTTCCACACGGCGAAAAAACGCCGGGATAGTTGGTTCCGAGGCAAAAGCGGAAAACCGGAACACCGGAACACACAAAACAATATAGGAGCGAGGGCGCATACTCCCCGGAATGTCGTCGCGCATCCTCTCCGAGGAGGACTCGCACCCCGGAGGTGGAGCCGACAGAGCAGTGCCGGCTACGGCACGACGCGCATCGAGCAATAGACTGCCTCGACACGTCCCTCGTCGTCGAGCATTGGGTCGAGCGCGTACTTTATAGGCTTCTCGCCTTTGAAAGTAGGCAGCACGAGCATGCCGTGCCTCGATTTTCCCGCAGCAGCATTCGGGACAGGTCCTGCGGATGCGTTCGGGTCGGCCTCCGCCGTCAGCAGCTCGTCCAGATGCTTGTTGAATCCCGCGACGCGCTCCTCCGGGAGCCCCAGCGAACTCCACGAACGACCGGTCATCTCGTCCTGACCGCGCTGAAAGAGCTCCGCCCCCTTCCTGCCGGCGAATCGAATGCGCCCCTCCCGGTCGAATACGAAAATGCAGTCGGAGGCGTGTTCCAGAATCCCGCCGAGAAGCCGCGCCTGCAACGCGTGGTGGAAGGCGAGGATCCTGAATTCGCTTTCAAGGCGTTCGCTCTCCGTGATATCGTGTACTATGGAATAGAGCAACGTCGTGCCCCGGTGCGGCATCGGAGAGCAGTAGACCTCCACAGTCCGCACTTCGCCGTTCTTCAGCCGATGATGAAAGACGAAGCGATCCTTCCGATGGGCGAGAGTATTCTCCATTTCACGCCGGCGATCTTCGGGAGAAAGCAGGTTGATATCGGTATTCTTCAGAGCAAGCATCTCCTCCCTGGAATAGCCGTAGAACGCGAGGGCCGCGTCGTTGCAGTCCACGACGGCCCCGGTTTCGGGGTCGATCAGCAGCTTCACGACGTTTGTTTGTTGGAATGCCGCAGTATAACGCAACTCGCTCTCCCGCAGCTTGTCCTCCATCCGGCGCTGTTCGGAGACGTCGCGCCCCAACAGCAGAACGCCTTCCGTGCCGATATCCTCGAAGCGCCACGGATCGACCGTCCACTCGACAATCAGGCGTTCGCCTCCGGCGCCGTTCACGAAGGTCTCGATCGGCTTTTTCGTGCCGCCATGCTGCGAGGCCGCATTTGCTTTCTCGCGGACGGAGGCGCGATAGTTCGCGTCCGGGAAACAGCTCTCCCAGAAGTCGATCCGTCCCGAAAGCGCTTCTTCGGAGGGAATTCCCGAGAGACGTTCCGCCTCCGGGTTCCAGAAGACGATCCCCCCGCGTTCGTCAAGCAAAACGATCCAGACGTTCACTCTGCCGAGGACGTTTTCCACGAATCTGGCGTTCTCGCGACGCTCCTTCTCGGCGGCCGCCCGCTCCGAAGCGTCCGAAAAGACGGCGCAGAATCGGTCGTGCCCGAGGGGGAAGGCGAGCAGATCGAAGACCCTTCCGTGCTTTCGAAGAAAGACCGCGCGCGAATCGGGCCGCCCTTCGGCGAGAACATGCGCGAAGAAACCGAGCAGGGGCGACTCTTCGTGAGAATACGGAGAGGAGTCGCCGGGCTTCGAGAAGAATTCGCTCCCCGTGCTTCCGCTTCCGGGCTCGCTCCCGAAAAGAGCATTGAACGCCGGGTTCGTGCTTTCGAATGTGTACTCCTTCAGATGCCCTCTCTCGTCGAAGCGCATGCGGCCTACCATCACACCGCGCGACGTCGAGTGAAAGACGGCTTCGGCGGAACTCTGCGGAGGAGCGGTCATATCGGGCTCGATGCCCCGTTTTTCGGCTTCTCTCGCGATCCTTTCCAGCTTTTCACGCAAATCGTCAACCCGCCCGTTCATCTTCAAATCCTCCTCCGGAAAGGACATCTAAAAAACTCCCTTGGTAATGAAATGTTTCTCTCTGTCCAACGAAAAGCTCGCGTAGACCTCCTGATTCTTCAGCAGAAGAAGAACGTCCCACATTTTCAGCGTCACGTTCGGATAGGCCCTGTCGCGGATGCGTATCCTCGGTACGACTCGCCTCTCGGCCAGGATCGTGCGCTTCTCCGACTCGATCCGTCCGGCGATTTCCGCTACGGATTCCTTCATCTTTCCGTGATAACGCACCAGAAGAAAGAGCTTTTCCTTTTCCGGTTCAGTGAGCCGATTCAGGTCGAATTCGGGCCCCGTCCCTTTGATCGAGAGAATCGCCTTCTCGATTTTCTCCTTCATCGCCTCCAGCGCGGCCTTCTTGCGCTCGAGTTCCTGAAGCATCCGGGCGCGCACCGGATCCCTCCCGGCCTCCAGCGTCGTCATCGGCTCCATCGGTGACCCTGCGGACAGAGCTTCGATGCTCTCCCCCGCCACGCACGTCCCTCCGACGATCCCCCTCCGGTTCCGCCCCTGCACATAGAGTGACTCGCCCGCCTCCAGAGTGGCGAAAAGAGCGTAGCCGAAGACCTCGATATTCCGGGCGGTGGTGATGCGGGCGTATTCCACGATGCCGACGCGGGCGTCCCCTCCGGCGTCCAGCTCCGCCCGCTCGCCGACGACTCCTCCCTTGACGATGCAGTCGCCGCCCGACTGCACGCGGGCGTTGTACACTCCTCCGTGAACGGTCGCGTCCTTCTCCGCCCTGACCGAGAAGCCTTCGAGCACGGAGCCGGTCACCAGCACCGAGCCGGGAAAATCGACGTCGCCGACCGAGAGGTCAACGTCGCCTTGAAGCACCAGCAGAGGCAAAACGTCGAGCGTGTTGTCGCGGAAGCTGGGCTGCCCCGTGGTCCGCGCCGAGGCGACCTCCACGCATCCGTCCGCTTCCGTCACGACGACGCCGTCTCCGTAGCGCAGCTTGAGGAGCGTAAGCGACTTCGGCGAGAGCGGCAGACCGTAGACGTCCACGCCATCGAGCCCTTCCTTGGGCAGATGGATGCGGGCTATGACGTCCCCCTCCCGAACGGAGGGGATCATCCAGAGGTTTTTCCAGTCGACGGAACTCTCGTCGCTCTCCTCCACGCGCTTCGACTTCTCCATGGGGACCAGAAAGTCGATCCTCCCCTCGAACGGAGCGACCGCTGGCGTACCGTGTGCGACCATGGCGTCCTCGCCCGTCGTCGGGTACCCTGAATCGCAGAGCGCGGCGAGCGTCTCTACTCTTTCGCGGTCGACGTTCCGTATTCCCGATTCATCGAGCGCACGGCAAATCGCCGCCGGATCAAGAGGAGCGCCTTCGCCCACGGCGGGGTACATGTCCAGATAAACGCGAAGCCTGTCGTCGGAGACTCGCATCTCCCACGAGGCGTCGAGGTCCTCCGGAGGAGCGATGACCGCCCCGTCTTCCGAGAGCAACGCCCCGCCTCCCGAGAGCAACGCCTCGATCTCCCTGGTCAGCTTCTCGATGTTCGCCATTCGCAAGTCCGTCACTCAAACCCCCCCGTTCGCTCCTGAATGGAAACACATGATCGCTTCAGAGATGTTCTTTTCAAGCTCATCGGACACATTCCATCCTCCCGATTCAGGATCGATCCCGCCGATTCGGGCTGTCTCCGCCGAGGCAGCGTTCGAGGGCGGCGCGGACCTCCTCCTTGCGGACCGGCTTGGAGATATAGCCGTCCATTCCGCCCGCCAGACATGCTCCCCGCGTCTCCGGCAGCACGTCCGCCGTGACGGCCACGATGCAGCAGCGTTCTCCGTCCGGATCGCTCTCCAGCTCAAGCCCGCGGATTTCGGCGGCCGCTTGAAAACCGTTCTTGACGGGCATATGGAGGTCCATGAAGACGAGATCGGGCTTGTGTTCCCTGAAGAGCGCGAGGGCCTCTTCACCGTCCTGCGCCTGCACCACCTTTGCGGATGGGGCGAGCTTGGTGACCGTCATGGAGAGCATCCTCATGTTCAATTGTTCGTCCTCGACGATAAGAACGACCGGGTTCTCCTTTATTTTTCCGTGAGGTATAAGCTTCTCCTCCTCCCGGGGAACCTCCGCCTCTCCGGGTGTAAGAGAGAACGCATTCGTTCCGCACTCCAGCCGCAGCGTGAAGAAGAAGCGGCTCCCTTCTCCCGGAGCGCTCTCGACTTCGAGCGAACTGCCCATCGCCTGAAGGAGACGCGCGGCGATGGAAAGTCCCAGTCCTGCGCCGCCGTACTTACGCGTATTCGACGAGTCTGCCTGGTAGAAGGGCTCGAAGATGCGCGACTGTTCTTCCGGCGACATGCCGATACCGCTGTCCTTGACGGAGAATGTGAAGGCCCCTGCGTTTCCCGCGAGGGGGGCGAAGCCCACCGAGAGTTCGACGCCGCCTTCTTCCGTGAACTTGACGGCGTTGTTCAATAGATTGAGCAGCACCTGCTCCAGCCGCACCGGGTCGAAGACGGCGCGTTCCGGCACGTTCGGCTCCACACGAACGGCCAGTGAAAGACCTTTCTCCGCCGACGCGACGCGTACGGGGGAGAGGGAGCGCTCCACCGTCGCGCGGAGAACAGAGGAAACAGGAGCGAGATCCAGCCGCTCCGCCTCGATCTTCGAGATGTCCAGCACGTTGCTCAGGATGCCGAGCAGCAGATGCGCGGACGAATCGACGTTGTCGAGGTACTCGCGCTGCTCCTCGTCGAGCGGCGTCTCGGCGAGCAGCCCGAGGAAGCCGATGACGCCGTTGAGCGGCGTGCGTATCTCGTGGCTCATGTTAGCCAGAAACGCCGACTTGGCCCGGCTGGCCGACTCGGCCTCCTGCTGAAGAACGCGCGCGTTGGCAAGCGTCTCGCGAAGCCTCTCCTCGGCGCGCTTGCGTTCGCCGATATCCTCGAGGGCCGCGATGACGGGCGTGGGGTTTTGCCCCGGATTGACCGGATTGAAAGAGATGCGGAGAAAGAGCGTCTTTCCTCCGGTGACGGAGGTGTACTCCCCTTCGTAGACGGAGGGTTTTCCGGAGAGGGCGGTTCCGAGCGCCTCCCGCACCTCCGGGGAGCTTCCGCGTGCCGTGTTGAAACCGATGATTTTCTCCCGCGTCGATCCCATCATCTCGACGTTTATATTGTTGCAGTCGAGTATGACGCCGTCTTCTCCGAAGAGGACCATTCCCATGGGAGAGTGCTCGAAGATGCTCAGAAGCCGCGACTCCCTCTCGCGAAGCTCATCTTCGGCACGCTTGCGGTCGGTGATGTCCACGCCGACGGAGCGGTAGAAGCGTTTTTTCGCCTTTCCGTCGAAGATGGCTCTGTCGCGCCACTCGTGCCAGCGCCGCTCTCCGCTCGGGAGAAGCACTTCGTGACAGTAGACGCGGAACGGGTCTTCCGGGGAGAGCGAACTGTAGTTTCCGCGGGCTTCCTCTCTCGCCTCCTCGGGAAGAAAGTCGAGAAAACGCCTTCCCGTCAACTCTTCGGATTTCATGCCGAAGTGGTCGGCATACTCCCTGTTTATGTAGGTCAGGGTACTGTCCTCCAGAAATTCGCAGACCATCACGGGGAGATCGTCGCTCAACGAACGAAAACGCTCTTCGGCTTTCTTGCGCCGTTTGACCGCCTTCGCCAGCAGGAGCAGCGCGACGGTCTGCGCAAGCAGCGCAACGAAGAGCAGAGCGCCTATCCAAAGTGCGCGCTCGCGGAGCTTCCTGCGGGCCGCCACCAGCTCCGTCTCGTCGATGATCACCGAGTGGAGCAGATTTTTACCGTTGATCGTAAACGGGAAGGAGTAGACGGCGACGTCGCGTACCGAGCCGTCCGCCAGGCGGTGCCGAAAGTGGAAGGCGTTCCTCTGCATCGTGCGGGCTCGCTCCATTTCTTGGGCGACCTCCTCCGGAGTGAGGGTGTTGATCTGATTTATGTTCATCTCTCGCAGGGCGGGATAGCCGTAGAAGTTTCTCGCCGCACGGTTGCCGTCGAGAATGGCGCCCGTCGCCGGGTCGATCAGCAGCATGGGCGCGCCGTGGTCCTCGAAAAAATCGTATTTAGGGAAGACTTTCCAGTCGATGTCTTCGTTCGACCGCTCGGCATGGGCGCCATGTGCGAACGTCAGAAGCAGCGCCGCGAGGAGGAGGCGAAGGATAGCAGAACGAAATCCGCTCCAGGAGAAAAGAGTGTCGCGCACGGCATACACCAGCTTTCAGTAAAGGATATATTTCAGCGGCGAACGTATTCGCCATAAACGACCGATTCTGCGCAGCCTCCCGAAGAGACGCGAAATGAAAGGCTCATCCTTTTGACGCGTCGAGCACGTTTCCCCTTCGAAAAGTGATCCGGGAAAGCTGTCCTTATTGTTCAGGAATCTCTGAAAAAATCTCCAGCAAGCAGTCTTTCGACATTGTGAAATAGTGTTGTAGCAGTCGCATCCAAATCCATTCCACACCGGGGAGCTGAGAACGATGAACCGCCAGAGAACCCTTGCGAACGCCTCCACCTTCGAAAAATACAGGAAGCTCACAAGACGGGAAAAGTTTCTCGCGGAAATGGAGCGGGCCGTCCCCCGGAAGGAACTCAATGCCTTCATCGAACCCTTCTACCCGAAGGCCGGAAAAAGACGCCCTCCCGTCGGTCTGGAACGGATGCTTCGAATCCATTTCCTGCTCTCGAAGAGAAGGGGCTGAGACTCTCGGAGGGAACCATCATGGACGCCACCGGCACCTCCGTCCTATGAATAAACGGTTTAGGAAAGAGCGCTCGTGCGCTGATTGTTTATTCTATCATTATCTTCGTCATGATCGAGTCGAAGTTGCTATCTGCCCCTCCAGACATCGCCGCAACTGAATATCTTCGTGCAGGCGTCGACGACGTCGGGATCGTAGAGCGTTCCTTTTCCCCGGTCGATCTCCTCGAGGGCTTTTTCGAGCCCCAGAGAAGGCCTGTACGGCCTGTGGGAGGCCATTGCCTCCACCACGTCCGCCACGGCGATGATTCGCGCTTCGGGAAGTATGTCGCTTCCCCGGAGAGCGTTCGGATAGCCCGAACCGTCCAAACGTTCATGGTGCTGATAGACGATTTCAGCGATCGACCACGGGAAATCGATCTCGGCCAGGATATCGCGGCCGGTCTCGCAATGCCGCCGGATCAGGGACATCTCTTCGGTATACAGTTTTCCCGGTTTGCTCAGAATATCCGAAGGGGTGGATATTTTCCCGATGTCGTGGATCAGGGCGGACAGATAGATCTCTTCCGTTTTCTTCTTCTCCATTCCGATTCCGCACGCGATGCGTCTCGACAGCTCGGCGACCCGCCGCTGATGTCCCGCCGTATACGGATCGCGGGTTTCCACGACGGTCGACAGGGTCTCCACGGTATTCAACCAGATTTTCTGAAGGCGTTCGAGGTTGATTTCCAGATGTTCCTTGTTTTCGGACAGAAGAAGCTCGAAACGTTTCTTGTCCGAAATATCCGTCACCGCCCCGATGAACGCGATCGGATTTCCTGAGCGGTCCCGCTCGATGCTTCCCTGCTCCAGAACCCAGCGGTACGACCCGTCCCTGCACCGCAGCCGATACTCCAGATCGTACCGGGAGCGGCTTTTGGTCTCTTCTTTAGGGCGCTTTCTTATAAGTTCCATATCATCCGGGTGAGTGAAAGATGTCCAGCACCGCCCCCCATCCGTGAGTTCCTCCGGCGAGTAGCCGTATCGCGAGACGTTCGAGGAGACGTATTCGACGGGCCACCCTTCCCGGGCGGACCACCGGAGAAAAACGACGGGGCTGTGTTCGACCATGGTCTGTATCTGGCGCAGTTTGTCTTCCGTTCTCTTTCTGTCCGTCCTGTCTCTGCCGATCGCCTGATACCCCTGAAGGTTTCCCTCCGCGTCGAATACGGCCCGGTCGACCCAGAGCTGATGGCGGATTGCGCCGTTCCCCATGGTCAGAAAGTGTTCCGATTCGCAGACGGGATTTTCAGGAGTCAGCATCGACAGGGTATTTTCGAGGTAGGCCTTTTCCTCTTCCTTTTCGATGATCTCGAAGATGTTCTTGCCCAAAAAAGCGCTCCGGTCTCGTCCGAAATATTCGCAGTAGGCGTTGTTGACGAAGTAGATGATCCCGTCGAGGTCGAAGCAGCATATCAGAAGCGGCATGTCCTCCAGAAGCTGCCGATAGTTCTCCTGCGAAAGAGGAAATGCGGCTGTTTTGCTGCATTTTACTTTTTCCATTGCATCACTTCCTGTTTGATTATAATGTGATTGCCTTGAATTTTTCGGCATCGAAAAGAGAGGCGGAGGAACGCTCCCTCCCCGCCTCTCCTTGTGAAGAGCGAAATCGCTACGATGTGGCCGGAAGCGCCTGCAAGCCGCCCGTTACTCCGTGCCCGGTCTTTTCCACCCGAAAGCGCCTGAGTTCCTCGTGCATCGTCTCCGCGTACGACGCGAGCCCTTCGGCTCCTCCGGCCACGTTTTCCGACGCCTTCGCCACATCCTGCGTCTGCCGCAGAATGTTCTCGACGACGGACGAGACTTTCTCCATCCGGGAGGAGACGCCCTGTACCGCTGCGGCGATCTCTTCGCTCGCGGCCGCCTGCTCCTCGGATACGGCGGCGAGTTCCTGCGCGGCGCCCGCGTCGAAATCGGTCAGTTCGTGGATAAAGACCGTGGAAAGAACAGACAGGGAGGCTACCATAAGGATGATCAGCAGAACGAGTCTGGTACGGATTGTAGTTTTTCGCAGGACGGAAAACACACAATTCAACCCCTTTCGTGATAGGAATCCTTGTTTGAAGGAACAGAAAAACCATAACATAAAAAGGAGCGAAGGCAAAATATTGACGTGCATAACAATATCTTTATTTGAAATTTCGATCAGATGGTATTACAGATTACAATAATATTTTTTGTGATTTTAAAAGTGAACGGAGATTTCCGAAACCATTCTGCAGAACGCGGCGCAGCGGGAACGCGGCGGGAAAGGGGCGGTTCTTCTCCGATCGATGGCAGTTTCATCCGATCTTGAGAGAAGAAGAAAGAGACGCTCTGAATACCCTCGAATTCCGAGGATATGATGCGCTCGTTGTTGCCGGTCTCCTGTCTCATCACACAAAGAGCGCTTGCTGTCCGCCCCGATCATGCCCCCGCACGCTTTTCGACGCGCTCTTTCAGTCTGCGGAATTCGAACCGGAGGGACTCGGCAAAAGAAGCGCCGTATGAGAATTCACCTCTTCGAACGGCCGTCTCGATCCGCGCGCAGACGGATTCCAGCGCGACGGCCCCCATGGCGCCGCTCATACCCTTGATCGAATGGGCGCTCGACTGCGTTGTTCGCTCGTCGCCGGACGATATGGCCGAGAGCAGGACGTCCATTTGAGGCGTTATATCCTCCAGGAATTTCACAGTGATCTCCATGGCCAGCTCTTCGTCCGCGTCAAGAGCGCGCAGAAGCTTCTCTCTGTTCCAGACGTCCGGTCCGCTTGCCGTCTCTTGCGGATCGTCCGCCTTTTCAAGGGGGTTCACCCCGTCTCCGACCTCTTCTTCAGGGAGCCACTTCGCCAGGACGCCGAGCAGCGCGCCCCTGGTGATCGGCTTGGCGATATAGTCGTTCATTCCGGCCTCCAGGCACTTTTCCCGGTCGCCGGCCATCGCGTAGGCGGTCATGGCGATGACGGGTATGGTGCGCGCATCCCCGTCCATGCGACGAATTCTGCGCGTCGTCTCGTATCCGTCCAGGCCGGGCATCTGGCAGTCCATCAGTATCAGATCGTAAGGAGCCTTCGAAAGAGCGTCGAAAACCTGTTCGCCGTCGGAAATGGCCTCGATCGACAGATTGCTCTTCTTGAGGATGCCGAGGACGATGTGCCGGTTCGCGGCGCTGTCGTCCACCAGCAGAAGACGATGCGCTCTTCCTTTCATTCGCTGCCCGGGCTCGGCTTCGTCGTGCCGGGTTGCCGCCGCGGATTCCGTTTCGGCGTGCGACTTTCCAAAAGACAGGACAAAACAGAATTCCGAGCCTTTCCCCTCCTCGCTTTTCACCCAGATGCTGCCGTCCATCAGTTCGACAAGCTCTTTCGAAATGGAGAGTCCGAGTCCGGTCCCTCCGTATTTTCTGCCGATCGCGGCGTCCGTTTGGCTGAATTTATCGAAGAGGCTCGGCATCATCTCCCTTGAAATGCCGATTCCGGTATCTTTCACTGAAAACCGGAGCGTCGCCGAACACTCCTGTTCTTCCGTCAACGAGACGGCCGTTCTCACCTCGCCCCGCTCGGTGAATTTGACCGCGTTGCCCACCAGATTCATCAGTACCTGACGCAGACGTCCGGAGTCGCCCCGCAACAGCGTCGGAACATTCGGGGCGATGTCCAGGGTCGGAGAACTCGTAGTTTTGCGGAAGCCGGTCTTCGATGAGTTTTTCGTTCATTCTTCGGTATTGCTCCGCACGTTCCCCGGTTGTGATCTCCTCCAGACTTTTCCCGGCGATCTCCTCTTCCCGGCATCCGATAAGCCGTTTGAATTCCCGATTGGCGCCGAGGATTCGTCCGGGGATGTCCTGATAGAAGACTGGGTTGGGAATCGCGTCGATCAGCGACCGGGTGAAATGGAGCTGATCCGCAAGCCTCCGCTCCGCTCTGTTCTTGCGATTGACGGTCTTCAGAAGCAGAAAGAGGACGACCGACTGCAGAATCACGGCGACGAGAGCGAACGCCCTGAACGATCGCTCTTTCATTCGGAGAGCGGTTTCCGCAGCGACTCTCTCGGTCTGGTCGATGATCATGGCGAAGACGATTTCTCCGCCGTTGAAGGGGATCGGATAGAAGTAGGCGCACGCGTCGCGCGTCGAACCGTCCGCCGAAGTGTGGCGGAAGTCGATATGATTCCGTCGCAGCTCGCATGCCTTGTGCAGGGTCTCCGGAGAGATCGTGTCGATCTGGTCGACGTGTATGCCCTGGATTTTTTGATGGCCGTAGAAATTCTGCGCCGCCTCGTTACCCGCCAGAACGAGGCCGCTCTCCGGATCGATCAGGAGCATGGGTATGGCGTGCCTGGAGAAAAAAGAAGCGCCGAAACAGCCGCTTTCGAGAAGTTCGCTCAGGTGTTCCGAGAGTTCGGGGTGGATCTGGACGGTGTTTTGAAGGTTCGGGGCGCCTCCGGCGGGACTTCCTTCCTTTCCGGCGAAGGAAGAACGGACGAGAAGCAGAAGCAGCAAAAGAGCCGTGAAGATCAAGCGGATACCCGACCGCCCTGAAGGAGGATCGTCTTTTGGTTCGCTCGAAACGGGCGATGCGCGCATTGTCATCACAGCCTTTCTATGAGTCGTACGAATGAAAACAAGCAATTCAACTCCTTTCATGATAGAAATCCTTGTTTAAAGTAATAAAAAAATCATAGCATAAAAAGGAGCGAAGGCGAAATATTGCAGTGTATAAAAATTTCTATATTTAAATATTTAATTAGATTTCTTTACAGCTTATAATAGAATTTTTGCAGATGAAGTGTGGTGCAATTTTTGGCCTTTGCCGCGGATAACGAGACGCTGCGTGCCGAAGGCGCGATTGCGGATTGTACCGAGGAACGAATGGAAATCGCTTACAATGCGTTCCGGAGACGAGGAGTCTATTATACCGGTGTAGTCTACTTCACTCCGATGAAAGAAGGGATTCGCTCATGAAAAAGATACTCGCTTCGCTTCTGGTGCTTCTCCTGGTTGTTTCCGTCGCGTCGACCGCGCTCGCTTTCGCGCTGGACAGGGGAAATGCCTTTGAAAACAGCGTGATGCTCGGCAGGGGCAACAGGGGCGGAAATGGCGGCGGACACGGCCCCGGCGACGGTACCGGAAACGGCGGCAACGGCCCCAAGGACGGCACGGGGAACGGGCCCGGAGACGGAACAAACCCCGAATGTCCGATGCTTCCGTAGCACGAGTCCGCACGGAGCGTTTTGTCTCGAAACACATGAAGTTCCCGGCTCAACGAAGAGCCGGGAACTTCATGTGTTTCGAGTTCATGACGACGACCGCCCCTCTTGTGCGTCGGACCGGAAAAGCCGTTCGCGACGGGGCGGCTACTCGAAGAGCGGGACGGGTTCCCGCCGCTCGATGATCATCTTCACGAGCGTGGAATGAGACCGGTCTTTTCCTATATCGAGAAGAAAGACGTCGGCGAAGCGGACGGGCGCCATCAGCGATGCGACGACGGCGAGTACGATCTTCGCCTGCTTCATGAAGGAAATCGTTCCGCGGCTCTTTTTCCGGGGAGCGTGTCCCGGGTGTCCCGGTTCAATCGCCTCCTCACGTGCCCGGAAAGATTTCGTTCGTACTCGCAAGGCTGTACTGTTTTTCCGTAAAGAGTCGAATGCATGCGTCCACGACCTCCGGATCGTACAGGACCCCTTTTTCGAACGCACCTCCTCGAGCGCCTGCTCCAGTCCGCGGGGCGGGCGGTAGGGGCGATGCGACGCCATGGCCTCGACCACGTCCGCCACGGCGATGATCCGAGCGCCGTGGCATATCGCGTCGCCGCGAAGGCCCTGAGGGTATCCGGAGCCGTCGAGACGTTCGTGATGCTGATGCGCCATTTGAGCTACGGGCCATTCGAATACGACGTTCTTCAGGATGTTGTATCCGTATTGCGCGTGCTCCTTCACGAGGGCGAATTCAATGGCGGAGAGTTCTCTCGATTTGCTCAGGATGTCCGAAGAGACGGCGATCTTTCCGAGGTCGTGAATCGTCCCCGCGATGCGGATCCCCTCGCTGTCGTACTCGGAAAGCCCCATCTCGGAAGCGATCGCTCCGGCGAGGTCTCCGACCCGCTCCTGGTGTCCCGCCGTATAGGGGTCCTTCAGCTCGATCGTCTTGACGACGATCCGGATGATCGACTTCGTGACTCCTTCCAGCCGGCGCAGGGCGCCTTTCAATCGCACCTCGGTCTCTTTTCGCCTGGATATATCCTGAAAAGCCCCCTGTACTTTGACGATGTTCCCTTCGCCGTCCCTGACGGCCGTTCCCACGGTCCTGACCCATACCCGCCTGCCGGCGCTCGTGAGAATCTCCATCTCCTCGTCGTAGGGTTCGCCTTCGAGGGCGCAGCGTGTGAAGACCTCGGTGATGCGAGGGCGCCACGAAGGGTGATAAAAGGAGATCCCCTCGTTCACCGAGGGGGAGTACCCTTTCGGCATCTCGTGAATGGCCGCCACTTCGTCGGACCACGTGACGATGTTCGTGCTCAGGTCGACGCTCCATCCGCCGAATCTGGCGATTTCCCCGGCGAGGCTGAGCATGGAATAGTTGTTTTCAAGAGAGTGTTCGGCGGCTTTGAGATCGGTGACGTCCTTGATGATGTCCACGAAGCCGATGATCGAACCGTCTTCGTCGAAGACCGGGTCCGTGCTTATCTGAAAGAATCTGCCGCCGAGTTCCAGTTCGTTGTTTTCCCTCGCTTTGCTCCGCGGAATATTCGCGATGGGGCATATCGTGTCCGCGTTTCCGTTCTCCTGCATGATATCCTTGTAGCCGAGGCCGACGATCGTTCGGTCGCCGCAGCGGGCGAAATCGCTGAACGCCGCGTTGTGGCGCAGAATTCGGCCGTCCGCGTCGAAGATGCAGACCGCGTCTTTGAACGCGTCGAAGGCGGCGTTCCATAGTCGTATGTTCTTCTTTTCGTGCTGAACATGCCGGATTCGCAGCATCAGGCGGATTTTGGATATGAGCTTGGACGGATCCATGAACACGGAGCGCGCTTTGCCGTCGGCTTCGCCGACGCCGCGGATTTCGCCGGGCGTCTTCGAGGAATCGGCCGTCAATCGGAGCACTGGAATCGAATCGGCGTCGAGCAGCTGCTTCAGTCGATGTTCCTCGATATCCGGAATTTCGCTGTCGAGCAGTACGAGGTCCGGACGGAGCGCGATTTTGAGGAGAGCATCCTCGCCCGCGGCTGATTCCGTCACTGAAAAGCCGGCCGAGCGCAGTCCGCCGGCTGTCGAATGCCTACTCTCCTCGTCGTTGTCCACGAGAAGAATACGCGGTATGTTGCCTGTCATGGTGGTACCCCTCCTGAAATTCCGTCGATAATGTGCTCGTGGATGCGGTCCGAACGGTGTCTTCAGACGCTGCATGTCTTTTATTGAGCAAAGGAAAACATTGTTTGTGCGGGACTTTTTATTCCATTCCTCCATATTCGCAATTCACATATTCGCTCAAGACTCCGTGCAACGGACGCATCCTTCGCAACATGCCGATGATCCGGCGGAATTCCACTTCCTTATTATTATACCGTTTTTTTAAATCTTTTAATAGTACATCGCATGTGGGTTGACGGATTTTTGGAAAGGATTTCCTCGAAAAAGAGATGGCGCCCGGAGAGCGCCTTCATGATGTGCGGAAGTATACGCAATGGGCCTTCAGGACTATCGACTGGTGACATATGTACTGATAGTATGGTCATAATGACTCATCAAATTAAAGATAGCAGCGTCGTTATTGTCCGTGTTCTCTCTTTTTGGTTTCAGGATGCTTGCTTCTGTATTTGAATACATGGGATTTGGAGGCTCGAGCGAATGGCATGCAGCATTCTTGTTGTATCGGAGGCAAAGGATTTTTTCGATTCATCGCTTCACATCGAGCACGCAAGCACCTTGCCCGATGTTTCGGCCTCTTCGGCGGCATCCTCTTTCGATGCGGTCGCGGTTTGCGAATCCGCGCCCGAACGCCCCCTCGATCCTCTCGTCGAGGATCTGCGCCGCGCGTATCCGCGCACCCCTCTGATCTTCCTGATGAAGCGATGCGCCGCCGAAACGATGCTTCGGGCGCAGAGAGCGGGCTTCGACGGCATTCTTCCGCAAGAAGGGCTGGACGGGGAGAAGCTCGCGGCGCTGCTCCTGTGGATCAAGGAAAGAGCGGGTGACCGCGGCATGCTGCACGTCGTCGCGCAGGATGCGGCCGGGTGCGACGCGACGAGCAGGGAGCTGCTGCGGCGTGTCGAACAGGAGAAGATCACGGCGGAGATCATCGCCGATTTCGCGTTCCAGAGAAACCGGGACGATTTCTCCCGCGCGGTGGATCATGCGCTTGCCCTGCTGGGGGAGCACAACGGCGTGGAACGGGCGTATCTTTTTCTCTTTCGGGGCGACGCGATGGACAACACGCACGAGTGGTGCGCTTCCGGAATCGCACCGCAGAAGCATCTCCTTCAGGCGTTGCCGTTGGACATGTTCCCCTGGTGGATGGACAATCTTCGGATGAACGGAGCGTTTTATGTTCCTGAAGTGAGCGGAATGCCTCCGGAGGCCCGAACGGAGAGGAAGATTCTGGAGGAGCAGGGCATCCGTTCGCTTGTCGTCTTCGGCGTCGAAGTGAGCGGGGAACTGAAAGGGTTCGTCGGGTTCGACAACGTGCCCGCCGGGGTGATCTCGCCCGAAAGAGATTTCCCGCTTCTTTCAAGCATAGCGAAGGTGATCGGCAGGGCGCTCGCTCTGCTGCAGGCCGACGAAGCCTTGAAAGTGAGTGAACATCGGTATCAGAGCATCGTGGAGAAGCAGTCCGACCTTATTTGCCGCTTCACGCCGGACGGTGCGATCACCTTCTGCAATCCGGCCTATGCGCGCTACTTCGGCGAAGAGCCGGAGAGCCTGATCGGCACAAACATCAGGCTCTTCTTGCCCGGCGACACCGGCTATCTCGACGAGTATTTAGCCGGGCTGAAGCCGGACGCCCCCCAAAGCAGCATGGAGGATAAAATCGTGATGCCGGACGGCTCGGTCCGCTGGCAGCTTTGGAACGATACCGGCTTTTTCGACGAAGAAGGCAGGCTGACGGAAATCCAGGCGGTCGGATGGGATATGACGGAGTTGAAGAACGCGATGCTGGAGGCGGAGACCCAGAGAAGGCGCCTTCGCACGCTGTTCGAGGCGTCTCCGGAGGGTATCGTCGTCTGCGGCGACGGAGCGCGCATCGACGAGGCGAACAAGGCGTTCTGCGACATGGTTGCCTTGCGTCCGGAAGAGGCGCTCGGAAGACGCGTCGAGGACCTTCTCGAAACGCCGGACCGGGAGGAAGCGGCCCGCAAGGATGCGTTTTTCCGGCGGGTGCGGGAGGGGGAGGGGTTCGCGGAGGAAGAGGGAGTGAAGATCGACAGGAACGGCCGTTTCCTTTTTCTCTCCCTGGCGGCGTTGCCCGTGCCGAACGGAGAGGGCGGAGAGCACGGCAGATACTTTCTTTTCCGCGACCTCACTCCTCTGAAGATGCGGGAGGAGGAACTCCGGCGCAATCTTGAAACGCTGCGGAAGACCTTCCGGCAGACGATCGACGTCCTTTCCTCGGCGACGGAAATCCGCGACCCGTACACTGCGGGCCATCAGCGGAGGGTCGCCCGCCTCTCCGCGGATATCGCCCGTCGCATGGGGATGAGCGCGGACGCGCTCGAAGGGCTCGCCTTGGCCGCCTCGGTCCACGACATCGGAAAGATGAGCATTCCGTCGGAGATCCTCAGCAAACCCTGCTCCCTGAGCGAACTCGAGTTCTCCTTTATACGGACCCACCCTCAAGAGGGCTTCGACATGCTCCGGAAAGTGGATTTTCCGTGGCGCCTCGCCGAGATCGTGCATCAGCACCATGAACGAATGGACGGCTCCGGCTATCCTCAAGGACTCTCCGGAGACGACATCCTCCCGGAGGCGCGCATCCTGGCCGTCGCCGACGTCGTGGAGGCGGTGGCCTCGCACCGCCCGTACCGCCCTTCGAAAGGCGTCGACGAGGCTCTCCGAATCGTTCGCGAGGGACGGGGAAGAGCGTTCGACCCTTCCGCTGCGGACGCCTGCATCGCTCTGTTCGAGGACGGGTATTCGCTGGAAGAGTGAATCGGGCGAAAAGGAAGAACGGCGGAAATCGTCATGCGTTCAAGAGTTCGGGGCGGAGAAAGACTCTGCGAAAAAATCGATGAGGGAATGACCGATGAGAACTCTGCGAATGATCTTCGCCGCGAGAGAGGCCTTCGGCCGCCCGATCCTCGTCACCAGCGGAAGGCGCTGCGAAGCGCACAATCTCCGGGTCGGAGGAGCCGCGCGCTCCCGCCATCTTATCGGCTGCGCCGCCGACAACCGGCCGCCGGAAGGCGATAATCCCCGGACATCGAGTCCGGGGCTTTTCTGTCGCTGTCGATTCGCAGATTATCATGTCAATCTTCAAAAAATAAATTTCATCGCCATGCATCCTGTTTTATAATGATATAAACTGAATTATTCATTCACCCTACAGGTTAATGAATAATGACGGATGTCGATTTTGGAGATATCCTTTATCAGCAGGAATCTTGAAAAGGAATTCAACGAGGGGGCTCGGCTCGTCAAAACGCACGGGCCGGAAAGAGCCAAAAAGATACGCATACGGATAGCGGCGCTTCGAGCGGCCGTCACACTCTACGATTTCCGGCCTCCGAAGAAAGGGCCTTCCCGATGCCACGAGCCGGCGGAGGGAAACCGGAAGGGCAAATTCCATCTTTCCGTGGATCTGGATCATCCGTACCGTCTGATTTTCACTCCCGCGCACGATCCGATCCCGACGCACGATGACGGCGGTCTGGATTGGTCCAAAGTAACCGCCGTCACAATTCTGGGGGTGGAGAACACTCATGAGTAGCACGCGCATAAACCAATACTGCCCCGACTACCTGACGACGCCGGGCGAGGTGCTCCTGGATTATCTGGAGGATCTCGGCATGACGCAGGCCGAGCTTGCCGACAGAACGGGGCTCGCGAAGAAGACAATCAACGAGATCGTCAGGGGGAAGTCGCAGATCACTCCCGAAACCGCGCGGAAGCTGGAGAAGGTTCTGGGCCGTCCCGCGCACTTCTGGAGCAATCTCGAACGCCAGTATCAGGACGACAAGGCCCGCCTCGCCGAACGGGAGCGGATGGAGTGCGGTGTCTACGGCGCCACGCGCTGGATCGACGATAAGCCGGTCATTCAGCTCAGTCTCCGCTACAAGAGCAACGATCACCTCTGGTTCACCTTCTTCCACGAGGCCGGGCACATCCTCAAGCACGGCCGGAGAGACGTGTTCATCGAGTTCAAGGGGATCGACAGCGAGAAGGAGGAGGACGAAGCGAACGCCTTCGCGTGCGACAAGCTCATTCCTCCGGCCGCGCTGAAGGCGTTCGTCCAGAGGAGTCCCTTCTCGCGCGCCGACATCGTCGCCTTCGCCGATGAGATCGGCATCGCCCCCGGCATCGTCCTCGGACGCCTGCAGCACGACAATATTCTGCCGTTCACGCACTATCTCAACAGCGAGCTGAAGATCTTTTACGAGTGGGGGGAAGGGGCGTGAGGGCGGAAAAAATGGAAAAGAGGCGTTTTATGAATCATCATGGTTTATTTTCAGGACAACTCATGCAAACAAGTAGCCGGAGTTCTCGCCATGTTCGCTGAAGCAGTCGAAGCGTTGCTTGTAGTGACTAGCGTAGAAGGCGAATCCTGTTATTGCAAGACCTCCCGGCCCAAAACCGGCAAAGTCGGGAAAAAGCATCAAAGAGTGATGTTCTTTTCCTTGAGCAGATCTTCCAGTTTTCGGAGCTTGATGATCGCGGAAGGTTTCAGCCTTCTGCCGAGTTCGATTACCAGCGCTTCAAGAACGGTCAAAGCCGGAGCCATGGTGTAGTGATTCTTGCCGGGAGTCACGTTGAGAACAACATCGGCAAGCGGAACCGCAGGATTCGAAAGCTCCGTCGTCAACAGAACGATCGGAATCTTCATGGAATGCGCAGCGTTGATCATCTCGAAAGTGCGGCTCGCGTAATGAGGCCAGCCGCAGGACACTGCGAGGAGGCAGTCGCCGGGAACGAGATCGATAAGATCGTCGAAGATTTCCTCATGGCTCGAACGGTCCGCCATGTAGATATTGGACATGAACTGGTGGAAGAGAGAATAACCGTAGCGGACGATCCCGTACGACGAGCGCATCCCCAGCATGAAGATCCGTTTCGCTTTTTCGAGAAGATCCGCCGCCGTGTCGAAGTTTTCGAAGAGAAGCGGGGTTAGGGATTGAGTCAGGCAATCGATATTGTCCCTGGTTGAAATGAAAAGGGGGTGCTCCGATTTCCTGATGACCTTGGCGCCATTCTCTTCCTGCGGAATAAGGGATACGTGGTTCGCATCCTCAAGCCGGCCTGTTTGCTCTTCATCCCATGACATCTCCATCTGCCACCAGAGAGAGGCTTTCGAAGAAAAGAGCAGCGACTTTAAGGATTGGCGCAGAGAGTGGTAGCTGTCGAATCCAAGGCTTGCCGCCGTTCTGACGATGGTGGAGGGGCTGAGTCCGCTCTGTTTCGCGACCTCTTTTATCGTCAAAAAAGCGACCTGCTGATAATTGTTCAGCAGATAGTCGCATACCTGGCGCTGCCGTACAGGCAGATTTTGTGCGCCCGCATGAAGTTTTTCCAGCAGACTTGCTTCCTTGTGAGGTTCGGCCATTGAACACACTCCAAAGAGTCGAATTTGAGCCCATCCGAAAGAGGCGGCCTAAAGATACCACAAAAAAAGCGGAATAAAAAGATTCACATGAGCATTCTGTTGACTAAATGAGTTTCATAATCTAAAATACAAATATAAAAGCATTTCTGAGAAAGAGATCGTTTTTCTACAGCTTGGCGGTATCCCGGATTCGGAATTATCGGAGTGTATTGAATGCAGGCGTCGAAATGTACTTGAAAGAAATATACATGGCATCGGAGGTCTTATGATGGGAACGATGGATTATCTGAAGGAAAAGCCGATCGCAATATTGGGAGGAGGAGCAGTTGGCAAGACTTGTGCGGCCGACTGCAAGCTTGCGGGGAGAGAAGTTCGCCTGTTCGATATGATGCCTTTCGCCGAAAAAAGTCTCTTCCTTCTGGAGCGGACCGGTATCGAGCTTGATGGAATTCAGAGAAACCTGTACGGATTCAAACGCTCCGGCAAGGCGATGATCGATGTCGTGACGACCGATATGAAAGAGGCTGTCAAGGGGGCCGGCCATATCGTCGTCGCAGCTCCGGCGTTTGCGCACGAGCCCTTTTTCCGCCAGTTGATCCCCTGTCTTGAAGACGGCCAGGTCGTGAGCATATTTACCGATAACTATGCGTCGCTGATTCTGCGAAGACTGATGCGCGAGATGAACTGCAGCAGGAAGATCATCGTCGGCGCATGGTCCAGCGCTCCGTACGGAACCCGTATCGAGACGGTCGGAGGATTCATGCTTCCTCACGTCGGGGTGAAGTACCGCGCCATTACCCTTCGTGCCGCAACGCTTCCGATGACCGACTTGGATGATTTTATCGAAGCCTCGAAATCGTTGGCGTGCATCGACGCGGTGACGACGGGCGACGGAACCGAAAAAGGCGATACCGTGCTGGATATCGGCTTCAGCAACATCAATCCGGTCATTCACGTTCCGGCAGCGCTGCTCGGCGTTTCCACCATGGAGAACTGGGGCAGGATTTTCGGCGACTTCGATAAAAAGGGGTATTCAATGTACGCGCACGCCCTCTGCCCTTCGATCTGCGAGGTGCAATACAAGTTTTACAACGAGGAGATCGCGCTGGCGGAAGCAATCGGTGTGGATCTCCCCCGGTATTCCTACGAATCGTTTTTCAGCCGGCGCAGCATTCTGGCGCAGGAATACATGGGCAAGGACAAAAACGGGAAGGACAATATGATCCTGCCGCTGGACGAGCCGACGACGGAGAGCAATACCGGCCCCAACAGCATACACCACCGCTACATCACCGAGGACGTGCCGGTTGGATGCAGGATTTACCACGAACTCGGCGTGCAGTACGGCGTGAAAACCCCGATCATCGACTCGATGATCGTTCTGGCCGGAGCCATGCTGAAGAAGGACTTCTTCAGCGAAGGATATTCCCTGGAATATCTCGGCATCAAAGGCATGGGGAAGGAAGATCTGCTCCGGTATCTCAACACCGGGGAGTACACCGGGTAAAAAAGCGTCCGCTAGCGGCCGAAGCGCCTTCATGACGAGCAAAGCTCGGAGTGAAGGCGCGATTTTCAGGAAAGGGGAAACCACATGGGCTTACTCGACAAGCTGAAATCCAGGGATAAGGTGGTCGATGCGGACGCTCTGCGTGAAATCGAATCCGGCAACCGGTTCGAGCAGTTGCCCGTCCCGGTACAACATCTGGTCGCCGGACTTGCCTTGTGTTGGACGCTCTTTCAGCTGTACACAGGATTCTTCGGACTGTATCCGGCCCTGATTCAGCGGACGACCACCTTAGTCTTCGGATTGTCTCTCTGCTTCATCTGCTTCAAGTTCAAAAAGTCCGATACCGACAGGGTCAGGTGGTACGACTGGATTTGTGTTGTTCTGTCGTTCAGTATTCTCGTCTATATCGTGACGACGTTCGGAACGATCGTTCTGAGAGGCGGGGCGCCGACGAAATTCGACGTCGCATTCGGTGTTGTTCTTGTTTTCCTGGTGATCGAGGCGACGCGAAGATGCGTAGGACTTCCTCTTGTTATCGTGGTCACGGCATTTCTGCTCTACTCCTTCTTCGGTCCCTACTTTCCCGGAATCATAGGGCACAGGGGGTACGACATCGAGCGCGTGGCCTCGCAGATGTTCCTGACGGCCGAGGGAATTTTCGGCACGCCGATGGCGGTCATGACGACCTTTGTGTATGCCTTCATCGTCTTCGGCTCTTTCCTTGAAGTGACCGGCGGAGCAAAGCTCTTCATCGACCTGGCGTTCGCTCTTACGGGGCGTTATGCCGGAGGCCCCGCAAAGACCGCGGTGGTCGCCAGCGGCCTCCTCGGCACCATTTCCGGAAGCGGTCTCGCCAACGTTGTCACGACCGGCAGCTTCACCATCCCACTTATGAAGGAGTGCGGCTACAAGCCCTCCTTCGCGGGAGGCGTAGAGGCCTCCGCTTCCTCGGCCGGTCAGATAATGCCCCCTGTCATGGGGGCCGCGGCGTTCATCATGGCCGAAATGACCGGAATCAGTTATCTGAACATCTGTCTGTCCGCGGCGATTCCAGCGGTCCTGTACTACCTCTCGGTATTTCTCTCGGTCGATCTGGAGGCCCGAAGGGCGCATCTGAAAACAGTACCCCCGGAGATGGTTCCTCCCCTCTGGGGTACCCTGAAGCGCTGCGTTCCGCTGCTGCTCCCGATTCTCATGCTGATCGCGCTCCTGGTCATGGGGTACACTCCGCTGAAGGCGGCTCTCTATGCGACTCTTGTCATGATAGGCGGTTCGTTTTTGAGCAGGGAAACCCGTTTGGACCGCAGAAGACTTTTCGATGCGTTGACCAAGTCCGCCTATAATTCAATAGCCGTCTGTATCGCCTGTGCCGTGTGCGGTATCGTCACGGGCGTCATCACGCTTACCGGTCTCGGGCTCAAGATGTCGGACCTGATTCTGCACGCCTCTGGCGGGGTGATGCTGAACACGCTGCTGCTGACGATGGTGGCCTCGATCATTCTGGGTATGGGGCTTCCGACCACGGCCAAGTACATCGTCCTGGCAGCCGTCGCCGCGCCGGCGCTTGTCAGGCTCGGAATTCCCCTGATCGGAGCGCATCTCTTCATCCTGTATTTCGGCGTCATCGCCGAGGTCACGCCCCCGGTCGCCTTGACATCCTATGCCGCGGCCAGCGTCGCGAAGGCTCCGGGTATCGAAACCGCCCTGCAGGGATTGAAGATTTCGATCGGCGCCTTTTTCATCCCCTTCATGTTCTGTTACTACCCCGCGCTGCTTTTCGTCAACGTCACTCCTCAGGCCATGTTCATGGGTTTATTGAGCGCGTTTGTCGGCGTGACCTGCCTGTGTACGGCAAGCATAGGCTACTTCTTCGGACCGATGAAACTCTGGCTTCGAATCGTCATGTTCTGCGGAACGGCCATGGTCATCGTGCCGTCGATCTGGACGGATGGTGTCGGCTTGTTTCTCATTGTTTCCATAGCGCTGTATCAAAAACACCGCTTCAAAAAGCAGCCTGAAGCCGGTGTTTAAGAAAGGGGGCTCTGCGTGGATTCGAAGGCTGTTCGCGTAACCTTGCTTTTTCCTGGTGGAGGAAGCCAAGTTTGGACCTCGAGATTGACGGAGGAGGGAAAGTTATGAAAAAAGCACGGTCATTTGTGCTCGTTCTTTGTCTGGCGTTGTTCCTGATCGCAGGAGGCGCTTCTACCGGAGCTATGGCAACAACCTACTTGTCTCTGGGTACCGGCGGAGTGACGGGAGTCTACTATCCGCTCGGCGGCGTGATAGCGAACATAATCACCAACAACATCCCCGGGTACAACTGCACCGCAGAATCCACAGGCGGCGCCGTGGAAAATGTAATGCTGCTGTCAAGAAACAGGATCGATATAGGGTTTATCGATGCATCTTCCGCGTACAACGCCCAGAACAAGCTCCGCGCATTCGCCAACGAGGACATAAAGAATCTTCGCGGCGTTGTCAGCATCTACCTGGAAGCGGTCCAGCTGGTCACGCTCGACAAGAACATCAAGTCGATATCGGACCTCAAGGGGAAACGGGTGGCGGTAGGTTCTCCGGGGAGCGGCACCGAGACGATGGCCAGGGATCTGCTCGCTCTGTACGGAATGGACTACAATGATATCAACGAAGACTTCCTTGGTTTCGGCGATGCCTCCGCCGGACTGAAGGACAGGACTCTGGATGCCGCCATCATCTGGGCCGGTGTTCCAACCTCCGGTATTATGGAGCTGGGATCACAGCACGAGATCAGCATGCTGAATTTCTCCGACGAGATGATCGCCAAGCTGAAGGAGAGTCATCCGTTCTGTGTTCCGATGCAGATAACAAAAAAATACTACAGCAGCCTCATTGAGGATATCACCACAATCGCTGTTCCCGCAACGCTCCAGGCTCGCGCGGACCTTCCCGACCAGTTCGTGTACGATTTTCTCGTTGCGCTGTTCGATAACCTCGACCTGCTCGCAGGCGCCCACGCTCGCGGAGGAGACCTCTCTCTCGAAAGCGCCCTCAACGGCCTTGAAAAGATAGAAATGCACCCGGGCGCAGTCAAGTTCTATAAAGAAAAGGGGCTTATGAAATAAAAGACTTCTCTTCCGCAGGGCTGTATAAAGAAAATCCGGCCGTTTTTGTGCGAAGACTGATTAGAAGAGTTTGAGCGATGAACGGGGAACGGAGCGGTTTTCAAAGAGGAATCCGCAGATCTTTATACAGCCCTCAACACTCTCTTGATCCGGATATCAATTGAAAGGTCGGTCCTGCATGCAGTTTATAACTGATTATTTGCTCGAAGAGTACATTCTTGGGAGCGAGTGGGATGATTTCCCGGCGCAGGTTCAGGATCGTTCGCTTGTCTGCGCCGTCGATCTGACAATGGCGCTGCTTCTGGGCAGCAGGGGGAAGCAGCATGAAGTCGGTGCCAGGCTCGCGGAAGAGATTTATAAGGGCGGGGACGTTCCGATCGTCGGTTCGGGGAATCGCTCGAGCTTTCTCGGAGCGGCCGTCGCCATGTCCCATGCCTCGAACTCCTTCGATATCGATGACGGACACAACATGATCAGGGGGCATCCGGGCACGTCGTTCGTCGGAGGAGTGCTTGCCGCGGCGCTCGACAGGGGCATCACCTACCGGGAATACCTGGCGGCGCTGGTCGTCTCCTACGAAGTCACCATCCGATGGGCCCTCGCGATGCAGAAATTCTACAACTTCATGCACAGCACGGGAACCTACGGCGCGTTCGGAACCGCGGCCGGTGTCGGACGAATCTTTCGGCTCGACCGGGGAGTATTGAACAACGCGCTGTCGATCGCGGATTTCCATGCCCCGCTCACGCCGGTGATGCGAGCGGTGGAGTACCCCTCGATGAACAAGGACGGCGTTCCGTTCGGAACCATGGTCGGCGCAATGGCGGTGCTGGAGGCTATGGCGGGCTACCAGGGAAAAACGCATCTGCTCGAGATGCCCGAGTACCGCTACCTGCTCGATTCGCTCGGATCGGAATATGAGATCATGAATCTCTATTTCAAGCCCTATACCTGCTGCCGATGGGCGCACCAGCCGATTACAGCATGCCTCGCCCTCATGAAGCAGCACGATTTTCCGGCGGAGCGGATCGAAAAGGTCACGGTGCATACGTTCGACGCCGCTTCCAGGCTGAGCAAGATCGTGCCCGGCGCCACCGACGAGGCACAGTACAACATCGCCTATCCGGTGGCGGCGGCGCTGGTCCACGGCGACGTGGGATATCTGCAGATCAGGGACGAGGCTCTGGGGGATACCCGGGTGCTCGACATGATGCGGCGTCTCGAGTTCGTTGTCGATCCGGACGTGGAAAAACGCTTCCCGAAAGAGCGCCTTGCCTGGGTGGAAATAGAACTCTCCGACGGCCAAGTCCTGCGATCCGACCTCTTCACCGCTCCGGGAGAGGCTGCCGATAACGTGGATCTTCCCTGGATCACCGAAAAGTTCATGCGGATTACGAGCCCGCTGCTCTCCGGGAAGAAGCAGAAAGAAATACTGAAGCTGCTGTCCGACCCGGGCGATATCCCTGTTCGATTTATTGTCGACGAGATCAACAAGAGTTAGCCTTTTGCCGGCGAAAAAAATCCGGATGCGGATGAAAGGGGAAGTTCGGAGTGATTTTGAGCGGCAGGGAGCAATCCATTCTCGACGGCGGCGAAGGCAGGCTGAAACAGAGAGCGCTGGAACTGATCGTAGCGTACGCGAAGGCGCTTGATGCCCCGCGTCTCTGCCGGGTCACCAAGGCGCACCTGTATGCCGGGAATCACTTCTACCTTCAACTGAAAGCCTTGAACGGTCTTGACGCCGGGACAATCATATCCCAAATGCACTTCTGCTCCGACAGGACACTCTCCTTCGACAAGGCGGGGTGTTTCGCGCAGACGGACGCGGGGCCGATGGACCCGGACCAGTGGGCGCGCCTCGGCTTTTCTCCGGAAGAATCCCGCAGAAACGACGAATTTCTGCAGATCTATCTGAAGGCGGGCATCCACCTGGTCGGTTCGTGCGTTCCCTACCTGACGGGCTTTGTTCCTCTCATGGGAGAGCATTACGTCTCGACGGAATCGCATGCCGTGACCCTCATGAACTCCATATGGGGCGCCTGCGCGAACGCGGATGGAATCGAGATCGCCTTCTGCTCCGCCGTATGCGGGTACACGCCCTACTGGGGCAACCACGTTCCCGAACAGAGAAAAGCGACGCACCTCTTCAGGATCGATTCGCCGGTTTCTTCCATCCACGACTGGGATGTTGTCGGATACGCGGTAGGGCAAAACGCTCCTTCGTTCTGCGTCCCGGTGCTTTCCGGCGCATTCGAAAGGCCCGACCTCGACCGACTGAAGGCGTGCTTTGCCGCAATGGCCGCGAGCAGCGGAATCGAATTATGCCACATCGAGGGGTGTACCCCCGAGGCGCTCACGCTGGAACAGGCGGCGGGAAACGCCGGTATGGAAAGCGTCCTCATCGGAACGAAGGAGATATCGGCGGCCCGGGAACATCTCGGAACCATGGAAGGGGAAGTGGAGTTCGTGAGTTTGGGCTGCCCTCACTACTCGATAGAACAGATAAAGGATGTTGCCGAAGCCCTGGAAGGGCGCAAAGTCCATTCTCGGGTCGAGCTGCAGATATGGACGGCGCTCCCGATCAAGGCGGTATCCGACCGGTGCGGCTACACCGCGGCGATCGAGCGTGCGGGAGGAATGCTCCTCTGCGGAAGCTGCCCGCTCCTTACCGGGAAATTTCCCCTGGACGGCTCCTGCGGGCTTCTCTTCGATTCGGCCAAGCAGGCCAACTACCTTCGGTCCAAAGCGCCGGGAAGGGTCTTTTACGGAGCCATGGAAGAGTGCCTCGATGCCGCGGTTTCAGGCATATTCAGGCCGCAGCGCCGTTAGAGGGAGGGGCCGATGTCCGAAAATCCAGTTGTTCTGAAAGGAAGGGGCGTTATCGGCGGAACGGCCGAAGGGGAGGCCCTCGTGTTCGAGATATCCGTGCAGGGCAACTGTGCCTTCGACATGGAGACGGGCTGTATCGTGCAGCAGGGGCACCCCCTCGAAGGCGAGAGTATCGCCGGCAGAGTCCTTGTAATGGAAGGCGGGCGCGGGTCCGCAGGGTGGTCGTGCAGGCTCCATGCGACGGTTGTCTCCGGCGTCGGACCCTGCGCGATGCTGTTTCCCAGGATGGACTCGAGAACAGCCGCCGGAGCGGTCGTGGCGGGCGTCCCGGTCGTCGCCGACCTCGACCGGAATCCGTTCGACGTCATCCGGACGGGAGATCGCGTCCGGATCGACGGTACGAACGGGCTTGTCGAAGTTGTGAAACGGTGACGGAGGATGTGACCGTGGTTTCCGGTCAGCACGGCACGCACCTCCGTCTGATACGCCACCCCTGTTTCGACCGGCCGCCCGATATCGGGAAGATGGCCTCGCACGGGGAATGGGAAAGGGCGGAAGTATTTCGGCCGGGACGTTTCACAGCCGAGGACGAGGTGAAGGGATACCTCGGCTCGAAAGATGAGATCGCCTGCGAGGCTTTCTTCGGCGACGGTTTTTTCGGGGCCCGGAAGCGCGGAACGCCCGAGGAGCTGCTGCATTTCGTCCTCGATTTCAACAGTGCGCTAGCCTCGTCAGCAAGCGGCTCCGACTTCTTCCGGCGCGTCGCCGAGAGACCGGGGATTCCGGTAGGAAGCGTCTTCCTCTTCGCCGAAGCCGGTGCTGTGGACGCATGGAAGAGCGTCGGCCCGTTCCGCATCGAAGACCCCTGCTCCGCCCTGGAACGCTTCGAAGAACTGTTGAGCAAACTGGAGCGCTCCCCCGCGGGCCGCGAGCGCGAACACCCCAAGGCCGTCGAGTTCGCTTTTGACGGCGGCGGCCTTGAACACTGGATCGCCCTCCCAGTCTCCGAAGGCCCCGTTCTCGTACCCTCCATGCTCGAAGACGCGCTGCGGAGGTGGTGCGAATCGAGTGAAAGAGAACCCCTCTCCGCGAATTCTCAAAACAAAAAAGCCTGAAAAAACGTGCTATAGTATAGTAACATCGTTCACGGACTGCGAGCATATGCCCATTGGATCTTCGCCCCTGGCGTTTTTTCCGGAGGACTTATGTTGTTGTAGTCCTATCGGCATGCCGTCGCACAGGAGGCGCCCTATGATCACCGGAGAAATCAAATCTCGAATTGACCGAATTTGGGATACCATGTGGTCGGGAGGGATATCCAACCCCCTTTCCGTCATCGAACAGT
>CAYRPJ010000018.1:0-77651 GCA_964426245.1 uncultured Synergistaceae bacterium
AACGAGCAGCATCTTTTTCTGCATAAAATCTACTACAACCCGATGATTTTCGATGCGATGAATCGCCTTGTGGACCGTATTTATTTTGGGGGGATCCATGCGTTGCGGCTGCCGGGACGTATGGATGCCACGCTCCAGGAACATATCCTTATCGTGGATGCTCTGGAGGACCGCAATTTGGACAAAGCGTGCCAGGCTTTGGAGTATCACTTTACAAAAGGGTTGTCTTCCACGACGACGTCCGTGGAAATTCGTCTTCTAAAGAAGGGCTGAAATTGTGGGGAAGCCGTACAGGCAAGGGGTTCATACTCATGAAGGAGGGGAACAAAGGATGAAAAAGTGTTTTTGGGGGTGCGCGGCGGTCTTGGTGATGGGGATTTTTATTTTTACGGCGTGTGTTTCTGCGGATGCCGCTCCGATCCGGTTGAAGTTCGGTATCGCGGTCTCGGAGAATTCGACGTGGTATCAGGGAGCGAAGAAATTCGCCGAACTGGTCCGGGAGCGCAGCGCTGAAAAGTATGTGGTCGATCTTTTCCCGAGCGACCAGCTGGCGGCGGGGAATATCATCAAAGGGCTTGAAATGCTTCGTATGGGCGCGACGGATATCGACATGCGCTCGACGATTATCTATACCACTGTGGATCCCAAGTTCACGGTCCCGCTGATGCCCTGGCTCGTTCCTTCCTACGAAGAGGCGGACAAGGCGCTCGCGGGCGAGGGCGGAAAGATGCTGTTCAAACTGGTCGGGGAGAAGGGGATCGTTTCCCTTGCTTTCGGAGAGTCCGGCTTTCGTCAGGTGACGAACAATGTCCGTCCGATTCTCTCTCCGGACGATATCAAGGGGCTTAAAATCCGCATACCGACCAACAAGATGTACATCGCGATGTTCAAGGCTCTGGGAGCCGATCCCACCTCCATCAACTTCGGGGAACTTTTCGCGGCCTTGCAGCAGGGAACCGTGGACGGGCAGGAGAACCCTCCCGACGTCATCGCTTCCGCCCGTGTTCAGGAGGTGCAGAAGTTCATGACTCTATGGAACGCCTCCTACGATCCCATCATTATGTCTGCAAGCACGGCCTTCTGGGGACGTCTCGCCGATGCTGAGAAGAAGATGTTTTCCGATGCCGCTTTAGAAGCGATGGAATATCAGAAGGCTCTTTCCCGTGAGAAGAATGCGCAGCTTATCTCCGAATTCAAGGAGAAGATGACTGTGTCCGATCTGACCGCGGAACAGGTCAAGGCCTTCCGTACGGCGGTGCAGCCCGTTTTCGACGAGTACGAAAAGCTTGTGGGGTTGGAATTGCTGAGGGCTTTCGGTTACGAAAAGTAGCGATGACGTCTTGCGGAGGCGGTTTTTCCGCCTCCGTAAATTTTTTCAGGATGGTGGCTTTGTATGAAGTATCTTGATTTCATCGAGGAGTTCTTTGTTGTCGTAAGCCTCTCCGTAATGGTGATTATCAATTTCGGGAACGTTATGTCGAGGTATTTCATTCATGCTTCGTGGGCGTTTTCCGAGGAGCTTGTCGTGATTCTTTTCGTGTACAACAGTTTTTTTGCCGCTTCGCTCGCGTGGAGGAGAAATGCGCACCTCGGTTTTACGTTCTTTACGGAGAGATTGAGCGAAAAAAATAGAAAAATTGCACTTGTTCTGTCGTCGGCTTTGACGATCGTTCTCATGTCTCTTTTGCTCAAGTACGGGGTGGATATGCTCCGGAGCCAGATTATGTTCGATCAGCGGACTCCGGCCATGGGCCTTCCCGAGTGGGTGGCCGGCCTGTCGGTTCCGCTCGGCGCTTTGGTGATTATCGTTCGGGTAGCGCATGTATGCTGGATTTCTCTGAGAGAATCCAGCGCCCTATAAAGACGTTGAAAACGGGTGTGATCTGATGGCGTGGATTTTATTCGGTTTTTTCTTTCTGTTCCTTTTTTTGGGCACTCCGATCGCAATCTCACTGGGATTGGCCGCTATTGCCTCGATGGCGATCTTCGGTTTTCCTGTCGCCATGTTTCCTTTGGTGATGTACGCTTCGCTCGGTAAGTTCACTCTGCTCGCGATACCTTTTTTCGTCCTTGCAGGAGTGATCATGGAGTATGCGGGGATTTCGCGACGTCTCGTGCGATTTGCGAATGTTCTTGTGGGGCATGTTCCGGGAGGACTGGCGATCGTCACAGTGCTTGTGTCGTGCTTCTTCGCCGCGATATCCGGTTCGGGGCCTGCCACGGTGGCCTCGATCGGCGTCATTCTGATTCCTGCGATGGTGAAGGAGGGGTATGACCGGGGCTTTGCATGCGCGCTCGTTGCCGCGTCCGGTAATATCGGCATCATTATCCCGCCGAGCATCGCGTTCGTTGTGTTCGGCGTCCTGGCGGAGGTTTCCATAGGACGCTTGTTTATTGCGGGCATTGTTCCCGGACTTTTGATCGGCTTTTCGCTCATCGTCGCAGGGTTTCTCACCATAAGAAGCAGCGGCATGACGCTCGTCTGCAATCCGAAAAGCAGCTGGAAAGAACGCTTGAATGCGCTGAAGGAAGCTGTGTGGGGGCTGTTGGCGCCGGTTTTCATCCTTGGCGGTATCTATGGAGGTTTTGTCACGCCGACCGAGGCTGCGGGAGTGGCAGTCGTCTACGGCCTTTTTACGGGTATGTTCATCTATAAAGAGATCGGAGTTCGCGATATCTGGCGGCTTCTTGTGGATGCCAGCGTCAGTTCCGCTGTGGTGATGTTCATCATCGCATTCGCCGGTGTTTTTGCCTGGCTGCTCACCTCGGCGCAGATAGCAGCCTCTCTCGCGGAGAGCATGCTTTCAATCAGTTCGAACAAGTATGTCCTTCTCCTTGTGATCAACGGAATTCTTCTTCTCGCCGGATGTTTTATCGACGCAGCTTCGGCCTACTTTATTTTTGTTCCGATCATGTTGCCGGTTGTGCGGAGCATTGGTGTCGATCCGCTCGTCTTTGGAGTTTTCATGACGGTAAATCTCGCAATAGGAATGATAACGCCTCCCGTGGGGCTCGATATTTTCATGGCGTCCAACGTGGGAGGCGTCTCGTTGAAGGAAGTGTCGTTGAAAGTGATTCCTTTTTTAATAGCAAGCATTGTCGCGCTCGTAATCATCACGTTGGTTCCCGGTATATCCCTGTGGCTTCCCGATCTTATAGGGATCAAATAAAGGGGGAAAAGAAATGCGAACAACTGTTCTGGTGGAAAACTATACGTCGAGAGCGGACTTGATCCCCGAATACGGACTGAGCATTCACCTGTCCGCCGCCGACTCTTCTATTCTTATGGATACCGGGCAGAAGGACGCGCTTTTCACGAACGCCCCCTTGCTGGGCATCGACCTGGCGGCGATCGATCATATCGTGCTCAGCCATGGACATTTCGACCATACGGGCGGGATCGGACGTTTGCTGTTGAAGGTGAGGAAGCCTCGTCTATGGGCTCACGAACATGTGGGCGATCTTCATCTGCGCGCGAGGAAGGGGAACGCGACTTTCATAGGCTGTCATCTCAACAGACAGTCGGTGGAGTTCCATCCGGTGCTGGGAGCTGCGGAAATTGTCGAAGGCGTTTTCGCGCTCGAGATACCGCTCGAGGAGAGGGATCCGAATTTCGTGGACACCCCGAAGCATCTTGTTGTTCCTCTGAAGGATGGAGGATTCGGAACTGATCCTTTCCGGGACGATGTTTCTCTCGTCGTCAAGGGAAATCGCGGTCTGAGCGTTATTCTCGGCTGTGCGCATGCCGGAGTGGTCAATATTCTGGAGAAGGCGTCCCGGACGTTCGGAACAAGGAATTTCTACGCTGTGATCGGCGGAATGCACCTTGGAGATTCCTCCGATGAATATGTGGACAAGGTGATGACGACTCTCTTCGAGCGTTTTCGGGTCGAGCTGTGGCGGCCGTGTCACTGTACGGGGATTCGATCCGCGTGGAGGCTCGCGTCGAAAGCCGGAAACGTCGAGTGGGCGGGGGTGGGAACGACTCTGGAAATATGACAGGCTTACGGGATTCGAGGCGTGTTCGGAAGGTTGGCGTATTGTTATAGGTGGATGCTTGGAGGTTTTCTGTTGTATCCGCGATATGTGCGGTATAAATCAGAGCATTGGAGATGGTACGGTATGTTGGATGCGCTCAGGGTAACGGTTCTTGCCGAGGACAGCGTTCCCTACGAGAGCCCGCTTCTTGGACAGCATGGAGTTTCGTTCTGGCTGGAGGCCGAGCTGAACGGGAACGTGAAGCGGATTCTCGTCGATGTGGGTCAGAACGCGGATGCGCTGCTCTACAACATCGGACAGCTGAAAATTCCTCTCGGAGAGACGGACGCGATCGTGTTGACGCACTGTCACTACGATCATACGCAGGGGCTTTCGAAGATTCTGAAGGCGATCGGGAAGCACGATGTCCCGGTCATTGCGCATCCGTCGCTCTTTCGTCCCAACTTCATCACCGCCCCGTTCTTTCGGCACGTGGGAGTGATGCAGGGGGACGAGCCGCTCGATATTCAGGCGGCCGGAGGGAGTCTTTTCCTCTTCTCGGAACAATTGCAGCTGATGCCGGGCCTTGCGACGACCGGCGAGGTTCCTCGGGTGACGGATTTCGAGGAGGTCGGTATCGCGCTCTATACAGCGGATGAAAAAGGGTGCGCGGTACCCGATTCGATGCCTGACGATCTCGCTCTCGTCGCCAGAGTGAAGGGAAAAGGCATCGTTGTAGTGACAGGGTGTAGCCACGCAGGAATCATCAATATTCTCAAACACTCGATCGAAACCGGAGAGCATGTGGAGGCTGTGCTTGGAGGGTTTCATCTCGTGGAGGCTTCGGAAGAGCGTATTCAGAAGACCGTCTCGGCGTTGGAATCGTTTTCACCATCTTTAGTTGCTGCCGGACACTGCACGGGGTTCCGTGCGCAAGTTGCTCTCTACGCGAAATTCGGGAATAAATTCACCACCATGGGGGCCGGTTCGCTCTTTATGTTCTAACCGTAATACGACAAAAGCGCCTGCGACGCTGATTCCGAAAATTTTAAAGGAGGATTTTTTCATGACGAAACAGGATCTTAGTACAGGAGCTGTTCTTACAGTCGGTCTGGCTTTGTTCAGCGCCCACTTCGGCGTGGGAGACATCATCTTTCCCGGAAAACTCGGTTTTGATACCGGGTCTCTCTGGCTTATCGCGGGATTTGGATATTTCTTCGTCAACACCATTATCGCGTATCTCGGTTACCTTGCAATGGCGAAAGACCGAGTCGGGATAGCGCACATGGCGGGCGAAATTCTTACTCCCTTTTGGGGGAAGATGTTCGGAGCGATCTTGATGCTGGTGGTCGGGCCTGTCTTTATTTTGCCTCGCGTCGCTTCGGCGGCACACGAAATGTCCATTCTTCCCTTTTTTCCTCAGACGCCCATCGCGCTGACTCTCGGGATTTTTTTCGCTCTGAACGCCTACGTTTGCCTTAATCGAACAGCGGTAGTCGATCGCCTCGGGAAGGTGCTCTCGCCTGCTCTGGTCATTTTCATAGCGGCGATCGCCGTCAAGGGAGTCTTCATTCCGATCGCCATGCCTGCAGCCAGTACGATCACGACCAAGGCCGCCTTCGGTGTCGGATTCAATTTCGGATACAACACGATGAACGCCATCGCGGCGGTCCTGATGGGCGGATGGATTTTGAACGTCTTTGCCCTGCAGGGGATAACCGACGCTCATTCACAGCAGAGAAACCTGATAAAGGTAGGGTTGGTGACAGTCGTTCTCCTCGGAGCCAGCCAGATGAGCCTGACCTGGCTTGGCGCGACAGCAGGGAGCGTCTATCCGGAGGCGACGCTGGGAGATCTGCCGTTGAAGGTGACCACGCATCTCTTCGGAAGGCTCGGGATGATGATCTTCGCCGTCCTGATGGCATTGGCTTGTTTCACGACAAGCGCGGGACTTACCGCGACGGCGGGCGCGTTCTTCGAGCAGATTTCCGGTGGAAAGCTGAAGTATTCAGTGGTCGTCATCGCGTCGAGTATTTGCGGTTTTGCCCTGGGAATGGTAGGGCTTTCCCGGATCGTCGGCTATACGGTTCCATTTCTCGCACTGCTCTATCCGTCCTTGATCGTGATTATCTTCGGCACCTTCTTTCTCGATGTCCGCAGGTACCGCCCGATGCTTCTGGGAGGAGTCTTCATGGCGCTCATCTTCGGTTTTTTCGATGCGACCAAGACGGCGGGATTCAGCGTTGAATGGATGGAAGCGGTTGTTTCGATGATGCCGCTCCAGCAACAAGGGTTTCCATGGTTGCTCCCGACCCTGATCGGCCTGATATCGGGAAGACTTCTGTTCCGGGGAGAATAAAAACTCGGCAAAAGACAGAAATACAGCTATATCGCTGTATTTCAGACGTTTTTTCAAAAATGATGGGGACACGTTGCGGAAGGCTTCAAAATTCCTTTCCGGCGTGTCCCGTGTTATGGATGCTCCGCTTGAAAGAGGAGAGCCAGTTGAAACTGGGCGGAATCTCGATGGCATATTCAGACCGTCGTGATAGAAAGTGGTTTTCCTGGAAAAGAGCCCCCTTTGCTCATGCACGCTCGCTCGTTTTGCAAAAAATTCTTCCCTTATTTTTAAAACCCTGTTTTACGGATTGAAAAAAGCAAAAAAGAGGTTTATAATCGCTTTATACGGGACGAAAATCCGCGATGCGGAATGAAAGTGTCATGTATCGCGTGTAGGCTGCAAAAGATTTTGAACACACTGAAAGCGTCAGTCCAGGAGTGCGGAGCGGAAAGATTCGCCGGAGAGTTGTATATTTTTGTTGAGAATACGGACTGTCGGGGGGATGTCACTTTGGAAAAACAGGGAATTCGCGTTCTTGAAAAGCTTTTCGATATTCTCTCCTTTCTTGCTGCACGACATGATTATGCAGGGATTAAGGAGATCGCAGAAGGGACGGGCTTGTCCCGGACAACTGTCCATCGCGTTCTCGCGACATGCGAGGAGGACTATGTGGTGCTGAAGGACTCGATCGGGAGGTACCGTATTGGGCCGCAAAGTTTGGCATGGGCGAACTCGTACCAGATCCAGACCGGTCTTGCCAAGGTTTCCCGTCACCATCTCAAGGAGCTTCTTCAGGATGTCGGGGAAACGATTCACCTTTTCATCTATGAAAAGGGAGAGGCTTTCCATCTCGAGAAGATGCACAGCTACAACGTGGCGGGCCTGGATTCGCGTATCGGATCCAGGCTCGAACTCTACAGCACCTCGGCGGGAAGAGCCATATTGACGGCGTTGCCGAAGAAAGAGTTCGAGGCGTATCTTTCGTCCAGGGAACTGTTTCCCCGCACTGAGTGGACCGTTGTCGACAAAGATGTTTTCAGAAAGCTCATAGAAAATGCGCGGAAGAAGGGGTACGCCGAAGAGAATCAGGAGAATGAAATCGGCGTTCGCTGCGTCGGGGCCGCCATTCTCGGCAAGGACGGATATCCCGTCGGCGCCGTAAGCGTTACCGGACCTGTTTTCCGTTTTACCGATGACAAGGTGGAGACGACGGGAAAAAGGGTGCTCGCCACCGCCAGGATGATTTCGTATCAACTCGGCTATACGACGAACGGAGGGCCCGCCGCAATCTGACGAAACAAGGGAGGAGGATTTCGCATGAAGTTCGATGTCCGCTACGGAGTGAATCCGCACGATTTCAAAGGGTACGATACCGGGAGGCTTCGCGGGGATTTCCTGATCACCCGCCTGTTCGTTCCCGGTGAGATCCGGATGACCTACAGCCATATCGACCGTATCATCACGGGAGGCGCCTGTCCGACCATTCCGCTGCCGCTCGAATGCGGAAAGGAGATCGGAACGGGTTTCTTCCTGGAGCGGAGGGAGATGGGGATCATCAACGTGGGCGCTCCGGGGTCGGTCATCGTCGACGGAGAGAAGTACGGACTCAAGCGACTGGACGGACTCTACCTCGGAAAGGGAGGGAGGAGCGTCATCTTCGAGAGCGACAGGCAGGATGCTCCCGCCCATTTCTATTACACCAGCGCTCCGGCTCATACCACCTTCCCCAACTGCTACATCGACATCGGGAAAGCGAAAAAAGTTCAGATGGGCGACCCCGAGAAAGCAAACGTCCGGACGATCAACCAGTATATCCATCCGGAGGTGTGTTCCACGTGCCAGCTCATGATGGGGCTTACCCAGCTTGAGCGGGGCAGCGTCTGGAATACCATGCCGTGCCACACTCACGAGCGGCGTATGGAGGTCTATTTCTATTTCGATATTCCGGAAAACGGAGTGACGCTGCACCTTTTCGGCCTGCCCTCGGAGACACGCCACATCATCGTCCGCAACGAGGAAGCGGTCATCAACCCCAGCTGGTCCATTCACAGCGCCGCCGGCACATCCAGCTACAGTTTTATATGGAGCATGGTCGGGGAAAACCAGGAGTTCACCGATATGGATCATGTTCCTATGGATGATTTGATGTAATCCGATTCGAAAGGAGGGGCAAAACAGGTTTCCGCGTGAAATTCCGGATTTTGGAGGATTTCCGTCATTTATTCAGGAAGGGGTGTGTGCATATGAAAAAAAGCGGATTGATATTGGTTTTATGTACTGCGGTGCTGACTTTTACCCTCTTGGTGTCTCCTTTTTCCGAAAGCGCTTTTGCGGCAAAGACGACTATGAAAATAGGGCACTCGATGAACACCGAAACGTTCCGTCATAAGTCGTTGCTTATGTTCAAGGAAAAAGTGGAAAAAGAGACCGAGGGGCGAGTCACGGTGGAACTCTACCCGTCCGGGCAGCTCGGCACCGAGATGGAGACGCTGGAAGCGGTGAAGCTGGGGTCCGTCGAAGGCTTCCGGAGCGGCGGTTTCGAAGAGGCTGCGCCTCTGCTCGAAATCTATTCCATGCCCTTCCTCTTCACGGATGTCAAGGGAATTCACAACATCACCCGCGGCCCTCTCGGCGAAGAGATCGCGAAAGCCGCGGAACCCGCGGGACTTGTCATTATCGCAACGGGCGATTCCGGCCTTTTCCGGCACATCACGAACAACGTCCGCCCCATCGTCAAGCCTGAAGATATGAAAGGGCTTAAAATCCGCACCCCTCCGATGTCCACCATCGTCAAGACGATGGAAACGCTCGGGGCGAACGTCGTCTCCATCCCCTTCGTCGAGACCTACATGGCGCTCAAGACCGGCGTCGCCGACGGACAGGAAAACCCGCTGACCAACATCGTCTCGATGAAGTTCCACGAGGTGCAGAAGTACCTCACGCTGGTGAACTATCAGTACCACGCCGAGATGTTCTACGTGAACAAGGACTGGTTCGAGGCGCTCTCCGAAAAGGACCGGGGGATCCTCAGGGCCGCCGCGAAAGAGATGATGCTGATGAGCGACGAGATCGTCGCCGCGGACGATGCCAAGTGTTTCGAGTTCCTCAAGGACAAGATGGAGATTACCGCGCTGACCGAGGAGCAGCACGCCGCCTTCGTTCAGGCCGTGCAGCCCGTATACGACCACTACATCAAAAAGGGAATGTTCACTCAGGAGATGCTCGACAGAATGCGTGAGGCCGCTTCCCGGTAAACGGGTCCGGAAAACAAAAAACAACGGGCAGGGACATCCATTCCCTGCCCGTTCGCATCGGAGGGGAACCATGGAGAAGTTTTTGGAGAGATTCGACAAGCTGCTTGCTTTCTGGTGCGTTATCGTGATAAGCGCCATGACCGCCGGCGTCATCGTGCTCGTGTTCAGCCGCTACGTCCTGAGCATTACGTTCATCTGGGCCGAGGAGTCTATTTCCGTGCTATTCTTCGCCACCACCTACTTCGGCGCGGCCCTGGGCGTCCGCTGCGACGAACATATCCGTATCGACTACTTCACCGAAAAAATGCCGCCGTCCTTCGAGCGTCCGGTCAAAGTGCTTCAGATTTCCGTGGTGATCCTCCTCCAGCTCTTTCTGCTCAAGGTCGGCCTCAACTGGATCGCCAAGGTGGGGGGCACGCTGACTCCGGGGTTGCGCGTCCCCGTCAAGTTCATCTACGCGATGTTTCCCATCAGCGCAACTCTCGTTGCCTTCTACGAATCCGTCAGGCTTGTTGCGCTCCTCTCGGGGAAAAAGGACGGAGCCTCGCCCGCCTGCGCGGTAGTATCCGGGGCGTCGGGCAACGAAATGTAAAGCGGAGGAAACGACATGGCCGTTCTCATTCTTTTATCCAGCCTGCTTCTATGCGTCGTCATCGGAGTCCCCATTTGTTACTCGCTGGGAGCCTCGGCGGCAGCCTACTTCCTTCTGCTCAAGCCGTCGCTCATGGGGATATTCACCCAGAGAGTATGGGCGGGTTCCGGAAGTTTCGTCCTCATCGCCCTGCCGCTCTTCATCCTTGCGGGGGAACTGATGAACAGCGGAGGCATCACGCGCCGCATTCTGAAGTTCAGCCTCTACCTCGTCCGCCCGATCCGCGGCGGCCTGGGGGAGGTCAACGTCATCGCCAGCATGATCTTCGGAGGGATTACCGGATCTTCAGTGGCCGATACCTCCGCCATCGGCTCGATCCTCATTCCCGAGATGGAGAAGGCAGGTTATGACACGGGGTTCTCCGCCGGGGTCACCGTTGCCTCGTCAACCATGGGGATGATTATCCCGCCCAGTATTCCGATGCTTCTCTACGCCATGGTCTCAGGGGCTTCAGTCGGCTCGCTCTTTCTCGCGGGGCTTATCCCGGGACTGCTCATCGGCGTTTCGCAGATGACGCTCGTCTGGGTCATCTCGCGGAAGAGAGGGTATCATCCGCGCCGAACCCCCTTCGACGCCGCCGACTTCAAGCATACCGTCAAAGACGGTGTTCTGGCGATCCTCATGCCTGTGATCATCGTCCTCTCCGTCTCGCTGGGCATCGCCACCGCCAGTGAATCCGCGGGCGTCGCAGTCCTCTATGCGCTGATCCTCGGCTTTTTCGTGTACCGCGAACTCGATGTGAAGCAGCTCTGGGGCATGCTCAAGAGAACCGTGCTCAGCTCGAGCTCCATCATGTTCGTCGTCGGGTTTTCCACCATCTACGTCTGGATTCTCTCCGTGGAGCAGGTACCTGCAATGGTGAGCGCCTTCATGCTCGGGCTCGACGTTCATCCCTTCTGGATTCTCCTCTTTTTGGACGCGATCATCCTGATCGTCGGCCTCTTCGTGGACGTTGCCCCTTCGATCATGCTCCTCTGTCCGGTGATGCTCCCAGTCATGAGGGGACTCGGTGTCGACGACCTTCAGTTCGGCGCCGTCATGATCACCGGCATGGCCATCGGCCTGGTGACGCCCCCGGTGGGGATGTGCCTCAACGTCTGCACCAAGATATGCAAGAAGCCTATCACGGAGATATTTCTCCATGCGCTTCCTTTTATCGTCTGCAACGTGCTGATTCTGCTTTTGGTCACCTTTGTGCCCGCCGTCTCGACATGGCTTCCGGCCCTTCTGAAATAAAGGGATGAAAGCGCATCGGCGCTCTCATCGATTGAGAAGGCTCTCTCCGGCGGATTGCCTCATGGAGAGAGCCTTCAGGATTTTTTTCGGGAGATGATCCTCATCGCTGCACGGTTCTGTTGCGACTGACGAATAACGAGCGGTTTTTCCGGCCCCGGCGAAAAGGTTTAGTCGTTTATTCCCCACATGTCCGCGAGTTCTTCGATGAGATGTTCCGTTTCGGAGAAAAGGCGCAGGAGAAGCGAAGCGAGCTCGTCCCCGGAGAGAGTATCCGTTTCGTTGTGCAGTGTTTCAGCGAGGAAAAAGGCGTTCCCCTCGCCGAAATAGGCAAGGTTGCACTTGACTCTGTGAGAAAGAAGGTAGAGCGTCTTTCTGTCATTTCTTTCAAAAGCCTTCCGTACATCGTCGAGGAGCGGAGGTGTGAGCAGAAGAAACTCTTCGACGATTTTTCGGGCCAGGTCTTCGTCTCCTTCTGTGAAGGAGAGGATTGAGGATCGGGGATCAAGTATCTTATGGCCGGATTCGTGCGCGGTCCGGATATCGCCGGTTTTCTCGGCGACTGTGGCGAGAAGTGTCTCCAGTTTTACGGGTTTTGAAAGGTATCCGTCCATGCCTGCTTTCAGGCAGCTCTCCCGGTCTTCCTCGCGAGCGTGAGCCGTTATGGCCACGACAGGCGTCCGCCGCCCCCGTTCACTCTCGGCGGCACGAATGGCGGCGGTGGTCTGAATGCCGTCCATATCCGGCATCTGGATATCCATAAGGATGAGATCCCACTCTTTTTCAAAGAGCATATCGAGCGCCTTTTTTCCTGAATCCGCAGTTCGGACAGTATACCCTCCGTGTTCGAGGCAGGCGGTGATGATCTTTCTGTTCATGGGGTTGTCTTCGACCAGCATGATGTTCGCCGCCGGTTCCTCAATATCCTCCTCGGATGGTACCGACGTGAACGGAAGAAAAAAGGAGAGCGCGATGCCTTTTTTATTCTCTTTTTTGACGGACAGAAATCCTCCCATGGAAGTGATCACCGCCGAGCAGATCGAGAAACCGAGCCCGGGCTGACCGCTGCTTTCAGCCGGACCGGAGGAGTTTTGAGAAAAGTCCCGGCTCAGCCATTCTACGGAGAAGAGGATCTCCAACCCGCTCTGAGTGAATCTTCGGGTCACCACCGAGAAGATGAGCGTCTTTTTGGAGCTGATTTCGATGATATCGGAGAGCAGAAGATGCAGTATGTTTTCAAGCCTGGCCCTGTTGCCTTTCACGAAACGCGGTACGGAGGGGTCGATTTCGAGTGAGAAACGCAGCTTCTTTTTTCGCGCCCTCCTCGAAAGAGATTCCAATACATCCGCGCAGATTTTTGCTATTGAAAACACCGATTCCGTTCCGCCCGGTTTTTTTTCAGCCGCACTTCTGGAACCGGCCGCCGATGAACGGCTGTACTTTGCCTTCCATGGGGTAAAAGAAGAACCCGAATTCTGTCTCATGAGGGGATCACCTGCGGCCTCTCGCGCAGAACATAACGTTTCAGCGGCCTTCCGAGCCCGCTGTATTCAAACTGGACCTTGACCACTCCCGTTCTGGAGAGATATTCGAGATATCTCCACGCGGTCGAGCGTGAAATAGAGAGTTTCCGGCAGAGATCCTCCGTTGAAAGACTTGCTTTTGTACGAAGCTCTTCAACTATAAGCGACAGAGTTTCCTGCTGAAATCCCTTCGGGAGAGTGTCGTGATTCTGTGCTCCGGAGGTCGTCGTGATTTCAAACAGGGCGTCCAGGGCCTCTTGAGTCGTTTCCTCCGCTTCGGAGGGTATTTTCGTCCTGTGCTCGAGATAGGCTTCCAGCGAGGTGCGAAATCGTTTCATGGAGTAGGGTTTTATGATGTAGTCGAATGCCCCCAGGAGTTTGGCCTGGGAGACGAGCGTCGTGCGTTTGCCTGCGGACACAAGAATAACATCCGCGTCGTTCCCTTTTGCTCGGAGTTTCTTGAGCGCGTCCAGTCCGGAAAGACGGGGCATGAAGATGTCCATTATGATAAGATCAGCCGAAGAAGACTCGAAAAAACGGACCAGCTCCAATCCGTTACAAACCGTTCCCGCGACGACGAAACCGCGAACCTGTCGGATCGTCTGAACGTGCAGGCTGCAAACCATGGGGTCGTCTTCTGCTACAAGAACCCTTACGGGAAGCCTTCTTTTGGCCATTTGCCTCACCTCTTTATCATTATATGCCGTAGCTTCCCGTTCGTAAACACAATGAAAAAAAAGAAAAACTATGAACAAAAGTCTTGCCATTTCCCCTGGCGTGATTCATAATGACAACGAAAACAAATTGATATCCTGGTTCGGTTGATGAACTTCCCCACGCACTGGTTCCGCTTCCTGAAGATCTGCCCCGGATCTTCCCTGTGAGGCGGAACCCCCTTTTTATTTATCACATTGCGCTTGACTTTCTCCTGATTGAAGGGCATTATTGATGGCGCTCGAAGGAGGGATTACGATGTCAAACTTTGCGAACTCCGTCGCTCCTTATATTCTCTACACCTGTTCAATCATTCTGATTCCGCTGGGTATCAACCGCTTCCGAGCCGGAAGCCCCTTGAAAGGATTGCTTGATTTCGTGGGGGCCGGGGTCATCGCCGTCATGGCGTGGTCCCTCGCGAATCCCTGAGGCCGGTTTCAGCATTTCCGACGTTTTTTTTTCGCGCTTGTATGGTACACTTTGTCCGATTTTGTTGTGCATTTTACGTACCATCATCTAGAGGGAGGTTTTCGAATGAACCGTTTCACCAAGTTGCTTTCAACATCGCTCCTGCTTCTCTGCCTTCTGGCGTCCGCCGCGGTCGCGACCGAGGCGAAGACGGAGTCCGTGCCTGAAAATGAAGCCGCTCCTGCCGCGGAGCAGACGGCTCCCGACCCCGAAAAGGTGCTCGCCACCGTAGGGGCGAGCGAGATCAGGTTGAAAGATATCCGGGAAATTATCTCGCGTCTCGATCCCCAGCGGGCCATGATGTACGACAATGAGATGGGGCATCGCGCCATCCTCGAGGAGATGGTGAACATGGAACTGTTCTATCTCCTCGGTCTTGATCTCGGACTGGAGAAAGATCCCCAGTTCATTCGCACCATGGAAGGTGTCCGGAAAGACGTGATGCGCCAATTCGCGGTCGAGGCCCTTTTGAGGGACGTCACCGTGTCCGGCGCTGAAATAGCGGATTATTACGAGAAGAACAAGGAAAGTTTCAAGGTACCCGAGACGGTTCGCGCACGCCATATTCTCGTCGCCGACGACGAAGCGATGAAAAAAGTCCGTGAAGACCTTGCCACCGGAATGTCGTTCGAGGATGCCGCGAAGAAGCACTCCTCCTGCCCTTCGAAGGATCAGGGAGGCGACCTTGGATACTTCGCAAAAGAGCAGATGGTCCCGGAATTTGCCGAGGCCGCCTTCTCGATGAAGGTGGGAGAAATCTCCGCGGAACCTGTGAAGACCAACTTCGGGCTGCACCTGATCAACCTTGTCGATAAAAAGGAAGCTTCCGTACGCTCTCTGGGAGAAGTGCGGGAAGAGCTCGCCGAAAGTCTCCTGAATGACAAGAAGGCGCAAATCTACAGAGACGAACTGGTAAAGCTTCGTGAGAAGCATACCGTCGTGATAACGGGAGAGCCGGAGGAGAAAAAGTAGCTGCCGGGATTTCTTCAGGAAAAACTGAAGGACGTGGATTCCCGTTTCGGGTTCCACGTCCTTGTTCTATATTTTCGGCACTTGTTGCTTCGAATGCGTCTTTCCTTTGTTCCAGAAACAGTATCGATTCTTCCCGTTTTCTTTCGCCGTGTACATGGCCATGTCGGCGCATTTCATGAGTTCCTGCACGCTTTCTCCGTCATCGGGGTAGAGGCTGATGCCGATGCTGGCCGTTACGTTGACGGGTGTTTCGCCGAGAAGAAAGGGTTCGGAGATGCGCTTCAAAATGCTCTCCGCAGACTTCCCGACCTCGTCCCTTGACGAAGGCGAGGCGAGAACAACGGTGAATTCGTCTCCTCCCATTCTGGCCACGGTATCCTGCGAGCCCATCTCCTCCGAAAGGCGCAGCGCCGCCTCCTTGAGGAGAAGATCGCCGCTGTCGTGTCCGAGCGTGTCGTTTACATTTTTGAATCCGTCAAGATCCATGAAGAAAACGGCAACGGCCGAGTTCGTGGTAATGGCGGCGAGGAGACGCGTATGGAAAAGTTCGCGATTGGGAAGTTTCGTGAGTGCATCATGCCATGCGTGGTAGCGTATCTCGGCCTCCATTCGTTTCCTCTCCGCGATCTCTCTGCGAAGTTCCTCATTTGTCCTGGCGAGCTCGTTCGTCCGTGCGGCAACTTCTTTTTCCAGGTTGTTCTGATAGAGGGCGAGTTCCTCCCTGGATTTCTCCAGGAAGTGAATTTTTTCCTGGAGGCTGAGATTGAGCGTGTGGATCTTTCGCAGCAGAAGCGTCGTGCCGATGACGCCGGCAGTAGTTGTGAGGACGATTGAGAGGTAATTGTGGTAGGAAGGGTTGAGTTTTTCCTGCCCGTCCTCTTCGATCAGCCCCATGAAGATGCCCAGGACTTTCGACGGTGATGCGAGGGCATGAAGAAAAAAGCGGCCTGAACCGTCGCTTGCCGAGACAATGACCGGTTTTTTCCGGCGGAGCGTCCATGCGATGGTGCGGTCTTCGATGAGGGGTTCTTTTTCCTTTTCCAGAAACGGAAGTTTTTCCCTGGGCTCCGAGTAGGCCGGTACAAGGGACATGTCCTCCTCGTCGACGAGAAAAAAAGCGAGGGGGCCGAACGGCTGAAGCGATCGTATCTTAGCGGCGGATTCGCGGAGAATATCCTCGAGGGATTCCAGCCCCGTGAGAGACGCTGTAAAGGATCCGATATCGTGCGCTACTTCAAGTGCCTCAAGCGCAGCGGCGCGCTCCATGGCGAGAAAGGAGACTCTTTCTTCGAGCGTGCGGATTGTATGTCGGCAGTCCATGGACAGTCTCTCCTTTTCCCGGAAGATTTGCTGCATTGCTCGCTCTTCGTTTATTATACTCTGATGGAGAGGTATGGTAGGATAGTATCAATGTTTTTCAAGGAGGTTTTTTCATGTCTGTTTCGTTCGACAAGCTGATCGGAGCGTCCAAACGGCCGGAATCCGGATACGGGGGAGTGCGCCGATGGATTATATAGGACTTGGTCTCATCTTCTGCGCGCGAATAGTCGACGTAAGCTGCGGAACGGTACGCATTCTTTTCCTCGTCCGCGGAAGACGGCTTCTTGCCGCATGTATAGGGTTTGTCGAGGTGATGATATATCTTACCGCGCTCGGGCATATTATAGGCGGAGGACGCGAGATGAGCCTGCTGCAGATGGTTGTCTACTGCGCAGGATTCTCGGCGGGCAATTTCGTGGGATCTTTTCTCGAGGAGAAGCTGATGAACGCCTATGTCTTCCTTGAACTGATCATGGACAGGACGCCTGAAACGAAAGAGATGATCGATAATATCCGCGCCGACGGTTTCGGCGCGACAGTCCTCTATGGAAGAGGACGGGACGGCGTCCGGACTATTGTGAAGGTGATATGCCGCCGAAAGGATATCCCTGTCATCACAGCCCACACACGCAACAAGGGGTTTATCTGCATCACCGACGTCAAGGGGTGTTCGGGCGGCCAGTTCCGTTTTCAGCGAAAATAGACTTTCACCCTTGTTTCATGGAAGGAAGGGATAGTGTTTCATGAACGACAGTCTTGATAATATTCGTTTCGAGAGAGAGGCGGGGACCGGTGATTCGCCAGGCGGGACGTGTCGTGAAGGGTTTTGCCGGAAGACGATTCGCCTTGAAAGAGAACTGACCCGCTGGAAACGCGAAGAGGCGGTCCTGCGTGATATGGAACGGCGTTATCTGGCCCTGTCGGATAATCCGCTCTTTATTCTGCTGGTCCTCTCCGGAGACCGGGTGCTCTTCATGAACAGGCGGGGAGAAGAGTTTTTCGGTTTTTCCTTCAGGGAACGACCTCGTTTCCGCATGATGGATTATATCGCGCCCGGCTTTGTAGCATCGGTCGAACAGCTGCTTGCCCGAAGTTCGGATCATGAGACGCCGGGAGGACGGCTGACGTTTTCCGTCCGTTCGGAGGACGGTCGGGAACGCTGGATAGATTTCTCGGCTGCTCCGGGCGTCTACCATGGCGAAAGTGTGCTCCTGGGTGTGGGGTACGAGCTTCCGGGGGCTCCGGTAGAAGCGGCTGCGGATATTTCCTCTCCGGAGCGCTTCTCCGCTGACGCCGCCGCTCTTCCGCAGAAAGATCAGGACCTTGTCCGGCTTTTGCTGGCCGAACGCGAAGACCTCCTTATGTGCGCAATGGACATGGAGTGCGTTCCGTCTTTCATGACCGACGGCTTTCGCAGGGTAGCGACCTCTCTATGGGGCCGTCTTCCGGAGAAGGGAGAGTCCTTTCTGGACCTGATCCCTGCCGACGCGACGGGCGACGCTTTTCGTCTCGCAGTCGGGAGAGCGCGTGCGGGAGAGGCCGTCGAGATCGGAAGGGAAGCGGGTGATTCCTATTTTTCACTCTCCTTTTCTCCGGTCTACAATCGTGAAGGGGAAGTTCTCGGTCTCTCCCTGCTGCTTCTCGACAGAACCGGGTACCGTCGTCTGGAGAGGGAACGCCGCGCCGAAGCGGAGAGATTTCGGAAGCTCTTCGAAGCTTCCTCGGACATGATGCTGATCACCTCTCTCGACGAGGGGCGTGTCCTGCTCTGCAATCGTGCGCTTCTTTCGCGGTTGGGATATTCGGAGATCGCCGTTTTGGGGAGAACCGTCGAGGATCTTCACCTGTATCACGGCGCGGGGCAGCGTGAACGTCTTATGAACGAGCTCGGGGCCAACGGTCCTGTCAATGGTTACGAGGTGAAGTTGAACACGGCGACCGGAGGGGCCTTTTTCGGAAAGGTCTCCTCCGAAAAAATCGAGATGGACGGGCGCGCGTGCATATTCTCCGTATTCCGGGATATCACCGGGGAGAAACAGGTGGAGGAGAGGAAGCGAAAAGCAACGGACCCGCTCTCCGGTATCCCGAACCGCGAGGGGTTCGAGAGAATTCTGGGCACGGAGACTGAGCGGGCGATGCGCTACCGGGGGAATATGTCCCTGATCCTTATCGACCTCGACGGCTTCGGGGCATTGAACGAAACCCTGGGCCGGGAAACGGGAGACAAGGTTTTGAAGGACTTTTGCGCAGCGGTGAAAAGCAGGATCCGTCCTACGGATTTCATGGGGCGATGGGGAGCCGACGAAGTCGCCGTGCTGACCCCGATGAGCGGGCCTCTCGCCTACCAGGTGGCGGAAGCCATACGCGACATGATCTTCCATTACAAGTTTCTTCCCGACAGGACGCTTTCCTCAAGCATGGGGGTCGCGGAGTTCCGGCGGGAGATGGAGATGAGCGAATTCGTGAAACGGGCCGAGTATGCCCTTCTTGAAGCGAAAAAAGCGGGCGGGAACAGGACCGTTCTTGCTCCATTCGTTCCGTGACGCCCCGCGTGTCCGTGCGGATTGGGCCGGAACCTGCCAGTTGCAGTGTGTCCGGTATGCAGCCGACTGAGGAGGAAGAGTATGAGCAGGGTTCAAATCATTGTTGAAGGTATGACGGCAAGCGGCAAGTCCACTGTTGTGAATTTGCTCTCCGAGCGATTGGGATTGCGGGTAATGCCGGAGGAGTTCCGGGATCAGTACGACCTTCTGCGCCGTTTTCACCTGGAACGGCGATGGGCTTTTCCCATGCAGCTCAACTTTCTCGTGACGAGGTTTGCCCAGTATCTCTGCGCCTCCGAATCGGATGAGTATATTCTCGACAGAAGTGTGTTCGGCGACAAGATCTATGCGACGCTCTACTACAAGCTGGGATATTTCCGGGACAGTCAGTTCGCGACGTACCTCATGCTCTACGACTCGCTGCTGAAGCATCTGCCGATGCCGCGCCTCATCATCGTGCTCTCCTGTCCCTTCGAGGAGATCATGCGGCGTATCCGCGCACGCGGAAGGGAGGACGAGATCGAGGCCGGGGAGACGTACTGGAGAGCTCTCTACGATGCCTATTCCTCGTTCCTCGAATTCGTACGATCGGAGACGGGACTCTCGTCTTCCAAGTGCATGACGCTTGACCTCGCGGATCCTTCATTCATCAAAACGCCGGAAAGGGTGGACGCTTTCGTCGAGAATGTGAAAAGAACGCTTTCGGGTTCTTCGGACGATCTGCAGACCGGGGGCTTTGCAGCCCTGTAACGAATGGGGCGTTTGGGCCCGGACGCCAGGAACAATCATCACAGCGGAGAACGAAGAACAACGGGAGGCTGATGCATTTGGCCCTGAGAATCTGTGAACACTGCGGGAACGCATACCTGGACGACGGAGAAGAACGGGAGACGGCGATCTGCCTCTCCTGCAGCTCTTATATTGACGACCTGTACATGCATGCGTGGAGTTTTCTCCGGGATTGGATGTCGGAGGGCGGCAGGCGGCGTGAAATAACCGCGCAGCAGCTCGCCGCGCATTTGCGTGTTGATGTGAAGAGCATCGAGCTGCTCGTTAAAATGGGGAAAATACAGACAAAAACTTCTTCCGACGAAAACGGGAAGAAAGGAAAGGCTGCGAAGGATCTCGATGTCCTGAGAAAAGTCCGGAAAGGGCTCCGAAGAGACTCGAAATACAGCAGGAGATCGTGATACAATGCGGCTCCCGCCTGCTTTTCGATGCGGGACGCCGGCTGTTGAAGAGAAAAGCTATTGAAGGGAGTCTGCTTTATGACATACGACGTCATCATCGTGGGGTCCGGACCTGCCGGGATTTTTGCCGCCATGGAGTGCGTGAAACACGAAAAAAAGCTGCTGATCATCGACAAGGGACGCTTGATCCGGGAGAGAAAATGTCCGATCGTCGAGGGAAAGAGCAAGGAATGCCTGAACTGCGAATCGTGCAGCATCGTCTCGGGGTGGGGGGGCGCCGGTTCGGCCTCGGACGGAAAACTCACGCTGACCACCGGCTTCGGCGGCAATCTCGAGGAGAGTATCGGGGAGGATGCTTTGCTCGATATGATCTCGTATGTCGACAGCGTCTTCGTGAAGTACGGCGCCGACAACAACGCCTACGAACCGGGCGGCGACATCGTCCGGGAGACGGTCCGGAAGGCCTCCGGCGTCGGAATCAAGATCCTCCCGGCGCGTATCCGCCATATCGGGACCGACGCGTCGCGCGAGGTCCTCAACAATATGTACGAGGCGTTGCTGCCCAAGTGCGACATTCTCATGAACACCTTTGTCTCCGACCTCCTCATCGAAAACGGGCGGGCGGCGGGAGTTGTGCTCTCCGACGGGACCGTCCACCGGAGCGAAAGCGTCATTGTCGCTCCGGGGCGGGAGGGGGCTTCCTGGCTTTCGGGCATTGTCTCGAAGCTGAGTATTCCCATAGCCTCCATGCCAGTGGATATCGGTGTTCGGGTCGAGGTGCCGGACAGCGTCTGTGAAGACCTCACCAGGCACTTCTACGAGGTGAAATGTCTTTACAACACGCCGACCTTCGACGACAGGTGCCGTACGTTCTGCATGAACCCTTCAGGTTTTGTCGTGTACGAGTACAATCAGGCTCATGATCTTGTCACGGTGAACGGACACAGCCTGAAAAACGTGAAATCGAGGAACACGAACTTCGCCATCCTGGTGACCAAGAATTTCACGCAACCCTTCAACGATCCCATCGGCTACGCGACTCACGTGGCCAAGCTGGCGAACATGCTCGCCGGGGGCGGCATCCTCGTCCAGCGCCTCGGTGACCTTCGGGACGGAAGGCGCTCGACGCAGTCCCGCATAGACCGCGGGATGATCACTCCCACAGCAACCGCCCAGCCTGGAGATTTGAGCCTCGTGCTTCCGCACCGCTACCTGACGGACGTCGTGGAGTTTCTCGACGCCCTCAACTCGATCATGCCAGGAGTGAACCAGAACGACACGCTGCTCTACGGCGTCGAGATCAAGCTGTATTCCCTGCGTCTGGAGCTGCGCAAGAACCTCGAAGTGCCCGTCATCGAGCGGCTCTTCATGGCGGGCGACGGAGCGGGAGTCAGCCGCGGAATCATCCAGGCAGCCGCGAGCGGTGTTGTTGCCGCCCGCGCCGTGTTGGCGTAAACCTGTTTTCTTATTCGAGAGGGAGATGGATTTCTTGAAGAGAATGTACTGTCAGACGGAGGTTCCGGTATGACGCCCCGGGACTTTGTATCACCGCTCGGCCGGGGCGGACTGAAGCAGTACGCCCGCCTGGTGCTCTAGACATGCGGATCAAGACCGTTTTCGACGATTTTTTCGTGGAAGAGGTGCTTCATTTTGCACCCTCGAAAAAGGAGATGCCCTTCCGCGTCTTCCTGTTGGAGAAGGAGGGGTGGAATACGGCCGATGCGCTGCGGGAGGCGGCCGCGGCACGAGGAGTCCCTCTGACGGAAGTCCGGTCCGTAGGGAAGAAGGACCGGCACGCCCATACGCTGCAGTACGTCTCCGTTCCCTCTCAATATGATCTGGCCTGCGAAGGAAAAGGATTTTCCGTCCGTTTCGCCGGTTATTCGAACGCTCACCTGGCGCCTGCGGTCCTGAAGGGGAACCGGTTCTCCGTCCTTCTCAGGGATATGGAGCAGACGGAGGCCGGGAGGTGCGAAGCCAGGCTGCAGGAGGTATCTGCTCGAGGCTTCGTCAACTACTTCGACGATCAGCGTTTCGGAAACGTAGGGGAAAAGGGCGAGTTTCTCGCCGAGATGCTGGTGAAGCGCCGTTTTGGACCGGCACTTAGGAAGTACTTCTCGTTCCGTCACCCCGACGCCCCCCTTCCTTTGAAAAGAAGGAAAGCGCTTCTTGCGGCGATGTGGGGAAAATGGGAAGAAATGGCGCCCTTCTGCCCGGAACCTCTCCTGAAGGAGATGCTGACTATTCTCAGAAAGAGGGGCGAGGCGGGGTACAGAGCCTGCCTGAAGCTCATCCCCGCTCCTGAGATGGGGCTGTACTTCTCGGCTTACCAGAGTTTTCTCTGGAACGAAACGCTCTCCCGTTTTCTTGCAAAGCAGCGGGGGGATTTGTTTCTCGTTTCCGTCAGGACGGGGGAACTGCTTCAATACCGGATGCTCCCCGAGCCTCTCCTCTCCCGCCTTGCTTCCGCCGCTCTGCCGACGGCGGCGCCGGACATGCCGCCTCTCGAACCCGATATCGGCGAGGTGTTCTCCGCACTGCTTTTTGAAAGAGGCGTCCGGCTCTCGAAGTTCCGCCTGAAAGAGATGGAGCAGGCGTACTTTTCGTCCTTCCCAAGGGCCTGTACTGTTGTGCCCGGGGATGCTTCATGGAAAAGGGAAGAGGATCCCCTCTTCCCCGGCAAGAACGCGATGCGCGTCAACTTCTTTCTTCCTCGCGGAAGCTACGCCACCATGATGCTGAAGGCCGTCGCTCCCGAGGAGGCGAGCATAGTTCAGGATCCCCGCACGTAGCGATAGAAGATTCCCTTCACCGGTTTCGGAAGGGTTCTTGTGGAGAAGACGATCTTCTGTTCGTCCACGGAAAGGACGGCCAGGGATACTGGGAAGGGAAAGCTTCCTATGTCGACGACCGGTTGTATCTTCCGGAGTTCATCCTGGACGAAATCCGTCTGGTCGTCGCGGTTGATCTTGATGCTGGTGTCCTTCAGCCATATCTGCTTTCCCTGCCGTACTTCGAGACCGGTGGTGACCTCCGCGAGAAGATCGAGGCTCCCTGACCGGTAGTTTCCGCGGGCGTAGATCTTTCCCGGTTTCAAATCGATGAAGACTCGCCTCCACCCGCCTCCTGCGTATGAGGTCAGGGCTGTATTGAGGTCTTTTTCGAGAGCGACAAGCTCGACGTTGGTCCGAAGGGCGCTTTTCGCTTGGAACGAATCCTTGTCCCCCATTTTCCAGGCGGAAGGAGGATTGAGCTCCAGGAAAGAGGATTCGAGAGCGATCCTCTCGACACGGAATCCGCCGATCGAGGCTCCCGAGATGAAGATCGAGATATTGCGGACGTTGCCGTCGTTGTCCGGCTGCTGATCCATGTGGAGTTCCAGAACTTCCGGGTCGGTCAGGGATACCAGGAAAGCAAGCAGCCGCTCCCCGTTGTTCGCCGGCGTGAAGTTCCCATTGAACTCGCGGAGCGGTTTTGCAGCTGCACAGTCAGCGGTCGGGATCAACAGAAAAAAGAGTAGAGACAGCAGTAGTATTCTTCGCATCGAACTTCCTCCTTGTCGGATTATTTATGAAACATGGTTCCGCGTTCCAAGCAGGGACTTTAATTTTTTTTCATTGTCCGCAATGCAGGTGTCGGGCAGTTCGTCAATGTTCCCTCGTATCGCTTCTTCAGGCATTGCCGCCCTCTCGGGCACAGCGCTGGACGGCGACCGTGCCCCATCGGCCCGGAATCTCCTCCGCAACAATCCTGCACGTGTGGATGATCGGTTTGCGGAGCGAAATGTCGAGGGCGATGTCGTCCAGTGTCTTGAAGACCACTCCCTGTGCTGTGCACCGGTCAAGGAAGTCTTCGAAGAGGGCGCTCTGCCCCCGCCCCTCCATCTCCGCATGGATGGTGTGCACGTTCAGTCCCGGCTGGAGAAGCTCCGCGTAGTGCTCGTTGATCCGCTCCGAGGGGAGATCGTCCCGTCCGAGAAGTTCGTCGAGCGTGGGCAGGGTCGTCGGAATCTGGAGTGTTCTGAAGGTACGCCCGTCCATACGCGGATGGAAAGGGTATGCGCTTCCTCGCGTATCGCTGCAGTAGTCGAATCCGAGCTCGTCCTGGACGGAGAGGCTGGATGGAGTTGCCTGCCAGCCGGGGGCCGCGCAGCTTTTCGCCGTGCGTCCGGCATATCGCTCGAACAGATCCATCGCCTTGCGAAACCCCTCCCGGATTTCATCTTCGCTCATCCGCGGCAGATTGTCGTGCCAATGAACGTGGTCCCAGCAGTGGATTCCGCAATCATGCCCTTCCTGGAGCGCGCGGATAAAGATTCCCGGCTCGGAGGAAACGATGAGCGGGGCGGGGAGGAGCGTTCCGTAGAGCATCGTCCGGATGCCGTATGCGGAGGGGGCTTTTGTCCTTCGCATTTTCTCCAGAAATCCTTTCTTGAAGATGCGCCGGACGGCCTTCCCGGAATTGTCGGGACCGAAGGAGAAGAAGAAGGATGAGCGCATCTTCCGTGCACGGAAGATTTCAAGAAGACGGGGAACGCCTTCCCGGTATCCTGTCAGCGTATCGACGTCCGTTTTCAGCACGAGAACAATCTCGGACATGCCGTTTCCCTCCTAACCGTGATGCAAAGGCTGGTCCAGGTAGCTCCGGACTGTGAGCTCCACGGCCTCTCGGAGAGGAACTCGGGGCTCCCATCCAAGAGCCTTTCCGATGGCCTCGATCGAAGGAACGCGGTTCTGCATGTCGTCGTAGCCGTTTCCGTAGTATTCTTCCGCCGGCATCACGGTGACGGACGCTTTTTCGGCGGCCTCGCGGAAGGAGGGGATCTCCTTCATGATGTTGAGGATGAGGTGGGCAAGCTCCTTGATGGAGGCGTTGTTCGCCGGGTTTCCGATGTTGAAGATTTTTTCGTTGCTGGCCTTTTCGTCCGCCAGAATGGCCAGGAGCGCCCGGATTCCGTCGGAGATGTGCGTGAAGCTCCGGTGCTGCCCGCCGCCGTTGACCAGCGTGATCCCGCGCCCGGAGAGCACGTCGTGGACCATCTGCGTGATCGAGCGGGCCGTCCGTTCCTCGGCGTCCCTGAAGGTGTCGAGTCTCGGACCGATCCAGTTGAACGGACGGAATATGGTGTACCGGAGTCCCTTCTCCTGGCCGTATGCGACGATGACACGGTCCATCATCTGTTTGCCGCAGCTGTAGATCCATCGCATCTTGTTGATCGGACCCACGATGAGCGGACTTTCATCCTCTCTGAGGACGGTGTCGGTGCTCATGCCGTACACTTCCGACGTGGAAGGGAAGATGACCCGTTTATCGGCGGCGACGCACATGCGGACGATCTTCAGATTCTCCTCGAAGTCGAGTTCGAACGTCCACAGCGGCTTGCTGAGGTAGTACGAGGGTTTTGCGATGCCGGCGAGAGGAAGGACTGCGTCGGATGCCGCCACTGCCTGTTTCAGCCAGTCGTCGGCGGTGAAGAGGTCGCCCTGGGTGAAGGAAAAGTGCGGATTGCCTGTATACTGTGTCAGGTTGCTTCCGGAAAGATCGAAAGCGGAAACCTTCCAGTCGGTGCTCTCGAGGATCCCCTGGATAAGATGGGACCCGATGAAACCGTTGGCCCCGAGAATCAGAACGTTCATTCAAAAACCTCCCGGTGGATTCTCCCGCGTCTTGTCGAAATGCGGGATGGTGCGTTCAAATAATGATCTTCATGCCTGGAGCAGTATACCACAGAAGATGGAGCGGAGTTTCATCCTCCGAGCAGGTCCCCTTTTTTCACCACCGTCTCCGGCCCGTCGTCGCCCTGCTCTTCGCCGCCCTCCCACTGCCGGCGGAGCACGCGCAGAATGTCGCGATCCGCGGCTACGCGGAACGGATCGACTGAAAGGACCGTACCGGGGAGCGCCTCGGCGAACGGAAGTTCTTCCTCGGTAGTCGTCCTCCAAAGGAAGAGCTTCTTTCCCTCGAAAAAGGTGAACGCTCCGGGAAACGGGCGGGTCACTGCGCGGACGAGATTGTGGATCGAGACGGCGCTCTTCCGCCAGGAGATTCTGCCGTCCGCGGGCGTTCTTCGTCCGAAGTATGTCGCCTCAGCCTCGTTCTGGGGGGTGCGGGACGCGGTACCCTCCGCTACGGCGGGAAGGGTCCTCTCCAGGATGATCCTTGCCGCCTCCGCCACTTTGCGCGAGATGTCGAGCGCCGTCTCCTCGAAGAGAATGGGAACAGGCTCCTGGTCGACAATGTCTCCGGCATCCGCGCGTTTCACCATGTGGTGGAGCGTGGCTCCCGTTTCAGTCTCGCCGTTCAGGATCGCCCAGTTGATGCATGCTCTTCCGCGATATTTCGGGAGCAGGGAGCCGTGCATGTTGAAGGCTCCCTGCGGCGGGATCCGCAGAAAACGCTCCGCGATCATCGATCGGTAGTAGAAAGAAAAGATCGCTTCGGGCCGGAGCGATTTCACGAGACGGTACTCCTCGTCTCCGAGTGTTTCAGGGGTGAGCACCGGTATATCCGCCTCGCGGGCGAGCTTCGCGACCGAGGGAAACCATCGTTCCTCGGAAGGGTCGTCCTCGTGCGTAAAGACAGCCTTCACGTCCGTTCCCTGCCGCAGCAGCTCCTCCAGGCAGACGAACCCCACTTCGCTGTAGGCGAAGACGACCGCGCGCAAATTAGTCATTGTCCCATTCCCTCCGTATGATATAGCGGGGGCGCTTCCGGACTTCCTGGTAGATGCGGCCGATGTACTCTCCTGTGATGCCCACGCAGGACATGGTGATTCCCATGAGGAAGAAGTTGATGTTCAGGAGTGTGAAGACGCCTTCGGCCTCCGGGCCGACGATGAGACGGCGGAGCATCAGGAAGAGAGCGAAGGCGAAGCTCAGTCCCGAGACGACGATTCCGATCATGGTCACCGCCTGGAGCGGAAAGAGCGAGAATCCCGTCATCAGGTCGAAGTTTAAACGGATGAGCCGGAAGAGACTGTATTTCGAGGTGCCGTGCTCCCGTTCCGTATGCCCGACGGGAATTTCCGCCGGATTGACGGCGAACTTCTGCGCGAGCGCCGGAATGAACGTCGTGCTCTCGAAGCTCTGAACGATGAGATTCACGATATCCCTCCGGTAGGCCCGGAGCATGCATCCGTAGTCGTTCAGGCCGAGTCCGGTGATCCGGTTGGTGATCTTGTTGACCATGCGGGACGCCATCTTGCGGAATTTCGGATCCCGCCGGTTCTGCCGGACGGTGCCGACGACGTCGTGTCCTTCGTCCATCTTCTCCACGAGGCGGGGGATCTCCTCGGGAGGGTTCTGAAGATCCGCGTCGAGCGTGACGATAATCTCCCCGCGTGCGTGATCGAATCCGGCCATGATGGCCATATGCTGACCGAAGTTGCCGTTGAAGTCGAGAATCCGGATATTTTCCGGATTTTTCCGGTGAAATTCCGCAAGGATCTTGAGGGAGGAATCCCTGCTTCCGTCGTTCACGAAAATGATTTCGTAAGGGCGGTTCATTCCATCGAGCGCCTTCAGGAGGCGAGGACAGAGATGGGGAAGCGACTCCTCCTCGTTATAGACAGGAACGATGACGGATATGGCGCATTTTTCGGACATTGTGCTTCTACATCTCCTTTCGGGGTATTTGCTCCCGAATCAGCATCAATTCATAAAGGCAACAAAAAAGAGAGTCTTCTCTGAAAATTTTCGGCATTCTCCTCTTCGTGAGAAGCGCTTCTTCACTGGCGATTGGTGAAGACGAGCCGTTTCTCCGTCTCTATCACCGGTGCGGGCAGTTGGACTTCCAGTATCTTCGTCAGGTAGGTTCGATGGTCCCTGTTGACGATCAGGATGAGGCGGTTGTCCCCCGCCCAGAGCTCCTTGAGCGCCTGCTCCCGGATGAACCAGGACGGATCCGCCTCCCGCCGTGCGCCGAACTCAAGCTCTCCCATGTAGTTCGCCAGCACGATACGCTGCTTCAGGTAGAACGGCAGTCCCTGGTCGTAGTTCCCGAACTGGGCGATAACATCTCCCTCGCGCCGCAGCTCATCGATACGGACTGCGAGTTCCCGGGCCGAAAGCAGTGAGTCGTAGAGCAGGAATACTCTGCCGAAAGCAAAGATGTTCGCAAACGAAAGGATGCACAGGAGAACGGCGAGCTTTCTGAAGTTCCTTCGAAGCAAGCAGTGCCACCCGGAGTAGACGAAAAGAACAAGGACCGCGGCCACGGGGAGGGAGTACGGAAGCAGACGTCCGGCGGAAATTCTGTCGTTGAAAAAGGGGTAGACCAGCAGCGCGCCGATGAAGGGAACGAGGAGCAGCGAGTTCCACAGGAGAAAACGGCCCGTTTTTCGCACGTTCTCCTCCTCGATAAGCAGTGAGAAATACCGTCCCATCAGGATCGCCAGGGGAGGGAGCACCGGGACGATGTAGGGAATCAGCTTCGAGCTCGAAATCGAAAAAAAGACGAAGATGACGGCGAACCAGAGAAAGAGAAAAAGCTCTTTTTGTTGTGCTTTTCCGATGGTCCTCAGAGGCAGGGGGATCGCGGACCGGAGTGCTCCGGGCAATAGTCCCGCCCAGGGGAAGAAACCGACGATCAGGATCGGGATGAAGAACCACACGGGCGCATACCTGCCGTGCATCGTCGTGGCGTACCGAAGGAAATGTTCCTGAATGAAAAAGAAATAGAAGAAGTCGTTGTTTCTGCGGCAGACCTCGGCAAACCACGGTACCGTCAGGACGAAGAAGAGCAGGATGCCGGGAGCGTAGAGGAGATTGCGCAGCAGATTCCACCTGCGTGTGAGAAGGATGTACCAAAAAAGAATGCCTCCGGGAAGAACGATTCCGATCAGTCCTTTTGTGAGGAGAGCGAGCGCCATGCCGCTGTAGAAAACAAGGTGGAACTTCCGGTTCTTCTCCATTCCGAAGTAACAACCGGTCATTGCCACCGTCAGAAAGAAGGAGAGGGGCATGTCGATGATGTTGATCCGTCCTATTGCGAAGTGAAGGAGGCTCGTCGCCAGGATGAGCGAGGAGAAAAATGCCGCCTTGGAATCGTAGAGACGCCGCGCCAGGATCCATGCGGTGAGAACGCTGCCGAGAGCCAGAAGAGCCGGCCAGAAACGGGATGCGAACTCGTTCTCTCCGAAGACGGAGAATGCGGCAGCGGTCAGCCAGTAGTGAAGCACGGGCTTTTCGAAATACTTGACGTAATTCAGGCGTGGGGTGACGAAGTCTCCCGACTCCAGCATTTCCCGGGGAATTTCGGAGTACCTCCCTTCGTCCGGTTCCAGCAGGCCGTAGCTTCCGAGGCCGGAGAAGTAGAGAAAAAACGAAAGAACTATCAGAAGAAGAGCGTATTTTGTCAGTGAACTGGAGCGGGAGAGATTCATCGAACCATCCTTCCGAAGATAAAAGAATCAAACCGCTTTATTGTACATGAACAACCTCAGTTTGTGGTAGAGTATACTGCTGAACCCCGATGCTTCTCGCGGAGGGAATATCCGGAAGGGTGGCGCTCTTTCATGGACAGACTTTCTTTGTTTCTTCTCGCCGGTTCCGCGGTCTTCAACGCCCTGGCGAATACCCTGATGAAGCTGGCGTTCGGCCATCAGAAAAATCTTCTGGACGGAGGAGCTTTCTCCGCGGTTCTCTCCATCGTGTCCAATCCGTGGGCTATCGCGGGGGTCGGATGTTTCGGAGTTTCCTTTATTTTTTTGAGCGCCTCGCTCACCCGCACGGATCTCTCCATGGCCTACCCCTTCATGTCAGGGCTGGTTTTTCTGCTTATTCTCGCCGTCTCGACGCTGGTTTTCTCCGAGCAGGTGAATGTGTGGAGAATCGCAGGAATGATCTCCATCCTGGCGGGAATATGGCTCATCGCCGCAAAGGGTTGACGATGCGGTAGTCCTCAAGCTAAAGGTCGCTCGGCGCGATGATGTTCGCGTTCCTGACCTTTGTGAGATTTCGTGAGACCCTCCCCCAGTACACCGAGGCGGATCCGCCGTAGTAGCGGCCGAGCGCGGTCTGCGTATCATCATGTGCCCGAAGATACCGTGACAGAATCAGGCTTCCGGCGGCGATGCCCAGGTCCGGATCGAACAATTCCTCTTCGGTGAGGATCCCGTTGGCCTGCAGCACTCCCGAGTGTATCCTCCACATGACCTGCATGACACCTGCCGCCCCGGCGCCGCTGCGTGCCCTTGGATTGAAGTGGCTCTCGGTATGCGCCATCGCGACGAGGAGGTCAAGGGGAACCCGGTATTTTATGGAGTATTTCCAGAAAGCGGTGGCCTGGATGAGGGCCGACTCGATGGGGATGTTTCCGTTCTGCTCCGTGATGAAAACCGCAAGATTGCGGATGTTCTCCGCTGTTGCCTGGAAAAGGGTCGATGCCACGTGGCCGGCCGTGACGATGGGCCCGGCGATATCGGAAACGGGAGACGAGAGCGTGCGGTCGATGCGCTGAAGCATCGCGATCGTTTCAGGACCGGCCGACCAGTATGCATCGAAAAATTCCCGGCTCGGCGGACGGAAAATCGTCCTTTCGGAGATGATTTTTTCAAGTTTTTTCCCCTCGATGCCGACGAAGAGAAAAAGTGCTGCGGAAAAAACGAACAAGGCGGAGATGCCTTTTCTCATCACCTGGATCATGTCGCGCCTCCCTTCGGTTGATGAAAAAATACGATCTTCCAAGGGAAGGGCCGATGGAAGATCGTATCATTATATCATCCCCGCGAACGGGAACTGTATTGACTTGTCAGGATGTTTTCCGGTGGGCTCCCGCCCGGTTACAGCTGATCCTCCGGCCGCTCCTGCTTTTCCATCATCTCTTTGAGCACGGTTTCGAGTTTCTTCATCTCCCTGCCGTATCCTTCCCAGTCTCCTCTGCGGAGAGATTCCTGAGATGCGTCCCAGTACGTCATGGCTTCCGAGGCAAGAGTCGAGAGGTCGGAATCCTCCGCAAGCGGGTCGCGGCGGGCGGGAAGAGCGATGCTTGCGCCCTCGAGCTCGGCTGCTGTGGGAGCGAGCAGCCGGACGAGCGATTCCTCGAGAGTCTCCCCCCAGACCACTCGTCCTCCGGTCGAGGTGATGACGCGGCGCAGCTCGGGCAGTTCGCTGTTCTCGGCACGCAGGTAGAGAGGCTGAACGTAGAGTATGGCGTTGCCCACCGGAACCACGGTCATGTTGCCCCGGATAACCGCCGAACCGCGCTGGCTCCAGAGCGAAAGCTGCGCCGAGATCTCGGAATTCTGGTTCGTAAGGGCCTCCACCTGGGCGGGGCCGTAGATGAGCTGCTGCTTGGGGAACTGGTAGACGAGAAGCTGGCCGTAGTTGTCCCCGTCGGAGCGCCCGGCCATCCACGCGATCATGTTGTTTCTGCTGACCGGCATGAAGGGGGAGATGAGCACGAACTCGGAATTCTCCTCTCCCATGAGGCGCATGTTGACATAGTAGGCCTCCGCCGAGCTGGTCCTCGTATCTCCCGTGTTGATGCGGTCCCAGACGTCCTCTTTGTTGTAGAAGGTGTTCGCGTCGGTCATGTGGTAGGTGCGGTAGATCTCGCTCTGGATGTTGAAGAGATCCTGCGGATAGCGTAGGTGGGCCTTCAGCCCCGAGGGCATCTCCGAGAGCGGCCGGAAGAGCGACGGAAATATTCCGCTCCACGCCTTCAGGACGGGATCGTCGGGATCCGCGGCATAGAAGCGCATCGTGCCGTCGTACGCGTCAACGGTCGCTTTCACGCTGTTCCGGATGTAGTTGATGACCTGCCCGCGGCCGATCGAGACCGGCTGGGAGTAGGGGTAGCTGTCCGCTGCGGTGTAGGCGTCCTGCATCCACACGAGCCGGCCTTCCGAGACGATCAGGTAGGGGTCGCGGTCGAAGTAGAGGAAGGGAGCGACGCGCAGCACCCGCTCACGGATGTTCTGATGGAACTTGATGCGGCTCTCCTCCGTGAAGACGTCCGAGAAGAGGATCTTCATATCGGCGAACTTCAGGGCGAAGAGAACGCGCCGGAAGAACGAGCCCATGGGAACGCCGCCCTTGCCCTCGTAGACGGTGCGGACGTTCGAGTCTCCCATCGGGTAGTCGAATTCCTGGACTGTGGTGCGGACGAAGATGTAGGAGCTCGGCTTTTCACCGTAGTAGATCTGCGGGTGGGTAATGGGAAGGTCCACCTCGCTTCTCGGCGGGATGTCGCGCACCCAGAGACGGGGGAGGCCGCTGCCCGCGACCTCGTTCACCGGGTTCATGACGATGCCGTAGCCGTGGGTGAATTCGAGGCGGGTGTTGATCCACGTCGGGTTCTGCAGGCCGCGGATGTCGAGTTCGCGAGGCGCCAGCATCACCTGGCGGTATTCGCCGTCAAAGGTGTAACGGTCGATGTCCACGTTCGAAAAGTCGTAGTAGGTGCGGATCTCCTGGAGCTGCTTGTAGCTGCGCAGCAGCGGAGCGTGATCCCAAAGGCGGATGTTGTTGATCGTGTCGCGGTTTTCCTCGACATCCCGCCAGGTGATGGCGTCGTCGGGAGCGACCGTCTTGAGGTCGACCTCGTGGAGGTTGTAGGCGTGCAGCGTCGACGCGATGTTGTAGTCGATGAATCTTCTCTCTCTTTCGAACTCGTTGGGCTCGACGAAGTACTTCTGGACGATCGCGGGATAAACTCCTCTCAGGACAATGCTGGAGACGACGAGAAGCCCCACCAGTCCGAGGGAGATCTTCCATGTCTTGCGGAAGAGGCTGACAAGCAGGAAGACGGCGATGAGCAGCGAGAGAACGGCGAGGACGTTCAGCGCGAAAAGTTCGGCGTGAAAATCGGTGTAGCCCGCTCCGAAGGTGACGCCGCGGGGGGAGTAGAGGATGCCGTAGCGGTCGAGAAGGTAGCCCCAGCCCCAGAGGAGCGCTCCCAGAGAAGCGAGGATTGTCAGATGGCTCTGGATCCGCTGCGGGATGGACGGGAGCGTGAACTCGCGGTTCCGCGGCATGAGGACCGCGCCGTATGCGAGGCCTCCGGTGATGATGCAGAGGAAGAGCACGTTCAGCAGCTGTCCGTGAAGGAATCTCCAGAACGGAAGGCTGAAGACGTAGAATCCGGTGTCGTTGCCGAAGATGGGATCCGTAGTGCCGAAGGGCGTCGCGTTGAAGAAGCGAAGCACCATGGCCCATTCGGATGAGATTGAGATGCCGTTGGTGACGCCAAGAAAGAGTGCGGCAGCTCCGATGGCCAACCCCGCCGCTTTCGACGCGAGAAGCGGTGTGATTTCGGGGTGGAGAGCCAGGAGGTTCCGCCGCACGACAGCCAGGTTGACCCAGATCGCCGCGGCGAAGAGAATCAACCCTGCCGCGAAGAGAGGCCACCTGGCGAGGATCCGGGTCCAGAAGACGGAGCCGTACCCTTCGGTTTCGTACCACAGGTAGTCGGTGTAGAATTCCGCAAGAGCGGGAAACAGCACCATAAGAAGGAGAACCGCTCCGCCGAGAAGAAGGAGCCCTTTGTTCACCTTGAACGGAAAACGAGGAAACGTGCGCTTGGAGGAGGATTCATCCCCCGGGAACCAATCGTTGTCGGGAAACCAGTCATTTTTACTCATCATGATAACATTGTAACGGACTTTTCCCTATTGTCAAAGCATGAACTACCGGTCTTCAAGGATGCTGGAGTTGTTTGAAAATACCGCTCCGGAGCGATTTATGTTGACAGGGTGAGGATACATGTGGTAACAAGGAGCATCCCGATTGCGAACCGGGGTGTATTTTGCGGATAATCGGGATTAATAATCATGGTTTCAATATCAGGATATGAAGGAGGAAACAGGTATGTTCAGGAAATCGCTTGCAACAAGTGTTCTTATGCTCCTTGTGCTTTCCCTTCTGTGCACCGCGGCGTTCGCCAAGGTCGAAATCAAGCTGTCCAACCAGCTCCCCCCCTCGCACCACATTTCCAAGGGGCTCGTCGTCTTCGCGGAAAAAGTTGCCGAGTACTCCGGCGGTGAGGTAACGGTGCGGATTTTCGATTCCGCCCAGCTCTTCAAGGACACCGAGATCGTGGAGGCGATTCAGGACGGTCTCGTTGATACCGGGCTTGTCTCGGTCAACAAGTGGTCCGGCATGATCCCAGCGGCGGATATCTTCGAGATGCCTTTCATCTTCAAAGATTTTCAGTCGCCCAAGAAGTTCCTTGCCGCCGGCGCGGCTGAGATTCTTGACGAGGAGTTCCAGAAAAAGGGTGTCAAAAATCTCTTCTGGGTCGACTACGGATACATTCAGTTCTTCAACAACAAGCGCCCTTTGAAAACCCCCGAAGACTTCAAAGGTCTCACCATGAGAACCTTCGGCAGCGGTGACGCTGAAACGCAAAAGGCTCTGGGGGCCGCGCCCACTGTCATGAGTTCCTCGGAGATGTACATGGCCCTGCAGAGAGGTACCGTTGACGGCGCGACGACCGGCATGCCCGCCGCAGTCTCTCGAAAGGTCCACGAAGTGCAGAAGTACATGACGCAGGCGAATTACACCACTGCCCAGTTCGTGGTGCAGGGGAACCTGGACTGGTGGAAATCGCTCGCTCCGGCTGCGAAGGACGCGGTTCTGAAGGCCGGCCTCGACGCCGAGGAATGGATCCGGGGAGCTATCGAGCAGTCGGAGATGGAAGCCGAGAAGGTCATTCGAGACGCCGGTGTGGAGATTTACGTTCCCAACGCTGAAGAAAGAGCTCTTTTCATCCAGGCCACCGAACCCGTCCGCGCTGCTTTTGCCCAGAAGACGGGTGATCTTGGCAAGAAACTCATCGAGATGGCGCTCTCCGTCGATTAAAACGCACAGCCTGAAAAATCGGACCTGATTCTTTTCCGGAGCGGGAAGGATTCCTCCTTTCCCGCTCCGGCCATACGTACAAGCAAAGGGGCAGAGGCTTTCATGATCAAGCATATTCGAAACACTGTTGAAAAAGGAAATCTGATACTGGGATACGTCAGCGGCCTCGGCATTCTCCTGATGGGACTGATCCTCTTCTATGAAGTCGTCATGCGGTATTTCTTCCGCTCTCCCACCATCTGGGCCCAGGAAACAGCGGTTTATATTTTCATGTGGACCATGCTCGCCGGAGGAGCCTACACGCTTCAGAAGGGGAAGCACGTCCGTATCGATCTCCTCATCGAGCATCTCTCCCCCCGGACACAGAAGATGCTCGAGATGATCACCAGTACGGCGGGAATGTTCTTCTGCGGTATCGTCACATGGCAGGCTTACGAGATGATCGCCTCGTCGATCGGCTACGACAAGGTCTCCGCAACGCCGCTGCGCGTCCCGATGTGGATTCCGCAGATGGCGCTTCTCCTTGGGTTCGCCCTGCTCACGTTCCAGTTCGCCCTCATCATCGCGGACAGATACGCCGAACTCTTCGGAAAGAGCGGGAAGGAAAGGGGTGAGGAGACGTGCTGAATTTTCTCTTCGTCGTCGTCCTGCTGATAGGCATTCTTTTCATGGGCCTTCCTGTGGCGTTCTCCCTCGGTGGGACATCTCTGGTGCTGATCTGGCTTTTTGAACTTCCGATGAAGATTGTGGGAACTACCATTTTCACATCCCTTGAAGGTTTTGTTCTCCTCGCAATTCCCCTGTTCGTCCTGATGAGCCAGGTCCTGCTCGACGGCCGTATCGGCGACGACCTCTTCGAGGTCATGAACGCCTGGGTACGCCACCTTCCCGGCGGACTGGCGATCGCCACGATTCTTGCGTGCGCCTTCTTCGCGGCCATCACCGGATCGGGAGCCGCCACGGCGGCGACCATCGGCATGGTCGCATACCCCGCCATGACGGAGAGGGGATACGACAAGCGGTTCACGCTCGGGCTTCTCGCGGCCGGCGGTACGCTCGGCATCCTGATTCCTCCGAGCATCCCGCTGATTCTCTACGGCGCCATCACCGAGGAGTCCGTCGGCAAGCTCTTCATAGCCGGTGTGGTTCCCGGGCTGGTTCTTACAGCTCTTTTCATCATCTATGCCGTCTACAGGAGCAAGAGGGGCGGGTTCACTCCCATGGAGCGCACATCCTGGAGTGAACGACTTCGCGTCACCAGGAAGAACATCTGGGGCATTTTCCTTCCATTCCTCATCATCGGCGGCATCTACACCGGCGCGTTCACGCCGACCGAGGCAGCGGCGGTAGGGCTTGTCTACAGCCTCTTCATCACACTCGTGATCTACAGGACAATCAGCATTCGCGACATCCCCGCCATCTGTCTCCGCTCCGTCACCACGTCCTGCATGGTGGCGATCATCATCGCGGGCGCCATCCTCTTCGGCAGGGTCATGACGCTGCTGCGGATTCCGCAGATTCTCACCGAGATCGTCATCAGCAACAACTTCTCCGTGCTGATGTTCATCATCGCAATGAACGTGCTGATGCTCATTCTCGGATGCATCCTGGAGACGGTCTCCATCATCCTGCTCACCATGCCGCTGGTGACGCCGCTTCTGCATGCGCTCGGCATCGACCCGATCTGGTACGCCATCGTGCTCACCGTGAACATGACCATGGCGCTCATCACGCCGCCCGTAGGCATGAACCTCTACGTCATCAACGGTCTGAGGCCCGATATCCGTATGGGGGACGTCATCCAGGGGGTCTATCCCTTCATCATCATCATGGCGATCTTCCTGGTCGCGGTCATCGCGTTCCCCGGAATGAGCCTCTGGCTGCCTTCGATCATGCACTGACGGAAGGCGGAAGATAATGGAAAAACAAGAAACACGGCTTCGGTCTCTCCTGGCGCGGCGGAAAATCCTCGTCGCGCCGGGGGCGTACGACGGTCTTTCGGCCAGAATCATCGAGTCCTCCGGTTTCGAGGCCGTCTATGTCACGGGATATGGACTTTCAGCCAGCGTGCTGGGAAAGCCGGACACGGGACTGCTCACGCAGACCGAGATGGTCTCCCGGATCGCAGCGATAGCGGAAGCGGTCTCGCTGCCGGTCATCGCCGACGGCGACACAGGGTACGGCAATGCCGTGAACGTCTTTCGCACGGTTCGGGAGTACGAAAAAGCCGGAGCGGCGTGCATCCAGCTGGAGGACCAGGTGGCGCCCAAGAAGTGCGGCCACATGCTGGGGCGCGAAGTGATTCCTGCTCAGGAGATGGCCGGCAAGATCAGGGCGGCGTGCGACGCCCGAAGAAACGATGACTTTCTGATCATGGCGAGGACCGACGCCCGGACGGCGCACGGCATCGAGGAGGCTCTCGAACGAGGAAAGCTCTACGAAGAGGCGGGAGCGGACATCCTTTTCATTGAATCTCCGGAGACCGTCGAGGAGATGAAGCGCATCACGTCAAGCTTCAGGGTTCCTGTTCTCGCCAACATGGTGGAACACGGCCGGACTCCTTTTCTGAACGTCGGCGAGCTTGAGGAGATCGGCTATGATATCGCCATTTTCCCGGTGGGGCCGCTGTATGCTGCGGCAAAGGCCCTTCAGAACGTTCTCGGGACGCTGAAGCGCTCCGGGAGCACGGCCGGCTGCGTTGATCGCATGATCCCCTTCGGGGAGTTCAACGAGCTGATGGATCTGGACGCCGTCCGGGAGATGGAGAAAAAGTATTCCACGGGCAGGAACGGGATTTGGAAAAAAGAAGGAGAAGACCGATGAAACGGACAACGCATTTTCGCTCACTTCTTGAACGCCCCGGAGCGCTGGTCGTTCCCGGCGTCTACGATGCGCTGAGCGCGCGCATCTGCGAAATGGTGGGTTTCGAGGCCGTGTTCCATTCCGGATACGGGACGGCCGCCGTTCACCTCGGGCAGCCCGATATCGGTCTGCTCGACATGACCGAGATGGTCTCCCAGGTGAAGGCAATCGCCCGGGCCGTGCGCATTCCCGTTATGGGGGATTCGGATCACGGCTTCGGCAACGCCGTCAACGCGTTCCGGACCGTCCAGGAGTACATCTGGGCCGGTGCCGCCGGTCTCTTCCTGGAGGACCAGGTCTCGCCCAAACGGTGCGGCCACATGGAGGGAAAGCAGGTCATCCCGAAAGAGGAGATGATGGGGAAACTGCGGGCGGCGCTGGATGCAAGAAACGAGATCGACCCTGAGTTCGTCGTGATGTACCGGACCGACGCAATCCACGTCACAGGCTTCGAGGATGCGCTCGACAGGGCGAAAGCCGCCGTCGACGTCGGTGTTGACATGGTCTTCGTGGAGGCCCTGGAAACGCGCGAGCAGATGAAGCGTGTGGTGGCGGAGATCAGGGTCCCGCTGATGCTCAACCTCATCGAGGGAGGAAAGACTCCTCTCGTTCCCGTCAAGGAAGCCGAGGAGATAGGCTTCAAACTGGTCGTTCCCGCCCTCTCGACGCTCTATTCGGCGGCGCGCGGCATGTACGACGTCATGTCAAGGATTCGGGCCGAGGGGGTCTCGGACGGGTACCTGGAAAAACTTTTCACCTTCCGGGAGTTCGGCGAACTGGTCCGCCTCGACGAGGTGCGCGAGAAAGAGGAGAAGTATCTGCCCGCCGGCGTACTGGAGGAAAAATATCACGGAAAAAAGAATATCGTCGAAAAGTAAGCCTGATGTACTCAGGAATGGAGAAGGACGGAGAGTATTCTCCGTCCTTTTTTCGGATGTATAATATGGTATGGAAACATCGAATTCCCCGGATGGAGGGATCCTGAAATGGTCAATGAACTGAAACGGAAGCTTGCAAGGGGAGAGGTTGTCCTCGGCCCGTTCATCACGCTGAACTGCCCCGACCTGGTGGAGATTGCCGGGCTCGCCGGTTTCGACTTCTGCATCATCGATACGGAGCACGGTCCGGGAGATCCGGAGTCGATACAGCATTTGCTCCGGGCGGCGGAACTCCGGGGAATGACGCCCATCGTTCGAATCACGAACCCCGAGGCGACAACCGTCCTGCGAACCCTCGACGTCGGCGCCGCCGGAATCCAGGTTCCGCAGGTTAACTCGCGAAAGGCGGCGGAGGATGTGGTCCGGTACGCGAAGTACTTCCCGAAGGGGGAGCGGGGGGCCTGCCTCACCCGCTCGTCCCGCTACGGCTTCGTCAAGGGGGTTGCGGAGTACTTCGAGGAAGCCAACAACGAGACGATGGTGATCGTTCACTGCGAGAACAAGCAGGGGCTTGAATCCCTCGACGAGATCGCCTCGGTGGACGGCGTGGACGTGGTCTTCGTCGGCCCGTACGATCTCTCCCAGTCGTTCGGCATCCCCGGGCAGATCTACCACCCCGTGATGGTGGAGGCCGTCGCGAAAGCCCTTGCGAGCGCGAAGCGAGCCGGAAAACCGGCAGGGATCTTCGTAGGTTCGGTGGAAGAAGCCAAGGCGCGTATCGAACAGGGCTTCACCTACGTCTCCTATAACACCGATGCGCTGATCATGGCGGAAGTCTTCAAAAATATCGTGACCGGAGTTCGAGCCTGAACAGTCTTTCCTGTCCTGCTGCGGCGATCTGATGGATGCCGACAGCCTCTCTTGAAAAAATCGAGCGTCTCCCGGCAGAATGGGGGACGCTCGATCGCGTATATGTTCTGCTGTTTCCTGAAACTGCTATATTCGCCGCAGAATGGCCTCTCCCACGGCTGTCGTTGCCGCCTCGCCGCCGAACTCCACGGGGAGATCCTTCGTCGCCGCCTCGGCGAGGTATGCGGTCAGGGCCTCCTCAACGCCCTTTGCGGCCGTGCTTTCGCCGATGTGCTCCAGCATCAGGGCTCCCGTCAGGACGGCGGCGATGGGGTTGGCCTTGCCCGTCCCCGCGATGTCCGGAGCGGAGCCGTGAATGGGTTCGAACATGGAGAGCTGATCGCCGATGTCGGCGCCGGCGGCGACGCCGAGTCCTCCGGCGAGCCCCGCGAGAAGGTCGCTGACGATATCGCCGAACATGTTGGGAGCGACGATCACGCTGTAGAGGTCCGGCGTCCGCACCAGGTGGTAGCACATCGCGTCCACGTTCGCGATGGAGAGGCCCATGCCGAGTTTCGCGGTCTCGTCCTTTGCGATCTCCTCCCAGAATCCGTAGATCTGAGGGAGTGCGTTGGATTTGGACGCCAGGGTGATCTTCTCTTCGCCGCGCGCTTTCGCCGCCCTGCAGGCGTAGGCGACAACCCGCCGCACGCCGGGTTCGGATGCGACGCCGAGCTGAAATGCCCCCTCGACGCCCCCTGAGAAGGCGCCTTCAAGTTTTCCCTCGATGGAGTAAAGCCCGCGTGTCGTGGACAGATCGATCTCGCTCTTCCCCTGCTCGGTTCTGCCGCCGATTCCCATGTAGAAATCCTCAGTGTTCTCCCGGACGACAAGAGTATCGAGACCGGGCCCCTTCTTCGGTGCTATCGGAAGGGGGACCCTGGGATAGCTCTTCGCCGGGCGAAGGTTCACGTACTGGTCGAAGTGGAAACGGAGGTGGAGCAGAATTCCTCTTTCGAGGATACCGGGTTTCACGCGGGGATCGCCGACCGCTCCGAGCAGCAGGGCGTCCATGGGAGCCATCTCGTCGACTGCGGAGGCGGGGAGTATCTCGCTGGTCCTCAGGTACTGGTCCGCGCCGAACGGGTAGTCCGCCCACGAGAGAGAAAACCCGTACTTCGAGCCCGCGGCCTCCAGGATCTTCGACGTCTCCCCGATGACCTCGGGACCGATCCCGTCGCCGGGGATTCTCGCGATGGTGTACTTCTTTCCGCTCATGCGCCCTTCCTCCGGGCAAGTTCCTTGCGGACGTAGGGGATTAGCCCGCCCTGCTGGATAAGATCCTGCAGGAAGGGGGAGAAGGGGGCCACCGTGAATGTCTTCCCTTTGGTCTTGTTTACGATCGTACCTGCGCCCGGATCGACCTCGATCTCGTCCCCCGTTTCTATGGAGGCCGCCGCCTCGGGGCATTCGAAGATGGGGAGCCCGACGTTGATGGCGTTCCGGAAGAAGATCCGCGCGAAAGACGCCGCGATGACGCAGCTGCACCCCGCTCCCTTGATCGCCACGGGAGCGTGCTCGCGGGATGAACCGCAGCCGAAATTCTCTCCGCCGACGATCATGTCGCCGGGAGCGACCTTCTTGACGAAATCCTTGTCGATGTCCTCCATGCAGTGTTTGCCCATCTCCGCCTCGTCGCTCGACACGAGGTACCGAGCCGGGATGATGACGTCGGTGTCGATGTTGTCGCCGAATTTCCAGGCCTTTCCAGAGAATATTTTCGACATGGTTATTCTTCCTCCAGTCTCTTGAAAAAGTCGGGAGAGGCTACGTCGCGCGGGTCCGTGAGCCTGCCCGTGAGAGCGCTGGCCGCGGCCGTCAGGGGGCTTGCCAGGATGAGTTCGCTCTTGCTGCTCCCCATGCGCCCGACGAAGTTGCGGTTGCTGGTGGAGACGCATCGTTCGCCTGCGGCGAGAATTCCCATGTGGCCGCCCAGGCAGGGACCGCATGTGGGAGTGCAGACGACGGCGCCGGCCTCTGTGAAGATGCGCAGATACCCCTTGTCGAGCGCCTGGTTGTACACCTCGTAGGATGCGGGAATGACGATGCAGCGGACCTTGTCCGCGACCTTTTTTCCTTCAAGCATCTTCGCGGCCGCTTCGATATCGCGGAGGCGCCCGTTGGTGCAGGCGCCGATGAAGACCTGGTCGATCTCGGGAGAACCGCACTCCCGTACCGGCTTCACGTTGTCCGGGGAGTGGGGCATCGCCGCCACGGGGGTCATCTCCTCCATCACGAAAGTCTCGGTGCGGAAGTAGGAAGCGTCGTCATCGGGGTACGCGGGGGAGAACTTCCTCGCCGCACGTGTGTTCGCGTAGTGCAGCATCCTCTCGTCCGGTACGAAAAGTCCGGTCTTCGCGCCCGCCTCCACCGCCATGTTGGCGATGGTGAACCGGTCGTCCATCGGAAGAGCCGTGACGGCGTCGCCGCCGAACTCGAGGGCCATGTACCGTGCGCCCTGCACGCCGATGCGCCCGATGAGGGAGAGGATCATGTCCTTGCCTGAGACCCAGGCGGGACGTTTGCCGGTATAGTGCACCCGAATGGTCGGCGGAACCTTGAGCCAGGTTTCTCCGAGTGCCCAGACCGCGGCGAGGTCGGTGCTGCCCACGCCCGAAGAGAGGGCGCCGAGGGCGCCGCCCGTACAGGTATGGCTGTCCGCTCCGATGACGATGTCGCCGGGAAGGATGTAGCCTTTTTCGGGCAGGAACGCATGTTCGATGCCGACCCGTCCTACCTCCCAGTAGAGCATCCCCTGTTCGACCGCGAATTCACGTCCCTTCTTCGTCTGCTCCGCCGAGGCGATGTCCTTGTTCGGCGTGAAGTGATCCGGCAGGAAGGCGCAGCGTTCCGGATCGAAGACCTTTTCCGCTCCCATCTCGCGGAATGATTGCACTGCAGGAGCCCCGGTGATGTCGTTCGCGAAGGCGAAGTCGACCTTCACCTTGCATATCTCGCCCTCCCTCGCCGCTTCCGATGAATGGGCGGCGATGATGGCGCTTACAAGTGTTCTTCCCATACAATACGCACTCCTTTCGATGTCGCACGATGTGGACGCTGTTTCATCCAACCAGGATAGTTTCCGGTCTAAACTGCTCTGCGGGCTTCACCGGCCGCCTGTTTTTCAGATTCCTCAAGGCGGGCCCGGGCCGCGAAGAGGCGGTTGATGCCGTCAATGTACGCCTTGATGCTGGCCTCGATGACGTCCGTGCTCGCTCCCCTGCCGTTCACCCGGATGCCGTCGAGATCGAGTGTGACCCTTGCTTCGCCGATGGCGTCCGAGGCCTCTGTAACCGACTGAATCGCGTAGTTCTCAAGCTGCGGCTCGATACCGATGATCCGCCGGATGGCCCGGTACGCGGCGTCCACAGGGCCGTTTCCGGTGGCCGCGTCGGTGATTTCCCGTCCGTCGTCCTCAAGCGTGACGGTCGCGGTGCCGTGCCCGCTTCCTACCTGGACGAGGAAGCTCTTCAGCGTGATTCGACGGCTCTCGTCGATCGAAAGGATCTCGTTGTTGATCATGGCTTCAAGATCGTCGGCCGTGACGATCTCCTTTCGGTCGCAGAGGGTCTTGAAGAGCGCCATGGCCTCTTTCAGCTTCTCGTCGGAGAGGGTGAACCCCATCTCCTCGACGCGCTGCTTGAACGCATGCTTGCCGGAGTGCTTGCCGAGCACGAGACGGCTTCCGGGTGCTCCGACGTCCTCCGGGTTCATTATCTCATAGGTTGCCTTGTTGCACAGCACGCCGTGCTGATGAATTCCTGCCTCGTGGGCGAATGCGTTGGCCCCGACGATCGCCTTGTTGGGCGGCACCGGGAATCCCGTCAAGCGGGAGACCTGGGAACTGATTCCGTAGAGGCGCGTCGTGTCGATGCCGGTTTCACAACCGAAACGATCCTTTCGCGTACGGAGTCCCATGACGATCTCTTCAAGGGAAGCGTTCCCCGCCCGCTCTCCGAGCCCGTTGATCGTGCACTCCACCTGCCGGGCGCCGGCGCGCACCGCGGCGAGCGAGTTGGCTACCGCGAGGCCGAGGTCGTTGTGGCAGTGCACCGACCAGATAACATTCTCCGGGTTGCCGCCGGCTTCGATGACGGCCCGGACGAACGCTCCGAACTCGTCCGGAACTGCGTATCCGACGGTGTCCGGGATGTTGAGCGTCGTCGCTCCGCATTCGACGGCCGTCCGGAAGACTTCCCCGAGGAAAGCGGGGTCCGAGCGGCTGGCGTCCTCCGCGGAGAATTCGACATCCTCGACGAGACTGCGGGCGTATGTCACGGCCTGCCGGACTTCCGCAAGCACCTGCTCGGGGGTCATCTGGAGCTTGAACTCCATGTGGATGGGGCTGGTGGCGATGAACGTGTGAATTCTAGGTTTTTTCGACCACTTGACCGCCTCAGCTGCGGCGAGAATATCCTCGCGCCTTGTCCGGGCGAGCCCTGCGATGATCGGTCCATCGACCTGCTTCGCGATGAGCTTGACCGCGTCGAAGTCACCCGGGGAGGCCGCTGGAAATCCGGCCTCGATGACGTCCGTCTTCATTTTGGCGAGCTGAAGGGCGATCTGCATCTTCTCTTCCGTGTTCAGGTTGATTCCCGCAGCTTGTTCTCCGTCCCTCAAGGTGGTATCGAAAATTCGTACGTGTGCCTGCTCCATAATCCTCTCTCCTTTCAAAATCATCCATAAATATCAGGATACAAAAAAGGCCGGAACCTCTTTGAAAGAGGTTCCGGCCTTGGAATGCCGTTACGCAGCTTACCGGGCTGCCGGCGTTCCAGGCGGGAACCGGCAACCGAGGAGGAGGCACAGGGAGGAAGCAGCGTTCAAAACATCCGAACGTCCTTCTTTCATGGCTGGTTCCCTCCTTTCCTCTCGGCTCGGTAAGATTTGTACATTCTGAGGGAGAGGGGGGGGAATGTCAAGTCTGCTGCAAAAGAAAGATAAAGCATGTTAAATCTGAAAAATATAAAATATTGTCGGAGCGGCATTTTACCTGATACAAGAGAGAGATTTCACAGCAGTGGATTCAGGCGAAATTTTCTTTCCCGGAACGAGGATGGCGGCAAGCGGATGCTCTAATCTGAAGATTATGGTATGATCATCCGCGGCTCTCTGTCCGTGATACGGAAGAACGGGCAGTCGAGCTTTTTCTTGATCCTTTGAACGGAGGTCTACGATGACGGCACATGATGCTCGCTCAGAACAAACAGGACGCTCTGTACAAAATGCCCGGAAGAAAGCCGTACCGCACACGGACTGTGTGTTCGCTTCTCCGACGGGCGATGAAGCGAAGGAACATCCGCGCGGGCATGAGAATCTGTACGAGGCGATAGAAGACAAGGCGGCCTTGTTGGCCTCTCTGCTCGACTGCATCCCCGATCTGATCTTCTTCAAAAATCTCAAGGGCGTATACGTTGGGTGCAACGCGGCCTTCGCGGAGCATATCGGTCTTCTGCCGAACGAGATCGTGGGCAAGACCGACTACGAACTGTATCCGCAGGAGGAAGCCGACTTTTTCCGTTCGAACGACCGCATAATGCTCCAGGCAATGGCTCCCCGGCGCAACGAGGAATGGATCTCCTACCCCGACGGCCGGAGAGTGCTCCTTGATACCCTGAAAGCACCGTACCGGGATTTCGACGGCAACATCATCGGCATCATCGGCGTCAGCCGCGACATAACCGGTCAAAAGCTCGTCGAAAACGAACTGCGGAGACGGGAGAGCGTCCTGCAGCGTGTTTTCGAGATCCTTCCGGTCGGTTTGTGGTTTGCCGACCGGAATGGCAAGCTGCTGCGGGGCAATCCGGCGGGAGTCGCGATCTGGGGCGCCGAACCGAAGGTCGATCCGTCGAAGTACGGTGTCTTCAGCGCGCGACGCCTCCCCTCCGGCGAACCGATAGCCCCGGACGACTGGGCGCTTGCCCATACGATCCGGGAGGGCGCGACGATCGTCGACGAACTGCTTGAAATAGACGCGTTCGACGGCTGCAAGAGAATCGTCCTGAACTACACTGCGCCGGTACTGGACGACGACGGAGTCATTCTGGGAGCTATTGTCGTCAATTCCGACGTCACTGCGAGAACGCAGGCCGAGGATGCGCTGCGAAAGAGCGAGACCCGGCTGAAGAAAGCGCAGGAGATGGCTCATGTCGGGAGTTGGGAATACGACATCGCGACAGGGAAGATATGGGGTTCCGACGAAGGTTTCCGTATTTACGGCATGGCGCCTCCGGAATCGAATCTTCTTCCGATCGAGCAAATCGAGGCGTGCATTCCTGAGAGGGATCGTGTCCGCCAGGCTCTTGTCGATTTGGTCGAATCGGAGAAGCCGTACGACCTCGAGTTCGAGATCCGTCCCGCCGACGGCCGTCCTCCCCGTATTATCGTCTCCAAGGCGGAGCTTGTCAGGGACAGGGACGGCAGACCGGAAAGGGTGACCGGAGTCATCCAGGACATCACCGAGCGCAAACGTGCCGAGGATGCCCTGCGCGAGAGCGAGGAGAAACATCGACGGCTGTTCGAGACGATGACGCAAGGCGTGGTCTATCAGTCCCGGAACGGAGACATCATCTCCGCCAACCCGGCAGCGGAGCGTATTCTGGGGATTTCTCTCGACCAGATGCTGGGGAAGACGTCGATGGATCCGCGATGGAATGCCGTCCGGGAGGACGGCTCCCGGGTGGAGGGGCAGGATCATCCCGCCATGGTCGCTCTGCGTACGGGGAAGCCTGTGACCAACTTCATCATGAGCGTCGACAATCCGCTGAAAACCGGCCCTACATGGATATCGATCAACGCTATTCCCCTCTTTCATCCCGGCCGGGCGACGCCTTTTCAGGCATATGCCACCTTCGACGACGTGACGGAGCGCAAGCAGGCGGAAGACGCTCTGCGTGAAGCAAACCGGCGTCTTGAAGAGGCGTCCTCGCTCGCGAAGGAGCTGGCGGCGCGGGCCGAAGCCGCCAATCGCGCCAAGAGCGACTTCCTGGCCAATATGAGCCATGAAATCCGCACGCCGATGAACGGCGTCATCGGCATGACCGAGCTGCTTCTCGACAGCGAACTTTCGGAGGAACAGCGCCTCTGTGCGGAGAGCGTCCATGAAAGCGCGCACGCTCTTCTGAGGTTGCTGAACAGTATTCTGGATCTCTCGAAGATCGAGGCCGGAAAGTTGGACCTGGAAATCGCCGATTTCGATCTTTCAAAGCTGCTGAACGACGTCGCGGCATTCTGTGCCGTACGGACCTACGAAAAAGGGCTTGCATTTCTCTGCTCAGCCGATCCTGACGTTCCGAGGCATCTGCAGGGAGATCCGGTGCGGTTGCGCCAGGTGCTCGAAAACCTCATGGACAACGCTGTTAAATTTACCCGGAAAGGGCAGGTTGCTCTCCGGGTCTCTATGGCGGAGGAGAACTCCGAGTCCGCGCTTTTGCGATTTTCGGTTCGGGATACCGGCATCGGCATACCCGTCGAGAAGAGAGGCGCTCTCTTTCAAAAGTTCAGCCAGCTCGACCCCTCCACGACGCGCCATTTCGGCGGCAGCGGCCTCGGTCTGGCGATTTCGAAGCAGATTGTGGAGATGATGGGAGGAGCAATAGACGTACAGAGCCCTGTCGTTGCTTCGTTTGACGAACATGGAATCGATCCCGGCGCCGAGTTTAGCTTTTCTTTGCGTTTTCTCAGGCAGACGGAAGCTGCGATACGAAATCCTGTTCCGAAACGCTCTCGAAATGGATTCTCCGGTTTTTTTCAAGGATGCACGGCGCGTATCTTGCTGGCGGAGGACAAAAGGACGAATCGTCAGGTCGCTCTCGGAATGCTTCGGAAGCTCGGATTGCAGGTCGAAGCCGTCGCTGATGGAGCGGAAGCGGTGGAAGCTTTCGTCAAAAATCCCTACGACTTGGTGTTGATGGATGTTCAGATGCCCGAAATGGACGGTTTCGAGGCGACGAGAAGAATCCGTGCCCTTTCTCCGGAGTCGGCAGGACGCGTGCCGATAGTGGCCATGACCGCCTACGCGATGCGTGGTGACAGGGAAAAGTGTCTCGATGCCGGCATGGACGATTATATTTCCAAACCGATTTCGGTGGAAACTCTGTGCGATGTTCTGAAAAAGTGGATTTCTCCGAAAACAGGGGAAATCCGTTCTTGCGACGGAGAATCTGCCGGAGAAGATGCGGTCGACGACGCGGTACATAAGGCCGATCAGGATGATTCGTCGACGGTCTTCGACCGGGCGGGTATGCTTGCCCGCCTGATGAACGACGAGGAACTCGCCGGTTCCGTCGCCGCGGAGTTTCTGGAGGAGTTCCCCGTCGAGGTCGGCGCTCTGCGGAAGTCCCTGGAGAAAAATGATCTTGCGAGTGCGACCCGCCTCGCGCATACTATCAAGAGCGGCGCGGCAAGCGTCTGCGGAGAGCGTTTGCGGAGCGTCGCGTTCGAGATGGAGAAGGCGGGACGCAGCAACGACATTGAAGCGATGCGGAGACGCATGGATGTGCTGGAACGCGAATTCATTCTTTTACAGGAAGCGATGATGCATGCTTTTTCAGGAGGCGGCGAAGAATGAACCCGAAAAAAGCGGATCGCGAGCATGTCCAAAAGCTGACCGATCTGCCCAACGTCGGTCCGGCCACTGAAAGAGATCTTCACCTCCTCGGAATCCGGGAGCCGGAAAATCTTATCGGGCGATGTCCGTTCAAGATGTACAATGATCTTTGTGAGAAGACCGGCATTCGGCAAGATCCCTGCGTGATCGACGTCTTTTTGTCGGTCACGGAATTCATGAACGGCGGAAAGCCTCGTCCGTGGTGGGAGTTCACGGAGGAACGAAAGAGGATGATTGCTCGGAAAAGCAGAAGGTAATTCTCCCGGAGGTCGGCTCCGGCTCCGGCTCCGGGTTTGCTGAAAAAGAAGCTCCCGTAAAACGAGGCGATCGGTTTTTCGACGGCTGCAGATGCTTTCTCTACATCTGCAGCCGTCTCGGAGGAATTTCACTTTCGCACGGAACTCCCGTCTGGCATTTTCCGCAGCCGTACCTCGGCTGATGTTTTTTTCGTATCATGTCCAGGTATTCGGAGCATCGCACGTGGTCCTTCCCTTCACTGATCGAGATGGCGTCCGCGGGGCAGTTTTGGGCGCATTCTCCGCACAGGGTGCAGTTCTCGTAGGGCGAGGAGGGGATGACGTTGTCGGAAGGAAGCGCAAGCGTCGTGATGATGCTGTCGAATCTGCCCGCGATTCCCTTCGAAGTGATCAATCCCTTCGAGAGTCCGAACGATCCCAGCCCGCAGACATACGCCGCGTGACGCTCCGACCAGTTGCTCGTGAAAGAGACCGGCAGCGGCGTTTCATTGCCGTCGAGAAAGACCGTGTTCACTGCTGTGCACGATCTGAACCGGCTGTCGACCGAAGGGGCGACGGCCCGGTGTCCGGCCTGCCGAAGCTCTTCCACCAGGAAGTGCGAAAGCCGGTCGATGCACGCCTGTCCTTCGATTCTTGCGTGAAGCCACTCCGGCGAGGGCTCGTCCCTTTCAGCCCGGTTCGACATGCGCACTCTTTCCGTGAACGGAAGGAAGAAGGAAATCACGCTCTTCGCTCCGGAAAGCCATTCGTCCGGCAGCATGAAATGAGGGCCTACAACCCCCTCCTCTTGAAGATCCCGGAAGGCGGGATCTTCCGCGGCTGCGACTCCGAGGAGAGGGTCGCCGAATATTTCGAGACCGGCCATCCCGCGACACAGGGCCTGGTCGGCGGAGATGACGTTCAGTCCCGAATTCCGAAGAAAATCTTCAATCAGCAGCGTGAACATCTTTTTATCCATGGCACTCCATCCTTTTTCCTTTCGGATTTCTCGCGGCCCCTTACGCGGCCGCTGTTCGGTCTCGATTCAGATTTCATTCGGTTTCACGTCGTTCAGAAAATACAAGAATATCATACGTTATAAAGCGCTCTTTTCCAAGGAAGAAGATCCGAAGGCCTCTTCACTCGTTTCGTCTTTCGGAGCGCCTTGCGGTCGCCGGTTTGGGGACCTCTCTGTTTGACTGATTGAATGCATTGGGATATAACGTTGGCAAGAACATTCGCGCGCAGGGGTAGATATCCGGAGGCAAAAGCTTTTCCGCGTCGGGAGGAACCGTCATGACCGTGAAGAAAGTACCCGTTCCGCTCTTCCGGGCCAGGGGGATCACGAAAATTTACCATCCGGGAGAAGAGGCGGAAGTCCGCGCTCTGGACGGTGTGGATCTCGAACTCTTCGAGGGTGAACTGGCCGTGCTCCTGGGGGCTTCGGGCAGCGGCAAGTCGACGCTGCTCAATATTCTCGGCGGGCTGGACGTCCCGACGGAAGGCGCTCTCTCATACCGCGACGAGGAGCTCACCGAGGCGGACGAGCGGACGCTCACCCTCTTCCGCCGGGATGTCGCCGGCTTCGTCTTTCAGTTCTACAATCTCATTCCCAGCCTTACCGCCCGGGAGAACGTCGCGCTCATCACCGAGATAGCGCCCGACCCGATGACGCCTGAGGATGCGCTTGCCCTCGTCGGTCTCTCCGACCGTATGGACCACTTCCCGTCACAGCTTTCCGGAGGACAGCAGCAACGGGTCGCCATCGCGCGGGCCATCGCCAAGCGTCCGGAGGTGCTTCTCTGCGACGAACCGACAGGATCGCTCGATGTGAACACGGGCATCACGGTGCTCGAGGCGATCGATCGGGTGAACCGGGATCTGGGCACGCTCGTGGTTCTCATCACCCATAACGGGGCGATCGCCGCGATGGCGGACCGGGTCATCTCTCTCTCGGCAGGGCGCGTTCTCTCCATCCGGTCCAACGCAACGCGCGCTCCGGTGAACTCTCTCACGTGGTGACCGGCATGAAGATGCTTGATCTCAAACTGCTTCGGGATCTCCTGGGAATGAAGGGGCAGATGACGGCCGTCGCCCTGGTGATGGCCTGCGGCCTGAGCGTGCTGATCATGGCGCGGGGATTGGTGTTGAGCCTTGAAACCACAAAAAGAGAGTACTATTCCGAATCACGCTTCGCGGATGTTTTCTGCGATCTGAAGCGGGCCCCCCGTTTTCTGGAACGTCTCCTCGCGGACATCGACGGAGTGGCGATGGTCGAGACGAGCGTCAAGGGGGCTATCATCCTCGATCTTCCCGGCATGACGGAGCCTGCGGACGGCTTTGTCCAATCGCTCCCGGAAGGACGTCCCCAGCGGCTCAACCGCATCCATCTGATGGAAGGCCGCCTTCCGGAAGACGGGAGCAGGGACGAGATCGTTGTCAGCGCTTCTTTTGCCCGTGCCCACGGACTCCGGCCCGGAGATACGCTGGACGCGACGGTCTATGGTGTGCGGCGGCGTTTCCGCATCGTCGGCGCCGCCATCTCTCCCGAGTATGTCTACGAGATCAGGCCGGGGGGAATGATTCCCGACCCGCTTCGTTTCGGTATTTTCTGGATGAGCGAACGGGAACTTTCCAGGGCGTTCGGTCTCGAGGGGGCGTTCAACAGTGCGTCCTTCCGTCTCGCTCCGGGGGCTGATGGCGAGAGCGTGAAGGCTGACATCGACCGATTGCTGGAACCGTACGGGGGACTTTCGGCCTACGACCGGGAACGTCATCTCTCGGCGAAGCTGATGGAGGACGAAATAACCCAGCTCAGGAGCTTCGCCGTCTCGTTTCCCGCGGTCTTTTTGAGCATCGCCGCGTTTATGGTGAGCGCGGTTCTCGGACGTCTCGTGAAGCTCCAACGGGAACAGATAGCCCAGATGAAGGCGTTCGGTTACTCGCGTTTCTCGGTGGCATCACACTACGTGAAGTTCGCCTTCGTACCGGTGCTGGCCGCCACGATTCTCAGTTCGACGCTCGGCATGTGGGCGGCGAGGGCCCTCATCTCCCTGTACCAGCGTTTTTTCAATTTCCCGGCGCTGGTCTTTCAACCTGACTGGAGCTCCTTGTTCGTGGCGCTGCTGGCCAGCGGTGCGGTTTCGTTCCTCGGAGTGCTCGGCGCGGTACGGCAGGCCGCGTTGCTGCCCCCTGCCGAGGCCATGCGCCCGGAGGCTCCAGCGGACTACTCGCCGTCATTCCTAGAGAAGCTCGGACTACACCGCCTCGTGCCCCCTTCCTTCCGGATCGCGCTGCGGAATCTGGAGCGTAAGCCATGGCAGGCTTTTTTCACGGCGCTCGGACTGGCTCTTGCTGCGGCCATCCCCATTCTTCCGGGGGCGATGGCCGACGGTGTCGATTACCTTGTCGAATTCCAGTGGAATATGGCGCAACGCCAGGACGCGGTCGTATCGTTCATTGAACCGGGCGGAAACGAGGCGTTGCTCTCCCTCTCCCGCTTCCCCGGAGTCCTGTATGCCGAGCCGTTCCGGGCCGTTCCCGTACGACTTCTGAACGGCCACAGGGAGCGCCGTACCGTGATTACCGGCCTGCCTGCGGTCCCGCGGCTGAACCGCCTTCTTGATTCACAGGAGAGGGAAGTCCCCGTACCCGGCTCCGGGTTGCTGCTTTCGGCGAAACTCGCGGAGGTGCTGGATCTCTCCCCGGGAGAAGAGGTCCGCGTGGAGGTGCGGGAAGGGCGGCGTCCCGTGCTGACGACGTTCCTCTCTGGGACCATCACCGACTTTTCGGGGGTTGGAGCCTACATGGAGATCGGAGGGTTGCGTCATCTTCTGGGAGAGGGCGCAACGGTGAGCGGAGCCTATCTGCAGGTTGACCCGCTGTACTGGGATGAATTCTGGCGGCGGGTGAAGGGAACCCCCCGCATCGCCTCGGTGACCACGACCGCAGGGGCCAGGGAGAGTTTCAGCAAAACCACCCGGGAGATGATGGGGATGACGCAGATGCTCTACTTCGCCTTCTCCGTCATAGTCTCTTTCGGCGTGATCTACAACGGGGCGCGCATCGCCCTCTCGGAACGCTCACGCTCGCTTGCGACCCTCCGCGTCCTCGGCTTCACCCGCCGGGAAGTGACGACCATCCTGCTCGCGGAGCTGGGTTTTCTCACGCTTCTCTCGATAGGTCCCGGACTCCTTCTGGGGACGTGGATGTCGAAGGCCATTCTTGATTCCGTGAACACCGAGACCATGAGGTTTCCTCTTGTGCTCGGCTCTCGTACATATGCGGCCGCGGTGCTTACCGTTCTCTTCTCCACGGTGTTCTCTTTCGTCGTGGTGGGACGGAGGATAGCCGGGCTCGATCTGCTCGCGGTGCTGAAATCCGCGGAATAGTGCGAAACGGGGTGGGTTTTTGAAATCGAAACCGAACAAAAGCGGAGCCAACGGAAAAAGAATCTGGAAGAAACTCGCTACAGGGCTCGTGGTGTGCGCGCTTGGGGGAGTCATCGTCTTCATGCTGTGGCCGAAACCTCTGAGCGTGGAGACGGGGATCGCGGAACGAAGACCCTTCACGGTGAGCGTCGTGGAGGAGGGGAAGACCCGGATACGGCACAGGTACACGGTCTCTTCACCGGTGAGCGGCTTTCTGAACCGGACGGTTTTGCGCCCTGGAGATGCGGTCCAATCCGGTGAGACGGTGCTCGCGGTCATTGAGGCCGAATCCTCCGGCCTGCTGACGCCCCGCCTTCGCGCGGAGGCCGAGGCGCGGCTGCGGACCGCCGAGGCGGCGCGCGCGCTCCGAAAGTCGGAACTCGACCGGGCGAAGGTGAGCCTCGAACTGGCGAAAAAGCAGTTCGAGCGCCTTGACCGGCTGCTTCCGTCCGGCGGAATATCGCGGCAGGAGTGGGACATTGCCGAGAGCAGGATGCAGGTCGCCATCCGTGATGCGAAGACGGCGGAATTCGCGCTCCGAATGGCGGAGTTCGAGGTACAGCAGGCAAGATCTTCGCTTATCCAGGGAACGGAGGGAGGGAGTTCCGAGTCCGTCCGGATTCTCTCTCCGGTGGACGGATACGTTCTGAACGTCTTCGAGGAGAGCGCCCGGACCGTTCCCTCCGGAACACCGGTCATGGAAGTGGGCGATCCCGACGACATCGAAGGCGAGGTGGACCTCTTTTCCGTGGACGCGGCCGTCGTCCAGCCCGGCGCCGAGGCCCTCATCGAGGGGTGGGGCGGAGATGTCCCGTTGCGCGGACGCGTCTCGCTGATCGAACGGAGCGGTTTTACCAAGATCTCGGCGCTGGGGGTCGAGGAACAGCGCGTAAAGGCTCGCATAGACTTCGTCGATCCCGTGCCGCCGGGGTATCGTCTCGGAGACCGCTTCCGCATCCAGGTCCGCATCGTCCTGCGGAGGAGCGACGATGTGCTGCAGGCGCCCCTGGGCGCGCTCTTCCGGCGCGGAGGAGACTGGACGACTTTCGTGGTGCAGGACGGAAAGGCTGTTGCCCGGAAGGTGACGACGGGGCAGAACGACGGGATGTACGCTGAAATCCTCTCCGGCCTGTCGCCGGGCGACAGGGTGATTCTGCACCCTTCGGAGCACGTTTCGGAGGGCGTCGCCGTGTCATGGGAGTGAAAACGGGAAGAGAGCAGCGATGCAAAGCGGTCCTTGTAGGAAACAGCGGAATCGAAAACACGAAAGAAGGAGTGTGAACACATGAAGATACTCGTCCTGAACGGCAGTCCGAGAGGCGCTGCAGGGAACACGGAGCGGATGGTCCAGCCGTTTCTGGAAGGGGCCGGCGAGGCTGGGGCGGAGACGGAGGTCCTCTACGTCAAGGATTTGAAGATAGGCTTCTGCAAAGGGTGTTTCGCCTGCTGGACGACGACCCCCGGCCGATGCGTCCAGCGCGACGACATGGACCTGGTTCTGGAGAAGATGCAGACCGCCGACACGATCCTCTGGGCGACGCCGCTCTACCACTTCGGCATGACCGCCATGCTGAAGACGGTCATGGAACGCACGCTTCCCCTCGCGGATCCGCATATTGTGAAGTCCGGCGACGTGTATACCCACCCCGGGCGCTCCGGAAAGCGCTTTCCGAAGTATCTTGTATTTTCCAACTGCGGCTTTCCGGATCCGGGACATTTCGACGGCCTCAGAGCCCATTTTGAATCCCTCTCTAAGGCGAGCGCGGAACACGGGATCATTCCGGAGGTCTTCCGCTCCGCCGGAGAGCTTTTGCGGCAGAAAGAGATCCGGCCGCACATACAGTGGTACTTCGACGCGCTGCGCCGGGCGGGGAAAGAGTACGTCGAAGAGGGGAGCATCTCCGCGGAAACCATGACGATACTGAATCGGGATCTCGTGCCGCAGGAAATGTACATCGAACAGGCGAACGCGCACTGGGATTCCCTGCTGAAAGAAAAAAAATAGAACAGGGAATGCGGAATACTGTCCGGGAGAAGGACGGAGTCGGGCTTCAAATTCCTGTCGTCGCTTCTTTTCCCGGACCGTCGCTTCTATAGGGTCTCGAAAGGGCATAGCTGCGAAAAGAAAAAAGTCGGCAACGCAGAGATGGTTTTGAAAAGAGAGAACTATGGTAAAATTACCTTCGCTGAATGCGGGAGGGCTTGATATTGTCTGTCGCTATCCAGACTTTCGTCTTGGGAGGTCGTCCTTGTGAACCCTTTAGGTATGCTGATTTCTTTTGCTCCGTGGCTTGTTCTGAAGATCCTGACCAGTCTTCCTTTCTCCGATCCTCTGACCAGGCTGAAAACAGCGCTTGTCATCGCGATGATGATCTGTCTCTATCAGTCGAGAAAAGCGGTGAAGGGGTTCATTTTCTGGGGCAGCATCGGCTTTTTCTCCTTCAGCTTCGTCACCGTGGTGCTGATGACGAATATGTGGGTAATCGGTCATCTCGGGCTGCTGTCGCAATTGACGATGTGCGCCATTGCGTGGGGATCGATTCTCTTTCGAAGGCCGTTTACCCTCGATTACGCGAAACAGTACGTCCCGCCCGAATTTTGGACTCATCCGGTCTTTCTTCGCAAAAATTACCTGATCACGGGCGCCTGGGGGTGCTACTTCCTTCTGGGAGTCGCCATCAACGAAATACGGATTTACGAGCCGCAGATAAGTCATTTTCTTCTCGAAGCGCTCGACATTGCCTCAATGCTCGCGATCATCCTCTACACGTCGCACGCCTCGAGGCGGAAAGCCGCTCCCGCTTCTCCCGGCGGCGGGCAGGATGCCTCGACTGCGGACTGATCGGGCGTTCGCGAGGGTACAGGCCGTCTCTTTCGGATGAAGAACGTGCGTCCGTACCTCTGAACAAACGGCTAGATCGCGACCCGTCACGTTTCAACGCAGAGTAAGGACGCTCCCGAGGCGCAGGAAACGCCGAAGATTGCTTCTTACATGGAACGATCGAAAAGGTCGTTGCCGGTCTCACTGAAGCTGAATCTTTCTTCCCGGAAGAGACGAAGGCAGGCGTCGACCGCCTCCGGGTCGAATAGGATTCCTCTGCGGCTCGTCACTTCGTCGAGGGCGGCTTCCAATCCCTTCGCCGCCCGGTAGGGGCGGTGCGAGGACATCGCCTCGACCGTGTCGGCAACGCTGATGATGCGGGCTTCCATCAGTATTTCATCGCCCTTGAGCCCATTCGGATAGCCCGATCCGTCCATCCGTTCATGGTGTTGGTAGACGATATCGGCCAGCGACCACGGGACGTCGATGGACTGGAGGATTTTATAGGCTGCTGCCGGGTGGGTCCGGATGAGCCTGTACTCGACCTCGCTCAGCCTTCCGGGTTTCGAGAGTATTTCGGATGGGATCTCGATCTTTCCTATATCATGAATCAGGGCGGCGAGCTCGATCTGCCGTGTTTTTTTCCTGTCCATCCCGAGTTCCTCGGCGATTGCCCTGGCAAGCTCCGCCACGCGGCGCTGATGACCGGTCGTGTACGGGTCGCGGACTTCGGAGACACCCGCCAGGACCTGTATGGTCTGCTCCCAAGACTTCTTCAGCGTCGAGACGGTCCTGTTCAGATCACGGATGATGGCGCCGATTCTCTTTTCGTTCGCGACATGAAGCGATATATCCTGGAAAATCGTGTAGAAACCGTGCTTTCTCCCCGAGAGCCTCAGCGGGAACGTGACGCAGGAGAGCGGAAGAGCCCCGTTCTTTCCTTTCCCCTCTCCGTTAAATGGCTTCCCGATGGTTCCGTCGAAGCCGTCTTTGCAGGCGATATAATTTTCGACGGGCTTCCCTTCGAGACTGTTGGCCTCGAAGCCGAGCAATCGCGCTCCTTCGGCGTTGGCCTTCCGTATCGTTCCGTTTTCATCCGAGAGGAAGATCCCCATGGGGGTGTTTTCAAAAAGCTGTACCAGCTCTTTAGTCCTCCAAACGACCTGCCGCTTGAGGGCGAGCGATGTGATTCCTCCCAGAAGCGTCAAGGCTCCGAGGAGGATGGCCGCTGATTTGAGCCATTGAGGAATCACGGCGGGAACATCTTCGGAGGTCCATTTTTTGAGAGAGCGAAAATAGGCCGAGTCCGGATCTTCTTTCATCGCGCGCAGATTGCGGTCGATCGCCTGCAGAATTGCCGGGTCGACCGATTTCGGAGCCGCGAAGAAGAGCCGGGTAGGATTGAAGATGACCGCGGTGTCTTCCATCTCGTACTGGTGCATGTGGCGCGCGCCGAAGAATCGGTTCGTGATCGCCGCGTCCGTCCGCCCCTCCGCCACGGCCTGGAAGACGGTCGTGTAGTCGGTGAACGGCAGAAAGTGGATGGTGAGTTCGAAATCTTGGACAAGCCGGGTGAAGGCCTCCTGCTGGATCGACCGGTCGAGGATCGAGACCTTTTTTCCGTCGAGGTCCGGAATGCCCCGGATGCCGCTTCCCCGCCGGGCGTACACCTGAAACCAGTCGGAGAGCGCCGGTTCTTCGTGGTATTCGAAGATCGCGCTCCGTCCGCTCGTGTACGCGACGTCGGGCATCAGGTCGATCTCTCCCCGTTCGAGCCGGTCGAGTCCCTGGCTCCATGTGCCGTGCCGGAACTCGAGGTTCCAGCCTTCAGCGGCGGCGACGGCGCTGATGATGTCGATGAAGATTCCGGACGGTTCCCCTGCGCCGGATGTGAAGACTTTCGGGCTGTTCTCGTACACCCCGACCCGGATCGTGTTCTGTGCGAAGAGGGGAGCGGGGGACAAGTGAAAGGCAATCAAAAAAACAAAAAATGCAAGAAAGCAGAGCTTTGCAGACGATGAGCTTCGAGCGCCGCCCTTTCTGTTGTCCATCAGGAGGAACCTCCCTTCTTGAAAAACTTGCATTAGAGTACACCAGTAATTTCGAAAACGCAAAGGAAAAATGATAAGAGGAAACGGCAATTGCATTCTATGTTCAGCGCATCTGCAATCAAATGAAACAGGATGTTTCTTCTCTCCGAAAAGTGAGTATTGAAAATTCACTCCGTTCTTGCGGGAATGATTTTTTTCCCCGTTTGAGGGAAAATGAATGTGCCGGGGAGCTCCCCCGGCAGAGAGGGGGAAAAACATGCTTTTTGTCCGGGAAACGTCCATAGGGCGCATCGCCATCGGCGGCGATTCGGAGTACGTGACGCACCTGTATCTTCCGTTGAACACCGAGATGCTTGTACATTTCGACAAGAAGGAGACGCCCGTAGTCGGAGAGGCGTTCCGTCAGCTTGAACTCTATCTCGAGGGCAGGCTGCGGGATTTTTCGCTGCCGCTGAAGGCCGAGGGAACGCCCTTCATGAAAAGGGTGTGGGAGAAACTCCTGGAAGTTCCCTACGGGAAAACGGCGAGCTACAAGGAGATCGCCGTCGCCGCGGGAAATCCGAAAGCGGTCCGTGCGGTGGGGATGGCGAATGCCAGGAATCCCATCGCCATCTTCATCCCTTGCCACCGGATCATCAACACCGGAGGGAAGCTCGGAGGGTACGGCGGCGGACTGGAACTGAAACAGAGACTTCTGGATCTGGAAGCCAGCAACAGCCGATGAGATGATCGTCAGCGTCAGCAGGAGGACCGATATCCCGGCCTATTATGTTCCCTGGCTGAGAAATCGCCTGAAGGAGGGTTTCGCCCTCGTCCGGAACCCCCGGAATTTCAAGAGGACGCGATTCGTCTCCTTGGCGCCCGGAAACGTCGACTGTTTTGTCTTCTGGACGAAGGACGCCCGCCCACTTTTCGGACTGCTGGATATGCTGGATGACCGGGGAACTCCCTACTTTTTCCAGTGGACCGTTACGCCGTACGGACCGGATATCGAGCCGGGAATCGCTCCGAAGGCCGATATTCTTGCCGCCTTCCGAGCACTGAGCGAACGGATCGGCCCCCACCGGACGATATGGCGGTATGATCCGGTGTTCGTCGGCGACGACTTTCCGGTATGCCGCCACCTGGAGGCGTTCGAGCGGATGTGCGCTTCCCTTTCCGGGGCTGCCGGGCGGTGTGTGCTCAGCTTTGTGGACCTGTACGCCAAGATGTCCGGAAGGGGGATCGCGGAGACGAGCCGGGAGGATATGAAAAGGATCGCCGGAGGCTTCGCGAAAAGTGCTGCCGTGCACGGCATATCGCTTCAGACATGCTGCGAGGAGACGGACTTCGAAGAGGAGGGAATCCGGAACGGGGCCTGTATCGACGGGGTTCTGGTCGAACGGCTTGCCGGCCGCTCCCTGGGAACAAAACGAGACCGGAACCAGCGCCCTCTCTGCGGATGCGCCGAAAGCGCGGATATCGGAGCCTACGACACGTGTCCTGCCGGCTGTCTCTACTGCTACGCGAACCGAGGCGGGACGGCAGTCCGGGTGAACACGGCGCGCCACAACCCTGAATCGCCTCTGCTCGCGGGAATGCCGTCCCCTGATGAAGAGCGGTTTTTGGCCGCTATCAGGGGGCAGGAAAAGACGTTTGACATTTCAGGTTTGGTGGAATAAGCTGTTGCTTCAACAGAGCGCAGGAAGAAATCAGCGAATCGGGGCGCCGTCCCTTTCCTGCCCGTGAATCTTCCTCTTTGCAAAAAGAGACGGCGGAAACGGATGCCTTGCTTCTGTGTTTCGAGGGGGGTGGGCGGAAATGGTTCCAGCGATTATTCTTTCACCGGACAGGCGTTCCCGTTTATTGTCTTTCCTCGAAAGAGGGAGTGTTGTTTTTTCGCTTTTCCTCGCGCTTCTTCTGTCTTTTCCATCGCAAAACACTGCTTTAGCCCAGTCCGACGCTGCTGACTGGGCCCCTGTCATCAGCATTCGAACGTCTCCCGACGGTGTGCTGTACGTCGTGACGGCAGAGAAGGGAGGCGTGTACTCCTCTTCGGACGGGGGGAGAAGCTGGCGTCATCTCGGCGTGAGCGTCTCTTCCTCGAACTTTTACTCCCTGCGCGTCTCCTCCGAGGGGCATCTCTTTCTCGCCACCTACGACGAGATCCTCTTCTCGAAGGACGGGGGAGCTTCCTGGAGTTCTCTGAAGGGAGGAGGCCAGTACAAGGACTTTTTCTCCACGAAGAGCGGAACCTTTCTCGGAATTCACTGGAATGACGGAATGTACCGGAGAGCGAGGGAGAAAAACGAGTTCCTCAAGGCGGACGGGCAGGACGGCGGCGCGCTCGTTCTGGACATTGTCGAAGGAAGCGAAGGGCGCTTGTGGGCCGCGACGCTCGGCGACGGGGTACTCTCTTCCCAGGACGGCGGGGCAAGCTGGTATATGCTGAACGATGGGCTCGAGAACCGTTTTGTTCTCTCGCTGGCGCCGGATCCCGAGACGGAGGCGCTCTTTGCCGGAACGCTCGAGGGAGGTGTCTTTCGAAAACGGAAGGACGCCTCCTGGGAACGTGTCCAGGACGGCCTGCCTCCCCGCACGACCGTCCAGGCGATCGCGGTGACTGGGCACAACACCGTCTGGGCCGGGACGCACGGAAACGGCCTCTTCGTCTCGCGGTACGGAGGGCAAACTTGGGAGCCCTTCGGCGGGCGGGCCGGGCTCGATTTCTCCTCCCGCTCCCCGGCTCCTTCTTCGGAAAGCGGGGGCGGAATGTCGGTAACGGCGCTTGAACCATTCCGGGGCGGAGTCGTCGTCGGGACCGCATCGCACGGTATATTCTTCGCCGATGCGGAACGCCGTGAATCGACGCCCCTCCTCCCCTCGGACCCGGTCACCGGTCTTGTTGGAACAGATGAGGGTGTCCTCGCACTCTCCCGCTCCGGCAGGTTCTTTCTCTCTCCGGACGGAGGGCGTTCGTGGAAAACGACCGGCAGCGTGAGCAGCAGCGCACCCAGTGCCGTTCTCCTTCGAACGTCCGGCGGTATGCTTCTCGTCGGAGGCGCAGGAGGCGTCTCCCGGTCGGGAGACGGAAGGAACTGGACGCGGGCGTTTTTTCCGGTGGAGGAACCCGAAACCGGGTTCCCGGCTTTCCCGAAGGGTTCTCCCGCTGAAGACCCCGTGATCGGGATGGTCGAGACGAGCGGGGATATCCTGGCGGCGACGTGGAGGAACGGCATCCTGAGGTCACGCGACGAGGGGCTGAGTTGGGAACGGGTCGAGGGGAACGACGGGCTGTACCGGATCAGCGACACCATGACGCAGAACGCCCGGTACCGGTATATCCACTCGCTGGCCTCGGACGGCGGAATGCGTGTCGCGGTCGGCACGGATCTGGGTTTCTCCGTCTCCTCCGACGGAGGTGGAATCTGGAGGAACGCCTACGTCAACTACGGCATCACCTCGGTTATGTTCGACGAAGAGGGAATGGTGTGGGGGACTTCCAGAAACGGGCTTTGGCGATGCGATCCGGAAACGATGGAGGTCTCCGGGGTTGAGGTCGACGGGTACGGGTGGTCTCCGCTCACCTATTTCACGGAGCTTTTCCGGGGAAAGGACGGCATCGTCTTCGCAACGATCGGCGGAGAGCTGGTCCGCCTGACTCCGCTCCCGGGGGGAGGCGGGTATGCCATGGGATCCCGGTTGTTCTCGAACGTAAAGGTCCTCTCTTTCCTTTCTCTACCGGGTCGAATCGTGCTCATGGGAACACGGCGGGGTTTTTTCCGGTCGGAGGACGGAGGGAAGATCTGGAACGAGACAGAACTTCCCTGAAAAAAACTGTCGAGTTGAAACGAAGAAGAGGTGATCGTCATGAGAGAGCTCTACCGGAGAATCGGCGTCCTCCTCCTTCTCTTTCTGGCTGTAGCGTTCTACTTCTCGGTGAGGGACGATTATATCCGCCTGCGTCCGGTCGACATCGGGAGAGAGTACCGGTCGGCCTACGCTCCTTCGAGAGGGTGGGGGGCGACGGGTGCGGCCAGGAGTTTTCTTCGCTCGACCAGGTCATTTGAAACCGTCGCCTCCTTTCTTGACGCGCTGACCGAGGGGCGTCTCGCGCAAGTTGAGGGTGAGGCCTGGCGCGCCGTTTTCGACGGTGTCGAGCCCTCTTCGGGGCAGTCTCCTTTCGTGGAAAGAATGGGTGTGGATTCTCCGGGCGGAGGCTATTATTTCCTGCCTGAGGAGGAACCCTTTCCCTTGCTTTTCCGGGAGATGAAGGTGTCGGATCAGTCGTTCCGCTATCTCAAATTTTCCTCTCCGTCGGGGCCGAGGTTTCTCGGAATGACGCTCAAGGGGCCGCGTGACGCCATCGACGAGGGAACTCCCGTCTTTCTGCTCAGGCCCTTCCGGCATCTGACAGCTGTTCCGCTGCTGTTCGCGCTCGTTCTCTACATCTTCCCGCCCCGGAAAAAGGCGGCGCCGGGCGCGCTGGTCTATCCGAAATGGTCCGCCGTTCTCTTTCCGGACCTTTTGGGACTGATTCTCTCCGGGATTTTTTTCGCGTTTCCCTTTTTTTTGACACCCGCGATCTTCGACAGCGGCAATGTGCTCGATTTCTCCGAGGGAAACGCCTGGTTCACGCTCGTCTTCTGGGCGATCGGCATGATCTTCGCCTCGATGCTCTACTGGTCGGCGAAGTACGCCTCGTTCTCGCTCGAATTCTTCCCCGGAGGAATGACCATCCGAACCCTCGGCAGAGAAGATCGGATACCGTACGTTGGTATCGAGATCGTCGACTTCGCGGACTACCGTCCGCCCCGGTGGCTGCGGACGGCGCTCTTCTTCGCTTCGCTGGTGAACTGGCGCATGGCGGGGCATTCACTGCTCCTGTCGGGCAGAAGCGACTGGGGGATCGCGTTCCGGATGAAGGGCGGCGGGACGGTCAAGCTGCTCTGCTCGGGACTCCCCGGTGCGGAGCGGATATTCGAGGCGCTCCGGCGGAAAGGAGTCCCAATTTCGCCTGAACTTGAGAGCGTTCTGGCCTGATCCGATATTACCGGCGCGTCGTCGCCGGGGAGGTGGTGAATCCATGATGAAACGGTATCGCGGCTGTGCATTGGGATTGTTGTTCTGCGTCTTCGCTGCGTGGATCCCCGTGCTTTGGTCCGGCTGCGCGGAAGGTGCAGGAACAGCGCGGCCTCCGTCGCTCGAAGCGCTCCGGGAGCGGATCTCCGTGCTGGAAGAGGCGCTTGCCTATCGCAGCGCCGGGAAACGCATGGAGGACGGGGGAAATGTCGCCGGCGCCCTGCTCGCCTATCGGAAGAGCCGCGATCTCTACCCGGATCCTCTTCTTGATGAGAAGATACGCGCTTTGTCGGCCCTTGCGGAGTCGCTCCATCCGAGGCCGGACCTCCAGCCCCTGCGGGAGCGGATCGCCCTTCTCGAGGAGCTTCTTGCCGGACTCGACACACTCGAAGGGCTTTTCGGCCCGCAGGAAGGCGGGAAGACGATCTCTCCGGCAGGGCCCGGAGTCGCTGTGCTGCCGGAGGATGAACTCTTCGGGAATGAGGACGCCGACTGGAGAAACTATCCCGACCTTCCGGACGTGAAGAAAGCGATAGAACAAACCTTCCAGGATTTCCGCCGCGCTTTGGAGGAAGGGAACATCGAGGATGCAGCGAACTGCATCGCAGAGGGACGGAGGGAGGAATATTCGGCGCTCTTCGCGCACCGGCCCGATGCCATGCCCTCATTCGCAGGGATTCTCGAGCGGGCCGAAATGAGCTTTTTGAGCGCGCCCGAGCGGGCGGACCCGGCGACGACCTCGACGCTCAGGACGTCCGAATACTCCGTCGTCCTCGACGGATTCACATTCTATCTCCGGTGGGTCAACGTCGACGGTCAATGGGTTCTTTTCGACTTTTAGGGATCCCGTCCGAGAGAGGAGGAAAAGACGATGCGATTGAGAACACTTTTGAAAAAGGGAACCCTTCTCGCCTTCATGGTTTGGATTCTTGCCGCCCCTTCCCTGGCGGAGGCGTGGAGTCAGGCGCCGCACAGCCAGATCAATTCCGAGGCGATCACCCTCTTTCTGCGGCAGATGAAGGGAAAAGAGAAGTTCAGCTTCGGGCCGCTCGCGGAGGATGCGCTCAACAAACCGCTGCGGGGGGTCGCGGTCGACAGTTCCTCGCTCTTGGCATCCGGTTTCGTCTCGAAGGAGGCGAGCCTTTCCATGCGCCGATGGATCATTATGGGAGGAGACTGGGCCGACGAGCCGCACCTCTACTCGTCGGTGCGCCACTTCTACGATCCGCTGGAGCTGTCGGGAGCGGCCTACCTGACCGACCAGAGCTGGGCGCACGGATTGTACGACAGCCCGCAGATCGACGCCAGGACATGGGGGCTGGATCATCCGGAAAACCCATTCACGCTCTTCTCCGCGCTCTCAGCCTATAAAGCGGCGCTGGAAGTCCGGGACGACATTCCCCTCCCGCCGCAGATCTCGGCGCCTCACTTCAAAACGACGCTGAACCTCGTCGCTCGCGATTCCGAAGATCAGAGGGCGTTGTATCTCTCCAGGGCCTATAGAGCGCTCGGCGAGTCGATGCACATGCTCGGCGACATGACCCAGCCTGCGCACGTCCGGAACGATTCGCACCCGGCCGACGAACCGATAGAAGTCTCGATTTTCGCCGAGCACGTCCGCCGCGCGGCAGCGAATCCCTTCATTGACCCCCGTATCCGTCCGTTCCTTGCAAGCGCGGGAGGGACGCTCCAGGATCCCGCCGAACTCTTCCGGCGGATCGCACTCTTCACCAATTCGAACTTCTATTCGATGGACACCATCTACGACGGCCCCTCCGGAGTTTTTCCCAACAACCTCGATCCTCTCGATATTCTGGAAGGCCGTCAGAGGCCGTATTCTTCGCCGCAATTCAAGGATCTGGAGGAGGAAAAGGCGACCGTGAGGGGATTTGTGATGCAGCGTACCGTGAAGAGATACTGGGGTGTTTTCGACGGTACAAAGCGTGCTCCGATGGCACAGGAACGCCTGAGCTTTCACTGGTTCGACCCCGAGCAGTCTTTTCTCGGGGGTTTCGACGCGTTCAAGGAAAAAGCCGGAAGAGCGGCCGCGGTACGATTCGGGAGGCTCGGACGATACCATGTACCCCACGCTTTCGGACCTCCCCAGGGAGAGGTGCTGCTTCCGATGGCCATCCACGCCTGCGCGGACCTGATGGATCTCTTCTTTCCCACGCTGGAGCTGAAGGCGGAGTTCGAGGAACAGGAGCCCTCCGACGATACGGAAGAGGCTGCCGCGAAAAAAGTCGCGGTGACATCGGTGATGGAGCACCAGCAGGAAAAGGATCCGGCCTGGTCGGCCTTCGACCTGAAGATCTCCTATTCCGGACCGGCGGAGATGGTGGTTCTTGAGCATGAGAACATGAAAGAGAAGGAGGTTTACGTCCGGAAGCTTCACTTCAACAAGGGAGCGTTGGAGAAGATCGAAACGAAAGAGGGGGATTTGGAGGCGGAGGATCTCCGTCTCTTCGTCGCGAGATCGGGGGTGTCTCTGACCGAAGAAGAGTCTTTCTACGAATTGAAGAACGGACAGAGCGTCCTTCTCCGGATCGATGCCGGAAGCCGCCGTTTCGAAAGCCCGTCCTGGACGCTGGACGAGCCTCCCGAAGTCTCTATTCTGCCGCCGCGCATCCTTATCCTTGAGCTCGGTGAAGGAGCGAGCGAGGCTGAGCATGAATTCGAGGCTGCAGCGACCCCAAAGGCGAAATATCTCTTCGAGTGGGACTTCGGCGACGGCAGCAAAACCGCAGAGGAGGAACCCGCCCCCGGTAAAAAATCGGTCCAGACGCACCGTTACAGCGGCCTGAAGGAAGGGGATTCTTTTTCGCCGCGAGTGAAGCTCTTCGACGACAAGGGAAACCTCCTGGCGGAGGACAGCATCTCGATCACGGTGACGAGATCGAAACGGCATTTCTTCGAGAACCGGACGTTCTGGCTGACCGGCTCCCCCTTCGCCAACGATCCGTCGGTGGTCTTCCCCGAGGTTCCGATCTCCATCGTCCCGGGCATCTCCGGAATATCCGGGGAGATCGACCCGAAGAGCGCGGAGGGGAAGCGCCTGGAGAATATGGTGCGGGGAATGTCGAAAGCCGTGGATTCCGTGAAAGAGCAGATGCTCAAGGAAATGGCGAAGATGGGCGTTTCCCTGAGCGACTCGCAGCTGAACGAGGCGATGCAACAGGCGCTTTCTTTGGGAGGGATCGACTTCTCCGGATCCGCCATGGAACGCCGCCCGATCCTCGGAAGCGGCTATTCCGAAGCGGGGAAACCGGCGACGATATCACTGGCTCTCTCGATTCCGCCCATTCCGCCCGTTCCCGTTTCGATGCCGGGAACACCTCCGCTTGAAGGCAGGGTGACGGTCCGGCGATGGTTCTTCACGACGGGGCATCTCTCCAGCCGGGAAGTGTCGGGCAGCGGCGGGACGGCCTCGGTTTCCTGGACGCCCGAAAAAGGAAAGACGCCGGAAGCCTTTTCGCTCGACCTCGTGATCTCCTACAGTCTGGATTTCTACAAGCGGGGAACCGGTGAGGTCTGGTTGGACGGCGGCGCTCCCGTTCGGTACAGCGATATGTCCGTGACGTTCCCTGTAGGAATTTATTTCTGCCCCGTCCGTTGAGACGGCGCGGCTTGCGAAGTTCTTCCGAACGGCAATAAAAAAGGGGGAAGGATCGATGAAAAGTGGAAACAAAGTGCCGGAACATGATGGATTCCTGTCTCTCGTACGCGATGGCCTTCTGATGCTTCTGCTCGTCGCCCTTGCGGCGATATGCACCGCGGTTCCCGCGGACGCTCGGGCGCCGGCCGATGCCGCCGCTCCTCCATCTCTGACGGACGCGCCTGAGGGGATGCTCTTTCGCTGGGTTCCTCCCTTTTATATGACGGTCCCAGCCCACTGGAAGCCGATGGTGGAGCGCAGAGAGGGGATAGGATTCTTCACGGGCATACAGCCGCAAGCTCTGGATCGCGGTACGGCGGATGACGTCCCGATGGTCGCGCTCATGGTCACCAGGCAGCCTGCTCCCAAGGGGGGAGGCTACAAGGCTTTTCTGGACGATATCGAGAAAGAGGTGAAAAGCGGCAAGGTACAGAATTTTGTCTCGAAAGAGGAGGAGACGACGATTGGAGGGCAGCCCGCGGTCTTTTTCTCCTTCTCGGGGGAGGGGGACGTCGGAGGGAGTATCCGAAAAATGGAAGGGCACATTATTCTGAGCGTCGAAGCGGATGCAGAGGGGAAGCACACGCTGGTGGCCCTCGCCGGAACGGCGGCTTCGATAGAAAAGTACCGCGACGAGATAAAGAGCATTCTCGCTTCGGCAAGGGAGGCCCCGCCGCCGCTTGTCCCCGCCGTGGCTTTCCCCTACGGATCCACCCAGGAGAGTTTCCGTCATATCTACGGCCCCGCGGTCGCTGCTGACGGGGTTGTCGCGGTCGGGGAATCTCTGGGAAACGGGAGGGTGCGGATTTTCAGCCCTGAAGGCGCCCTTCTGTCGGAGTGGGGGAGCAGAGGCAAGGGCGAGGACGGCACCTTCAACTATCCGCAGTTCATGACTTTCGGACCGGACGGTTCGCTGTACGTTATCGACCAGGGGTACTCGGTCGACCCCAATATTCAGCGCTTCTCCCGGACTGGGGAATTTCTCGGAAAGATCCGGGCGGACAAGAAGATCCTGGGAGACGAGGGGATATACAGCCCCTCGTTCCTAGCAGTCACAGATTCCGGCAAGATTGTCGTCGTCGGACTTTCCGAGATCAGCGGAGGCGTGCCGCGCGCACTCGTCTTCTCTCCGGAGGGAACGCTTCTCCATCACTGGGAGCCGGGAGATATCGGCGGGCTCGTTGCCCTTCCGGGGGACAGGCTCCTCGGAACGAAACCACAATCCGGGAACGACAGGGCCGAGCTCTTCACCGTGCTCGACATCAAGGGCAATATCCTGAAGGAGTGGCCTTTCTTCGGAAGCGATCTCGCCGCGACTCCCGGAGACGACAAGATCTACTTCAGGCCGAAATTTCTAGCCGCCGACGCCGCGGGCAGGATCTACGCCTACGACGATTCCGAGGACGCGATCTGGATGTACGACGACGGAGGGAGGTTCCTGTACGCCGTTCCCGCAAGACCTCCGCTCGGCATCGTCGGCGGTATGGCCGCGACGCCGGAAGGCGATCTGGTGTTCCATGACCGTCCGGGCAGTTACGGCCCCGGCGAACCGTCGATTCATATCTGGAAGAACGCATTCCCCGCGCGACCGCGGATTCCTGCCGAGGTTTCCGGCGAATCCGCGGTCCGGGAGATCGCGAAGACTTCGGTGTCTGCAGAAGGAATCACTCCCCTCGAAGCGGAGCTTGCAGCGCTGAAGGAGGCGCTCCGTCTCAGGGAAGAGGCCGGGAGACTGGAGGACGGGGGAAATCTCGCCGGTGCGGCGGCGAAGTACCGGGAGAGCCTGCCTCTGCACGAGGATCCCGAGGTGGAGCGATATGCCGGGGAGCTTGAGGAGAGGGCGGAGATCGCCTCCATGATCAAGGACCTTCCAGTGCCCGGAAGCATTCCTTCCAAGGCGGAGCCTCCGAAGGTGCTCCGGTCGCCTCTCTACGACGATGCCGAGGAGCTGGAACGTTCCGGCAGACGCTACGAGGCTCTTCGAAAATATCGCGAGGGGCTTGCAGCCGATTTTCACGATGAACTGAAAGAGCATGCCGATGCACTGGAGAAGTCGCTTGAGGACGAGTCGAGAAAAATCGTCGAACAGGCTGTCGGCGTCCAGAAAGAAGGAAAGCTCGAGGAAGCGCTCGATCTCTACCGGCAGAGCCTGGAGGTCTATCCCGTCGAACGGATCCGGGAGTACGCCGACCGCCTCGAGGCGCTCATTCAGATCCGCAAACAGGGAGGGGATGCCCGCACCCGGGCCGAGGAGATTTGGCGCCAGGCCGTCGAGATCCAGAAGGCGGGCAGGCATGAGGAGGCGCTTGCAAAATATCGGGAAGGACTCGCCATCTTCCACAATGCGGCGGTCGCCGAGCACGTCGGGAAGCTGGAGGAGTTCATAAGGAGGCGCAAGTGAATTGACGAATCGAGAGAGAAGGAGGTACGCCGAATGTTCTTGTTTTGGAAGAAAAGATGGAGTGTCCTGCCCCCAGTGCTTCTCACGCTGTTCGTGCTCCTTTTCGGAGGTGCTCCGGCCGCCGCCGAACTGACCGTCGTCGCCGGAAACATGACGCTCCAGTTCGACACGACGATACCGGGAAACGTCCTTCTTTCCGGCGGCACGGTCAACCTCAACGGATTCAGGTTGATCGTCGGGGGCTCTTTCTATCAATCGGGGGGAACGATCAACATCTCCGGCGGGAGTCTCGATGTCGGAGGAGACTACCGTATCCAGAGCCTTCCTTTCGCGAGAGACGCAGATTTCGGCGAGAGCGGGGGAGTCCTGATGATGACCAACGACAATGACAGGGTGACGGTGCGGGGGGATTTCGTAACCCGGTCCTGGGTCGATCATCGAAACAGGCTGACGAGGGGAGTCCTGGAAGTCGGAGGGGATTTTCGTCAGAAAAACGGCTCCGCGTTCAATTTCGCCGCCGGAGGAAGCCACAGGGTCATTCTTCCGGGAAGCGGCGAACAAAGGGTTTCCTTTGAATCGCCCGTGAATTCCGGATTCGCCCTCTTCTCGGCTCCCTCGGGAAACACGGTTTTCACAACGGCCCTCAGGGGGTGGAAGCTCGACGAGGATCTCGTGGTCAACCTGCCGGAAGGGGTGCTCCTCCACAGGGGTTTTTCCGGAACGATGGACCTGGGAGGAAAGACGGTGACGGTAAAGGGAAATCTTTTCTCCGAATATCCGGGGACGATCAATATATCGGGAGGAAGATTGATTGTCGCGGGAGACTTCGTACAGCCGCACGGCACCGTGAATGTGGGAGGCGGTTCCCTTGAAGTGGCCGGCGACTACCGTCTCCAGAGTGTTCCCCGCCTGTACGGAGCGACGCTCGAAGCGGAGAGCGCGGGCGCTCTCGTCATGACGAATGACGCCGACTCGGTCATCGTGGGAGGCGGCTTTGTCGTCCAGTCGGGGGCGGATCACCGGAACCGCCTGACAAGAGGAATCCTGGAGATCAAGGGCGACTTCTCCCAGAAGAAAGGCTCTCCCTTCGGCTTCGCCGCTTCAGGAAATCACAGGGTCGTTCTGTCGGGCGAGGGGCAGCAGACCGTTTCCTTCGACGACCCCGTGAACTCAGGTTTTGCACGCTGTTCTGTTTCCAACGAAAACGTCGTCTTCCGAACGGCGCTCAAGGGGTGGACCCTGGAGGAGGATGCTGTGATGAACGTCTCCGGAGAGGAGAAGCGGCACAAGGGGTTCACCGGCACGATGAACCTCTCCGGCAGAAGCCTGACGATACGGGGTTCACTCGTTCCGGAATACGCCGGAACGATCGCGCTGAACGGCGGAATGCTCCTCGTGGAGGGGGATTTTGTCAAATCGCAGGGCACAATGAATATCTCCGGAGGTTTTCTCGAGGTGCTCGGCGACTATCGGATCGAGGGCAGAGCGCTGCTAGGCGGAGAAGTGCATCCGTTCGACGGCGGCGGAGTGCTGACGATGACGAACGACGACGACTTCGTCCTGGTCCGGGGGGATTTTTCGACACGATCCGGGACCGACCACCGGAACCGGCTGACGAAGGGCGTGCTGGCGGTCGGAGGTAATTTGATCCAGAGAAACGGCTCCCGGTTCGCATTCGCCGCCTCCGGAACGCACAAGACCCTCCTGTTCGGCCATGGCCGCGATGTCCTCTTCGAATCCGCGCCGTCCTCGCAATTCCAGACGTTCATTCTGCTTGACGCTCGTGAAGACGAGACCGCACGCGCGCAGCAGTACCCCGCGAGGAACAGGCACGCGGCGTCGCTGAAACCGTTTTCCCCGACCCTGATGCCCGGGAAGTCGGTCGATCTTTCCGGCTGGATTATCCGGTCCGGTGAATCTCTGATTTGGGCATCCAGGGACCAAGAAATCGCTTCCGTCTCCCCGGAAGGAAAAGTGGAGGCCCTCGCTCCCGGAAGGACGGCAATCAAGGTTGCCCGGTCGGACGATGCCAATATCTTCTTCTACACGCCGATCGAGGTCTCCGGAGAGGGAGGTGTTCCGCGGGATGCGGAGGAAAATCCCTCGACCGGCGATCCGGAGGAGGATCTGCTCGACGGTTTTCCGGCGCTCCCTCCACTGCCTCCGATAGAGGATCCGGCGCGCCGTCCGTAGCAGAGGACGCCGAGGTTTCTGCCTCCAATGAAGCCGAGGTTTCTGTCTCCAATGAAGCCGGGATTTTCCGGGCGGGGTTTATCTGCTATTATATGCCCGTATATGCCCTAACAATCTTTAAGGGAGGTGTTTTATTGTGAAGAAGTTCATTATTGCTCTGTTTCTCGCGCTCCTTGTCGTTTCGGGGTTCGTCGCGTCGGCTTCGGCGCAGACGACGATCAAGATCGGCCATGTGCTTAATCAGGATCACTCGTGGAATGTCTGCCTGGTGGGATTCGCCGAGGAGGTCAAGACGGCGACGGAAGGGCGTGTGCTCATCGAGGTCTTCCCCGGAGCGCAGCTCGGCAACGAGAAGGACGTGATCGAGGGGCTCGTGATGCAGACCGTTGACGGCGGTCTGATCGGCGGAGGCTCGTTCCAGTCGATCGAGCCCAAGTTCGGAATCGAAGCGCTTCCATATGCGTGGCCCACGCACGAGGCGGCGTACAACGCGCTGGACGGTGAACTCGGCGAACTGCTCCTCGACCTTCTGGAGCGGCAGGGTATCGTCGGCCTCTCCTGGTGGGAGAACGGCTTCCGCCACATGACGAACAATCAGCGCCCAATTTCGAAGCCTGAAGACCTCAAGGGGTTGAAGATACGGGTCACGCCCGACAAGATGCGGCTCGACACCTTCAACGCGCTCGGCGCCTCCCCAATGCCCATCAATTTCGGAGAACTCTACACCGCGCTCCAGCAGGGAGTGGTGGACGGTCAGGAGAACCCGTACGCGATCATCTTCTCGAGCTCCTTCTTCGAGGTCCAAAAGCACCTTTCACCCACAGGCCACATCTGGGGATCCGCGCTCCTGTGTGTGAACGGCTCCGTCTGGGGGAAGCTCTCCAAGGAGGATCAGGCTACGGTCATGCAGCTTGCCGCCAAGTGGCGCGACGAACAGCGGCGCCAGACCCGCGAGCAGGAGGACGAGTTCCTTGAGAAGCTGAAGGAGAAGGGGATGCAGGTCGCCGAGGTGGACAAGGAGGCGTTCCAGAAGGCGGTCCAGGGAGTCTGGAAGGAGTACGAGGGAGTCTTCGGAAAGGACCTGATGGATCTCGTGAGGAAGTACGGGAAATAGACTCCATGAGTGCGGAAAAAAACGACTTTTTCCGAAAAATATTTCGTCTGCTGGACCTCCTTCTGATCGTCATGATCGTGGCGGTCTTCGCGGAGGTGCTTGTAGAGGTGTTTTTCCGGTATGTCCTTCATCAGCCGCTTTCATGGGGAGGAGAACTGTCCCAGACGATCCTCGTCTGGATCACGTTCATCGGGGCGGCGGCGGCGCTCTTCCGTGGGGAGCATATGACCATCGACCTTCTCGTCGTGAGGATCTCCTCCCCAAAGGTGAAAAAAGCGTTTCAACTGCTCGTTCTTCTGATAATGGGGGCGTTCATCGTCGCCGGTATCGATGCGGGATGGACGGTGGTCGTCCGAACATGGCGGATGAGGACGACGGCCATGCAGATTCCGGCCGGCATTTTGTACCTTGCCTTTCCGGCCGGGTGCCTTCTGATGCTGCCCGTGATCGTCCGCGATTTTTTCCGGACGATCAGAGGATAGGGGACTGAGATGCTGACGCTTCTTGGAGTCCTTTTCGGCGGCATCTTCATCGGCATCCCGATCGCGTTCGCCATCGCGGTCTCGGGAATGGCGTACCTGGTCTTCGAGTCGACCGTTCCGCTGCTGGTCGTCGCGCAGAGGATGGTCGTCGGGGTCGACTCATTCACGCTGCTTGCAATTCCCCTCTTCGTCCTCGCAGGAGCGCTCATGGCCGAGGGGGACATCACGCCGCGGATCATGCGATTCGCGTCGAGTCTGGTGGGGCATATTCCGGGGGGGCTCGCCATGGTAATGGTGGTCTCGTGCATGCTGTTCGGCGCGATCTCCGGATCCGGGGTGGCGGACGTGGTGGCCATCGGCTCCATTCTGCTGCCCGCAATGAAGCAGCAAGGGTACAAGCAGCCGTTCAGCGCCGCGCTTCTCGGCTGCTCCGGCGCCCTCGGAACGATCATTCCTCCGAGCATCGTCATGGTGGTCCTCGGCGTCAGCATGGGGACCTCGATAGGCAAGCTCTTTCTCGGAGGAGTGATTCCGGGAATTCTGACCGGACTGGGGCTCATGATCACGTCGTACTTCATCTCGCTGAAAGAGGACTATCCCAGGCTGGAGAAAGCTCCGTGGAGCGAGGTGTTCGACTCGTTCCGGGCCGCGATCCTGCCGTTGCTGACGCCGGCGATCATCATTGGCGGCATCCTGCGCGGCATCTTCACGGCGACCGAGGCAGGAGGAGTCGCCGCGTTCTACGCGCTTCTTCTCTCGATGTTCGTCTACCGCAAGCTGACATGGAAGCGTTTCTTCGAAATATGCCTGGAAACGGCCCGGACAAGCGCTGTCGTCCTTTTTCTGATCGCCGCGGCAAGCCTTTTCGGCTGGGTTCTGGCCGCGGAGAACATTCCGCAGATGGTGGCGAAGGCTATGCTCTCCGTCTCGACGAATTACTGGGTGATCCTTCTCATGTTCAACGTCCTTCTGCTGCTCCTGGGCATGTTCATGGAAACCATCGCCATCGTGCTCATCGTCGTGCCGATCTTCTTCCCCATCCTGACGCAGATGGGAGTCGACCCGGTGCATCTGGGCGTCATGGTATGCGTCAACCTCGCGATCGGGGCGAACACTCCCCCTCTCGGCGTCGACCTTCTTGCGGCGTGCAAGGTTGCGGACATCCCGTATTCCTCGTCGTTCCGCTACCTTCTGCCCTTTATCGCCTCCATGATCCTGGCGCTCGCCCTGATCATCGCATTTCCCGCAATCGTCACCTTCCTGCCGACTCTTCTCATGGGCGGCTGACCGTTTGCAGTTGCGGAGACACCCCGGAAAACCGCAGAAAAATGCGGGCTCCGGGGTGTTTCGTGTCCTCGGACTCCGGATGTTGTTGTACAATGGAACGGATATCATGATGCGGCGAAATTCCTTATGCGCTCTTGAGCGGCGCCTGTATGAATTGTGATCATGTGCCTTCGCCCAGCTGCTCGAAAACGGGGGATACTGTCCTTGAAAGGGGTTTGGAAATGAAACACCTGCTTCTCGCCTTTCTTCTGCTCAATCTTTTCGGCTTTTTGATCATGTGGTGGGATAAACGCCGTGCCAGGCTGAATGGCCGCAGGGTTCCGGAAAAGACCATTTTCCTTGTCGCACTCTTCGGCGGAAGTCCCGGATGCTGGATGGGGATGCGTCTCTTCCGGCATAAAACGCAGCACTGGCGTTTTTCTCTCGGCCTTCCCGCGATCATGCTTCTCCAGGCAGGGCTCCTCGTATATTTGTTCATCCTGTAGTCCGCACGCGAGGAATCTTCAAAATCCGGCAGGATTTCGCGGATTCATGTATCACTCCGAAAGGTGCAAGGATCGAAGGTATAGTGTATAATACTTAAAACTTTGCAATGACAAGGAGTGATTCCAAATGAAGTTTCTCGCTATGGCGATTGTTATGGTAGGATTTGCAGTGTTCATGGGCTATTCGGCCGAGGCGTCGCAGACTTTCGAAGAGGACGTGTTCGACACGTCCGCCGGGCAGGTCAGGATCACCTTCATAGGGCACGGCACCCTGATGTTTTCTTTCGACGGCAAGGTGCTCCATGTCGATCCCTACAGCAAAGTGGCAGACTATGCCGCGCTCCCGAAGGCGGATGCGGTGCTCATAACTCACGAGCATCAGGACCACCTGGACAAGGCGGCGCTTGAACCTATTGTGGCTCCGGATACCGATATCGTTCTCAACGCGAAGAGCGCCGAGATTCTCGGCCGCGGCAGAGTTCTGAAGAACGGAGAATCCACGCAGGTGCTTGGAATTCGAGTCGAAGCGGTTCCCGCCTACAACCTGGTCCACAAGCGCGACAACGGGCAGCCCTTCCATCCGAAGGGAGAGCACAACGGCTACATACTCAATTTCGGCGACACCCGGATCTACGTGGCCGGCGACACCGAGAACACGCCCGAAATGAAGGTGCTTCAGAATATCGACGTGGCCTTCCTCCCGATGAACCTTCCCTTCACGATGACGCCGGAGATGGTGGCGGACGCTGCCCTCGCGTTCCGGCCGAAGGTGCTCTATCCCTATCACATGGGTCAGATGGACGAGGAGCGGCCTGCCAAGCTGGCCGCCTTGCTGAAGGACAGCGGTATCGACCTCCGGATCAGGAAGCTGGGACGGTAGGCTGAAAGCAAGCGCAAGTTACGAAAGGCGGAGGGACAGGCCTCCGCCTTTTTCATTGTCCGATGGAGAAGCTCCATCGTGTGCTGCTTTCGTAGGTTTCCCGCGGAAAGAGAACGGGCTTCGGAAGATCCGGAAGTGCCGCTGCATTCGGGTACCACTGTGTCTCGAGCGCCAGGGCGAGAGCGGGGGCGCCGCTCCTGCCGCCGGAGAATCTCTGCGAGGAAATCAGAGAACCTCCGGTGTAGAGTACGCATGCGGGCTGATCGGTGAAAACTTCCATTCTTCGGCCGGTTCCCGGATGTTCGAGAACGATATCCGGAGTCCGGAAGTCGCCGGGGGAGTTCAGCAGAAACGGATGATCGTACCCTTTCCCGAGTTTGATCTGGGGATCCGCCTTCCAGGGCGCATGATCCGGAGAGCGGAGCGTGCGAAAATCGAAGGGAGTTCCTTCGACAGATTCGGGCATCCGGGGGAGATGTTGGACGTCAAGCGGCATGAAACGGTCGGCGTCGATCGCCAGGCGATGGTCCGCAACCGAGAGTGAGCTTTCTCCGCCGAGGTTGAAATATCCGTGGAATGCCGGCGCCAGCAGTGTCGGTTCGCTTGCCCGGGCTTTCATGACAAGTGAGAGGGAGTCGGGCTTCAGCGTGTAGATTGCGGTGATGTCGAGTGCTCCCGGAAAACCCCACTGCCCCGGAAGCGTCGAGAGGGAAAATCGGACGCCCGCCTCACCGGAAGCGCTGAATACCTCTCCGTGCCAGAGGGAGCGGGAAAAGCCGGTCGAGCCGCTGTGCAGGCAGGAACCGTCGTCGTTGGCCTCCAGACAGTGAAGAGATCCGTTCAGCGTGAAGGATGCGCCTCCAATGCGTCCGGCCACAGGACCGCAGAGGACACCGCACCAGCATGTGTCCTCCTCGTATCCTGAAAGGCCGTCGTACCCCAGAAGGATATTTCCAGGGACGCCGTCGCGGTCGGGGATTTCCAGCGAGTGAACGGCCGCCCCGACATCGATGCAGCGCAGAATCAAAGAAGCGTTCTTTACCGTGTGCAGATAGACATTCTCCCCCCGGGATGTCCTGCCGAAGAGCGTTGATTCTGCGAAAGGGAGACTGGACTGGTAATCGTTCATGGAGAACCTCCAGGGGCAAACGGCGCCCCTTCCTCAATACCGTGGAAGGGGCGCCGTTCCGTATGCTTTACTTCGCGGTTTTCTTCTTCGTGTAGACGTCGAAAGCGACTGCCGCAAGGAGGACAAGCCCCTTGACGACCTGCTGCCAGTCGATGGATACCCCGACGATCGACATCCCGTTGTTGAGGACGCCCATGATCAGGCCGCCGATGATGGCTCCGGTCACGGTGCCGATTCCTCCGGAGGCTGAAGCTCCGCCGATGAAACAGGCCCCGATGGCGTCAAGTTCGAAGTTTATGCCTGCCAAGGGCGAGGCCGCGTTGAGACGCCCCATGAAAGCGAGCCCGGCGACGCCCGCCATCAGCCCCATGTTCGCGTAGACCAGAAAAAATACTTTGTTGGTATCGATGCCGGAGAGCTTCGCCGCCTTTTCGTTGCCGCCGAATGCGTAAACGTGACGGCCGAAGACCGTCTTCCTGGTGATGAAGCTGTAGATAAGCACGAGGGCGCCGAGAAGGACGAGGACCATCGGAATGCCCCGGTGCCGGGCGAGCTGGTAGGTGAAGGCGGTGACGACCCCGGCGACGAGCAGCACCTTGAGTATCCAGAAGGGGAGCGGCGCCACCTCGAAACCGTAGGCCCTCTTGTTCCCCCTGTCGCGCAGTTCGAAGAAAGCGTAAGCCAGGAGGAGCGCGCCGACGATGGCGAGGGCAGTGATGTTGAGATTTTCTCCGCCGAGGAAGTCGGGGATGAACGTCGTGAACAGTCTGCGGAAGAGATCGGGCATCGGAGCGAGTGTCTGTCCCTTCAGCATGACCAGGGTGAGTCCGCGGAAGCAGAGCATTCCCGCCAGGGTGACGATGAAGGCCGGAATCCGGAAGTAGGCGATCCAGAACCCCTGCCAGCATCCGATCAGGATGCCAAGGACGAGACAGGCCAGAATGGAGGGGATGACGGGCCACTTCAACACCGTCATCAGTGTTCCGCCGACGGCGCCGACGAAGGCCGCCACCGAGCCGACCGAGAGGTCGATATTTCCGGTCAGGATGCAGAGGAGCATTCCGATCGCCAGGATGAGGATGTAGCCGTTCTGCTGGATGATGTTCGTCAGGTTGAGCGGGCGGAGGAGCACTCCGTCCGTGAGATACTGGAACAGAAGCACGATGAAGAGACGTGCCAC
>CAYRPJ010000019.1:0-36106 GCA_964426245.1 uncultured Synergistaceae bacterium
GAATGCACCGCTACAGATGCCTGCTCGAAGGACGATTCAACCGCCCCGTCGCGGGCCTCGCCATCCTTGTACAGCCGATACCGGCAAACCAGGCCGAGGGCGTCTATAATTGGCACGGGTACGGTTCACGGATTCTCTACGAGTACCCCGTCTTCAAGATATACGAAGGCGATGAAGATGCGTTGCGAAAGAGCGACAACCCCTTCGACCTCGCGCACTACGCTGGAATGCAGGCCTGGAAGCAGCGGGGCGACGACGTCCGCAAGCTGGACTATATGAAACTCCTGCTCGCCGAGCTGAACAGGCGCCGTTGGAGCCACGAGGAGAAAATGGCCCTTCTTTGGTTCATCGAAGGCGTGATGCATATCGAGGATGATAGTGTCTGGAATGAGTGGGAAGAGGAACTGGAAAACAGGAAGGAGGCCGGCGCAATGTATGTGAGCCTGATGGAGAGAAAGGGTATGGAAAAGGGCATGGAAAAGGGCATGGAAAAGGGCATGGCGCTGAAACAAATCGCAATAGCCCGTAGAATGCTTGCGGCAGGAGAGCCGGACGAAAAAATTCTCACGTACGCGGAAATCACCGTTGAACAGCTCGAACAAATCCGGAAAGAAGAGAACCCTTCCGTCCACTGATCGTTCTCTAGGCTGCGTCCGGACATTCCCTAAAACGGATACTGACCGCGCATGGTTCGATCACCCTCCCCGACAGAATGCACACAACAAGCCCGCCCCCGAAAGAGGAGGCGGGCTTGTTCTATTTTATTCAAAAGCCCGTCATCAACACTCCGGCGGGCTCAGCCTTTCCCGTATTCGGCGCAACCGCGCGCTCACCGACTGCTGCGTGACGCCGAGCCGTTCGGCGACCTCATTCTGCGACCACCCGTCGGCAAGCAACGAGACCGTCTGCAGCTCGGCGACGGAGAGGAGCCCTGCAATCCCCTCACCGCCGCTCGTCGCGGCGCCACTCCCGCTCCGCCGCGCTCCGCACCCTCCCCGGAAGCCGCCTCTTCAGAAAGAGCGGCAGCCGATCCCGGTCCGGGCATCGCGTAATCAGTTCCAGCAACGCAACGTACCCCTCCTGCACCAGGTCCTCGAACTCCGCTCCCCGCCCCGCGTAACGGCGCGCCGTCGCCGTCACCAGCGGACGGAAGCGAAACAGTTCCGCCTCAAGATCCATCCGTCCTCCCGCACTCCGCCGCACAAAAAGCCTCCGGCCCTAAAAGAGCGTCGTCACGGTGCGCTCAACGACCTCGGCCCCGGCGATTCCCACCAGCGCCTCCGCGAACATCTCCTCGTCGAGCATGGCGTCCATCGCCTCCTCGACCTCAAGCGCGTTCAGATCGTCGCGGGCGTAGTTCAGCGACACGGTGAACGTCTTTCCAGCGTCCGTTGCGAACTTCATACGAAGCGTCCTCATCCGGCATCACCTATCCTTTCGTTTGTCGGTCCGCGCTCTACGCGGACTCCAGCAGATCCGTCCCGGCCTTCTCCACCGAGATCACGGGGTGGACGAAGAGGGGAATCACCTTCGCGCTGACCGCGTCGAGCTGCTCGGCCGTCAGATCGGGAGAGACCCGGCTGATCGAGACGGCGCGGAGCACCGCCTTGCCGCTCTCCGGATCGGCCCCGAGGTTCAGCCGAAGCGCAACGGAGCTTTTCACAGGAACAAACTGCGCCATTCCACATACCTCCATCGAAAACGAGAGTACCCGAAAAACTTCTCGGGCCGTCTTATAGAGTGTCCCGGAAAGGTCAATATATACAAATAGATATCAATTTGCAAGAGGAAAAATCGGAGGGATTGCATAATCAGTCCATGAACAGGACGTTCTGTGTTGTTTTTTTCGACTGCTTTCGTCGATACGTCAAACCGTTACGGTATAATAAGAGTGTGGATTCTGTTCGTTGAGGTGGCGCCGAAACAAGGCGCTGCAAAAGCGAAATGACGATTAGGAAAGCGGCGCGAAAAATATGCGCATGCCCGAGGGCAAGTAATTACCAACACGGCAGATGACGAGGTGAGCGCTATTTTTTCCAGGGTGAGCAAAGATCTGCGCTTCCCGGTGTTGAATGTCACTTCAACAGAATTTGAATCTGAGCCGTTGGGCTCAAAGGAAAAATTTTGGTACAGCGAAAAAGGAAAAAACTTTCTTTTCAAGCGAAGTAGAGAAGGAACCGGGGAGCACTGGGCGGAGAAAGCCGCCTGCGAGCTGGCATTGTTATTGAAACTCCCTCATGCCGTATATAACTTGGCTTTCTGGAGGAGATTTCCGGGAGTAGTTACTCCGAATTTTTCAGCTGCGCGTACGCTTGCCCACGGTAATGAATTTTTAGCTCGACTTCCGGAATACGAGAAAGTGAAGTACAAAAAGTACAAGCAACCCTTGTATACGTTAAGTCGCGTTCTGGCGGTCCTGGACAGAGCCGGTAGCAACGCATTGTTCCGATCCTCGGTCAAAGCACTGAGTGCTTTGGAAATATTTACAGGATATTTGCTTTTTGATGCATGGATTTCAAATCAAGATCGCCACCATGAAAATTGGGGATTTCTTTTTTCAAGAGGATCCGACGAATCCTTAATCACTTTTCTTGCCCCGACCTTTGACCATGCGGCGAGTTTAGGCAGTATCGAAAGTGACAAATCAAAGTTTGAAAGGCTTCGGACAAAATCGCCGGAGCGTGGGGTAGAAGCCTTTGTAAAAAAAGCGCGGAGCGCCTTCCACCGGGAGAGGGAAGGCGGCCGAATGAGTACTCTTGAAGCCTTCGAAACGATAGCAAGAAAGGCTCCTCAAGGTTCTGTTTACTGGATGAACAGGCTCGAAGACGTAACCGACAAAGAAATAGAGGGCATCTTCGCGAGATTCGACGAGAACATCATATCCGATATTTCGATCGAATTTGCGATGGAGATGCTTCGGATCAACAAAGAGCGTATTTTAGGATGTGATATTACATGAAAGCAAACAAGGTTTTTGTGGCGTGGCAAGATCAGCACACTCGTGAATGGCGACCTGTGGGAATTCTCATGTACTTTGACGGCCTTTTCACCTTCTGCTATACAAAGGGAGCAGAAAAAGCGGCTTCTTTTGGTGGTTTCCCAAGAATGGAGAGGCTTGATAGAGTGTATGAAGCGGAAGAACTGTTTCCAGTCTTTCAAAACCGCCTGTTGTCGGAAAAAAGGCCGGAGTACGACCGTCTGATGACCTGGCTGAATGTCCCCAAACCCCGGAATCCGGAAGAGATGAACGAGACGAAGTTGACGATTCTTGCCCTCACGGAGGGAAGACGCCGGACGGATTTCATCACGGTCTTCCCATGTCCGACCCGAACTCCGGACGGAGAATACGACGTGACATTCTTCGTTCACGGCTTGAGCCATATGGCGGAAGAAACCACGGCCAGAGTGAATGCACTGGAACCCGGCGCTCCACTGTTTTTGATGCATGACCGCCAGAATAGACGCGACCCCTTCGCGCTGGTCCTGCGTACAGAGGGACCTCTTTTCGCAGTCGGCTATTGTCCGCGATATTTCGCGAAGGACTTCTCATTCCTCTTGGAAAGATTGCACGAGAAGGAACTGGTGCGTGTGCTTCAAGTCAACCCGGACGCCCCGACACAGTTCCGCCTTCTCTGCCGCTTCAGAAGTCCCTGGCCTCGAGACTTTGATTCGTGCTCCGGAGAGGAGTTCCAAACCATCCCTGATATTAGCGTTGCATTAGTGATGTAAAGTCCGGATGCATAACCTCGGAAAGACCATTGAGACAACCGGTGATTGCTCGCGCACCCGCCGGGAGAATCCCGACTCTGGAAAACGGAGGCGCCCCGAACGCTGGTAGCTTTGTCCTCTTGTCTGCGTCTTTACTCCGCTTTTCACGGCGAGCCTGTATTTCTCCGTATTTTTCGACAACATATCTTCCGTTTTCGCCCGATCGATGCTATCATTATTCCGACAAAGGAGGCGACCTCGTGACCGACGACAGACAGAACGGACAGCCGAACAGCAACGACGCCGAAAGACGCTCCGAAGACGAACTCTGGAAGGAGCTCATCAGCAGATCCTTTTCCGACATGCTCCGCTCCGTCCTTCCCGATCTGGCACGCGTTGCGGACGCGAACAAACCCGTCCGCTTTCTGGAGACCGAACTTCGGCGGCTCGCCCGATTCACCCGGCGCTACTCCGAAAGCCCGCCCGACTCCAGGAAGTTCGTCGACATCTTGGCCGAGGTTCCCCTGCTCTCCGGAGAGAACGCGTGGATTCTGCTCCACGTGGAGATCCAGGGGCGGGGAGGGAAGGAGAACTTCCCGCTGAGGATGCATCGCTACAGATGCCTGCTCGAAGGACGATTCAACCGCCCCGTCGCGGGACTCGCCATCCTGGTCCAGCCGATACCGGCAAACCAGGCCGAGGGCGTCTATAATTGGCATGGGTACGGTTCACGGATTCTCTACGAGTACCCCGTCTTCAAGATATACGAAGGCGATGAAGATGCGTTGCGAAAGAGCGACAACCCCTTCGACCTCGCGCACTACGCTGGAATGCAGGCCTGGAAGCAGCGGGGCGACGACGTCCGCAAGCTGGACTATATGAAACTCCTGCTCTCGGAGCTGAACAGGCGCCGTTGGAGCCACGAGGAGAAAATGGCATTGCTCTGGTTCATCGAAGGCGTGATGCATATCGAGGATGATAATGTCTGGAATGAGTGGGAAGAAGAATTGAAAAGCAGAAAGGAGGAGGGTGAAATGTACGTAAGCCTTATGGAGAGAAAGGGTATTGAAAAGGGCATGGAAAAGGGCATGGAAAAGGGCATGGAAAAGGGCATGGAAAAGGAGCGAATTGCAATAGCCCGCGAAATGCTCATTGCAGGAGAATCCGAGGACAAGATTCTCCGTTATGCTCGTATAACTCCCGAACAGCTCGAACAAATCCGGAAAGAAGAGAACCCCTCCGTCCACTGATCGTTCTCCAGCCTGCGTCCGGACAGTCCCTGAAGCGGATACTGACCGCACATGACTCGATCATCATCCCCGACAGGATACACATGAAAGCCCGCCCCCGAAAGAGGAGGCGGGCTTGTTCTTTTTTATTGATTCAACTTTCGCAGGACCTTGACAACAGAAAAACCGTTGGAATGACTGGAAAAAAGTGACAGGAAGGCCTCTGTTTTGTAAAATTGTAATCGCGACAAAACAAAACTACAAGACAGGAGGCCTTCCCGTGAATCCCATTCTACAGCAAACCGCATCTTCCGACGAGACCATTTCTTCAGCAGCCGAGTTTTTTCATCTGTTCGATATCGGCAAGCTCTTCGCCCGCTCGGCACGATCGAAAAAGGGCATCCCCGCGTTCAAGATCCTCCAGTTCCTCTTCGCGCTCGTCTTCCTCAAGAAGAGTTTCTTCGAGATGATGCGGGAGAAGAGTCTGCCCTGGTCCAAGGACTCCTTTTATCGCTTTCTCTCCGCCGAACCGTTCGTCGCCCTCCTTTTCCGACCACTCCTCTGCGAGCAGGAAGGCCGTTTGAAATTCGGGAGGGGAGTACCCGAAAAACTTCTCGGGTTTCGAGCATGCAGGGGCACAAAGTACACAAACCAGCGGGACGAGGGCTTCCTTTACTGTTTGACAGAACACATTGCGAGTAATAAAATTACTCGCAACATCAAACCAATACAACGCACGCTCCTCCGAATCTCCGGAACCTTTTGAGCGGAAATTCGCGTTTTTCTCCAACACCGAAAGAAATGAGGAACAATATGATCCCAACGCTCGCCGACAAAGAAATCATCATCGAAAAAGACACCCTCGACACCCAGTATTGGAAAGATCTCTGGAACTACCGGGAACTCTTCTACTTCCTAGCGTGGCGGGACATCAAGGTGCGCTACAAGCAGACCGTCATCGGCGTGCTCTGGGCCGTTCTCAGACCCGTGCTCACCATGATCGTCTTCAGCTTCGTCTTTGGCCGCCTTGCGGGACTCCCATCCGAAGGGAATGTTCCATACCCGGTTCTGGTCTACGCCGCTCTGCTTCCATGGCAGTTCTTCGCCCACTCCCTCGGCGAAAGCAGCAACTCCCTCATCGTCAACGTCAACCTCATCTCCAAGGTCTACATGCCCCGCCTCATCCTGCCTGCAAGCTCCATCGTCGTCAACCTCGTCGACTTCCTGATCTCCTTCGGCATCCTGGGACTCATCATGGCTTTCTACCGCTTCGCACCCGGCGTCAGAATCCTCACCGTCCCTCTCTTCCTGCTGATGGCGTTCGTCACAGCCTACGGATTCAGCATCTGGTTCGGCGCGCTCAACGTACGCTACCGCGACTTCCGGTACATCGTCCCCTTCGTCGTCCAGTTCGGGCTCTACATCTCGCCCGTCGGCTTCAGCAGCACCATCGTGCCCGAGCAGTGGCGGCTGATCTACTCTCTCAACCCCATGGTCGGCGTCATCGACGGCTTCCGATGGGCCATCCTCGGCGGGGACGTCCGGCTCTACTGGCCCGGCTTCGCCCTCTCCCTTATCCTGACCATCGTCGTCGCCGTCACCGGCCTGAAGTACTTCCGCAGCACCGAGCGGACCTTCGCCGACGTCATATAGAGGAGCCCGACCATGACCACAGTCATCAGAGTAGAAAACCTCGGCAAGAAGTACATCATCGGTCACGAAGGACGGGAACGCTACGAAACACTCCGCGACACCCTCGCCCGAAGCGCGCGCAACCTGATGCGGCGAATTCTTCGCTCCGGCGCGGGCGAAACGGAGAAGTCCCCCTCCCAAGAAGAGCTATGGGCGCTGAAAGACGTCTCTTTCGAAGTCAAAGAAGGGGAGCGCATCGGCATCATCGGACGCAACGGCTCCGGCAAGTCCACCCTGCTCAAGCTGCTGAGCCGGATCACCGAACCCACCGAAGGACGCATCCGCCTGAAAGGCCGAGTCGCCAGTCTGCTGGAAGTGGGAACAGGCTTCCACCCCGAGCTTACCGGACGCGAGAACATCTTCCTCAACGGCGCGGTGCTGGGCATGTCGAAGGCGGAGATCAAGCGGAAGTTCGACCAGATCGTCGACTTCTCCGGCGTCGAAAAGTTCCTGGACACCCCGGTGAAACGCTACTCCTCCGGCATGCAGGTGCGCCTGGCCTTCTCCGTGGCAGCTCATCTGGAACCCGAGATCCTGCTGGTGGACGAGGTGCTGGCAGTGGGAGACCACGAATTCCAGAAGAAGTGCCTTGGAAAGATGGACGAAGTGGCGAAGGGCGGACGGACGGTGCTGTTTGTGAGCCATAATATGGGGGCGGTCCGTCAGCTATGCCAGAAAGCACTGCAACTGCACGATGGAAACCTCGTCCGAATTGGTGAGGATGTCGAGAACGTCATCCGGGAGTACCTTCGAAACAGCGAAAGCGGGATGTCGGGCGAGTGGCGCAATAATGGAAAAGAATTCGCCAACGAATGGTTCGATATGATTGCGATGCGACTGCTCGACGGCGAGGGGCATCCGATCCAACAAGCTCACTCGAACAGTGCCGATGCATGGGTGGAGATCGAAGTCGATGTAAAAAAACTCAATCCAGGACTGAACTTCGGATACGCACTCTACGATGATACCGGGAATCTGCTCTATTGGTCGTTGACAACGGATATGCATTTTGAACAGTGGCCTGAAATCACAACAGGGCGCAACATGTTGAGAAGTAAGCTTCCTTGCCGTTTGTTGAACGAAGGACAATACCAAGTTAGGCCGATAGCGAGCATTCATTTCAAAGAATGGATTATAAATCCAAGCGAAAAAAGCCCTGTGGTGAACTACATAGTTGAGGGCGGCTTGAGCGACTCCCCCTTCTGGCTTCAGAAGAGACCTGGATTGCTTGCGCCGGTGCATTCGTGGTTTCTGAAAAAATGCAATGATTTTAATTATTCTTAGAAGGAGTTTTTCCAGAATGCCTAAAGCACTTACAAAAAAAATACTAAAACATACATATTTATATCATTTAGTCAAATTAATTCTTAATCATATTATGATTCTTAAATGGAATATGAATGGTAGGCCTGTTCCTCCACCCCACCTAGTAAAACAGCGAGTTCTAAAAACTTTTTCAAGGCGATTCAAGGTGAAGGTTTTAGTAGAGACGGGTACGTATTATGGTGATATGGTTGCTGCCATGATGAGAACCTTTGACCATATATACACTATTGAGTTAAGCGAGAAGCTTTATGAACAAGCAAGAAAACGTTTTGCAGGTGAAAAGAAAATTACTCTGATTCATGGTGACAGCGGGAAGGAGCTAAATAGTCTGCTGGAGAGAATAGATCAGCCCGCTCTGTTTTGGCTAGACGGGCATTATTCCGGTGGAGAGACTGCTCGCGGTGACAAGGATTCTCCGATTTATGAAGAACTGGCCCATATACTTAACTCCCCAGAGAAAAGACATATAGTTATTATCGATGATGCCCGTTGTTTTGGAACAGATCAAGCATATCCAAGTATTGAGGAGATTGCCGAATTTGTTAAGGCAAAAAGGCCAGATTCTATTATTGCTGTAAAAGATGATATTATAAGAATAATCCCTTACGAGCAAGATGACAAGAATGATGTTTGATAGTCATAATAAAAAAATCATTTTTTGCATTAGAAAAATATCGACGAATTTTATACGTCAAATCTCTCAATCAATCTCTCGAATGAATATCAAAAAACAAAACGAAAGAATAGCTAAAAAAAACAAGTTACTTGAGGCAATACTCAAGGCGCATACGAAATACCACATCGCCCGAAACGGCAACACAGGACACTGTATCATCTTTTCGATGGACAGGGCATTGCAGCTTCATGCGTTGCTTTCTTCCTATTATGAAAAGGTTTCTCATCCGGTTCCGCTTCATGTCCTGTGGAGGGCTTCCTCCGAAGAACACAGGCGTGCATACGGAGAGGTCTTAAACTTGTTTGCCGGCAGGAACATTTCTCCGGTCTACCAGGAAACTCGAGGAGAATTTAAAAAAATTCTGCTGGCGATTCTTTCGCGTGCTTCGGAGGATAAAGTCTTTTTTCTGGTAGACGATATCGTCTTTATTAACGATACGGATATGAATGACTTTTTATCCATAGATGCGCATAATACGGTAGGGAGCCTCCGCCTGGGGCAGAATCTCACAAAAGCGTACACGGTGCAGAAAAAACAGCGATTGCCTTTTTTTCTTGAAAACGATGCTCCTGACGAAAAACGGCTAACATGGATCTGGGAGGACGGCGAACTCGACTGGGGATATCCCCTTTCGGTCGACGGCAATCTCTTTCTGACAGCAGAAATCAGTGCGTTGGCAGAACATATTTCTTTTCACTCTCCCAACACGTTTGAATCCGCTCTTCAACCGTATGTAAAATACTATGCATATCGACGAGGGATGTGTTACAGTGCTCCCAAAATCCTCAATATCCCGGTTAACAGGGTTCAGCGGGATTTCGACAACATATACGGACAGTATCATCAGGACGATCTGCTCAAGGCATGGAATGATGGTTTTCAGATGGATTACAGGAAGTTGTACGGTTTTATCAACGAGAGCGTCCATCAGGAAGTGGAGATTTCGCTCATCAAAAGAAAGAATTGAGTGGTGAATGTCGGATGAACAATCCCTTGGTCTCGGTGATCATACCCGTCTACAACGGGGAAAAATTCCTGAGAGACGCGATCGAAAGCATTCTTGCACAGACATATCCCGACTTCGAGCTTCTCGTCATCGACGACGCTTCTATAGACGGCAGTCTTGAGCTTATACGTTCGTATGATGATCCGAGGATGAGAATCCTGGAGAATCCGGTCAATCTAGGGCTTTCAGGTGTGCGAAACCGGGGAATCAAGGAAGCACGAGGAGAGTATATCGCTTTTCTGGACTGCGACGATATAAGTTTGCCCACAAGATTGGAGAAACAGGTCCGTTTATTCGAGACGAACCCTGAAGTCGGGCTGTGCGGAACGTGGACGAGGACGTTCGGCGATACGGTTTCCAGTGAATGGCGTTATCCGGCCCATTCGGACATTCTACGCTGCAGGATGATCTTCGACAACCCGTTCGCAACATCCTCGGTTATGCTCCGAAGCGAAGTGCTCGCTCGCATCCGGACGCATTTTGATACACGATTCCCGCCCGCTGAAGATTACGAGCTGTGGGAGCGCATCTCAAAAAAATACCGGGTAGCGAATATACCTGAGGTTCTCAATTTGTATCGAATCCATGATCGGCAAACTTCAAGCTCTCAAAAAGAAAAACAGCGGTCTGCGGTGTGGAGAATTCAGCTACGTCAACTGGAGGAGCTTGGAATTTATCCGTCCGTGAAAGAAAAGGATGTTCATTTAAATATCGGCGTCAAGGCATATTTTGAAAGTTCAAAGATCGCGCTGCTTGCTTCGGAGCGTTGGCTCTCCCTTCTAAAGAATGCTAATAATGAGCGCAGGATATATCCTGAGCCTTTTTTTTCCATAGTTCTGAGCGAGAAATGGCACAAAGTTTGTAGTGTTGTCACGAGGTTTGGATGGTGGACATTAAAGAGGTATTTGCGATCGGCTCTTGCTAGAAGATCGTTAATACCGAAAATGATGATAAAATGCTTGCTGCGTTGGGATTCGAAGACGAGAAAAATCTTTGCAGAAACACAATAAATCACGACTTTACTGTTTAGACTCTTTATGAAAATTCCATTGCTATAAATAAGGTTTGATAAATAATACAGATGAAGAGGACTGCCTTCCTTGATTTTAGGCCATAAGCTTTAATTGCATATATCTTTAAAAATATAATACTACCTTCAAAAATATTCTTTTGATAAGAAATGCTCGATTTCTTTTTTTTGCTATAAATTGCAATAAAAACAAAATAAAAGGGGCATTTTAATGAATAAACGAATTCTTGTCACCGGCGGAGCGGGCTTTCTTGGCTCTCACCTGTGTGAACGGTTGCTGAACGACGGTTACGAGGTTATCTGTGCGGACAACTTCTACACGGGTTGCAAGCGCAATATCCTCCATCTGATGAACAATCCGCACTTCGAGCTGCTGCGTCACGACATTACCTTTCCTCTGTATGTCGAGGTGGACGAGATCTACAATCTGGCCTGTCCCGCCTCGCCCGTCCACTATCAGCGCGACCCTGTGCAGACCACCAAGACCTGTGTCCACGGCGCCATCAATGTGCTGGGGCTCGCCAAGCGCACAAGGGCGAAGATATTCCAGGCTTCCACCAGTGAAGTCTACGGCGATCCCGAGGTGCACCCGCAAACCGAAAGATACTGGGGGCGCGTCAACCCCATCGGTACTCGGAGTTGCTACGACGAGGGGAAGCGGTGCGCCGAAACCCTTTTCTTCGACTACCACCGGCAGCACGGTCTGAAGATTAAAGTTTCCCGAATATTCAACACCTACGGTCCGCGGATGCACCCCGACGACGGCAGAGTGGTCAGCAACTTCATCGTGCAGGCGCTCAAGGGATGCGATATCACCATCTACGGGGACGGCTCCCAGACGCGCAGCTTCTGCTACGTGGACGATCTCGTAGACGGCATCGTCCGCTTGATGGGAAGCGGCGACGACCTTCCCGGCCCCGTCAACCTGGGCAACCCGACGGAATTCTCCATCCGAGAGCTGGCGGAGCAGGTTGTCCGTCTCACGGGGAGTACGAGTGTGCTGCGCTTTCAGCCTCTTCCGCAGGACGACCCTCGGCAGCGCAAGCCGGACATCTCCCTCGCGCGGGAGCGCCTCGGCTGGAGTCCGACGATCCCCTTGGAGGACGGTCTGCTGATGACCATCAACTATTTCAGGAAAATTCTTTTTGAGGAATGATCATAGCGTTTCCACATCAGCTAAGCTGATGATTATGCGTGCTGCAAAAAAAGATAAATCGCAATTTTATAACGGTTTAATGACCCCAGTGCAATCTCAATATAATAACTACCAGATATAAAATGTTCATGGAGGATTTTGCAATGCACGAGATTGCGTTAGTTATAATTTACAATCACCAATATAATGAAAATGTGCCTGTATTAGAGGAAATTTATAAGAAAAGATTTTCTAGTATTTTTCATCTTGTGCCTTTTTATGCTGGGAATAGAGCCAATGTAATACCTGTCTATGAGAACTCTCGATATTTCCAGGGTTACATTGCACAAGGCTTTAACCGATTTTATGATAAGAATTTTACTCATTATTTTTTTATTGCAGATGATCTTCTTTTAAATACGCTTGTAAATCAAAATAATTGTTATGAATATCTGCATCTAGATGATGGGGCATGTTTTTTGCCCGAATTTATCTCTTTGCATGAACGAGAAACTTGGTGGGCCAGGGTAGGCGACGCATTTCGTTTCAACCTAAATACTCCAGGAGTTGAGGCAAGAAAACAGTTGCCGGACTATCAAGCCGCGTTGCATAAATTTAGTGAATTTGGTTTGGACATAAAGCCATTAAAGTTTAATCAGATCTGGAAAAAACCCGCATCCATAAGAGATTGCCTTTTAAATTATGAGTTTTATATTGCCCGCAAACTCCGATGCGCCCTCACCAACGAAAAATTTCATTTATCATATCCTCTTCTTGGCGGCTATTCAGACATTTTTGTTATTAGCTCTAACGCCATTAAACAGTTCTGTCATTATTGCGGAATATTTGCTGCAATGAATTTATTCGTTGAAGTCGCTATACCAACTGCAATGGTTTTGTCCGCTCAGTCCATTGTAACCGAAAAAGATTTAAAAATGCAGGGAAAGGCGCTTTGGACAAAAGAAGAACTTGCAACATTAGACAAATATAATTATGAATTAAAAAACTTCTTGATGATTTTCCGGCAGATAATCTGTATTTACATCCGATAAAATTGTCTAAATGGAGAACTTCACTGTGAATATGCGCATTGTCATTACAACAATCTTTGAACCAACGGAAGCCATTTCCTTATTTTCAAATATTGAGGGCTGCTCTCTAATAGTTGTAGGCGATAAAAAAACGCCTGCGGGTTGGCATTGTAAAAATGTTGAGTATCTTTCATTGTGCGAACAAGAATCTCTCGGTTTCTCATTGGCGAAACATCTTCCGTACAATCATTATTGTAGAAAAATGTTAGGATATTTGTGGGCTATTCGGAATGATGCTGAGTGCATTGTTGATACCGATGACGATAATATCCCAAAGAAGAACTGGTCTTTCCCTGATTTTGAAGGCAAATATGATTTTATTGAGGAAAACCTTGATTTTATCAACGTATATCAGTTATATACTAAGCAAAAAATCTGGCCGCGCGGACTCCCTTTAAATGCCATTAACAAATCAATTAATCTTGAAAGAAAGATGTCAATAAAACCGTGCAGGGTCGGAGTATGGCAGGGGTTGGCTGATGAAGACCCCGATGTTGATGCGATCTACCGTTTAACAAACAATACGCCCTGTTACTTTAACGAGCGCAAACCACTGGTTTTGGGAAAGGGTACCGTCAGCCCTTTCAACACTCAAAATACTATTGTCAGAAAAGAGCTCTATGCATTGATGTACTTGCCAACCTATGTTACTTTTAGATTCACTGATATTTTGAGAAGTTTGGTGGCTCAACCCATCATGTGGCACCATTCTTATCTTCTTGGATTTACAAATTCCACGGTTGTGCAAAAAAGAAATATTCACGACTATATGCAAGATTTCATATCGGAGTTACCAATGTACCAGTATTGCGAAAAAGCACTTGGGACTGTTGCAGCCTCGGTAGCCAGCAATCAGAGCATTGAAAGCAACTTGTACAATGCATATTCTGCTTTATTGAAGGAGCATATTGTTTCAGAGCAAGAAATGTATCCAGTAGAAGCGTGGTTACGGGATTTGGAAATTTTTAAAAAACCTAACTAATAATTTAATGAATTTGTTCTATTGCAAAAAACAATCAGAACACTATGAAGTATCTGATACCCCTTCAACGTCACGGGAACGTAGAAACTGTTATAAGCGACAAGAAACCTTCAACAGTTTGATGGCCGAGAAGTAGTTCGATATCTGTTCGTGGATAACTTTCTGAGTTGTTGGCTTTGAGACGCTGCTTATCTCATATGCGTGTTTGTTACGAAATTGGCTTCAAGCAAATATTGAAGTTCAGAATCAAATGTCCTATTAGGTGGGATTCGAGTGCCAAAACAGAATTCAGCGCAAAATACCAATGAATTGCGAATAGCTCTTGTTTCAAGTTCTGCCCCTCCTTACAGTCAAGGGGGAGTGTCGAGTGCGCATTACAATCTCTTTGTTGGTCTGAAGAATAGAGGATACAGTGTAAAACTCTATACATTCAATGATAAAATAAATAAAAGCGGCAGCGAAATACACCGGTCCAAAGCGTCCCCCCGTATCAAGAAATTATTGGACTTGTTTCTTTCGATTTTCTTTCGGCTATTTTTCAGGGAGAGGGGCGCCTATCACCTATCAGACATATTGGGAGTTTTTTTCGGTAGTTTGAAGGCGGGGCGTGCGATTCGACGGGATAATCCGGATGTTATTATTCTTCCCGATCACGGTTCACCCGGCACGTTCATCCGGAAACCCAAGGGCAGCAGGTTTATTTTAATATCCCACCATAATCCAATGAGGTTTTTAAATAACCCTCTCATCGGTCAGAGTTCGATACACGATGCTAAGGCTGCTCTGGTGCTGGAACAGCGCGCCGTCGATAAGGCCGACGCCGTAATTTGCCCTTCGCACTACATGAAAGACTGCTTCAATAAAACCTATAAGTACGATGGCAACGTCCATGTTATTCCCAATCTGGTTGCCTTTGATTTGCTGCACGGTATTGCACCTGCAAATCTACACAACACCCTGGGAATTGACAAAAATTCGCCGATTGTTTACATCCCCTCTGCGGGAAGCAGAGTCAAAGGCAGCGCCTTTGTCTTTGAAATTATCCGTCGAATCGCATCGGACTTTAAAAAGGATATAGGTTTCTATCTTTCCGGAGTTCAAAACGCGGAACTGTCGTATCAAATAAAGCACGTTCCAGAAAATGTTAAGCTTCATTATCCCGGGCCGGTTAACTATTGCGATAATATTGCTCTCATGAAAGCTTGTTCCGTCTGTGTCTCACCCACGCTGCTGGAGAATTACGGAATGGCGCTCTTGGAGGCTCATCTTTCCGGTTTGATAGTGATCGCCTTTGACGTAGGCGGAAATAGGGATATCATACAGGATGGAGTGAATGGATATCTTGTCGACTACCTCGATATTGAGTCGATGGTCGGTTGTGCAAAAGATGTTCTTGGCGATCCGAAAAATTTCAATACGCTTTCATGCAAAAACAATTACGATGTGGACAAGGTAATCGGGGAATATGCTGCTTTAATCGAGAATATAGTTACTCGCGAATCTTGAATGAAAAACCGAAAGAATCAGCTGCCCAGCCTAGACCAAGGTGTTAGTTTTAACGGAGGATTCACAATGAAAAACTACGCCCCGATAGTTCTTTTCGTCTACAACCGGCCGTGGCATACAGAGCAGACAGTAAAGGCACTCTTGAAAAACGAGCTTGCCGATGCATCTGATCTGATCATCTACTCCGACGCTCCGAAGAGGGAATCAGCCGCCCAGAATGTTGAGCAGGTCCGGCGTTATATCAAGAGCATAACCGGTTTTAAAAGCGTCACTATTATCGAACGCGAGAAAAACCTGGGGCTGGCGGACAACATCATCGACGGTGTGACGTCGGTTGTGAATGAATTCGGCAGCGTGATCGTGCTGGAGGACGATATCGTTACAAGCCCGTATTTTTTGCGGTTTATGAACGAAGCGCTGAAGTTTTATGAGAGGAAAGAAAAAGTCTGGCATATCAATGGATATCTATTTCCCATCGATTCCAAAGATCTTAATGATACGTTTTTCACTATGGGTATGTTCTGCTGGGGCTGGGGAACGTGGGAACGAGCTTGGAAGCACTACAGGCGAGATCCTGAGAAATTGCCTTCCCGGTTTTCCAGATCGATGATCAGAGAGTTCAATTATGAGAATTCAAATGATTTCTTTGGCCAAGTACTGGCGAACAAGAGCGGGAAACTTCGTACATGGGCAATTTTCTGGTATGCGACAATCTACCTCAACCAGGGGTTGTGCCTTTGTTCGAAATATTCTCTTGCAACGAACATCGGTCACGACGGGAGCGGTATGCATTGCGATAAAAACAGTTTCTTTGAAGTTTCGCTCAGAGGCAACTCTTCTTTTCATTTTGCAACACAAATACAGGAATCTGCAGATGCCAGAAAACTGCTGATTTTTTTTTACAGGTCGTTGCAGCCGAGCATTTTAGCACGTATAAAAAGAAAGCTGCTCGAAATAGGGGCAAGATGCCTAAAAAATGTGGTTTTTTAAATTGCCGGTGATGATATGAGGATTCTCCACGTAAGCACTTGGGACGCAATGGGCGGCGCCGCACGAGCGGCCTATCGGCTTCACAGGGCTTTGCTCCGGGAGGGCGTCGGGAGCCGGATGCTGGTGCAGCGAAAATTCAGCGATGATAATTCTGTTATTGGTCCTCTGAACACTCTGCAAAAAGTCGTTTCCCGCTTGCGCCCTTTCTTCGATTCGCTTCCTGTCGGACGCTACAAAGAGAAAAAAAAGACTCTCTTCAGTCCCGCATGGCTGCCCTTCAGCGGAATTGCCGGGAGAATCAACGCTCTGAAACCTGATATTGTCCATCTGCACTGGATCTGCGATGGAATGCTGCGTATTGAGGACATCGCCGGAATACAGCCGCCGGTCGTATGGAGTCTGCACGATATGTGGGCATTTACCGGAGGTTGTCACTGCGATCATGAGTGCGGTCGCTACAGAGCCTCATGCGGAAAATGCCTCGTGCTGGGCAGTGATAGGGAACGTGATCTCAGCAGGGAAATTTTTCTAAGAAAGCGGAAGATCATAAGCCGCTGCAACGGAATGACAATCAACGCCCTCAGCGGTTGGCTCGCGCGCTGCGCCCGCGAAAGTGCGCTCTTTAAAGATCTTCCGGTAGTCAATCTGCCGAACCCGATCGACACCGATATTTTCAAACCGGTCCCCAAAATCCTTGCGAGGGAACTCTTAAATCTGCCGCAGGACAGGAAGATCGTTCTTTTCGGGGCGATGAATGCAACGGGAGATCCCAACAAGGGCTTCCATTTTCTATCTCAGGCAATGCCGTTTCTCCGGACAACAAACATCCAACTGGCAGTCTTCGGCTCCGGGGAACCGCTGTCTCCACCCGATCTCGGGTTTCCAACCCGCTTTCTGGGACGACTCTCCGACGATCTCTCTTTAAAAATACTCTACAGCGCCGCCGACGTCACGGTTGTTCCTTCCCTACAAGAGAACCTGTCGAACACTATTATGGAAAGTTTGGCCAGCGGAACTCCCGTTGTGGGCTTCGACATCGGGGGAAACTCCGATATGATAGACCATAAGCGGAACGGTTACCTCGCCTCGCCTTCTGATCCTGCGGACCTAGCCTGCGGAATCGACTGGATTCTGGGGCATTCGGTTCCGGAAGCACTCTCCGAATGGGCACGGAAAAAAATAGTCGACACCTTCGAGGCGAGAATGGTAGCTGTGCGATATAAGACTCTTTATGACGGTATCCTCAAGAGAAATATCCACAAAACACAATAGGAAGCCAAAGGACAATAATTTCTGTTATGCTCATCGTCGTTGACGCCGGATTATGGTCGGAAACAGGCTGAAGGTGTTGTTTTTCTATCGGGAGTCAATGCGTTCAAGGATATTTCATGAGGAGTCTCGTCTCGTCCAAAGAGCTTCTGCAAAGCAGCCACAGAAGATAATGCGGCAGGGGAGTGAGACTAATGGTACAACAAACACAGCACACGGTTTTTACCGCCGGACCCGGGAGGATGACCGTTTCGGCCATCTGCAGACGTTTGCAAACTTTAGGGTATCATAACATCATTACGAGGAACAGGGACGAACTCGACCTCCTCGACCAGCCGGCGACGGAGTGTTTTTTCCAAAGCACGAACGTTGATCAGATCTATCGCGCAGCGGAGAACCGGGGGGAATTCCTGCACAAGGGCGAGATACTGTCGGCCTGGGCCCGCTCCTCACTCCGCAAAAAAAAGAGTGCCTTCACGACGCAGATTATGTCTGGAGCTGAATTTCTGAATGGAAGATAGGACCGCGCCCTTTTTTACAATCATCACATCGACACTCAATGTGATGAAGACCGTCGGACGCTGTGTGCAAAGCGTCGCGGAGCAAACGTTCCGTGATTACGAGCATATCATCGTCGACGGCGCGTCGACCGACGGTACCGTCGAATATCTGAATTCGAAGAAGGAACTGTTCTCCGTCCTGATCTCCGAACCGGATACCGGGATATACAATGCATGGAACAAGGCGATGAAACAAGCTCGCGGGGAGTGGATTCTCTTTCTGGGGGCCGACGACATTCTGGCCGGTGCAAACGTGCTGGCCGATACGGCCTCATTCATAGCGGAAAGCAAGGCCGATTCGGGGATCGTGTACGGCGATGTCATGATGGTTTCACGGGAGAGCTTTCAGGACAGGGAGTTGAAACGAGTGCTCCCTGAGTACCTCTGTACGAGGGAGCGAGGGGCCGTTCGTCCCGTTCTGCCGTGTCAATCGGGAGTCTTTCATCATAAAGACGTGATCGCGAAATATGGACCTTTCGACGAGAGCTACCGGATTTGTGCCGACGCGAAGCTTTTGATTGCCGCGTTGTGCCTGGGTAAAGAACATGGACGCCGCATTCCGAAAACAATCTACAGGATGACGGTAGGTGGGGTGTGCAGTGCTATCGGCACAAGAGCGGCGGAAGAAAATATCAGGCTGGTGAAGGAGCTGGGAATGCCTCTTTCACGCATCGTCGGCAAACTCGATATCATAAAGGCCCGGCTCAAGTTGCAGTTATTACAAATTTGCGGCGAAAAAAACGCATACAAAATAATAGACTATATCAGAATTTTGAAGGGAAAGCCGAAGGTATGGGGGCCGTAGAAGGTGTGAAAATCCCGATCTGCCCTTGATAGTATCCCTCGCCGATAACCCGTTCTTCATTGCAGCAAAAGCTCCACCATGCTCATCTCCCGCGTTGTCTCCGGAAGCGACGAACACTCCGATGTGTACTCGGCTTTGCCCGTCATAACATCCCGCATCAGTGAGGCAAGCGCATGCGCGTCGAATGGATCGAAGAAGCGGACGTTTTCGTACCCATCCAGTATTTCATGGGAAAACGGACAGTCGGAAGCCAGGATGAAGCCCTTGTGCAGCCTCGCCTCAAGCATGGGCAGGCCGAAAGTCTCTATATACGACGGAAAGAGAAGTACGGAGTCTGTATACAGGCTAAAAACATCTTCTCTTGAAAGCGGACCGAGAAACTCAATGGGGAGCGAATTTCTTCGGGCCTTCTTCAATAAACGTGCGGCGTGGGCGTCTTCCGATCCGTCCAGTGTGAAAAAAATCCTGTAGTTTACGTACCCCTGATCTTTGAGTATTCTGCACGCATCGATGATGAGCTGATGGTTCTTGTACAGGAATGGGGAGGCAGGGTAAAAAAAAGTTGAAAAAGCCTGCTCCGACGGTTTGAAATAAGCTTTCGGCACGCCGGGAATTCGAGGCGGAAGAACATGAACTTTACTCGCCGGAACTCCTGTACGTCCGACCACCTTTTTCATCCATTCCGTCTGTACGATCACCTTGTCCGCCTGAAGAATGGAATGCTTAATGAGCTTTCCTATGATGTTCTGGTAGGTCCAAAAAAGCCGGCTCTTCAAAAAAGAGAAGCTGTGCTCCGAAAAAGGAAGAGGTTGCTGAATATACACTGTCTGGAGGACATCCGTCCTTGGCACGATGATGTTCTGCAGCGAAAAGACCCTTTCGACGGAGTGTTTCCTGATGAGCCCCGGCGCGACGAAATAATCGAAATACAGCCTGTGCAGCCAGCTCTTTTTCACCCAGGGGAAACGCAATACCCTGATGTTTTCCGTCTCGGGAAGGTCGGGCTTTCCGAGGACGAAATACCATTCGATGCTTGTATCAGCGAACGAGCGGACCTCTTCATAGAAATCGTGCAGAATGGAGAGCACTCCGCCGCTATCCGCCGGGACATCGAACACCATTATCCGCATGGTGGAATGACCTTTCTCTCGTTATGCGGATAGATCTCCGGCATGGATCCGCAGTCCTGCCCCTTCGGCCCGGGGAGTTCGCTTCCGTTCAGGAAGTTCATAGCGGCTTCCGCTCTGCGAGCACGTCGGCCGTTTTGCCTCTCCGAACGTAGCCCATCAGCTTCGAAGGAATTTTGAGCATCAGCAGAAAGATATTCGTATAAATTCCGTTCTCCCTGCATGCCCGGACAATGTCGAAGTTCTGGCGCACAACCGAGCGGAAACCCGCGTTGCTGATGCCGCCGTTCCGCATTTTCACCATGATGCGGGGGTGCCTGCCCAGAACCGCACCCTTCACGATAAAGCGGGTGATCAGTTCGAAGTCGGCGACGATGGGATATCCGGCCTTGTATGCTCCCCATCGTTCAAAGAGCGTTCGTCTAACATAAAAGGTTGCGTGGGGAAACATGATTCCGATCCGAAGCTGCCTCGGGGAGAAGTCTTTCGATGAATAAAAGCGCGTCACCCTGTCCGGACGGTTCCGGTCCACGTAGACGACATCGGCGTAGGCCCCGTCCAGCGAGGGGTTGGCCTCCAGAAAGGTCGCCAGCTTTTCGATCGTGTCCGGAGAGACGAATGTATCGTCGGAGTTCAGGATACCCACGAAATCGCCGGTGGCCATGCCGATTCCCTTGTTCATGGCGTCGTAAATGCCGGTGTCGGGTTCGCTGACGATCCGTGCTATCCTGTCCCGGTATTCTTCGATGATGGACAGCGTTCCGTCTGTCGATCGTCCGTCTACGATAATATGTTCTATGTCCGCGTATGATTGCTCCAATACCGACTCGATCGTATCGCGTATTGTGCGTTCGCTGTTGTAGCAGACTGTTATTATCGAAAATTTCATTCAACGGCTTCCTTTGCTGGATAGATCGAATATACGCTGTGCTTCGTACAGTATAGGATACAGCGGCATAGGTGGCGCCTGTTCCGAATGGAAACGGGCTCGCCTTTACTCCGGTTCAGGATGAAAACGGGCGGACTGCAACAGGAATGATAATAGCATAAAGTTTCAGAATGGGAAGAGGAAGATAGCACCTCGTTCCGCAGATTGCTTTCGAGCAAGCTCCCCCCGCCGACCCGATCGGAAACCTTCGACATTTTCTCCGGAGAACCAGAGGCAGACAAAGCGTACCTCCCAAATCCGCACCTTGAAAATGGAAAACCTCTCGGACTGTCCGGAAACGGTTGAAGTGCCACTAGAACAACTCCGCAGAGAAGAGAACTCCTCCGTCCCCTGATCGTTCTCCAGCCTGCGTCCGGACATCCCTTGAAACATGCACTGAACGCAGAACTCGATCCTCCCCGGCAGGATACGAAAAAAGCCCGCCCCCGGCAAAGGAGGCGGGCATGTTCTATTCATAAGCCAGCCTCACCGCTCCGGCGGGTCGACTCTTTCCCGTATTCTGTGCAGCCGTGCGCTCACCGACTGCTGCGTGACGCAGAGCTTCGCGGCGACCTCATTCTGCGACCACCCCTCGGCAAGCAGCGAGACCATCTGCAGCTCGGCGACGGAGAGGAGCCCTGCAATCCCCTCGCCGCCGATCTCCGGAGGCTGGACGGCGGGTTCATTAGGCGTTCCCTCAAGCTCCTCGAGTGGCGAATACTCCCGCCGCTCGTCGCAGCGCCACTCCCGCTTCGCCGCGCTCCGCACCCTCCCCGGAAGCCGCCTCTTCAGAAAAAGCGGCAGCTTTTCCCGTTCCGGGCATCGCGGAATCAGTTCCAGCAGCGCCACGTACCCCTCCTGCACCAGGTCCTCGAACTCCGCTCCCCGCCCCGCGTAACGGCGCGCCGTCGCCGTCACCAGCGGACGGAAGCGGAACAGTTCCGTCTCAAGATCCATTCATTCCTCCCTTGTCCCTTCGTACCAAAAGCGCCGCGCATCAGGCGGCCGCGCCCGAAGCGCTCTCCGACCGATCACCAACGCCCAGGTGAATGAAATTCCGCCTCCCGTACGGGAGAATCGACGAAAAGTTCGCCTTCTCAGCCATCCGGATCACCGCCTCCTGCTCTCCGAACGGAACCACCACGTCCGCCGCCCGCCCCAGCATGTGCAGGCTCCGGGGCGACCCCTTCACCCGGACGTTGTGCTCCGGGCAGCGGTAGCCGCTCGTGATGAGAATAGGCCGCCCCCAGATCGCCCGCAGCGCCTCCAGCCGGAAGAGCAGCGGAGGGGAGAGCCTCACGCAATGACAGCACGGACACTCGAACTCCCGCAGCCGGAAGTGGTCCGAAATCGCAAGGTCGTTCAGCCTATCGGAATGAATCGTCATCAATGTCCTCCCTCGAAAAAAAGTATGCAGTGTTACTGCGCATTCGTTCCGCCGCAGCCGCCCGTCCGGATCGCGCCGTGCAGCTCCCGGATCGCCAGCGTCAGATCTTCCAGTCGGCGCTCCATCCGCACCAGCAGAAAGGCGGCCACCGCCACCGAAAACCCGCTTTGCATCATCGTCGCCACCAGCTCGTCCAAAATAACTCGCCTCCTCTATCGCCTCAAAAAGAAGGAGGGGGGAGTCTTCCCCCTCCCGTATCCCCTGTTTTAAACAACCGTCCGTTCATGGAGGAAGGGAGCGGACTTCCCGCCCGCCCTCTTCCCGCCGCCCGTCAATCGCCGCTAAAAGAGCGTCGTCACGGTGCGCTCCACGACCTCGGCCCCGGCGATTCCCACCAGCGCCTCCGCGAACATCTCCTCGTCGAGCATCGCGTCCATCGCCTCCTCGACCTCCGTCGCGTTCAGATCGTCGCGTGCGTAGTTCAGCGACACGGTGAACGTCTTTCCTGCGTCAGTAGCGAACTTCATACGAAGCGTCCTCATCCGGCATCACCTATTCTTTCGTTTGCCGGTCCGCGCTCTACGCGGACTCCAGCAGATCCGTCCCGGCCTTCTCCACCGAGATCACGGGGTGGACGAAGAGGGGAATCACCTTCGCGCTGACCGCGTCCAGCTGCTCGGCCGTCAGATCGGGAGAGACCCTGCTGATCGACACCGCGCGGTGAACCGCCTTGCCGCTCTCCGGATCGGCCCCCAGGTTCAGCCGAAGCGCAACGGAGCTCTTCACAGGAACAAACTGCGCCATTCCACATACCTCCATTGAAAACGAGAGTACCCGAAGAACTTCTCGGGCCATCTTATAGAGTGTCCCGGAAAGGTAATATATACAAATAGATATCATTTTGCAAGAAGGAAATTCGGAGGGATCGCAAAAACAGCCGTCGGACAACATATCTTCCGTTTTCGCCCGATCGATGCTATCATTATTCCGACGAAGGAGGCGACCTCGTGACCGAAGAAAAACCAATATGCTCCGCTCCGTTCTTCCGGATCTGGCACGCACAACTCCCGAACAGCTCGAACAAATCCGGAAAGAAGAGAACCCCTCCGTCCACTGATCGTTCTCCAGCCTGCTTCCGGACATTCCCTGAAGCGGATACTGACCGCACATGGCTCGATCATCCTCCCCGACAGGATGCACACAAATACCCCCCGGCATTATTGGAATTTTTGAACCTTCACGTATGAAAAATATGAAAAAAAGGTTTGACTAAAATTCCTGTTCCCCGTAGAATCCAGAGGGAATTTTGTGAGCGAAGCCCCTACTGTGTATGACTTCGAAATAGATAGGATTTCTCTTTGTAGAATTTAAAAAATTCACGATATAGTACCCGTTGCAGAAATGATTTGTAAAAATGTTGCATGAGGCTGTCCTGACAGCACGAAATGCAGTTTGGGAATAATTCAGAGGAAACTTTTAAATGATACCCGATAAGCGTGGAATTGCATTTTTCGATTTTGATGGTACTGTAACCCGACTCGATACGCTCTGGGACTTTCATAAATTCGCATTCGGCGCAACCTGCTTTTACCGCAAAGTATTCTTTTTGCTTCCTGTGCTGTTTGCGTACGCTTTTCGAATGATCTCGGCCCAAGCGGCGAAAGAAGCGGTTCTTTCGGTTTTCTGGAAGGGGAAAGCCTTGCAGACATTGGAAGAGTACGGACAAAAATATGCGGGACGGGTTCCTGATATTCTCCGAAAAGAAGCGGTTCAGGCGATCCGGCGCCATAAAGAGAATGGAGACGTCTTGGTTCTCGTGACGGCATCGATAAGAGAATGGGTGGAACCGTGGGCGAAAACGGCCGGGTTTCACTTTGTTCTTGCCTCCGAAATTGAAGTCGAGGACGGTCGTATCACAGGCAGGTTACAAGGCGCTAATTGCACCGGTCCGGAGAAGGAAAAACAGATCCGGAAAACCATAAATCTGGACGATTTCGAGGAGATTTACGCTTACGGGGACAGTGAGGGTGATCGGGAGATGTTGTCTCTGGGTACCAAAGGGAAGACGTATTACAAATGGAGAGTGGCGGAATGACGGTTTTCTTCAAGCTTATAAGGCTGCATCAGTGGTTGAAAAATCTTTTTGTCTTCGCCCCGGCTTTTTTTGCGGATTCGCTTTTCAATGCGTTCGCTCTTCGAAATACATCGCTGGCTTTTCTCGCTTTCGGCCTGGTCGCTTCTTCGATTTATATCATCAATGATATCAAGGACGTCGAATCAGACAGGATGCATCCCGTGAAACGCTTTCGCCCGATTGCCGCAGGAACGGTCAAGGTTCGTACGGCCTGTTTTCTCTCTCCCTTTTTAGCCGCAGCGGGCCTCATCCTCTCGGCAGCCGTCCATGCCGAGTGCATGTATGTTCTTCTGGTCTATCTTCTCCTCAATATCGCCTACACCTTTTTTCTCAAACGATTTGCGATCGTCGATGTGCTGATCGTGGCTCTCGGGTTTATCCTCCGTCTGTTCATGGGAGCCTCCGCGTTGCAGATTCCTCTTTCAAGGTGGATCATCGTGATGACCTTCCTCCTCGCCATGTTCCTCGCCCTTGCCAAGCGGCGAGACGACTGCAGGCTCAGCGAAGAAAAAGGGAACAGCTTCGTCCGCGAGGCTCTCAACGGCTATTCTTTCCAGTTCATCGACATTTCTCTGGCGATCATGTCCTCCGTGCTCCTCGTGGCATACCTTCTCTACTGCATGTCGCCGGAGGTCATCGCGCGGCTTGGTGAGCATGTCTATTTGACGTTTCTCTTCGTCGTCGTGGGTATCCTCAGGTATTTACAGAGGACGTTCGTCTTCGGAGACAGCGGGTCGCCCACACTGGTTCTTATAAAAGACAGGTTTGTCCAGCTGATTTTTTCAGGCTGGCTGCTGACATTTCTTCTGCTTTTTTACCACCATCGCTGATTCAAAGAATGCATTTTTTAAAACGAAAGGGTGTTCGGTTTTGAAAGTCTTGGTTACAGGAGGTTCCGGTTTTCTTGGAATCAACCTTGTTCGACATCTTTTAGCGCACGGCTGCGAAGTCTCTTCGATCGACCTCGAAAAGTTCACCTACCGCGACTGCATGGACAGCATACGATGGACGGTCGGAGACATCCGAAAAAAAAACGACGTCGACGACGTCATGCGGGGGATTGACTGCGTCGTCCACTGCGCGGCCGCCCTCCCTTTGTACACCGAAGAAGAGATCTACACCACCGATGTCGAAGGAACCCGTACAGTGATACAATCGGCCAAAGAGCACGGAGTGAAGCGCTTCATCTTCATTTCCAGCACCGCTGTGTACGGCGTCCCCGACCATCACCCTCTTTTCGAGACGGACAAACTGATCGGGGTCGGGCCGTACGGCATTTCAAAAATTCAGGCGGAAGAGATTTGCAGCGGTTTTCGAGGCGACGGAATGACCGTGACGATCATCCGGCCGAAGTCCTTTATCGGGCCCGAACGACTGGGTGTCTTCGCGATGCTTTACGACTGGGCCTACACTGGGCATAATTTCCCCATCCTCGGAAAAGGGGACAATCTCTATCAATTCCTTGATGTCGAGGATCTTTGCAGCGCCTTGTGGCTCTGCTTGACGCTGCCTGAGGCGCAGGTGGACGACACGTTCAACATCGGCGCCGGGGAGTACAGGACGCTGAAGGAAGACTTTCAATCGGTCCTCGACGAGGCGGGGCACGGAAAAAAGATGAAAAGCATACCGATCGGTCCGGCTCTTTTCTTTCTTCGCCTTTTCGAAAAACTCGGCGCCTCTCCGTTGTATCAGTGGATATACGACACGGTCTTCCGCGAGTCCTTTGTCTCCATCGAGAAAGCCCGTCAGCAGCTCGGATATGCTCCGAAATACTCCAATAAAGACGCCCTCATCAGAAATTACAGATGGTATGTGGAGCACCTTGAAGACTTTAAGAATTCGTCCGGGGTCTCCCATCGCGTTCCATGGAAGCAGGGGATCCTCTCTCTGGCGAAACTGTTTTTTTAGTACCGGAGAAGAGCTGGCCAATGAACAAAAACGCTAAAGTCGTAATCACCGGAGCGGCGGGACTGCTGGGGCAGAATCTGGTCGCTGAGCTGATCCGGTGCGGCTATTCGAATATCACCGCCATCGACAAGCACGAGAAGAACCTGGACATTCTCCGCTCGCTCCATCCGTCGGTGAATACCCTGCACGCCGATCTCGCTGAGTCGGGCGGATGGGAGGAATCGTTCAACGGCGCTGAAATTTTGTTTCTGCTCCAGGCACAGATAACAGGCAGTACCTACGATCTCTTCAGGCGCAACACCCTCGAATCCACGGAGAACGTCATTGCCGCCGCGGAGAAACATGCGATACCGTTTACCGTGTTCATCGGCTCTTCGGTCGTCAATTCAGTAGCGGACGATAATTATACTCGTTCGAAAAAAGCCCAGGAAGAGCTGATAAGGGCGTCGTCTCTGAAATACTGCATCGTTCGGCCGACGCTGATGTTCGGATGGTTCGACCCGAAGCACCTGGGCTGGCTCTCCCGTTTTATGGAAAAAACGCCGGTCTTTCCCATTCCCGGAAACGGCGAGTATTTACGGCAGCCGCTCTACGTGCTCGACTTCTGCAAAATTCTTCTCAGATGCGCGGAAAACAGGACTGAAGGCGCCGTGTATAATATCGTCGGAGAAGAAGAGATGGACTATATCGAAATCATTCGGGCCATCAAGCGTGTAAAACATCTCAAAACGATCATTCTGACGATTCCAGTAGGCCTTTTCCGTTTTTTGATGAAGTTCTACGCCCTGTTCAGCAAAAATCCTCCGTTCGTCGCCGATCAGCTCGATGCGCTGATGGCGGGAGATTATTTCACCGGAGACGATATGAAAGAGACATTCGGAATAACGCCCACCCCGTTCGATGAAGCGATCAAGGAGACATTCACACACCCTACGTACAGCAAGGTGGTGCTTTCCCGGTGAGAATCTCGAAAGTTTCGGTGATCGGGGCAGGCCCGATGGGCCTGGCCGCCGCATATCATCTTGCAAAGTCGGGAATATCGGTGACGGTATACGAGGCGAATGACAGCCCCGGAGGAATGAGCGAATCATTCGACTTCGACGGCACGCTGATCGAAAAATACTATCACTTTATCAATATGCCGGACTCATCGCTCTTCGGCCTTTTAAAAGAACTCGGCATGGACGAAGACGTCAGATGGAGCGTCACCAGGATGGGGCTGTTCCGCCCGTCGATCCGCAATCAGTCCGAAGGGGAACTGCATGCATGGGGCAATCCGGTCGCTATTATGCGCTTCGGCGGAGTGTCGCTCCTCACACGCATTCGATACGGCCTGCATGCCCTGCACTGCCGGAGACTCAAGGATCTTATGAGCATCGACGATCTCTCCGCCTCCGAATGGATCACCCAATGGATCGGCAGAGAGGGGTACGATGTGCTCTGGCGTTTTCTGTTCGAGAAAAAATTCTTTGAGCTGGCTGACCCGTTGTCTGCTGCCTGGATCGCCTCAAGGGCGAGGCGAGTCGCCAAATCACGGAAAAACATGATGCAGGAGCAGCTCGGATATCTTGAAGGAGGCTCTGCCTCGCTTATCGAAAGGCTCCGGGACGAGATAGTGCAGCGCGGCGGGGAAGTGCGCCTCTCTTCCGGGGTTCGGGAGGTGCAACCGCTCGCTCCTTTCAGATTCTCCGTAAAAACTGACAGGACTGCGGAGGAATACGACGGTGTAATTTCCACGATCCCTCTGCCCTATGTCTCCGGAATGATCAAGGACCTGCCTGAAGACTATCGCTCGCGCATCGCGTGCATTCAAAATGTCGGCGTGATCTGCGTCCTCTTCCGATTGGCGAAGAAGCTAACCGAAAATTTCTGGCTGAACACCGACATGCCGGGCTGGGACATCCCTGGAATCATCGAATACAGTAATCTGCGGCCCATGGACAAGGCATACGTGTACATACCGTTCTACATGCCCCGGACGCACCCCAACTGGAAGGCGTCGAACGCGGAGATACTGGAGAAGGCAAGAAGCTACATTGCTAGCGTCAATCCTGATGCGGCGAAAACGGAAGAGGCCGCGGCAGTCTTCAGGTATGAATATGCCCAGCCGGTCTGCCCACCGGGCTTCAGGAAAGTATTGCCGGGGTACCGTACGGGCATCGACGGCTTGCTCGTAGCCGACACGACCCATTCCTTTCCTGAGGACAGGTCGATACAGGAAAGCGTCCGGATAGCGAAAGAAATGGTTGAGATAATCGCCGGATATGAATGAGAACGGAAGATTTCTTCTCTTCACCCTCATGGGAGGAATAGCGGCTCTCGCGAATATAGGGTCGCGTTTTCTGCTGAATCTGGTGATGCCCTACCGGCCGGCAATCGTGCTCGCCTATCTGGCGGGAATGACGACCGCATTTTTTCTTTTTAAATTTCTCGTTTTTCAAGCGAGATCTTCCAGGCGGACAAAGCGTGAAGTCGTTTATTTTATCGGAGTCAATCTGCTGGCCCTTGTTCAAACATACCTGATAAGCATTGCCCTTGCAGAATACTTTTTCCCCTTCTGCGGGTGGACTTTTTTCCCAAGGGATTTCGCGCATATTGTCGGGGTCATAGTTCCCGTTTTCACAAGCTATATCGGACACAAATATTTAACGTTCAACGGGAAAAGAGCTGATTTCCACACAAAGCGTTGAGTTATGATTCAATAAGATGATTTTTGTCGCTGCTTTCGGAATAAATACAAACGTAAAATAGGCATGCGAACTTCATTTTTTTCGGAACTGATATAGTCAACTTTGGGAAAAGAAAGCCTATAATCGGTTCGGACACGGATATAGACTGCGGAGGGAAAACTTTTGGAATTAAAAAAGCTCTATCAAAATCGTTTTACATCGCAAGAAAGGACGGGAAAGAACCGGATTTGGCGTGTTTTATGTCAGGATTTTTTTCAATCGCACATCGGTGCGGATGATACGGTATTGGATCTTGCGGCAGGGTATTGTGAATTTATAAATAATATTATGTGCAAGCGAAAACTCGCAGTAGACTTAAATCCTGACACCCGATTTTTCGCGGGACATGACGTCGAAGTAATAATAGAGTCGTGTCTTGCAATGCCCTCAATCAACGATGCTAGTGTGAATGTTGTTTTTATAAGCAATTTTTTAGAGCATTGCAAGAACAAAGAAGAAGTGCTGGGCGTTTTAAAGGAGGTCCATCGAGTTTTAAAAAAAGGAGGAAGTTTGATGATTCTGCAGCCCAATATACGATTTCTTGCTGCCAACTATTGGGATTTTTTCGATCATCATACTGCCTTAAGCGATCGCAGTCTTAAAGAAGCTTTAGAAATGATTGGTTTTTCAATAAAGCAATGCTATCCTAAATTTCTTCCGTATACAACAAAATCAAAGCTGCCAAAAAGCTTACTTCTACTGCGTTTATATCTAAAATTGCCTGCAATATGGCGGGTTTTCGGCAGGCAGTGTTTTATTGTTGCCATAAAATAACTTTATTTGAGCCTGGGCTTTTTTTCAAAAAAGTTTCGATTGTATTATTAGTCTTATGCTTCTCGTTTTTACAAGCTATATCGAGTGCAGATTATAATTTAAATGGTGGAAAACATTATTTGCAGAAGAGTTTGAGGAGCAGTCGATGAATATTGTCAAAATATTAAAAGCATTTCCTTTTTTTTTACTTTTTCTGGGCATCGGTTTTCTATTGATTTTTAACGATGAGTTTTTACTGAAAGAGTCGCCTCCCAAACTTCTAGGCGATACGCAAAAGATTGAGTCGGGGCTCGGTTCAGGATTTTGGCGCGAAGGTTACTGGCGAGGAGAGACTGTTCCAGAACGCTATACATCCTTAATGTTGGTCGGCTCCTATGACCATGTAAATGGGTACGCAACGACAGGTGAGTACGTATCAGACTGGTTCAGCGGTGGGCGGTTTTCGATGCTGGTGTCTGGGCATCCCAAAGACTATGGGCTCTCATTGGAAATAGAAACCTCTACTGGAGGAATAATTCCTTTTGCGCAAGACAATCCCGTTGGGAGATGGGTAAGATGGACCTTTTCAGTCCCTCGAGACGAGCGTTTTCGAATAAGGGCGCTAGACGAGAATAGCGAACTTCATGGAGGATGGCTGGCCTTTTCCGAACCGTTTGCGTGGAGTCTGTTTTCAGACGTGCACTGTTTGCTGGAAAGGGTGCTCCCATTCCGGCTTCCACTGCTATTGTTTTTAGGTCTACTCCTTCTGACGATGTTATGGTCGGCAAAATATTGCACTGCTGAGAATAGAAATTTAACAGCGCTTGCAATTTCTTTTGCAATTTCTTTTTTGCTTCTCGCGATCTACGGAGCCTACTTACGCTTTTCTCCGGTACCGCATTGGGATATGTGGGACGGAGGTGTCAATTTTCTTTTAAAACTTGACAAGGGTAACTGGGCCACGCTCTTGTGGCAGCGGCATAATGAACACCGTATTGTTTTGTCCCGCTTTTTTTTTCTTATTGATCATCTTTTTTTTAAGGGAAGCTATGTTTTTTTAATAATAATTAATTTTATAATATCACTAATTGCTTGCGTTTTTTTTATTTTCATTCTGAGGCAGTTAAAATCAAATTATTTCTTGATTTTGTTTGTGATTTCATGTTTGTTTTTTTGGTCTCAATATGAAAATTTTTCTTCTGCGTTTCAAAGTCCATTTTTTATGGCTCAACTGCTGCCTCTTCTTGCGTTCTATTTGTTGTATAAAGCCAGAACAAATGACTCCTTGATACTTTTTCTCTCAGCTTGTCTGCTCGGCGTCCTGAGCGCCGGAACTATGGCAAACGGAGTTTTAGCGTTACCGCTGATGCTGCTCTATGCTCTTCTCGTCAGATTCGAAAAGAGATGGTTGTGCGTGCTTTCTTTTCTCGCTCTTCTTGCCCCGGTTGTGTATTTTAGTGGTTTTCATTCCAATCCAGGACATGATTTTCCTTTAGTTGAATTGACTCAGCGGCCATTAGAACTGCTTTCTTATAGTTTAACTTATATTGGAAGTCCTTTTTATTATATATTTTATAATATTCGCAGCGCTCAAGCTACCGGAATACTCCTGTTTTGCTGCGCGCTCTTTATGCTGATTCGCTCATTGCTCAATATTCACAAGAATCGTTTCTCCTTATTTTTTCTTTTCTATCTTTTGTATCTTGGTGCAACTGCGCTGGGTACCGCAGGAGGACGTCTGGTATTGGGGATTCAGCAAGCTGTCTCACCTCGATACACAACACCTGCTCTTATGGCATGGATGACCGTACTCGTTTTGTATGCGCCCCAAATAACGAAGTTAGGAAAAAAGAGCACGTTAGTCTGGGTGCCTTTTTGTTTTATTCTGTTTGCCATGTTACCGTACCAATGGAAGGCTACCCAAGAAAGTGATATACACTTTGAGCGTTCCGTTTCTGCTTTGGCTCTTGCCTTGGGGGTAGAGGACGAATCTCAAATACGCAGGGTTTATCCAAATATGCAAAGACCGCTCGCATTGGCTAAGGAGGCGATTCAACAATCCATCGGGGTTTTCGGTTATGGAGATATACGGGAAATATATAACGCCATGCAAGAGAAGAAACGTGTCGACTGCGTAATGGAGTTATGCTCCGGCTATACAAAAAAAGCGGAACTGATTGGTGAAGGAAGAGATGCATTTACAGCCCTCGAAGGATGGATTGAAACTCCTGCACCTCCTGCTGGTAGTTTTTTGTATTTCCTCGACGAGGATGGTTTTATTGTAGGCGCTTGCATGGTAGAAAAACGGAGAAGCATTTTTCCCCTTCAAAGGGGTGATGAGTCGAAACGCCTGCGCTTTAAAGGATATCTTCGCCGAACGAGTGCACTCCAGAGCATAAAACTGTTCGAACCACGTGAAGGTAAGTGCTATTTAGGGAATCTTTCAGGAGCATGGTGTAAAAACTAGCCCTGACTACAAAATATCCGATGATGGGCTTTTTCGTGTTTTTAGAGTTCATGGTTACGGTGTTTTAAGTATTTGAAAGGAGAAAATGAGTATGAAAAGCCAAACCTTTAGAATTACTGTACAGCGTAATTCTGTTCGAATGGCCTCGAAACTTTTGATTTTTTTGTTTTTATTTGTAACCTCCGCCTGTATTTTTGTTCCATTTGCCCCTTCCATGCCAGGCCATGGTTTGGATCCTTCTTGGATATTGGGAATGGATCAGGCCGTGTCTCAAGGACTCAAAATAGGAGAAGAAATAATATTTTCATTCGGACCATATTCTTCTATTTATAATAAGAGTTTTCATCCCTCAACAGACATTATGATGTTGTGGGGAGCGATTTTTTTGAGTTTGTCATATGCTGCCGTTTTTTTTATACTTTTTGATGAGTGTAAGTTGCCTATCAAAGTGTTTTTTCTTTTGACACTTGCAGGATTTACACTGTATCACGATGCCCCGTTTCTCTATTACCCTTTGCTTGTTGGTGTGTATCTGATCAAGTTTTGCGGTGAAGCTGAAGAAAATTCTCCAGATAAATCCAAACACTTCTTTGCGGCCCTTTTTCTTCTTATGTCATTTGGGTTGTTGTCGCTTATCAAAGGCAGTATGTTCATCGCATGTGCTGCTGTTATTTCGATCGTTTTTGTTTATTTTATCGTTTGTAGGAAGTGGTGCAAGGCGGCTGCGGTTTGTGTCATCCCCTGCCTGTCCCTCGTCCTTTTTTGGGTGCTTGCAGGTCAGCCTTTTTTGGTCTTATTATCGTATCTCTTCAATATGGTTCCAATTATTTCGGGGTATACAGAGGCTATGGTTTTAAAGGGTCCTTTTTCTGAGGTCATTCTCTACTTCGCTTCTTCATGTACTCTTTTAATTGGCATCATGAGAAGCAACACTTTTGTAAAAGAAAAAATTGCTTATTTAGCTCTATTCATTGTAGTCTTGTTTTTAGGGTTCAAGGGTGGTTTTGTCCGCCATGACGGACACGCTTTGATAGCCGGATCCATTATTCTCCTTTCCGCTTTTCTTCTTGCCTCTATCAATCCAAGAAGTGCAACGGTTGTCCTGCTTGCTTCTTTCGTTGCTTACTTTTTAATTGTTTCCGGCTATACAAAAATCAACGCGCCGATTTTTTTCGATAATGTCGCGAGGACGTATGTCACAGCGTATGATGGATTGCGGTCCAGAATTGACAATAAAGACGCTTTACTTTATCAATATACATCGGCAATGGAGCGGATAGATGAAATATCAGGGGTACCGCAAATGCAAGGAACAACCGATATCTACTCTTGGAACCAGGCGGGGTTGATTGCGTCGAAGAATCAATGGAATCCGCGTCCGGTGTTTCAGAGTTACTCTGCGTATACATCCGAACTGGCGGAACTGAACAGATCTCATTTGCTTTCTGCCGATGCGCCGGATAACCTGATTTTCAAGCTTGAGACCATTGATGGAAGGCTTCCTTCAATGGATGACGGCGCAAGCTGGCCTGTCATGTTGTCGCATTATGCACTCGACAAGGCTGAGGAAGAAAATTTGATATTACGGAAACTCCCTGCCCCGCGCCCGCTTTCGGAACAGGTGCTCAAAAGGGGAGAATACTCTTTGGGCGAGATCATCCACATTCCCTTTTCTCCCCATCCTATTTTCGTAAGGATCAATATAAGGCCGAACATGTTGGGGAAAATGGCCTCTATTCTCTTTAAGACAACGCCTCTCAAAATGAACGTAACCCTTTTTGATGGTTCCGTCAGAAGCTTCAGGGTTGTCTCCGGAATGATGGATTCAGGTTTTTTTCTGTCTCCGTTAGTAGAAAACACAAATGAATTCGCGCTCCTTTATGCAGGATCGACGTTTTTAGAGGGAAAAAAGGTGAAGCATTTTTCGATATCCGCTCGAGGCGGTTCGCTTTTATGGGGCGAGAGAATCGGCGTTGAGTTTTCCTCTGCTGAGTTTGTCTCATCTTCCGAGCTTATTGAGCGCTTGAAGCCTTTTGTTCTGTCGATACCCCGTCTTTCAGTCTCTGTGGGTGGTTGGAACCCCGGAGAGCTGCTGGAAGGGAGAGTTTTCAAGCAAACGTTCAAAATGTCTCATTCCATGGAGCTTGCGTCGATGGACCTGATGCTTGCTACTTTTATGCGCGAGAACAAAGGAGTTTTTTATGTAATCCTTCGGGACGAAAATCAGAATGAGCTTCTTCGAAATATTGCAAGAATGGAAAGACTGGGAGACAATGCTTGGTTTCCTGTGGTGTTGGAAGAGGCTGTTCTTTTAAAAGCAGATCAACGCTACTCGCTGGAGTTGCATTCTCCGGACGGAAAAAATGGAAATGCTATTACGTGGTGGGGAAGTCAGACCGGCGTTATTGAAAATGGAGAGGCGATTGTAGACGGCAGCGTGACCGATCATGATTTTAATTTTAGGTTATGGGGCAGGCCGGTTGTTCCGGACTTTTAACAAATAGTCAAATGAGTGGAGATGGTTATATTGCAACGTGATACTGGCGAAAAAAATTATGATAAAGAGTATTATAATAACTATCACACAGACTTGGGTCCTCTTTCTTATGATGATTCAGAGCGTTGGATGCCTTTTTTCACTGGCATCGCGGAGCGACTGATCAAGGACTTTGCACCGAAAACAGTTCTGGACGCCGGCTGCGCCATGGGGTACCTCGTGTCGGCGTTTCGTGAAAGGGGAGTCGAAGCGTACGGAATCGATATTTCGGAATATGCTGTCTCGAAGATTCCCGATGCTATAAAACCCTTTTGTGTTGTCGGCTCTATTTCGGAACCTCTTCCTGAGGAGTTGCCCAAGCACTATGATCTCGTTATCTCAATAGAAGTTTTGGAACACCTATATCCGGAGGAAGGTGGAAGAGCAATCGCCAATTTGTGCGCTCTTACCGACAGGTTTGTTTTTTCCTCCACTCCGGATGATGTGACTGAGCCTACCCATGTGAATGTGCAGCAAAGCGAGTACTGGGTCGAGCTTTTTGCAACAAACGGTTATTTTAGAAGTATTTCCTATAAGGCGGACTATATTTCCAATCAGGCGCTGCTTTTTGAGCGGAAGTCTGAAGCACTGCCAAAAGCAGTCGCTGAATACGAACGGGCCTTGAGGTTGTCGAATGAAATGGCGCTTCTGTCATGTGCAAATCACGTGACAGGTAGAGTGTATTGTGATACCGGAGAAGGCTTTCTGCCTGAAAATATAATACACTTCAAAAACTCCATGAGTCGATTCAGAATTTCGGAGTCGATAGATCTTGCACCCGCCACCCGTCAGGTTCGGTACGATCCGCTTGAAGGCGAATGCTGTGTGGTCCGTGATCTGAAAGTGACACTGGGTTTTGATGAGGTAGACCCTGTTCCGCTGAACGGGATTCGGATCAACGAGCATGTCTTTTTTAATACTTGCGATCCCCAGTTTTTAATTCCGCTTCCCGATGAACATTGCGGAAAGCTCCAGATATCAGCAGTTGTGCTTCCCTTATCCCAGGAGGAACTGCTCCTTCTCGTGAGACAGATTCCTGTGCTCCAGGAGAAAATGGAAGAAAGCGTAAGAACGTACGAGAGCCGGTGCGGGGAGTACGAGAGCCGGTGCGGGGAGTACGAGAGCCGGTGCG
>CAYRPJ010000019.1:36206-57747 GCA_964426245.1 uncultured Synergistaceae bacterium
GAGAGCCGGTGCGGGGAGTACGAGAGCCGGTGCGGGGAGTACGAGAGCCGGTGCGGGGAGTACGAGAGCCGGTGCGCGTATTTACAAACGTCTTGTGAGGCACTTTCCAACGCTTTCTTCTGGAAGGTAACAAAACCTGCTCGAATGGTGACCGGAGGTATAAAAACAATCCTTCGTTCAAACCGTTATACCGGCCTCTTGTACAAGGGATTGGTGAGCCTTCGGCGGAACGGGTGGCGGCTAACATGGCGAAAGGTTCAGAGCAGGTTGGGACATTGTCACGGTACTATTGAACCGATAGTCTTGGCTCCTTATTCCGCGAAGGAAATAGAGAATCAGAAGACAGTCTCTTTTTCTAAAAACATCAAGTTCAGCATACTTGTGCCTCTATTCAATACGCCGCAGAAGTTTTTGAATGAAATGATCGAGTCGGTAGGAGAACAGACCTATACGAACTGGGAACTCTGCCTTGCGGACGGAAGCGATGCGGAGCACGGCTATGTCGGGGATATTTGCAGAAAATACGCGAAGCAAGACGGTCGAGTAAAGTATAAAAAGCTGGCGGAGAATCTGGGGATTTCAGGCAACACGAACGCTTGTATCGAAATGGCGGAAGGAGACTATTTTGCGCTTCTGGACCATGACGACCTGCTCCATCCTTCTGCGTTATTCGCAAATATGGAAGTGATATGCGAGCAAGGGGCCGATTTTATCTACACCGATGAAAACACGTTCAAAGAGACCCCTTCCGACGCCTATTGTCCGCATTTCAAGCCCGACTACGCTCCGGATACATTGCGATCCTACAATTACATCTGCCATTTCACCGTTTTTGATAAAAAATTATTGGAAAAAAATGATGGTGCTTTTCGGAAGGAATTTGACGGAAGTCAGGATTACGATCTTGTTCTGCGGTTGACGGAGAAAGCGGAAAAAATCGTCCATATCCCGAGAATCCTTTATTATTGGCGGGCGCACGACCAATCAGTGGCACAGGGAATAGGTGCAAAAACATATGCGATCGAGGCCGCGAAGAAAGCGATTTCTGAACATCTCACCAGAGTCGGGCTGGATGGCTGCGTTGTCGATTCTTCGATATCGACTACGTACAAAATTCAATACACAATACATGAATCGCCGCTCGTCTCTATTCTCATCCCCAACAAAGACAGCGTGAAAGACTTGAAGAAATGCATCGATTCCATTGTCGGGAGATCGACATACCCGAAGTACGAGATAATCGTGATAGAAAACAACAGCCTTGAGCAGAAGACGTTCGAATACTACGATGTGCTTTCCCGGAGTCAGAATATCCGGGTAGAGAAATGGGATAAGCCTTTTAATTTTTCCGCTCTTAATAATTTCGGATTCCAGTTCGCGCGGGGAGACCATATTCTGTTGCTCAACAACGACACGGAGGTCATCACCCCCGGCTGGATTCAGGAAATGCTCATGTTCAGCCAGCGGAATGATGTCGGCGCTGTCGGGGCGATGCTGTATTTTCCGGACGACACCGTGCAGCATGCCGGAGTGATTGTGGGGATTGGCGGTGTGGCCGGCCATTCGCACAAGCATTATAAGCGTGGTTGTCACGGATACATGGGACGTATGACGATAGCGCAAAATCTATCCGCCGTTACTGCGGCATGCATGATGGTGCCCCGGCAGGTATTCGAGCAAGTGGGAGGTATGGACGAAAAGATACTGGTTGCATTCAACGATGTCGATTTTTGCCTTCGCATCCGCCAGGCCGGGTATCTGATAGTTTTCACGCCGTATGCCGAACTGTATCACCACGAATCCAAGTCCAGAGGCTATGAAGATACCCCGGAGAAACAAAAGCGTTTTCAGGGAGAAGTAGAGTTGGTACGGAATCGCTGGAAAAAGGAACTGGAGGCGGGCGACCCGTATTACAATCCTTCTTTGACTCTTGACTTGGAGGATTTTTCATTCCGCTGAAGCCCCGATAAGTGACGGTTCTATGAGATCCATAAAGGAAAGAAGCTTTTCCTTGTTCTGCTACAATAGAATGCGATGAAATGATTATCTCCGGTGGCTATCGCAAGAGAACATCTCTTTTTCAGCGAATATTTCGCTTTTCTAAGCTCGTCTTTTAATAATGTTTTGGAGTAATAATGTTTTGGAGGGATCTATCGCATGAAAGGAATTATTCTGGCCGGAGGTTCAGGAACGCGCCTCTATCCGCTGACGATGATCACCAGCAAGCAACTTCTGCCGGTTTATGACAAGCCGATGATATACTATCCTCTTTCAACACTTATGCTTGCCGGCATACGGGATATTTTGATAATATCCACTCCGGCTGATTTGCCTCAATTTCAAAAACTTCTCGGCGACGGGGCGCAGTTCGGAATACGGCTCTCATACACGGAGCAACCCTCGCCGGACGGTTTGGCGCAGGCGTTTTTGCTCGGCGAGGAGTTCATCGGCGGCGATACATGCGCCATGGTGCTGGGAGATAACATTTTCTACGGGAACGGCTTCCGCGCTCTGCTCGGAAAAGCCGCTCAGGATGCCGAAAAAGGCATGGCGACGATTTTCGGATATTACGTCAACGATCCGGAACGCTTCGGGGTCGTTGAGTTCGACGAGAACAGAAAAGTGCTCTCGGTGGAGGAAAAACCCAAGCGCCCAAAGTCGAACTACTGCATCACGGGGCTTTATTTTTACGACAACAGGGTCGTGGAGTACGCGAAAAAGGTCAAACCCTCCGCCCGGGGAGAGCTTGAGATTACCGACTTGAACAGGCAGTACCTCGAAGCGGAAGCGCTGAACGCAGTTTTGCTCGGCAGAGGGTTCGCGTGGCTGGATACCGGGACAATGGATACTCTTGTCGAAGCTGCCGACTTTATTCGCATGATAGAGAAGCGCCAGGGCATCAAGATCTCGGCCCCCGAGGAAATAGCCTATATCAATCAATGGATCGACAGGGAGAATCTGCTCGCCTCGGCGAAGCGCTACGGTAAATCTCCCTACGGAATGCACCTCAAGAAGGTCGCGTCCGGGGAACTCAAATATTGAACGTGCGGTGCAAAGAATGCTGAAAAAAGGAGCGCGCCATGAAAATACTTATTACCGGCAGCAACGGCCAACTTGGCACTGAACTCGGAAAAATTCTTCGGAACGGGATCTCGGAACTGGGCCCGATTCCGCGGCAGCTGCTGGAAGCCGAACTTCGCTGCATCGATGTCGAAGACCTCGATATAACGGCCGGAGAGGAGGTCTGCCGATATATTCAGGATTTCGCACCTGATCTCATCCTGAACTGCGCAGCCTATACGAACGTCGATGCATGTGAATCCAACCGGGACGACGCCTTCAAAGTCAACGCGCTTGGCCCCCGAAATCTTGCCGTATGTGCGGAACGCATCGGAGCGAAACTCGTTCATCTCTCCACCGATTATGTTTTTTCGGGCGATGGCACGACGCCGTACCGGGAGTACGATCTTCCGTCTCCCCGAAGCGTCTACGGAGCGTCAAAGCTTGCGGGAGAGCAGTATGTCAGGGATTTTTCGATACGATGGTTCATCATAAGGACCTCCTGGCTGTACGGCTATGCCGGCAGGAACTTCGTCAAGACCATCCTGAAATATTCCCGGGAACGGAGCGAACTGAACGTGGTCGACGACCAGAGGGGAAACCCGACCAACGCCGCCGATCTGGCGCACCATGTGCTCAAAATCGCGGCGACGGAAGAATACGGCGTCTATCACTGTACGGGCGGAGGGGAGTGCTCGTGGTACGAGTTTGCCCGCCGAATCGTCGGGCTGAGCGGCGCAAGCGCTGAAGTAAAGCCCTGTTCGACGGACGAGTATCCAAGTTCGACACGCCGCCCTCCCTATTCGTCGCTTGACAATATGATGCTTCGGCTCACCGTCGGCGACGAGATGCGGAACTGGGAGGACGCCCTTCAGTATTTTATGCAGCATTTCAAAGGGGAGTAGCGGAATGGCGAATTTCACCTTTTTACAAACGGAGATCGAAGGCGTCTTCATTATCGAATCCAGGATCTACGGAGATTCCCGCGGCTATTTCCTGGAAACCCACAATTTCAACGAATTCAAGTCAAACGGGATTGATGTTGTTTTTGTGCAGGACAACCAGTCGAAATCGCGCAAAGGCGTCCTGCGGGGGCTTCATTTCCAGAAGACATATACCCAGTCGAAGCTCGTCCGGGTGATCAGCGGCGAAGTCTTCGACGTCGCCGTCGATATCCGTCCGGGCAGCCCTACCTTCGGAAAATGGATAGGCGTTGTCCTGTCCGCGGAAAACAAAAGGCAGATCTTCGTCCCGAAGGGGTTCGCGCACGGATTTTACGTGCTCTCGGACGAAGCGGAATTCATCTATAAGTGCGATGAGTTCTACCACCCGGAGGACGAAGGCGGCCTGATGTGGAACGATCCGGATATCGGCATCCGGTGGCCCTTGCATCCGGGAACGGAAGTCCTTCTTTCAGATAAGGACAGAAAAAATCCGACCTATAAGGAGTATCTTCAAACCATCCGCTGACGTGCGGGACGGAAAGATCGGAGAGGTAGATGTTGAACGAAAAGTACCTGAAAAAAACGCTGGCGTGGATTTTGGCCGGCTACATTCTGTTTGTTCTCGTCTGGTATTTTGCGGGCGGCGATCGGATACGATTCAAGACGGTCGATACCGGAACCATGATTTCGCCCGCTCGGATCACCGGCGAGCTGCTTTCAGGAGATATCCTCGAGCAGCCCTTTGTTCTGGATGCCGAAGAGATACGCAGTGTTGTGTTGAAGGCCGCGACCTTTGCGCGGGAAAATTCGGGGAACCTCTCAATAAGCCTGCGCAGCGGGAGTGCCCTTCTGGCTGAAGTAGACGTTCCGTTCAGCGAACTTCGCGACAATGACGACTTCACGGTTCTTTTCCCCGATCCGGTGGCTGTAAAGCGGGAAGAACCTCTGCGCATCGTCGTCGAATCGTCGGGAAGCCCCGGAAATTCCGTCGCCTTCTACTACGGAAACACCATAACGCTTCCGCGCGGGGAGATAGAAAAAAAGTTTGGGACCGAGGAAGTGGCGAGCCTGAACCACAAACCTCTCAACGGGGTGCTCTGCTTCCGGGTCACAGGAAGGAAATCCCTCTGGTTCGGCCGCTATTTCTGGTTTTTTGCAGCTGCGGGCGGCGCGTTTCTCGCCGCCTACGGAGCACATTCGATCCGTGCGTTCGCAAGAGGCCGGCATACGTTTGCCGTTATTCCTCTCGCCGCATTCATCCGCTACCGCTTCCTGATCCAGCAGCTTGTCGCACGTGATTTCAAGACCAAGTACAAGCGGAGCGTCCTCGGGGTGTTCTGGAGCTTCCTCAACCCGATACTGACCATGGCGGTGCAGTATTTCGTCTTCTCGACGATCTTCAGGTCGAATATCGAGAATTTCGCGCTGTACCTGCTCACAGGCATCGTCTGTTTCAACTTCTTCATCGAGGCGACCAATATGGCCCTGACGTCGATTGTAAACAATGCTTCCTTGATCACCAAGGTCTACGTCCCGAAATACATCTACCCGATGACCAGGATCCTCTCCAGCTCCATCAATCTGGCCTTTTCCCTGATCCCGCTCTTCGCCGTGATGCTTTTTTCCGGACTTCCATTTCCCAAGGCGCTCCTGCTGCTCCCCTTCGGCCTTCTTTGCCTTCTTTCCTTCAGCATGGGAGTGGGGTTCCTGCTTTCTGCCCTCATGGTCTTCTTTCGCGACACGCAGTTCCTGTGGGGTGTTCTCGGGATGCTCTGGATGTTCATGACGCCCATCTTCTATCCCGAGACCATCATCCCGATCCGCTTCCTGGCGATCTACAGACTGAACCCTCTTTATCACATCATCGGTTTTATCCGGAGCATTATGATTTCCGGAGTATCACCGGAACCATTCGCGTTTCTGCTCTGCTTCGCCGCCTCCGTGACGCCTCTTGTGGTAGGATTATTCGTCTTTAAGAAAACCCAGGACAAGTTTGTCCTGAATTTGTAGGGTGACTCGCTATGATATTTGCTGAAAACATCTCCATGAGGTACTATATTGCACGCAACCGTGCACAAAGCATCAAGGAGTATATCGTACGCATGCTGCAAAGGGATCTGCAGTACGATGAGTTCTGGGCGCTGCGAGACGTAAGCTTTACCGTCGAAAAGGGAGAAGTGCTGGGTATCGTCGGACGGAATGGCGCGGGAAAAAGCACGCTGCTTAAGGTGATATCCGGAATTTTGAAGCCCACTTCGGGCAACGTGACTATAAAGGGAAACATCGTTCCCATGTTGGAATTGGGAAGCGGCTTCGACATGGAACTGACGGGGCATGAAAACATCTTTCTCAACGGGGCCATCCTCGGCTATTCAAAGAGTTTTTTGGAGGAGAAATATCAAGAGATCGTCGAGTTCTCGGAACTGGGAAAATTCCTCAACACCCCGCTCCGGAACTATTCTTCCGGTATGATGATGAGGCTTGCCTTCTCGGTGGCCACGGTGGTGAACCCCGATATCCTCATTGTGGACGAGATCCTCGCCGTGGGCGACGCGGGGTTTCAGCACAAGAGCAAGCAGCGTATGATGGAGCTCATGAAAGGGGGGACGACCGTTCTGTTCGTGTCGCACTCCATCGAACAGATCCGCGAACTCTGCGACAAGGTCCTCTGGCTGGAACGGGGAACAGTCAAACTTTGCGGCGATGCGAAGGAGGTTTGCGACGCCTACGAGAACCGGTTTGCAAAATGCCGGGTGCCGGCGATCCAAGAACCCGATGAGGAATACGCCATGCTGTATGTCGACACCGGCGAAGGTTTTAACGAATACGACGTGGAATGGGTTAAAATAAAGACGGACGGTACCCCTTTCCATTTGCTGCATGTATGCCAGGAGCCGTGCGATCATTTTCGGTTCGATCCTACGCAAAACGGCGGTTTTATCCTGAAAGAACTGGCGATTTCCGCCGATGGAGAGACCTGCTCCGGTTTTGTACCACGCAATATCCGGGAAGCGGGGAAGGTCTACCATCTTGATGAAAACGACCCTCAGATAGAACTGTTCTTTTCTGACAGAGTAGAAAGAGTGGAAGTTGAAGGCAGAACTTTCAAGAAAAGTCTTTGACAAGCTTACAAACAGGTTAGAATGTCTTCCCCAATACAACGAAAGAAAAGATAGACTTATTTGCCTTGGTAATTCGAAAAAAATTCACTCGGAACTTTTGAAAAAATAACCGCAAGGAGTATGAGAATTGAATACATCCTCAAGGAAATATTCGAATGCGATCTTACTTATAGCTTGTCTTTTTACACTTAAAGCCCTTTATTTGGGATTTTACGTCACCCCTCTCTGGGATATTCCGGATGAAACTGCTCATTTTGCCTATGTCAGAGATCTGGCGGAGGGGCGAGGAATCCCGTTGCTAGGAACGGCAAAAATTGGTTCGGATATAATGAGTCATATGCGACGAGCTGCAGTATCTAAACCTGCTTCGAATATTGCTGCGCTTCATCCTCCTGTTTATTATTTTTTTGCGGCAATTCCTTTAAAAGCTGGAATGATTTTCACAAAATATTCTGAAATTATTTTTAGATTACCCAGAATTATCGCAGCCATATCTGGAGGGCTTTTGCTGCTGGTTCTGTACCGCGCGATAAGAACGCTTGGCCTTGAGGAGTATAAGGCTACTCTGCTTGCCTCTTTTGTCAGCTTTATTCCGATGGTATCGCATATGAGTTCCGGTACGAATCATGATATGACTCTATTCCTTTTTTGTGCTCTTACAGCACTCTTTTTTGCCCGTTTCGTCGTACAACAGAATGTAAAGGATGCTTATTTGAGCGCTTTTTGGCTGACTCTGGCGGGTGGAATAAAGATGACGGCGTGGGTTCTTATTCCTCCTGTCTTGTTTTTTATCGGACTGGAGATGCGCTGTCCGGTCAGGTATTGGCTGAAAAATATGATCGGAGTATTTTCTGTATCTCTTCTTGTGCCCGTGATGTGGATGGCGCGCAATGTTTTTTACTTCTCCAATCCATTTTATACGGCAGGCAATCACGTGTCTTGGCAATTAAAGACGCCTTTAAACGATACTTTATTTGAATATATTAACAAATTGCCTGTTTTTGAGCATTTTTTTTTGCAATTTTATGGTATCTTGGGGGGGGGTGGTACAGGCAGAGGGGTGTTGAAATGGTTTATGATTGGAGGTGTGCCAAGGTCCTTTTTTTCGATATTGATGCTTATGATGATGCTTCTTATTGCTTTTTTTATAATATTTTTAATGTGCCGCTCTTTCAAAACTGAGAATAGTGCGGAGCAGGAATATCAGAATCTTCTTTCTAAAATTTACTTATTTTTAAAGCCTGTTAGAAAATATGCGCTTATTTCAACATTTAGTATTGCGATTTTTTTTTCATTTGCGATTTTTATGAATTCTTTTCCTGCAAGTATTATAAGGAATTTATTTGTTGTTTTTTTTGTTTTTGCAGGGGTATCGGCATCGGGACCTTTATTATACGAAAAAGACCTTTTGAGTCGCTTTTTATTGTATTCAATGCTATTATGCATGATTTTTGCGACAGTTCTTCTTTGGGAAGTGTATGGTATTTACTTAAAAGATGGACGCTTGCGGGCAACTCAAGGACGCTATTTTTATCCTATTATTCCATTTTTTATTGCTGCGCTTTCAATAGTGGTGAAGCGTTTTAAAATTCCTGCTTGGCTTATCTGCGGCTTAGTAGTGGCATTGGCGGTTATGGAACTGGAAGTTTTTGTTCTGCAGGCGATCCCATTTTATCTGGGTGGTTATTAATATGTGTATGAATCTAAAACGAATTTCTGAATTTTGTTGTCTAGCCGTTGGGGTTGTTCTGCTTCTTTGTGCGTATCTATTCTTTTTTGGGGATGTGTTTTATTCTATCCCCGGTGTATTGGGGCGTAAGGATTTTTCAAATACAGGAGAGTTGGTTGCGGGGGTAAGCCTGCGTCAAATTGTTTACACAAGTACCGGACAAATACTCGATGAAGAACGGTCGAACCTGCCCCTCTGCGTCGAGATACTGCTTGCGAACTACAATGACCGGGAGAATCATGGAACGATCATGTTGGGAGTCGATCTGGACGGAAGGATCGAGAGGCGGGAGATCGATGCCGCCACGGTAAAGGACAACGCCTACCACCGGATCTGTTTTGAGAATGTGACGCTGAGGGATGTCTATGATGCCGAAGATGTTTTCCTGCTGCTCGAAGGAGTCGACAGCGGACCCGGAAGCGCGGTGACGGCATGGACCACGAGTGAGTCGCGGTATGGTACACTTGTCACGACGGAAGATCATCTGAAGGACCGCAGTCTCGTCTTCCGTTTGGGGCATCTAGAGCATCCGAAGTTTGTCTCCCTCTTTCCGGCAGATCTGGAACAAAATGATTCCCTTCCTGTCGGGGAGTTGGTAGCGGATGTTCGTCTCCGTCATGATGTCAATTTGGATACGGGGCATACTCCCGATGAAGAACGGTCGAACATGCCTCTCTGCGTCGAGATTCTTCTTGCGAACTACAATGACCGGGAGAATCATGGAACGATAATGTTTGGCATCGACCTGGACGGAAGGATCGAGAGGCGGGAGATCGATGCCGCCATGGTAAAAGACAACGCCTACCACCGAGTTTGTTTCGTGAATGTGACGCTGAGGGATGTCTATGATGCCGAAGATGTTTTCCTGCTGCTCGAAGGAGTCGACAGCGAACCCGGGAGCGCGGTGACGGCATGGACCACGAGTGATGCGCGGTATGGTGCGCTCGCCGCGACGGAAGATCATCTGAAGGACCGCAGTCTCGTCTTCCGTCTGGGTCATCTTGATCATCCGAAATTGGTCTCTTTCCTTCCGGTTGATCTGGAACATAAAGATTCCATTCCAGTCGGGGAGTTGGTAGCGGATGTTTGTCTCCGTCAGGATGTCAATTTGGATGCGAAGCGAACTCCCGATGAAGAACGATCGAACCAGCCACTCTGCGTCGAGATCCTGCTTGCGAACTACAATAACCGGAAGAATCATGGAACGATCATGTTGGGTATCGACCTGGACGGAAGAATCGAAAGGCGGGAGATCGATGCCGCCATGGTAAAGGACAACGCCTACCACCGGATCTGTTTTGAGAATGTGACGTTGAAAGATGTCTTTGATGCAAAAGAACTTTTCCTGCTGCTCGAAGGAGTCGACAGCGAACCTGGGAGCGCGGTGACGGCATGGACCACGAGTGAGGTGCGGTATGGTACTCTTGTCACGACGGAAGATGATCTGAAGAACCAGAGTCTTGTCTTTCATCTAGGGTATAAAACATCATCACTAAACCATACTGCTCTGATCTTGGTGCTTATTGCCGCTCTATCGATCACAACGCTCATTTCTTTTTTTGAAGAAATCTGAATAATACAACCAGAAAAAATAATGTATTAAAAGTTCTATATTAGAAAAGCTTAATAGCCGATACATAAATAAATACATTCTCCTAGCTTGTTTCTCTTATCACTTTTTCGTGAGAGTATGATGCCTGTTTTTACTATTTTGTTTATGTTTCTGGAAAATATATTGAAAACTTGGATAGTGATTATATGCTGCTAATTTTTAGATGCAACTGCAACGGTGATAATGTCGTCGAAAAATTGCAAAAATAAAAAGATAGTGTTTTATCGGAGAGATTTTTCTGGAGGGGTATTTGTGTACGATGAAAAAACTGTTGCCGTTGTTGTAAAAGCATATAACGAGGAGACGCAAATTCGTCTTGTTCTGGATATGATGCCTAACTTTGTAGATCGAATTGTTGTCGTAAACGACGGTTCGAAGGATGCCACTCCATTAGTTGTAGCCGAGTATATAGCAAGAGGGTGTGAAAGTAATATCCTTATCGAAATAAACGAGGAAAAAATCGATGAAAAAAACCCGTATCACTATGCGTTGAAGGCTCTGAAGGAGATGCGGGATTTCGAAGAACAATTTTATCCTGTCAGTGATATTTACAACGATAACAATTCGGATCGCATTGTATTAATCAATCAAGAGAACAGTGGAGCAGGTGCAGCTGTCGCGACAGGATATAAGTGGTGTAGAGAGCATAGAATAGATTGCGCGGTGGTAATGGACGGAGACGGGCAAATGGATCCGTCGGAGTTGCAGGGTATAGTAACGCCAATCATCAACAATGGGGTCGACTATGTAAAAGGAAATCGTTTGATTCACCCTGCTTCAAGATTGATTATACCCAAAATACGATTTTTGGGGAATTCTATACTCTCTTTGTTGACAAAGATCGCTTCCGGTTATTGGGACGTTTCGGATACGCAGACCGGATACACTGCGATATCGTTGAATGCTCTTGACCGCCTCTCTCTCCATGATATTTACCGCTCATATGGCTATCCCAACGACATTCTTGTGAAGCTGAACATGGCCTACTGTACCATTCGAGAAGTGCCGATAAAACCGGTCTACAGGATTGGAGAACAATCGAAGATGAAGATTGGAAGGCTGATACCAAGAGTTTCTTGGCTTCTTTTGAAAAGTTTTTTCAAGAGGATTTTCTGGAAGTATCTAGTCAGAGATTTTCATCCGCTTTCTCTTTTTTACTTTGTCGGATTGGCTTTAGGGATATGGAATATTTATTTTTTCGGCCGCATTATCACCAACCTTTTTATTCGAGGCACACCAGTTCCTCAGGGAGTCTACATGATTTTTGTGCTTTTTTCGCTTTTCTCCTTTCAATCCATTGGTTTTGCAATGTGGATGGATATTCACGATAATCAAAGGCTCTATAAATGATTTACATACCGTATTGCTTTGGTCAGTGCATCATGTTATTTTCGTTTGTGCGCCATGAACTTGTCTGAAAAAGGATACACAAGTGCGATACGCTGGAACTTATTATCCACAGTATTCTCCGGAATTTGTGGGCTTATTGTATTGGTGATGATCGGCGGTGTGTATGGTCCTGAAGCTTTGGGAAGCTTTAATCAAGTATACGCTTTTTATATTGTTTTCTCTCAGTTCGGCGCATTCGGTATTCAACTTTCTCTAGTAAAACACTTGGCTGAATATGATAGAGATGATACGCTCTGCAGTGTTATATTCTCTTCAGGCGTTTCGCTCGCTCTTTTTTTTGCACTCTTCTGGGCGTTGTTTCTCTTTTTCGTAAGGGGAATGATAAGTGCGATATTTAGTCAACAGGTGGGCTACGGTGTTGGTATTGTCTCAGCAGGGGTATTTTTCTTTTCACTGAACAAGGCAATGATGTTTAGCCTCAACGGAATGAGTTTACTCAAAGAATATGCTCTTTTTCAAGCGTTGCGCTTTCTTTTCATGTTAGCAATCTTGATTTCTTTAATTATATTGCATATTGATGCAAAATGTCTTTCACTTGTATTGTCACTTGCGGAAGGGGTACTTTTTCTATCATTGCTTGTTTTTTTCAGACGTTCTTTTAATTTTCAAAGAGCGCAGCTTGGTGAGCTGTTCGTGTGGGGGCGACGTCATTTTTTCTTTGGTCTTAAGTCGTTTGGAGGGCATATATTAGTTCTTTTAAATACGAGAATTGATGTGCTATGCTTGGGCCTGATGACGAATGATAGGACCGTTGGAATATACAGTATGGCGGCAATCGTTGCGGAATCTGTATCTCAAGTACCTGCTGTTTTTCGTACAGTCTATACACCCGATATTGTTAAATTCGTGGCTGAACGCAGAATGCAAGCATTGACGGTATTAGTGCGGAGAGGTAGGGTTTTCTTGAGTTTGATTATGTTTTTTATTGCAGTAGCAGCTTATTTTTGCATTGATTTGCTTTTGCCTGCTTTGACAGGTAAACTAGAATACATGGAATCGGCTATACTCTTTGCAATATTAATGCTTGGCATTGTATTTGCAGCAGGCTATATGCCTTTTTCGTTCATTTTAATTAGCGGTGGTTATCCAGGTGTTCAATCAATAATGATATTGCTTGTAGTTGCTATAAATATTGTTGGCAACATTTCCTTGATTCCGATTTGGGGAGGAGTTGGCGCTGTTTTAGCTACTTCTCTTGCAAATATATCCTCCGTCTACATCTTGAAAAAATTAACAAAAAAATACTTGGATTTTGAACTCTGATTATTCATAAAAATATACGGCAAAGAGTATCTTTTGATCGATATTTCAAAGAATTGCTATGTCCAGAAAAGTATAAGAGCTATTGTTTTTTTAAAAAGCGACAGGTTGGCTGATAGACATCGCTGCTAAATTTTGTTATTTTGCTGCTATTTGAGCTCTATGATATCTGATTTTAAGGGTTCACTAAAATTGAAAGAGGAGCGCTCAGAAAATGAAGATTCCCTTCAACAAACCGTACGTCACCGGACGCGAAATGGAGTATATCCGCACCGTCGTCGAAGGCGGCCGCTTTGCCGGAAACGGAGAATTCTCGCAAAAATGCGCCCGCAGGCTGGAAGAGATCACGGGGTGCAGAAAAGCCATCCTCGTCCCTTCAGGCACCGCCGCGCTGGAGATGATGATGGTTTTGGCCGGAATCGGCCCCGGAGACGAAGTCATCATGCCCTCCTTCACCTTCAGCTCCACGGCGAACGCCGTCGTCCTTCGAGGTGCGACGCCCGTCTTCATCGACATCCGCCCCGACACCCTCAATATGGACGAAACGCTCGTCGAGGCCGCCATCACCCCCCGCACCAGAGCCATCCTCCCCGTGCACTACGCCGGAGTGGGGTGCGAAATGGACACGATCATGTCCATCGCGGGAAAACACGGCCTGCTGGTACTGGAGGACGCCGCCCAGTGCATCCTCTCCTACTATAAGAACCGTCACCTTGGGAGCCTGGGGCAGATGGGCGCTCTCAGCTTCCACGAGACCAAGAACATCCACTGCGGCGAAGGGGGCGCCCTCCTGATCAATGACCCCGCGTTCGTCGAACGCGCCGAAATCGTCATGGAAAAAGGAACCGACCGCAGCAAATTCTTCCGCGGCGAAATAGACAAGTACACCTGGGTGGACGTAGGCTCCTCCTATCTTGTCAACGAAATAACCGCCGCTTTTCTCTGGGCGCAGCTTGAAGAGGCGGAGAACATCGTCAAGCGACGCCGCGAACTTTGGAACCAATACCATGACGCCTTAGCCCCGCTCGAATCCGCCGGATTGCTCAGACGTCCGATTGTGCCGGAGGAGTGCACTCCTCACAATGCACACATTTATTATATTTTGCTGAACACGCCGCAAGCGCGGGATGAAGTGATGGCGGACCTCAAGTCGCAAGACATCCGCGCCGTCTTTCACTACATTCCTCTCGACACCGCCCTCGCCGGACGTACATACGCACCGGAGCGCGAGCAGCTCCCCGTCACCGCCGACCTCTCTGCACGCCTCCTTCGCCTGCCGCTCTTCGTCGGTCTTCCAATTAGCGAGGTACTTGGCATATTCTTCAAAACGCATTTTTTTGCTAAAAGTTTGCGCTGACATGAAAAAGCGCGTTATGATCCTCGGAGCGGGAGTATTCCAGCTCCCCTTGATACAAAAAGCAAAAGAAATGGGATATGAAACGGTTGTGGTCAGCTACGCCGGCAGCTACCCCGGCATCCCGCTCGCGGACATATTCTTGGATATCGATACTACGAATATCGACAAAATCCTTGACGCTGCCCGCACCTACAAAATAGCAGGGATAGTAACGACCGGAACGGATGTCAGTGTTCCCACGCTCGGCGCTGTCGTCGACGCACTAGGGCTTCGTGGCCCGACACAATGGATGGCCCGTACCGCCTCCTCGAAAACTTCCTTTCGCACTCTGTTGCGCGAAAACGGATTACGACACCCGGATTTCTCCGTCTGTCGCTCCGCGGATGATGTACAAATTTTTGCGCGCCGAAGTTCCCGAAAAATTGTTGTCAAGCCCGATGATTCTTCCGGTTCGAGAGGCGTTTCCGTTCTTGACAAAAATCCAGCCGAAGAAACCGTTATGAACGCATGGCAAAAAGCACGGCATTTTTCCCGCAACGGCCTTGTATGCGCCGAGACCTTCATTCACGGCACGGAAGTAGGAGGAGACGCTTTTTTTAAAGACGGGAAATTACATTTCCTCGGAACGACGGCGAAGCACCTCACGGGAGTGATCGTGCAAGGGCATTCTTTCCCCGGCACCCTCACCTCGTTTGAAAGCAGATTGATCGAAAACGAGATAGCAAGTGTTGCTGCCGCCTTTGGGTACACGGACGGCCCAATGAACTTCGATGTGATGGTGAATGAAACAGGTGTGACAGTTTTGGAAATCGGTCTTCGCAACGGAGGAAACGGCATTCCGGATCTTATCCGACACAATCGAGGAGTCGATCTTCTGGCATGGACGCTGGAACACGCTCTAGAGGGTTCCCTTTCGGAAGCACAGGTTTCATCTACGCCGCAAGAGATTAGCAGCTATATCTTTGGTTCGTCGCGTTCCGGAAGACTGCTCGAAGTAAGCAATATTCAATCTTTACAAGCCGAGGTACCACAAATCATTTCAATGGCGCTCGCCAAAATACCCGGCGATCTCGTCAATGAATTTACACACAATGCGCATTTAGTAGGATATCTTCTTATTCATTGCGGCGCGGGCGACTATAATGAGATTACTTCGCGTATTCGGGAAGTTTTGAAGGTGACGGTGGAAGCATGAGTCAGATTGAATATTCGATAGTTATACCTTGCTATTCCTCCGGAGAGTGGCTTGAAGAACTGGCGGAGAGAATTGCTGCGGTCATGGTCACTATTGGCAGTTTCGAACTTATTCTGGTCAACGATAAAAGCCCTGACGAAAAGACATGGGAAGAAATAGAAAAGTTGGCTCGAAAATACGAGTTCATACGGGGAATTGACCTTCTTTATAACGTGGGACAATTCCGGGCAACTTTGTGCGGTCTTGAACACGCACAAGGCATGTTTATCATCACGATGGACGACGATCTTCAGAATCCCCCTGAGGAGATCCCCAAGCTTGTGCAGGCCATGAAAGAAAACCCCTCCATGGATTGCATCATGGGGAAGTATGCTCGTAAGCACCACAGTCCCCTCCGAAATGCGGGTTCGCGTTTTCTGGACAAACTTATGAACCGTCTTTACGGTAAGCCTCCGAACATTACGACCAGCAGTTTTCGTATTATGACTTCGCAGTTTGTCAGAACGCTCACGCTCTACCGGATGGCCTCGCCGCTTTTGGCGCCAATAATCGTATCTCTTTCAAAAAAAATAGCCAACGTTGCCGTAAGGCACGAAGACAGGAAACACGGCACGAGTGGATACAGTTTTTTTCAATGCTTACGTTTAACACTCAGAAGTATTATCAATTCTTCAGTCATCCCCTTGCGCTTGTTTTCTATTATTGGTTTTTTTTCTTCAGGAATTGCTTTTATTCTTGTTTTATACTATTTTTCCCGTTGGCTTTGGGGCGGAGTCGGTGTTCCCGGATACACATCCCTTATTCTGGCCATTTCCTTTTTTTGTGGAATGATCTTGGCAGGAATTGGAATTCTCGGAGAGTACATAGGACGCATTCTTTGTGAAATAACAGGAATGCCTCGATACGTCGTCAACCAAAATACAGAAAGTAGAAAAACCCAAACCTTATGAACATAATCTATATTACAAGACATTTTAATCATAGTGGCTATGAAATTTTTCGAACTCTCATCGAAAGAAATATACAAATAAAAGGCGTAATATTGCAAAATATCAACACGGTGCCTCGCACCGCTTTAGGCCACTGTATTTCCTCGTTCGTCTACAAGCTCAAGTGCCTCTGGTACAGGTGCGATCCGTTAAAAAACACGAACAGCGAAGTTCTGTTGGCAAAAAAACACAAAATACCAATCATATATCTCGATTCAATCAGAACCGAAAGCGCGTACAATCAGATAAAAGCATTCGAACCCGACCTGATTGTTCTAGGAGGAGGATGGCATGAACTTCTTCCCCAACGAATATATTCCATGCCCAGACTCGGTTGTATCAATACGCACCCCTCATTGCTCCCTGAATTTCGAGGGACCGCCGTTCATCGGTGGCAGATACTCAACGGAATACAGAAATCGGGCGTTACAATACACTATGTGAATTCACGATTCGATGCGGGTGAAATCTTGGTATCTGAAGCCATCGAGGTGAATGAAGAAACGACTCCGCAAGAACTTTTTTCCAGGACTGCAAGAGTAGCTGCAGAAACTATGCCCCGACTGATCGCAAAGTTCTCTGAATTCGGAAGCCAACCGACAATACAACGAGAGGGGAATCCGGTCTTTTGCAAATATTACTCGAAGTGGTCATGGAACGAGGACGAACTGCGCATTAAATGGAACTCCCCTCTGCGGAAAATTCATTTTCACGTACTCGCCAACACTCAGGAGAGTTACGAATACGCTGGCCCTTGGTTTCTTTTCAAAGGCAGAAGGTATATACTGCGAAAAACCAGAATACACGATAGAATCTCAACCAAGTCGAGGGGAAATAACTGTTTGCATTGTGATACTGCACTTTTTGTTGTGGACGCTGATGAGACATCCATATTCTTAGGCAATAAAATCGATCCCGACATTCTGGAACTGGTGCAAGTCCAACGCGACGACCGTTTCAGACAATTTCGGCGAGCCTATCCAGCAACAACTTTGGGGGCTCGCCCAGGCGATGTGTTCTGTAGTATGAAAGAAGCATAAAGGACTAAAAAACTCTCAATTCCGCCCTCACACGGCTGAAAAGGATCTAGGTGGTAATTGCCATGAAAAACATCACGCGCAAAACACAAGAAGCGTACTACCGCTCACTTTATCAAGAGCACAGCGGCACTCCCATGGCCGTCAGCAGCGAATCCCTTGCGCACAAAGAACTGCGATTCCGAGAAATATGCAGACTTTTCCAAGACGAAGACGCAAAAAGCAACTTCTCCGTCCATGATGTCGGCATGGGCCTTAGTGATCTCTACCACTTTATCTCCACTCATTTTCCATATTCAAACATTAACTATTCCGGTTCCGACATCCTTGAAGAATTTGTCGAAGCTTCAAAGGAGCGTTTCCCGAATTCCACCTTTTTCCATAGAGACCTTACCGAGGAGGGAAATACAACAGATACTTACGACTACGTCGTGCTCAGCGGAGTCTTTCATCAAAGGCGCACATCCACAATACCAGAATGGGAGTCTTTTTGGCAGACGCTGCTTCTCAATTGCTGGAACATGAGTCGTAAAGGGATAGCCTTCAACTTTGTTTCGCCGTTTGTAGACTATTACCAAGACAACATATATTACTGCAATATTTATAAGCTGATCGACTTCGTCGTTTCTCGAATGAGCCGTTATTTTACAGTCAACCACAACTATGCGCTCTATGAGTTTACAATCTTAGTTTACAAACCGGAATACACTCGAGAACTCTTCCCTCAGGACGAGTTTGCCAAGTATTTCAGGTGATATTTCTTAAACGGAAAAAGGATGTGGAATACCTTGAATTGCTGTTTTTTGAATTCTGAGCATGTGGAGGTTCTTTTGAAAAGTCCTCTCGATGGTTTCGTCAGATACCTCTCTTCAAACAATATCCCTTCCTTGATTGCTTCAGCGAGAAGATTATGCGATTATTTCATGTTTTTCCCTGTAGCAGTGTCGTGTTGCAGCAGATGAACGCAGGTTAATCATGAGCTTGTTAGTTGTGCTGTGGCTTTTATTTCTCAATCTTTTAAGCGGTATCATAATAAAACTCTCTTCTTTATACCAACTTGACTTTTTTGTTTTGTTTCTACTAATTCTGACGTTAATAATGATTTATGCTCTGCGCGCAGTCTTCTGGCTGCTTGTAGGCAAACGCTATCAGCTTTCTTTTATATACCCGGTTCTGGGCATCAACTACGTTCTCTCCTTATTTGTGGGAATGCTCATTTTCGACGAACCATTTCGCCTACGCCGTCTCGTAGCGAGTGTTATAATTTTATGCGGTGTTATTCTCATAACGTACTCCAAGGAGAAGAATGAACCGGTCAATCAAGGAGCAACTTGATGACACTTTCAATTGGAGTGCTTTTGATGTTTTTGACTTCTTTGTTGACCGCGATAGGTCACATCTGTTTCAAGAAGGTGGCGCTTCTTGACATGCCGTTTGGAAAAAAAATCTTCCGCCCGCTTTTTATTCTGGGAGGAGCAGTCTTTTTTTTATGCCCGATTATCTCGTCTTTTGCTGCAAGAGCGCTCGACTTCTCCATGCTCTACGGAATGACGTCGCTGAATTTTGTGTTCATCCTTTTCTTCTCGCGCTATTTGCTTCAAGAAAAAATCGACTGGCCTAAGATAATAGGTGTATGTATAATCATTATAGGGCTTCTTGTTATGATTAGTGAATAAATTTTTTCAACGAGGCATAGTAATGGAAAATTATAAATTTAAATATAAAAAGTATCTAAAAGTATTTTCCCAAAATATAAAGAGTGCCCTGCGTTTATTATTTTGCGCAAATTTAGTTTTAATTAAAAAGATATCTGAATGTGATAAGCAGTATGTTCTGGCGTTGTTTACAAGTGCTTTTTTTGTGCTTTTTTTTTGTTTTTTTGATCCACTTTGGCAAACGAATGATGATGTTGGCATGTCAATGCGAGCTCATGGATATGGGGCTGTTTCAAATGCGACATCCAATTTGTTGTTTTCCAATGTGATCTGGGGTTATTTTGTTCGGTTAATTCCTGCAATAAGTGGAATCGTAGGTTATTCTATCGCAACTCTTCTTGTTCTCGTCATTGTGGGAAGTGTAATCTTCTATGGGATGATTCGCTTTGGGGTGGACTATTGTTGTGGTTTATTGGTTCTGCTGCTCTTATTGCCTCGTCCAATACTTTCTCCTCAGTTTACTGTTAATGCAGGACTACTGACAGTAGCATCAGTTGTAATGTTGATGCTCTATATTCGTTTTAAAGGACTTTTCTTATTGTTCGCAGGATGCTTGCTATTTTACTTGGGTTTTTTGGTCCGATGGAAACAAGCTGTACTTGTATTGATAGTTGCGCTGCCATTTTTGTTGAGGAGCAAGCTCCTGGAAAGACGCTCAGCGAAAATAACGCTTATTTGTACTCTTTTAATAATTGGCTTTTCTTTTTTCGCCAATTACGCTGCATACCAAGATCCCATGTGGCAACCCTATTATGCTTTTCAAAAAGCCAGGATTTTTCTAATCGATTTTGGCGGGAGAAAGCATCTTGAGACACGTCCAGATATATTAAATCGAGTGAAATTCAGTCTTAATGATTTGCACCTATTAAGTTCATGGTTTTTTGAGGATCCAAAGATTGCTTGTCCAGATAAATTGAATGCTATGCATGCGGAATTAGGGAGTACTTTCACCCAGGAAGGAGCTATACGCAAAGGGTTAATTGCCGTCCGAGATATATTTCATCCTTGGCTTATCCCTATTCTTTTAAGTGCACTTTTCTTTTCTTTTCTTTCTCGAAATCCTAGACTTTTTTTAAGCTGGGCACTTTGTGTTCTTTTTATTTTTATCACGGGTCTTATGGGCAGACCTTCGGTTCTTAGAGTTTATATACCTTTGGTAAGTCTCTTGTTTGTAGAATCCATCATGCTTGCTAAGAGGCAGATCAGCAGAAAAACATGTATGATTGTTTTAATGTTGGCATCGATCGTTAATTTATTCTTTTTATTGCCGGATCATTTTTTCAAGCGATCCTTGTGGAAAGAAAATATCGAGGCGCTTTCTCAATTCACTAAGGCCCCTGAAGAACTTTTAGTGACTTGGGGCGCTTCTTTCCCTTTTGAAACTGTATATTCTGTGTTAACGCCTTTCCCGGAGAGCTTTCCGTACCCTCTATATAGCTTATCAGCGTCGACTCTTGCTCCAACTATGGTGTCATACTCAAGCAAGGCGCAGGGTGAGGGAATGCTTGAACGTCTGAAAGCGAAAAAAGAAATTCTCCTTGTGGCAAATGAGAATCAGTTAGCTCTTTTGCAAACTTATTTCAGGGAACATTATCAGGTCGATTTAGAAGTTACAGCGTCAGAAAGCTTCGGGAAAATACGGATAAAAAGGGTGCGTATGTTAACGGCAGGGGAGTTAGTTGCTGATGTTCGCCTTCGTCAAAGTGTCAATACGGACATGGTGCAATCTCTCGATGGAGAGAGGTCGGCTTTGCCCCTTTGTGTCGAGGTTCTCTTCGGGAACTCCGATAGACGCGAGAACCGGGGGACGATCCGTCTGGGAATTGATCTGGACGGAAGGATCGAGAGCCGTGAGATCGATGTCCGGACGGTGAAAGACAATGCGTACCACCGGATCTGTTTTGAAAATGTGACGCTGCGGGATGTGCACGAAGCAAGAGAGGTCCATGTGCTGCTTGAGGGAGTAGACAGCGAACCCGGAAGTGCCGTCACGGCGTGGACGACGCGCGATTTGGGTTACGGAGCTCTCGTCACGACGGACGGTAGCCTGAAGGAACGCAGCCTTGTCTTTCGTCTGGTGCATCTGGATTATGTCCCGGTGTTTCGGAATG
>CAYRPJ010000019.1:57847-62131 GCA_964426245.1 uncultured Synergistaceae bacterium
CGGTGAAAGACAATGCGTACCACCGGATCTGTTTTGAAAATGTGACGCTGCGGGATGTGCACGAAGCAAGAGAGGTCCATGTGCTGCTTGAGGGAGTAGACAGCGAACCCGGAAGTGCCGTCACGGCGTGGACGACGCGCGATTTGGGTTACGGAGCTCTCGTCACGACGGACGATCGTCTGAAGGAACGCAGCCTTGTCTTTCGTATTGATTGCATGCAATCATCAGCTCTCCGGGATATACTGCAAATTTTGCTTATTGTCATAACGCTGTTTTTGGTGATTGTCGCCGTGCTTAGACAGGATTGAAATGCAGCAAGAATACTGATTTGATCTTATCATTTACTTGTAGCCTTTTTTTATGAGAGCCGTTTCAAATAGCGCAATACCTCAGGTAAGCGGCAGTCCTGTCGACATTTGGCGGACAGCAGAAATTTCAGTTTTAGAAGAATAAGGAGGTTTATATGCAAAACACTAGCGGAGCCAGAAAGTTATTGTCTTTTGCGTTTCTATATGAATCATTTCAATATATTGTTGGCGCAAGAAGAGCGCGCGGATGGATTGCCGAACACTTGTGGAAATGCCCCGAAAGGGCAAGAGTAGTTGATATGGGATGCGGCCCTGGAAGCACCTTGGAGTATCTCCCCCCAAACGTACATTATGCAGGGTATGATATTAGTTCCGAATACATACGATCAGCCTCTGAAAAATATCAAGGCAGACCCGATACTTTTTTCCATATCGCAACAGCCCGTACTCTTCTTGAAGCCCCGAATCCTCGTTTTGAAAACGCCGACCTCTTGATATGCAAAGGGCTTCTGCATCATCTGGACGAAAAAGAGGTGCTGGAAACGCTTGAATTGGCACAGATGCTCATGGCCCCGGAGGGTCGTCTTGTAATCGTTGAACCGACGTTTCTCGTTCATCAGAGCGCGCTGTCGAGGCTCATCATGAATCAGGACCGTGGTCTTTATATCCGCACTGAAGCGCTTTGGAAGCAACTTGTAGGGAGTGTTTTTGAGTCTTTTTCAACAAGCATCGCGACTTCTTTAACTCGGATACCTTATGTTCATATTTTTATCGAATGTCGAAGCAAAACCACGACACTATAATAATGCCTTAAGGAGAATGAGTATGGAGAGAGGAGCAATCAAGTGTTATTGGCTTGTGCTGTTGCTTTTAATAGTTCCTTTTCTTTTTATTTTTCAGGGTCTCGATTTTACTGATATGGGGTATTTTCTTGTTTCTTCGCGTGATATGTTAAACGATCCGGGCAATGTTCATAGTCATATGTCAATATTTTCAGCGCTCCTCAATGGTGTCTGGTTGAAACTTTCTGAGTCTTGGGGCATTGTAGGAGCAAAGTTCGGATTAGTGTTGATATTATGGGGGATATTTGCTGCTTCATACAGTTTCCTCAAAGATTTCATGTCCCCTACACAAATCTTTGGATCTCTATCCATCACATTTCTTTTCACTCCTAAATTGTCTTCTTGGATCTCTTATAACGATGTGACCTCATTCCTTGCTTGCCTGAGTCTCGCTTTGCTATATTTTGGTGTCAAGTCTAAAAAAGGTCGCTTTTTTCTGCTGGCCGGAATTTTTTGTGCACTAAATGCTTTTGCAAGATTTCCGAATATTCTTATGGTTGGATTTGGCCTCCTTCCGTTAATAGCCCAATGCCTCTTCCACGCAAATATTTCTGATCGGGCGATGTGGAAAAATGCCGGAATTTTTTATATTGGGTATGCAGGAATGCTCTGCTCATTCATTATTTTTATGATGGTTTGTGGATATTGGGAGCATTACTTAAATTCTATCGTGGAATTATTCGTAAGTAACACAAAAAATACTATTTATTCTACAGAATCTCTTTTCAGAGGTTTTGTAGAAGACCATAAGAGAATCTTATCTTTGGGTGTTCTTTTTACTATATCGGGGACAGGATTTGCGTTATTTCTTGAGCGATGGAAATGTTCGATTTACTTTCTTTTCCCTCTTTTGTTGTTTTTATTTTTTTACATGGGCTGGAAATATTATGGTGGAAAATTTCAACTTCATCCTTTTTTTTTCTGGATAGCCTTTTTTTGTTTTCTTTATCAGATATGGTTTGTTCTAAAAAAAAGACATGCAGCCACAAATTTTCCTCTAGACTCTGTAAAGACTATTTTAGTAATGCTTACCGGATTATTAGTCTTATTTGTTGCTAGTATAAACTATCTATATGTAGAAAGCATTACTCTTTATGACTCTTTATTTGGGGTAATCTATATTGCTTTGATGATCTCTATGTTAAGGGCATGGAATGCAAGGATTTTCAATTTGTTTTTTGCCCTGTTTGCAGCTTTTGCTATGCTTATTACTGTACCGTTGGGGTCTGGAAACGGAATATTCAATGCTATTTACGGTCTTTGGTTCTCTCTTCCTCTTACTTTGAAAATGATAGGAGAGAACTTTTCAAAAGAGAAAAGCTTCTCGGCACGTGTCTCTAGCCAGCGTTTTGATGCGTTCCGATTGCTCAAGTGGATTACACTCGTTGCTCTTTTAACAACAGGCAGTGCAATTGCTTTTCGCTATACATACAGAGACACAGCGAATCGCTGGGAAATGCATTTTGCGATAGATCATCCAAAGCTTTATGGTGTGCGGACAACCAGAGATCGGGCTCGTGTCGTGCAGGAGGTTCTTGAGGCACTTCGCATTTTTGTCGTACCTGGTGATTTCCTTTTGGGTTATCATACGGTATCAACACTTTATTTTTTGACAGAAACTCACCCCTATCTATATAGCGCGTGGCCTTTTTTGCGCCAGCCAGCCCTTTTTCGCTATTATCTTGAAAAAGCTGAGAGGGAGCGTCCGGCACAACCCGTTGTTGTGCGAAGCAAATACTCCTTGCAGAGCTTTGAATGGCCGAGAGTCAAATTCAGGAACCCAAGCACACACTATGTGGAAAACTGGAAGACGATGGAGGATTTTCTTCAAAAAAATAGTTATATAAAAGTTTGGGAAAACGAAATATTTGAGATATTTAAAAAAGCAATGGATATTCCTCTGCCGGAGAATAGCTATTCTGATCATGACAGCGTCACCTTACCAACGCATTGAGTGGACTACTCCTCGATGAGTCTTTTCGCAGAAGGTGAATTTTCTGCTATGGTGCAAACCCCGGATATTCTCCGCTATTCCCGAGGATTCCATCGCAGATCCCCTGAAGATAGTGCAAGAAATACTCCTTTTTATTTTTTACAAAGCAGAGGAGCAGCGCGTTATGCAGCAACGCCGGGAGAATCTGCCTGATGCAGAAGAGGACGGGAATGTTTCTGCGGAGAAGGAGAAAGCTGTTCCTGACTTTGTAATACGTCCTCATCGGGCTGTGCTGTGTAATCTTGATAAGACCGAGATCGAGAGTTCGTTCCCCTATATGATGGTCCATGACGGCTTCCGGTACGACGAACGTCTGAACGCCGCGGCGTTTGCAGCGGAGAAACCATTCGACGTCGACAAAATCGATGAAAAGGCTTTCATCGAAGAGACCGGCTTTCCGGAAGACTTCCGGGGTGGTCGCCGTTCCGGAGGCGATTGAAATGTCCACCGGGGTGAGGGTGGTCTTTCCTCTGCAAAAGACGTTCGAAGGCCAGCCGAACCTGTTGAGGACCCTGGAAGGATATTCGTCCCCCGAGAGCCTGTCGATCGATACCGGAACGGTGATGCTCAGCGGATTATTGAGCAGGGGGTCGCATAGTTTGCCGGGCAGTCCGTCGTCTATGCGGCTGTCCTGGTCGAAAAACAGGAGAATATCGGCGCCCCGGGCGAGTGCGTGTTCGATGCCGGTGTTCTGGGCGGCTGCTATTCCCAGGTTCCTGCCGGCGGCAATAATGGTGCATTCCTCGTGTCTGAAATTTTTGTTGAGTTCGCCCGGCTCGGAGTTGTCGATGACGAGAACATGAATTCCCTGTCCGCGTAGTGAGGAGCAGAGGCGCTTCAGTCTGTCGGTGTCCGGATAGTAGGCAACGATGATGGCGTATATTGACGGTTCGAGTTTCTGGTCGGTCTCGGTCATATCAGAAAAAATCTTCCGAAAATGTCTTTTTTGTGCTGCATGTCACGGTTCTTTTGGAGAATGTGCATAATACGCCTTCGCCATCCGGTATCGAAAATCAAGCCTTCTGTGCAGGGGCAATGTTTTTGAAACGTTTTTCCCATGCCGCCGATGCAGTATCAGGGGCTCGTTCAAAAAGAATGTCTCTTTTCGTTGCTCCGCGATCAGCCCTATCCACTGGTCATG
>CAYRPJ010000020.1:0-62047 GCA_964426245.1 uncultured Synergistaceae bacterium
CCCCGCATCAATGCGTCGGACTACCCCCTCGCATGCGGGGTAACCTCCTCTCACGGGCTAGGCCCGCCGCATACCCACGGTCTATCCCCGCGCATGCGGGGGAACCCTCGAATAAGCGCGGTTATCTCCTGCACCACAGGGTCTATCCCCGCGCATGCGGGGGAACCTATGTCGTCCCTCCATTCCCCCTTTCTGAGCATGGTCTATCCCCGCGCATGCGGGGGAACCTCGAGTACGTCCCGCTTGCGGTCGTGTAGTCGCGGTCTATCCCCGCGCATGCGGGGGAACCGCGTTCGACGCACTCTCGTTCGAGCAGGAAGGGGGTCTATCCCCGCGCATGCGGGGGAACCGGCACTCCGGCCGCTTCCAGCTCGTCTGCCCGGGGTCTATCCCCGCGCATGCGGGGGAACCTTCGAGAAAGGCCGTGCAATTCAGCCATGAGAGGGTCTATCCCCGCGCATGCGGGGGAACCGCCGAATTCCGCGCCGCCGACCGCTGGCTCAAGGGTCTATCCCCGCGCATGCGGGGGAACCGTAGGCGATGTCCTCCGGATCCCCGACCTCCGGGGTCTATCCCCGCGCATGCGGGGGAACCTCCATTTTAATCAATTTTGAATTTTACTTGCTAAGATAGCTTAGCGCAACTCCGTCGGCATCAATTATCCGTCTGGGAGTCTCTCCTAGAGAGAGAATGCCGACTCCTGTCGCCTCCGTGTTGTCCTTATAGATCATTACTAAGGATGAGTCTGATATATCAACGAACCATTTGGACAGGACAGACCACGTTCGATCCCGCACTCCTCTGGTCATTGAAGGACTCGCGTATACCGCCGGGGTTACTTCGAGCATGCAGGAGGCCAGAAAACCTCGGATCTTATCCGGTACGTTTCTTGTAACGACGACGATCATGCTCCCTCCTCCAATAGCTCCTTTATGGTATCGATCATTTTCGGTATTATTCCTTGACGTCTTAGGGTAACTCCAGCATGTTTTCGAACTTGACGCTCGATGGAGATAGTCTGCTCGCGGAAAAACTGTTTACATGCCCCAAATGCCACAGGGAGCGTAAAAGTATCTCTGAAAATATCGGCGACATCCAGAACAAATGATTGCCCGGAATCTTCGTGAATGAAACCGAGCTGTGGTATCGTCCGTGTAGCCGCAACCGCGATTGACGCGGCGGCATACACCACTGTGGAGGCATGGTTCAGAGCCTGATTTGGAATATCTGTCTCTTCCGGGTTGTTTCTATCGTAGTATCTTCCTTTCCATTGTATTCCGAATTTATGAGCCATTAAAGAATAGATTTCTCGTGCTCTGGCTCCTTCCATGCCTCGCAGGACAGATATCTCGACGTTGGGATAAATTTCCCCCATTCTCTTGGCGTACATTGCTCGGGCTATGAAGATACGGCTTGTTCCATCCGCCCAGAGGGTTGTCTGCCTACGGGCAAGAGCGCTCCAGTCAGGTCCAAGCGGCTGTGCAGAATACATTCTGACGCCGTCCTCTCCGACCGCGATTAACGCAGTCCCATGACTTGCGGTAAGACGAAACACATCATGAGTAATCGATGTACCCGGTCCAAGAAGAATCATCGAAACATTTTGATAGGGGATGTCGTATGTTCCCGGATCGAGCCCTTCGCACCCCGCAGTGACGAAGCGAAGAGTTCCGGAAGAGACAAACAGTTCGCCTCGGCTTAACCATAACAGACCATGACGATCGGAATGAGGTATGCGAGATGTTTCGATTCCGAGGCGAGGAATGCCCATACTTCAACGACCTTCCGGACGGAGAAGGACGGCACCGAAGCCAAACGCTTTGTGCCTCCCTATTCCTTCGCGCAGCATCGACGCGAAGCCGGCGGAATCCGAGACTTTGAGAACACCGTCGAAAACGCTCTCGGGGCGCGTCAGTTTTCGTAGTGTACGTCCCTTGTCCTTTCGGCGAAACTCATTCAAACGGAACGACTTCATCCGCATATCCAGAATCTCGGCCCCGCCGAACGCTTTGAAACGTTCCATGAGCCAGTTCGCATATACTGTTTCTCTGTCGATGGCTTCGTCAGGGGTTCTTTCGCAGGCTGCCAAAAAGGCATCCCGTTCGACGATTTTTCCGTCCTCGCCGCTACGACGCGATATAGGGCAAAATCGTACTCGAAATCCCAACGTCCTCCCAACGGACCATGACTCAGGCATATTTTTCGAGCGTACGGCGTCCGGAGAAATGACTTCATGGAGCATCGGTTCCGCTGCCGAAACCATCTCCTCGACCAGCTCGGTTCCTGTGCAGTCGGCATATCCAAGCACTTTCAAAGCTCTGCCACCGCTGTCGAAGACCTCGAACGGCTGGGGAGCCTTGGAGCCGAACGAGAGTCTCATTGCGGCATGGATCAGGTAATCTTTGTCGGCAAGAGAAAGCTTGCTCTGCCTCGCCCAGTAGACGAGAGCCGAAGTTTTTATCTCTAGATGGATCATTGAAAACGTCATGCGTTCACCCCCTGTATCGCCCCCCGCCAAACAAGCCGGCTTCCGGAGTGGACATCGTTTGTCCAGTCTCGAAGGTCCTGTCGCTCTATCATGAGTTCTCCCTTTTTTTCGGGAGCGGAGGAAACAACGGGCCACTCCGCAATAAATGGTCCGTTTCCTCGTCCCGAGATGATTTGTTCAAGAGCCGCGTAAACGGAGTCGGCTTCGATGATACCCCGGTAGAGCGGTGCGTACGGAATGCAGCAATATCGACCGATGAAAAGGACACGAAACGGGTAAGTCAGCGCTTGAGCGATCTCTTCGACCGATGGCAATGATTCATCCTGCTCCGAGGCGAAACCGACAACCGTATGGATCGCGCTATCGGCCAAGTAGTGTTTGTATCGGAGGATGGTTCCTGTATACGACGTGTCTTTTTTTCCATCGAATGCAGCAGAGCGCCATAAAACAACCTCTTTTTCAATAAAGAATGTCTGAAAATCGATAATCCGACTTCCAGGATGATCAATTCTCGTTCCCATCCTGATCGCGCTTTGCAGTTTTTGTATGAGCCCCCGTTCGGTATGTTCGTATCCAAGAGCGTTCGCCAAAAGACCGGTAATCATCGAGCATGCCGGAAAAATGTCCGTGGGGCGAATTTCTCCCACGGCTGGAGCACCGAAAGAGAGCAATCCGTCGAAGCTCAAGTGTGCAAAACGCATGACGCTTACCCGCAATTTCCGGAGATTATGGCATTTTCCACATTTTCCGCTAGAAGGTGCAGCGGAAGTCTTCTTTTAAAGGGGGCGTCCAGACGGCAGGAGATATAACGAACTTCGTGCAGACCATACATCTCATCCAGAGATGTCATGTATTGCTCTATTCTGTTCAGCGACTCCGCTAATAAATCTCCGCGTCCGAGTTGGACCGGGTTTGCAAAGGCATTAGCGAGGGTTCTCGGCTGTCGTTCTCCCATCTCCGCCATGACGAACTCCGCGTATGAATAGGGCGCGGTGGAGCCGAGCTTCGCACCGGGAGTAACCGTTGCGAAAAGATGAATCAGGTGCTTCACGATACGTGCTGCGAGAGTTCTGTCGACGCCTTCGTCGCGCCAGTTTCGAGACTTTCCTTCGCCGGTGTTCGAGACGAGTTGAGGGAGGTCTACTACGACGTAGTTGTAAAACAGTCCGCTTGTAAGTTCCGCCGAATTGATGTGTCCGCTGCCCATTTCGACGAGATCGTCCACGGCTGTGAAGTAGTCTGTTTCGAATGTCTCCTGATGTACCGTGAACGAATGCGCCACATGGACGGCGGCGTCGATGCGCGCTTCCGGGTCTCCGCTGACGAAGCGCCCGAAAAGAGCTGCGTCGATTCCTGCGCCGTATTTCAGGGCAAGAAAATCTTTGTGGTGTTCCTTCCAAAACGCTTCCGTCGCCGCTTTTGCCGATTTAACATCTTCGGAAGCGCAACAGATTTCACGAGCCCGTTCGGTAAGAAACCGTATTTCCGGTTCTCCCAGGACGATAATCTCTTCGCGATCGATAGATTTGGCATCGTCGTTTCCCTTGTCTTTCCCTCCATAGAGCTTTTGCTGAAATACTCTGATGACTTCTTCGACAATTTCTTTCGAAAATCCATCTTCCTCCAGCACGGAAGCTATTCGCATACTGAACGTCTTCCTTGAGCGAACGGAGAGTTCAAAACCGTCCGCGATCCTGTCCAAGCCATATATATCGTCGCATGTTCTGAGGTGACGTTTGCGGCATTGGGAGCTGACTCTCGTCCTGGTATATCCGCCGAAGGGTATTCGCTTCGCCAGTCCGCTGTCGTCTCTGTTCAGAAGAACGGAGGGATATCCCGTAAGAGTGGAGAGCTGTATAAAACGTGGTGTAATAGACATAGTCTAAATCCTCCTTTATCTGTTTGCCTTGATATACTCTTTTGCTATTGCTCGTTTAATTTTCACTTCACTCTGTTTGCCCGAAGCAAAAAGGAGATGAGCGAGCGTACTCCAGTCGACAGGAATGTTTTTCGACGCGCAAAGACGTGCAAAAAGTCTGATTTGGTCCGAGAGATTCTTGTCTTTGCTCCGCAGAAAATGGTTCATACGTTGGATCGGAAACAGGGAGAATGTTGCTCCCACAGAGTGCGACGGAGCGTCGGAATGGATTCCCGGGGCCATGACGGCCATACCGTTAAGGATCGTAATCCAGTGGTTTTCCATGGCTTCGTTCATACGTAAAGGTTCCGGGACATAATCGTAGAGCGCTCTCCAGAAAGGTAGCGGCGGAGAATCGTATGCCATGCGTCTGAGTTCCGCCAGATCGCCTTTGGAGAAATACGGGCTGCCCAGCACTCCTGCAAGGGTAGCGATTACGCTCCGGAGGTCGTTTTTTTCGTTCATCGTTATATCCCTCCTGAAGGGGTTTCAAACAGCGGGAGATACTTTTTCATAGAACCCCTAAAAAGAAGTTCCGCGTCGGCGGCACAGATGAATTCAGTTTCTTCTGAATGAAGCCGTCGTTGAAGAACGTCCTCGAAAATATCTCCGGCGTTTGTTCGGAGAAACTCGATCCACGGATTGAATTGTTCCGCTTCGTTTTTTTTCTCTCCTTCGCCTGGCAGAGCCTCCCAGAGGAACGGGAAAAATTTGTCGGATATAGCGCTGTCCAGTATCTGGCAGGAGGCCGCGGCAAGCGACACGGTTTTTCCCCTTTTATTGACCTGCCCTTGTTCGTAACCTCCCGATATAAGGCGGGATACTGCGGGGTATAAAACTTTGCTTTTAGCATATCCAGCAAGGTCGATCATGGTGGTAAGAATTTGGCCGCTCTCTTCGCTTTGGAAAAGCAGATATGGAAATTTTCCGGGTGGGACGGGAATAATCTTTTCATGGTATTCATCAGTACTGCTTTGGCCTCGGACAAGAATGCAAAAACGTACGGAAACAGGGGGGCGGTCGAAGGCCCGAGGAATTTGAGCGGGGGCGCGAAGATAAGTCCCTTTATCCAGCAAAATTCTCGCCATGTGTTCCCATGAGGGCCTGCTGTTGAATGCACTGCCGAGTTTTGTGTTGATCGGTATCCAGGGATCGTCGACCGCTCCCTTGTAAGCGCCTCCCTGAACGCGGGCTGTCGTGGAAGAGCCTGCGCGCGCATGAAGCCGCTCCTGCGTATCGTTGAGCAGCCGTACTCTTCGACAGATTTCGATGAAATACGGATGGAGTTCTTCCAACGGCAGCGAGGATGTACCGTCCCAGACAAGGAGCCACAGAAGACGATGCCCTGTATCGATATCCCAACCGATTTCCTTGTCGCTGTCCATAAGTTCGAGAAGGAGTCTGCAATCCCGGCCCCACTGGTCGCCCCAGAGCGGTGAAGTGATAAGCCCCACTCCAGGACGTGTCGCGTAGGCTCCGTTCTGTCTCACCGAATTGTAGTAGTTCGCTTTGCTGCCTGCCTTGGAGTATCCCGCCTGCCCCTGAAGCGAGACGAGTGAAAAGAGCCAGTGATCCGTTTCAAAAGCGGTGATGCGCCGTGTTTTTTCATCGGTATTTTTCGATGTAACTAGAACGTCGAGTTCGTCCGGGGTCCGCAGCGTCGTCGTCAAAGCGTCGATCCCGTCAGGAATCGGAGGTTGAAGAAACGCCGGTTTTTTCGTATCCTCCACCACAAGACTCCACGCGTCATTGTCCGGTGCGAGAGTAAACAGAAGCTCCTTCCACTCCTCTTCATCGTACACTCCGGGAAGCTCCGAGTACGGCGTGTTCTTACCGACCGAGGGTACCTCTACTCCTCCGTCGGTAAGCGCGATAGCGCCAAGTTGGCAGAGGAATGCATGCCAAGGGTGCCGCTGGTGAGGGCGCAGGTTGGTGAAGGCTTCGACGTTGTTCCTCCCCAACTCGGCGAACACCCCGGGCAAGGTGAGTTTCACGCTTGAAGAGCCCATAGTCCGCACTTCGATGCACGGTTCTTCCAAGAGATTGTACAAAATCGCATCAGCTCCTTTCCAAGCCGTACCGGCTATAGCGTAACGACTTCCCGCATATTGAAAACTCGAACCCGAATTCCGTTTGCCTCGCTTCGATCCCTTGGTCGAGTTCTGAAAGATCCTTTCCTTGAAGCATCCATCCTGGAACCGTCAGCTTTTCGATGGGAAACCCGAAAGGCCCGACGGGTGGATTCTGAAAGAAGACCACAGCGTCGTCGAGGCCGAGGCGAGTCACGATATTATGGTCGTCGGCTGCGGAGACGAACTCCGACTCGTATCCTTTTTTCCAGCTGACAATGTCGAAAGCAGCCCGTTGCCTTTTCGCACCCTTGCTTCCCGCGATACCTCCGGTTATCTGCTCCCACTCGGGTCCGAGTCGTTCAGCGAGACGAGTCAAAAAGGCGGGATGGGTCGAACGTTCAACGAAATATCGATTCATCTCGGGTATGCGGAGAAAAGCATCTTCCGCGATGCGCTCTTCAAGCAGTTCCCATGTTGCGGCGACACTCCGGACATCTTCGTAGGCTCTTTCTTTCCCGAATTGACGCTTTCCGGCCTCCCGATTGAGCAGCCAATCCTTCCCCTTATCGGGAACGAGGACGATGCAGCGAGGTTCTGAAAACGCGGAAGGCCTTCGACGGTCATGTCGAAAGAGACGTCCTATTCTCTGGAGCAGCACGTCCGCAGGACAGAGATCGGTGATCAGGAGGTCGAAATCCACGTCCAAGGATTGCTCAAGCGTCTGCGTCGTCACGATGACACAGGGCCGACGTCTTTCGCCCGATTTTCCGAAGAGCAGCTCGACCTCGTGATCAAGACGTCTCCGGTCTGCAGGAGCGAATCGTGCGTGATGAAGCGTACGGACGCCTTCTATAGCAAATATATTGTTGTTGTCTCCCGTTCGTTGCTCTTCCATCGCTTGCAAGGTCTCGACGGCAGATGTGACGGAATTTCGCAGCACAAGAACGCACCCTCCGGAGTCCGCCGCTCCAAGGGCAAGTTGGGCAAGCGTTTCAGGATTCTCCATCGAAGGAAGGAGTTCCAAACGGACCTCTTTGGCTCTCCCGGAAAGAGTTTTTATCGCAGTCCGAGTGGATGTGGAGGATATCAGAGGATAAGGGGTTCCGATGCACAGCGTTTCATCCGGGACGGGAGAAACGCCAACGGCTTTCCGAGTACGAAAAATATGAAGATATCTCTCGCGCACCGCTCCCCCCAGAGTAGCCGACATCATCAGGATATGCCCCCCGCACAGCCCGAAAAGCTCGACGAGCGACTCGATAATCCTCGTCATGAAATGATCGCTGGCATGCACTTCATCGATCACCAGAAGCGATCGCGCGAGGGCCGCGGCGCGCAAATGGGAGTGAGACGCTTTCAATACCCCAAGAAGCGCCTGATCTATGGTTCCTACAGCGCACGGGGCACACATATACCGCTTTGGGTGTTCCGCAGCCCAGTTTCGCCGACTATCCTTCTCATCGGGCCACAAGACGGAAAAACCGGGAAGTTGCACTCCTTCGCGATCATCTACGACCAAGTATCCAGGAACGCCAAGTACCGTTGGCATTTCCCCCTCGCCGAAAACGTCGCCCATATTCTGCGATACTCTCTTTTGAAGTTGGGTTGCGGCAAAGCGAAGAGGATTGGCGAAATAGAGAGAATCCACCATCCCCGCCTTGAAGAGACGAAGATAGTGGCGAAGAGCGCACTCCGTCTTCCCGCTGCCGGTCTCCGCTTCGATAATGATGAGGGAACCATTTGGATCAAGATCCAATTCTTCGACGACGGACTGTACGGGAAGGGCTGTTTTCTGAAATTGTTCGTAAAATGTTTGAGGAAAGCGGACGGAAGAACGAACTCGCGAGGTATCCATGCGCATTGTTCGCAAAGCTTGAGCGGCGTTTTTACGTGCAGTATCGATATAGGATTCGAGGTGATCATCCGGTTGCGCGTAGGGAAAGAAGTTTTCGTCCGATCCGATCCAGTCGGCCATGATGAGAAGTCCTGTGAAGAGATGATGAACCGACGAGGCTTCCGGCAGCGGTGGGGCTGAAGCATCGAAGGCTGCGGGAAACCAAAGTTGGAGATGATCCGCAATTATCTTGAGCCCGTCGAAGGATGAAAGACCTGACGGCAGCTTCGTGTCCCATAACTTTGCGCATCGTGCAGCAACTGTTAGATTTTGCAGCGACTCGTCGATGATTGCAGGGAAAGAACCGTGATGACCGCACATACAGGTCAGGTAACAGGATGCGCTTTCACCCCACTCTAGAAGCCATGGGAATATTTCGATGAACCGATTCCTAAAGCTTCGCTCACACAGAGCCCCCATCGGAAGAATGTGACCGTGAGAGTGCGTAGCGGGTCGGTTTTTCGCCTGAAAACCCGCTGTATTTTTCCCTACATCGTGTTTTCCGGCGAGGACCGCCAAACGCGACTTAGTGACTTCATCGAGTTCTTGTCCTGCTAATGTCTTGTAAATCCTACGATAGACAGGGAGATCGAGAAGAGCTTCCATAACGGCGGCGACGTCGGCGGAATGCGCCAGTAGAGGATGGGTTCTGGAAGGATCGTTTCGGTCGGATTTTCCCCAAAAACTCCTAACTGGGTCGAGCAAATCCATTTGATCATCTCCTTTGGAATTCTGGTATTACGCTTCTTAGGAGACTCCTATTATTGGCACCTTTCATATCCAAGAAAACCCAAGCAACAAATTATTTCAATGATATCATTTAATTTAATAAAAAACAATTTTATAGAATGAGAAGTCCGCCTTTTCTTTTTCGAGTAGGTTTTCCAGAATAACAATAAGCTCCAAAAATCATTCCAAATCATCACTCACTGCCAGGCATCAAATTTACAACGATCCTGCCCTTCATAACAGCCATACTTTCCATCGAAAAAAGCCTTAATCCCTGTCCAGTCACAAGCCTCGCCAAACGCAGAATGGGGAGAGCGGCTCATTTGACATGCTTTTCCCGGCGAGCCCTTGAATGAGATCCTCTGCGGGATCTGTTTTCCCAACCAGACTGCCCCATGCAAGGGTTTTTTTCGTGTCGATGTACTTCAAATGATCGGTTTTCACCTTTTCAGAGACCGCTCACAGTTCGTCTGTCTTCCCGTTCGGATGCTCCCTTCGATCGTCAGGATCTTATGCGGAGCGTTCAAGACGTTCCCCGCTCCAGAGGATATGATGCGCCTATCTCCCGAACGTGGTTTTGTCAATGCGAATTGGGACCGCCGAAATTTGATCACCCCGACCCCGGGCAAGGAGGTTCTCTTCGATGCCGTCTCCCGATGCTTGTTTTCCGCTCATTCCATGAGCGATAATGATTTCGGAGGGAGGTGAACGCCGTGACCGAAGAGGAGATGGTTCTGGTTGTTCTCGAATACTGGGAACAGTTTCACCGGAGCAGGTACCGGAAACTCGGCCGGGAGCGCGCGCTTCGGGAAGCCCGGGCATGCGCGCGGCTCACCCGCAAGGAGATGGACGCGCTCAAACTGATTGTTCCGGGCATGACGGATTACGAGGCCTGGACGGAGACGCGGAACATTTTCTGCTTCAATCCGCCACCGAAGATCGAGGACGAATAAGCGGGAAAAGGAGCGTCTTTTCGTGCGGGGCGGCGCCGAATGTCCTGATCGCTTCCACCCCACCGGAGCGTTCAGGAACGTCCCGAACGCTCCGGTGCATACGATGGGCCTACCCTCCGAACGCTTTTACTATTTGCTCGGCTCTTGCGCGGGAGATTCCGTGCCTTTCCATCGCCCCCTTTATTACCTCTTCCCGTAATTCGGAGGTGCTTTTCGAGGAGCGCTCTTCGTTCTCCTTCAACATGCTCTCCAGCAGCTTGCGTTTCTCTTCCTTCTCTTCCGGCGATCTGTTCCTGATACTCTCCAGCATCTCCGGCATGTCGATCCGGTCGTGCTTCATCTGGAGAAAACTGTCGTCGATAATCATCGTCGATACCCCTCCTTGAGATCGGAAATTCGTCTTGCCTGCCAAACCCTGTGGTTCCGCGCTTCCCTTCCGCCCGTACACAATCCCCCCGATCCCGGGCAGGAGGGGTCTCTTGGATTCCGGATCCCTATCCGTCTGAAACAAGGTGAAGCGGCGACAGCCGGAGGTGAGAAAGCCCGGGAAAGAAAGGGCGCACCGGTTCCGGTTTTTTCCGTCGGACGTCCGAATCCGCGAAGGACGGACATGCCGGTTGCTTGAACCGTCATCCTTGATTCGTGATCCCCTGGTTACCGACGTGGGGGGCGTCTTAGTCTTGAAGCGTCAGCCTTGAGTCTTCATCGAAGACGCTTTCGCGCACAGGTTGGTCTTGACCCCGACCCGGGTTCTTCCCTATTTTTCCTTTTACATCGCCGCTTCATCGATATTCGCCTGCCAAGGTGCGCACTTCCCGGTTCCGGCTTCACCGCGCGGAGGAGTTTCCCGCTCCGCGCGGCAACGCTACTCCATTTCGATCAGATCGGTCGTCGCGTTTATGACCTCGAGCCTGGAATCGATCGCGTCCTCCAGGTCCTGCCACTTCCGGATGTTCTCGAGCTTCGTCCGTTCGTCGTAGAGAATTTCCACTTTCGGACTCTCGCCTTCGAACCTGGGCGTGTTCCTGAGGCGGTTCTGGGCCATGCTGTCGTTCAGCGCCCGATAGGTGCTCACCATCATCGCCGACAGTTTGCGCTTGATGACGAGGAGGTCGGAGATGCTGTACGACTTTCCTTGAAGCTCGACCGACACCTTCAGGTTGGTGTACTCGATCGAGCGCTTGATCCGGAGGTACTCGGCGCAGAGGTCGTTGTTCGACTGCACGAGGGACGCGACTTCTCTGGCCTGGGCTTCCTTCGTCTTGAACCGGGGGATTTCCGTGGAGAGTTTGGACGAGTACTCCGTAATGGTGCTCCTGTGCGAATCCATCCTTTTCTCGATGACCCCGAGGCGTTTCATTCCTTCGATGATCTTCATGGCCAAGCCCTCCTTGTTGTTTGTCCGGGATTCTTCGGATTCACTGGAATTTTCTCAAGGCCGGCCCGTTCCACGGCCTTCATTTCGGCTGCTGTTTCCCGGATTTCATCCTTTCCTCGTATTCCTCGAACGCCGCGTCGGCCATCTTTCGCTTCGGATCCTGATGCCTCTCTTCCTCCGGCATCCGCTCCTCTTCAGGCAGGGACTTCTCCCGAGTATTCGGAAATGAGTTTTTCGAATAGTACCCCCCGATCACGAACCCGCGTTTGTAGATCGGATCGTCCGGCCCCGCCTTAGTCCTCGTCATCGAGGAGGGAGAGGATGGTTTCTTCTCCTGTTCTCTCTGCTTTCCATCTGCCTTCTTTTTTTCAGTCTTGGCCATGTTCATGCACCTCCTTGGATTCGGAAAGACGTCTTCCGTGTTCAAGTATCTCCGTCTCCTGAGAACTCTCCCCGTGGACGAAGGCGTACCCTTCTTCCCCGTCCTTGTTCGTGATGCGCTTGAATTCGAAATCCGTGTAGGAGATCTCCTTTCCGCCCTTTGCCGCGTCCGCCGGAAGGGTGAATTCATTCGATCCGCAGGGGAGCAACTCGCTCTCGAACATCCGGAGCCAGTTGATCCTGTCGGCGGCGCTGTCGTCGAAGTGCCGCGCGTGCTCCTTCAGCCAGCGGAAGAAGTGTCCTGCGTCGACGTTCCCCTCCGTCAGTCCGAGGGGCGTCTTCCGGGAAATCTTCAGGCGCAGCAGCCACTTCCGGTCCCGTTCTTTCATTTCTTCGATCCGCAGGGTCTCCGCCTCCCGAAATTTTTCGACGGCTTCCAGAACGTCGCCGAGGCACGATCCGGAAACAACCTCCTCCCCTTCGTCGTTCCACCCTCTGTAGACGATGCTCCCGACCGGCTCTCCGTTCTCCCGAATGCTTTTTTCGAACGTGGAGAAGCGCAGCCCCGCGCCTTCGACGGCTTGCTTGACGAACCTCCTCTCGTCCCTCCGCCTCAGATCCGCGATGCTTCTGCTGACCTCGCGGACGGTGCTCCCCCTCACCACAAGGCCGTCTTCGCCCCGCCGCCCTCCGTAGGACGGGGTTTCTCCGCCGTCGAACTCCTCGAACCGGAGCCCCGCTTCCTCCACCAGCTTTCGGATCGCTTCCTTCATCCCGCATCCTCCTGTCCCGTTGTCGAGAACACTGTTCCCGCCCTCAGATTCACGTTGCGTACTCGATGCATCTCTACCTGAATGAAAACAAATAGCAAGGCGCCTCGCAGGCGTCAGAAAGACTGCGCCGTCAGAGGCTGCGGCATATTACCGGACCACCTCATCGTGATGTGCGCGGAAGCGCTCCTCGACTTTTTCCCGCAGGGCCGGGCACACCATAAAAAAAAGGCCTCTCCGAGGAGAGGCCTTTGGCCGCCATGACGCATGGACCTGGAAAGGTCCGTGCTTCTGGTTCTCCTCTTATCATCCAACCCCGTACGGGGTTTCTGGTATTAGCACCTTGCCTCCGGAAAGGCAGGTTGCTGCGGCATCATCGGGCCAGTCCCTCAACCGCTCTGGATAAAAGTTTCAGTTGGAAATGTACTGGGGAAAGTATAGCGCTTATAACGAGGAAATGCAAGCTTTTTTGCAATATTTCCTGAAGCGTTTGAAACACGGTTCTGTTCGCCCGTTTTGCCTGTAATCATCCATAACGCTCATCGCCCCGGGCCGAGCGTCCGATCCGGGGCGATGTTCAAGATAAGAGAGAGCAGTAACGGCACGATCAGTTGAATTCTTCGCCCGTCTCTATTTCAAGTTCAAGCAGGGCTTCCAATGGCTCTAGAATTCCGGCACACGGGCCGCCGCCTCTCCGATAATCGTAAGGCGGCGCACTACTGCGTCGATAGTACGCTGGTCTCGGACAAAATCATCGAAGGTAATTCCGTCAACATATCCGAAGATCGAACGGACGGCATCCAGAATATCCCGTATACGGAGCTTCCAATTTCTAGACGGCATGGACGGACTCCTCGAGGATCTCCCGTCGCATTTCTTTGTGCAGCGCATCCGGCGTTACAAGATCGACCGGCGTTCCGAGCAGTTCCGAAAGGCATCGCTGAAGGCGAGCTAAGGCAAAGAATCCGACCCGGGCTCCGGGCTCGAAATCCACAAGCAGGTCGATATCGCTGTCCGGCCCGGCCTCTCCGCGAGCTACCGAACCAAACACCGATAAGGAACGGACATGAAAAGCCTTCAACAAATCCTTGTTGGCTTCGAGTATGCTCACTGCTTGTTCAAGCTGCATCAGGGCAATTCGCCTCCTTTTGAGAAAAGTATATCATCGTCACCTTTCCCCCGCCATGCATACAGCAGAAAGAGGTGATATGACGCTCAAAAATCGCTCGGACCTCTCTGTCATGATTGAAACAATCGACCGGCAAACAACCAATTTACCTTTGACACCTATAATAATAAGTGTTATCATTTCGTCGAGCAGAGAGGGGGCGGTGACGATCAAAAACAAAACCTCGAAAGAGATGATAGCGATCATCGAAGCGGACGGATGGACTCCGGACCGCATCAGAGGAGATCATCATCAGTTCGTCCACAAAACGAAACCGGGGCTTGTCACCATCCCCCATCCGGAGAAAAACCTCGGAAGCTGGCTGATCAACAAAATTCTTACGCAGGCTGGGCTGAAATGAGCTCTGCTTCGCCCGTAAAGGAGTGATCTGTATGGCGGCGAAAAAAGATCTGCGCATCTATCCGGCTCTCTTCCACTATGAAGAAGAGGACAAGCTTTTCTGCGTCGAATATCCGGACCTTCCGGGATGCGTCACCGTCGGCGAGAACATGGAGACCGCCCTGCGCAGGGCGAAAGAAGCGCTCGAAGGGTTTCTGTACTCTTCCGAACAGAACGGTTATCCGGTCGCTCCCCCCACTCCGCTTGAGAAGATGACCGTACCGGCCGGACACATGCTTGTCCCCGTCTCGGTCCGCATGGATATTCTGCGCGAGGAAATGGCCAACAGGAGCATTACGAAGAACGTCACTCTCCCCGCATGGCTGAACAAGATGGCCATGGAACACAAGATCAATTTCTCCAGCACGCTTCAGGAGGCCCTTCGCGACCGCCTTGGCGTCTGAACGCGCATGGCACCGGGCCGGACAGCCATTTCCGGGACGATGCTCTTTACAGCCAATTTTCGGAAGGAAGAAATGCACCTGTTCGAAAATAGCTATAACATAATACAGTTCTTCATGATATACTAAATCACGAGATGACATTTCGCGTTCGCTCTTGAGCGTCGAAGGAGGTGTTGCCGGATGTTCGTCGGCAGAAAACGGGAGCTTGAAAAGCTGGAAGCGCTCTACAAAAGCGGCCGCTTTGAGTTCGTCGTGGTCCACGGTCGCCGCAGAGTCGGAAAGACCCGGCTTATCACCGAGTTCTGTAAGGGGAAGAAGACGGTCTTCTTCCCCTCGCTGGAGTCGAATGCGGAGGCGAATCTCGACGGGTTTTCCCGCGCGCTCTCACCTGTTGTCACGCCCGATCTTCCGCATGCGCCCGCGTTCCGCTCCTTTCGAGATATTCTGGAGACGATCGGCGCACTGGCGCGGGAGGAGCGGCTCATCCTGGCGATCGACGAGTATCCGTGGCTGGCGGAGTCGGAACCCGGTTTTTCCTCTCTTCTTCAGACTTTCATCGATCACGCGTACAAAGAAACTCGTCTCTTTCTGATCCTCTGCGGCTCATCCGCCAGCTTTATGGAGACGCAGGTTCTGGGGCGGAAGAGCCCTCTCTTCGGGCGCAGGACAGCGCAGTTTCGCGTGATTCCCTTCGACTACCTCGAGGCGGCGGAGTTCCACCCCGGCTGGACCCCCGAACAGAAGGCGCTTGCCTACGGGGTCACCGGGGGCGTTCCGCTCTACCTTGAGCACTTTCGCCCGGAAGTTTCGCCGGAGGAAAATATTCGGGCGAACTTTCTGGAGCCGAATTCTTTTCTCTTTGAAGAGCCGGCGAATCTTCTGAAGAAGGAGCTGCGCGAACCTCGCACCTACAACGCGATTCTCGGGGCGATCGCCGGAGGCGCCTCCCGTTTGAACGAGATCGCAACACGGGCAGGGTGCGAGAGCGGTCTCTGTTCACGCTATCTCGCCGTGCTTATGGAGCTGGGAATCGTTCGCCGGGAACGTCCGGTGCTGGAGAGGTCGAACCGGAAGACAATTTACAGCATAGATGATCCTCTTTTTCACTTCTGGCATCGCTTCGTTCCGGAGAACCTGGCGATGATCACAGCGTACAGAACGGAGGGAGTTCTTGAAAAAGGGATTCTTCCCTTTCTTCCGGCATACATGGGGCGAGTCTTCGAGCAAATCTGCAGGCAGTTTCTGCTGCATTCGCCGGATGCGCTTCCCTTCGCTCTGAAGGAGGTCGGGCGCTGGTGGGGAACCGACCCGGAGACGAGGACGCAGGAGGAGATCGATATCGTCGGCGTTTCGCAGGACGGCTCGAGGACGCTCTTCGCCGAGTGCACGTACACCGGGGAGCGAGTGAAGCCGGAGGCCCTGGAAAGGCTGCGGAGACGTTCGAAGCTCCTTCGGCAGGCAGGAGAAGCGTTCTATCTGCTCTTCGCAAAGAAAGCCTTCACCCCCGAACTACGCCGCGAGGCCGCCGAAAGCGGCGTTGCGCTGCTGACACTGGCGGATCTGTATCGGCAATAACTCTTTTTCGGTGGTTTCACCGGTATTCTACGAAAAGGCGGCAGAATATACCCGACAACTCGTTCAAGCTGGAAGATAACGCCCTCTCCTCTTATTTCACGATTCTATCATCCTCGCCCTGTTTTCCGCAGGCTCAGCATTGTTCCCTTCCGTTGGAATTCGCGGCTTTCGCACCAGTTTCCCAATTCCTGAGAATCATCTCCAAGTTTTCTTGCTCCTTTCCCCCTTGACAAAAATCTGCAAATACGTAAAATTTATTTGTACGGACATTGTTATGACCTAAAGACACTCCCTTTATATTATGCAAACTCTACAACAGGAGGCCCAACGTGAGTAGGCTGAATGAGAACGACCCTATGCCTCTATATCATCAACTCAAGAAGATACTTTCAGAAAAAATTCTTAATGGAGAGTGGGCGCCGGAAACACAGATTCCTACCGAAGAGCAGCTTGTATCCGAATATGAAGTAAGCCGGAGCACGGTTCGGTCCGCGGTTCTCGATCTTATGAGGAGCGGAGTCCTTTACCGGAAAAGGGGGCGCGGAACATTTGTAGCACCTTCCAAAGTCGACAGTGAAACCCTGGGAAACTTCTATTTTTCCAAAGAATTCGACGCGGACGATACTCATAAAAACATTTCTCTTCTTCGGAATCCTGCAGCACGCTGGCTTGCGGAAAAACTTGAACTGGAAAACCCGAACGAAGAAGTTTTTGAATTTGTAAGGCTTCGCTATTTTCGGACGGAACTTGCAGGCATTGAGAAAATCTATATTCCAGTGAAATATTGCCCTGATCTGCAACAAAACACTCCAATCAGGAAATTTTCCAGTTGGCTGGAGAATACCCATGGCATCACTCTGCAAGCAAAAGAAAAAACAATTGAAGCCACTATCTTCGATACAGAAGAGAGCCGAATGCTCAATGTCGAAAATGGTTCCGCAGCGCTGCTTTATATACGGCTCAACGGCGACCAGAATGGCAATCTCATATCCTTTGCCAAAACCATTCTTAGAGGAGATATGTTCAGACTAATCATTCCACTTTCCGTGGAAGGATGGTTTATCGGCAGCAAAAAATAAAAAAAGACATAGGAGGTGGTTTACGGGGCATCCCTCAGGATGGGCGATTTCCAAACACAGTTTGCGCAGGCATTGCGACGGAGAGCACTTGGAGCTTCGCCTGAGAAAACCGGGAGATTCGGAATAAGTTTCAATACATGTTGTCCTGTAAGCGACGCCTTCTTAGACAAAGAATGTTTTTTGCTCTTATCAGGTTATATAAATGTCATTGAAAGGATGGATAGAAGAAAAAATGTCAAAAAATATTACAATTCTTGGCGCTGGTAACGGAGGTTTTGCTACAGCGGCTCATTTATCAAGGGAAGGACATACAGTCACCCTCTATGATCTTCCCGAATTTTCAAGCGTACTCGAGGATGTAAAACAACTCGGCGGAATTACACTTGAGACACTTCCATCGAATGGTATACAAGGTGGTTTTGCAGAACTCGCTTTGATTACTACGGACATAGCCAAAGCCCTTGAAAAAGCAGAAATAATTTTCGTTATTGTGCCTTCTTTTGCACACGAAAGTTTTGCCAAAATATGCGCGCCCTACTTGCAGGACGGACAGATCGTTGTTCTGGCTCCAGGCAATCTTTACGGTACCCTGGTGTTCGCAAAAGAAGTAGAAAAGCTCGATCAAAAGAAAAGTATCCGCTTCGCCGAACTGGATTGCATGATGTATGCGTGCAGAAAGCAGAATTCGACATCTGTTTGGCTGCGCGGCTACAAACATAATTTAGGAGTCGGCGTTTTTCCTGCGAAGGATACGGAAGAGACCCTTAAGGAACTCAAGGAGATCTATCCCATTTTCCGGGGGAGAGAAAACGTTCTCGCCGCAGGCCTTTCAAACCCCAATTTCGTTGTTCATGTGCCGGTCATGCTTTCGAATGTAGCGAACATCGACGCTAAACGGGACCTTCTCTTCTACAGGGAATGTGTTACAGAAACGGTCACCATGATTATGGAAAAAATCGACGATGAAAGGATGGGATTTAAAAAAAACAACATATTCAATTTGGACAGAGCAATGGATATGAGTCTCGCTTGGTATGGATATCAAGGAGCAAAAGGCAACTCGCTCCTGGAAATTCAAAATTCCAACCCTATCTACCCTACGAGCAAACTTCCCACGGAGAAATTGCATCGTTATCTTACTGAAGATGTTCCGTTCGGGCTGATTCCCGCTATGGAACTCATGGACCTATTTGGCCTCCCGCACCCGACGATGAAACTGCTCTCGGATTTTGCCTGCCTTGTCTGCGAAAGAGACTTTTATAGTGAAGCGAGAACGTTAGCGAAAGTAGGATTGGAGGGGATTTCAAAACAGGAACTTCTTGAGTATGTCCACACCGGTCAAAGGGCTATCAGGAAATAACAATAGAAGGAGGAATCGGTATGAAAAAACGCGTGGCATGTTGTTTATTGATTATGGCGCTTATTGTGGTGGTTTTTTCGATGTTTTCCTCGACGGAGGCTGCAGAAAAGCTAAAAATACCAAATATGCAGATAATGACCGGCGGCGCGGGAGGAACGTGGGTTGCAATCGGAGCGGCAATCGCTGAAAAAGTCAATGATAATTACCAAGGATTCCCAATGACCGCCGTTCCAAGCCCCGGGTCCGTCGCTAATCCGATGGTGATAGGAAGCGGCGAAGCTCCCTTTGGATTGAGCTATCCGATCTTTCTTGTCGCAGCAACGAAAGGAGCAAAACCCTACAGCAAAGCTTTTCCAGATCTTCGGGCGATATGCGCAATGCCTCCAACCGTCCTGCATATGTTTGCCGATGTAGCGATTCCCGGTAAAACCATCAAAGAGATTCTGGACGCGAAGACTGTTTTTAAACTTGGTCTTCCGACAAAAGGCTCTGGAAGCTATTCAATACTTGACATAGTTTTCAATGCGTGCGGTCTGGAAGATATCGAAGATTTAAACCAGTGGGGCGCTTCCGTGTATTACGCTTCAGGACAGGGTCTCGGCAACGCATGGAACGACCGGATAACCGATATGACTGCCAGCACATATAACGTTCCAGCAGCCATTCTTGTCGAGGCCTTGAGCGCACGTCAGGGAAAGATTCTTGGAATGGGTGAAGAAATTATGCCAAAACTCATGGAGTATGGGTTCAGTCCTTTCACAATACCATCGGGAACCTATCCCAACCAGGATGAAGATGTTGAGACAGTTTCCCTTCCGATGATCCTTTTCACTCGCGCCGATGTTTCAGAAGACGTGGTATACACAATTACAAAAACCATTTATCAAAATGCAGAATATATGAAAACCGTTCACAGTTCCTTTAAATCTTTCGATAACGCAGCAATGCATAAAGGAAATGGAATTCAGCTCCACGAAGGAGCTGTGAAATTCTTCAAGGAAAGAGGCATCATGGAGTAGCCTTTCCCCTTTTTGGTATCCGCAACGGAGATGGAAGAAGCATCTTCCATCTCCGTTAAAAAAGAGAAGAAAAATCCAGTTTGAACACCTGTAGTATTAGATTGTTCCAGTGCACAATTTACAAATCGCATCTTGGTGATTGCATTGAATGAAGCTTATTGCATTAAGCATCTTTCATTAGATATAAAAACTGAATCTCGGAAAGAAGGTCTTGACGATGAAAGAGGCAGAGGTTATTCAAAATAAACGCTCCCTCACCGGATTACCACGTTACCTTGCATTTATGTGTGGGTTTTCCTTGGCTGCCATTACGTTTTACACTGCATTTCAAGGAATGTTTTTACCGCTCATTCAGCGTTCAATTCATATTTGTCTTCTTCTGGCGGTCATATTTCTCTGGATTCCGGGATCGAAGCGCTCGCCTCTCCATCGCCCATCAGCTCTTGACTATCTCTTTGTGGTTGCATCGCTGGCCGTATTAGCTTGGACGCTCTACAGTCATGATCGTTTTTTGATGAGGATTCCCTTTTTTGATGAAAGCCATACTCTCGATACCGTTGCTGCCATTTCTATTGTGATCCTGGTTCTCGAGGCGGGCAGGAGAACTCTTGGACTGGTGATTACAGGGCTTGCGGGCTCACTTATATTGTACGCGTTTATAGGTCCCGTTATGCCGGCAATGTTCGCTCACCCTGGCCTTACTTTGAAAAGGTTCGTCGACGTAATCTACCTTACCGATATGGGAATTTGGGGAGCGTTGGTCGGCACATCCGCCACGCTTCTTTTTGTCTTTATCTCGTTTGGTGTTTTTCTTCAAGCGACAAATACTGATAAATTGTATATAGATGTAAGCCTTGCTATTGCAGGTGCAAAACGAGGCGGGCCCGCAAAAGTTGCACTCTTAAGCAGCGCTGCGATGGGATCAATTTCAGGAAGCACCATAGCAAATGTCGTTACGACGGGAACGATGACCATTCCGCTTATGAAGAGAAGCGGATACAGTCCCGAGGAAGCCGGTGCGATCGAGACAGTTGCGTCCGCTGGAGGACAGATTCTGCCGCCCGTAATGGGAACGGGAGCTTTCATAATGGCGGATTTTCTTGGGGTGAGTTACTTCGACATCGTTCGAGTATCATTCATTCCGGCTATTCTTTTTTATACATCCCTTTGGATCTTCGTGGATCTCAAGGCTGCCAAAAAAGGGCTTCGAGGCTTGTCTAAGAACGATATTCCTCTCTTAAAAGACACATTGAAAGCAGGTTGGTACATGTTCATTCCTGTTTTCCTTCTTGTTATACTTCTAATTTATGGCTACACACCATATTACGCCGGCGCTATATGCACCATCTTGATAATTATTTTATCTCTTATAAAAAATTCAACAAGAATGAGTATTTCGAAGCTGCTTTTGTCTTTTGAGCAATGCTCGCGTGACATGGCAAAAATCGTTGGCATCATTGCGTGCGCAGCTATCATTGTTGCCATGATTAATTACACTGGCCTTATGATAAAGTCAACTTCTATCATATTGTATATTTCTAGGGGCAATCTTATTGGAACACTACTCCTTGTGGGTGTAATTGCCTATATCATGGGGATGGGACTTCCGATTGCTACTTGTTATGTTATCCTTGCAACCCTCGGAGCTCCTGCGCTTGTCGAGCTTGGTGTTCCGGCCATTGCCGCGCATTTGATGATATTCTGGTTTGCTCAGCTTTCTACAATCACTCCTCCCGTCTGCATGACGGCATTCGCAGCCGCAGGAATTGCCGGAGCAAATCCAATGAAAACAGGATTTACAGCATTGGCTATTGGCTCCAACTTTTATTTTATACCAATGCTTTTTATATTTTCTGATATATTGCATGTAAACATTAGCATTTATCAAGCATTGCTCACTTTTGGACTGGCTTTGCTTGCAATATATTGTTTCGCTGGAGGAGTTGAGGGGAACATTTTCCGAATCAAAACGCTCACACCAGCCTCTAGAATTACGTTATTATTCACAGCAACTGTATTTTTCGCATGCACTTTCAATTCTATTGCTATTTTATACAAAGTAATACTATTTATCGCAGGAAGCATTTTGTTTTCGATTGCCTGCATTCTCTCCTATTCGAAATAGAATCCATATCGTCCCGAATTCCGGCGTCTCGCAGGGCGGCTTCCACACCACGGGAACGCCGGAATCGGAGCCATGCGTCTGTGATCTGCGAAGGATTTCTACGGTCTCCGAACACTACATTTACCATTCATTTGATCGAAATTTCAACTGTAGTGACTTTTCCGCTTCACAATCTTTTACTTTCTTGATATAGTTTTAAAAGTCGTACTTTGCAATGCATAACAACGCTTGCGTCGCGGGCGAAAGGGGAGCGTTTTGCCCGCCTCAAGAGCCGAGAGTGCGGAAGGAGTGTTCGTCATGCCGTCGAAAATCCGGAGGTTTCCGCGATGGATGAAGAAGAACGCCGGTCCCTCGCGAAGCGCCGAATCTTCGGCATGCGAGGATTCCGGAGGTGACGCCGTCCTGCTCGAAAAGCTCGCCGGGCAGGTTCCGGGCGCCCTCTACCAGTATCGACGCTTTCCGGACGGACGGCACTTTTTTCCGTTCGCATCGGAGGGCATTCGTGATATCTACGCGGTATCGCCGGAGGAGGTGGTCAGCGACGCCTCGAAGGTCCTTTCACGGCTTCACCCTAACGATTACGAAAAGGTGATTTCTTCGATTCTGCACTCTTTCAAGACCCTGAAGATATGGGAGTGCGACTATCGGGTGATTCTTCCCGTCAAGGGCATCCGCCGGTTGCGCGGTGTCGCAAGGCCCGAGAGGCTTTCCGACGGCAGCGTCCTGTGGCACGGCTATATCGCGGACGCGACGGATCGCGAGCTGCTGCAGGAAGCGCTGCGCAGAAAAAACGAGGAGCTTGAGCGCTACTTTACGCTCAGCCTCGATCTGCTCTGCATCGCGGACACTTCGGGCCATTTTCTGCGCCTGAATCCCGAGTGGGAGAACGTGCTCGGATATCCAGTGGAGGATCTGAACGGAAGGGCTTTTCTGGAATTCGTGCATCCCGACGACATCGAGGCAACGCTGCAGACGCTTTCAATCCTGCAGTCGGGCGAGGATATTCTGCGCTTCGAAAACCGATATCGTTGCAGCGACGGCTCTTACCGCTGGATAGAGTGGCGGGCCAAGCCGTACGAGGATTTCATCTACTCCGTCGCCCGCGATGTGACGGAGAGGAAGGCCGCGGAAATAGCCCTGGAAGAGAGCAACAAGGCAGTCAGAAAGAGCGAATCGAGGTTGCAGCAGGTTCTTGCAACGACTCCGGACGGTTTTTTAGTCGCGAATACATTGGGGCGGATTCTCAAGGTCAATTCCGCCTTCTGCGACATGCTGGGCTACAGCGAGAGCGAACTGATGACGATGAGCATTCAGGACATCGAATGCAAGGAGGCTCCCGAGGAGACCCGCGAGCATATCAGGAAGGTTATGGAACAGGGTTACGACCGTTTCGAGACGATCCATCGCAGAAAGAACGGCTCCACGGTGGATCTTGAGATATCCGTCTCGATTCTTCGGGGAGAGAACCCGGCGCTCGTGATCTTCGCACGGGACATCACGGAGCGAAAGCGTGCTGACGAGGCGCTTTTGGAGATAAATCTGCAGCTCGAGCAGGCGACTGTGAAGGCGAACGAGATGGCGGTGAAGGCCGAAGCCGCGAACATCTCCAAGAGCGACTTCCTTGCGAGCATGAGCCACGAGATACGAACGCCGATGAACGGGGTGATCGGGATGACCGGCCTGCTGCTGGATACGGAGCTGGACGACGAGCAGCGCCGATACGCCGAGAGCGTCCGTTCCAGCGCGGAGTCGCTGCTTTCGCTGATCAACGATATTCTGGACTTCTCCAAGATAGAGGCCGGGAAGCTGGACATGGAGGAGCTGGATTTCGATCTTCAAAACCTTCTGGAGGATTTTGCGGACACTCTGGCTCCGAGGGCTTACGAGAAGGGACTGGAACTCTTCTGCGTCGTGGATCCGGCGGTTCCTGTGCTGCTGCGGGGCGATCCGGGACGCCTTCGACAGATTCTGAACAACCTGGGAGGCAACGCGATCAAGTTCACCGCTTCGGGGGAAATCGTCGTCCGGGCGGAGACTGCGGAGCATTCGGGCAGCAGCAACGGGAGCGTTCTGCTGCGTTTTTCGGTGCGCGATACCGGGATAGGCATCCCTGAGAACAAGCTGGGACTGCTCTTCCGCAAATTCAGCCAGGTGGACGTTTCGACGACGCGGCAGTATGGAGGGACAGGGCTGGGGCTTTCCATCTCAAAGAGGCTCGCCGAGATGATGGGAGGCGAAATCGGGGTTGCGAGCGAGGAGGGGAAGGGGTCGGAGTTCTGGTTCACGGCGCGCTTCGGTTTGCAAAAGGCAAGCCCCTTCCGGGAAACGGAGCGCCCCGCCGTGCTGGACGGTTTACGAATTCTGGTGGTGGACGACAATGCGACCAGCCGAGAGATTCTGAGCACGACGCTCGCCAAATGGGGGATGCGTCCTTCGGAGGCGCAGGACGCGAACGAAGCGCTCGACCTCCTTTGCGCGGCCGACGAAAAGAGGGATCCTTTCCGGATAGCGCTGCTCGACATGCGGATGCCGTCGATGGACGGAGAAACTCTCGGGCGCTTCATACGGCGGGAAAAAAACTTCGACGGGCTCCGCCTGGCGCTTCTGACGTCGTTCGGTGCGAGAGGCGACGCCGCCAGGCTGAGAGAGGCCGGATTCGACGGGTACGCGACCAAACCCGTCAGGCACGACGAGCTGCGGATGATGCTCGTTCAGCTCGCGGGGGGAGAGGACGCGCTGAAACGATCGGCGCACCGCATGGTCACCCGCCATACCGCGCGCGAGGCCATGATGACATTCTCCGGGCGAGATGGGCGGATTCTGCTTGCGGAGGACAATATCACCAGCCAGCAGGTCGCCCTGGGAATTCTGAAGAAGTTCGGACTGTTCGCCGACGCGGTCGCCAACGGCAAGGAGGCCGTGGAGATTCTCGCCTCCGTTCCGTACGACCTCGTGCTGATGGACATCGAGATGCCGGTGATGGACGGTTTGGAGGCCGTTCGCCGCATCCGGTCGCTTCCCGGGAGCAACCGCAACAGGTCGGTGCCTGTAGTGGCGATGACGGCGCGTGCGATGCGCGGGGAACGGGAGGAGTTTTTAGAGGCGGGGATGAACGACTATATCACCAAACCTGTTACACCTTCCGATCTTGCGAAGATGCTGTCGAAGTGGCTACCCGAGCGGTCCGGAAACGCCGCCGTGGAGCTCGGGGGTCCCGTGAACGGGAGACGCGCCGAAGGAGCGCGGCACGCCTGGGACAGGGATGCCTTTTTGAGGCGCCTGCTGGGAGACGAGGCGCTTGCCGGGTCGATCACGGAGGACTTTATACGCGATGTCGAACGTCAGATGGGGCTGCTCCGCGAAGTGCTCGACAGGCGGGATGCGTCGGAGACCGAGAGGATGGCGCATTCGATCAAAGGAGCCGCCGCAAGCGTCGACGGAGATGCGATGCGCGACATCGCCTCCAGGATCGAGAAAGCGGGGAAAATCGGGGACGCCTCCGCCGCCGCACGGCTTTTTCCGGAGCTTCAAAATGCCTTCGAAGAACTCCGCTATGCAATGACAGGGCAATAGAAACTCCGAAGAGAGCCCGCACGCCGTCAAAGATTTTTCTTTTCAGCGCAGCCTCTTGCCGCAGTGCGGGCAGAAGTTCCTGACGTCCTCCTCTTTTTTCGCCTCGTCCTCGCGCTTCTTGCGCCGCTGGATTGCCTCGACGAATCCGGCGCCGAGAATACCCGCGGGGAGCGCGAACATGCCGATGCCGATGACGGCGATGACGCTGGCGAACGTTCTTCCGATGCCGGTGACCGGCGCGACGTCGCCGTATCCCACCGTGGTCAGCGTGGCGATGGCCCACCACATGGTGTGCGGTATGCTGGCGAAGGCCTCGGGCTGGGCCTCGTTCTCGCAGTAGTAGAGGATGCTCGACGAGATGACGAGCAACAGGGCCATCATGGCGCTCGTGAGGATGAGTTCCTCCTTGTTCGTGCGAAGGACATCCCTGATGAGTCCGAGCGAGGTGAAGTAGCGTCCGGCCTTGGCGATCCGCAGGATCCGGAAGAGGCGCAGCACCCTCATGGAACGGAGGTCGACTCCCCAGAAGGGAAGGTAGAAAGGCAGGATGGCGAGAAGGTCGATGACGGACATCGCCTGCAGTGCGAAACGGATTCGTCCGAGCAGCGGCTTCTGAAACCTGGGATCGGTGGTGCACGACCATATTCTGGCCGCGTACTCCACGGTGAAAACGACTACCGAGACGACCTCGATCGCGTCGAGCACCGCACCCCACCGTTCGTAGATCGGATTGACGGAGCCTACGATGACGGAGATCACGTTGATGATGATGAGCGACAGCACGGTTACGTCGAAAATACGGCTGAATGTGTCGCCGGGTTTGGCTACTTCCACTATTTCCCAGATTCTTGTTTTGATGGTCACGGCTATCCACTCTCCTCGTTCAGATTGACCTTGCAATGACAATACATCATCCCTGCGAAGAGCGTCAAGCGGAGCTTACCGGTTGTTTTTTCGCTCTTTCGAAAAAGCGTATACGATGTATAATATATGGAGCATATCTTCCGGAGGTGTTTTGATGAGCATCATTCAAAAACCGAACAAAATTCTCGGAGTCCTCGGCGGCATGGGACCGGCGGCGGCGGCGGAGTTTATGCGGCTGCTCGCGGAACGCGCTCCCGTCTCGTGCGACCAGGAGCACGCGATCACCTATCTCCTCTCCGACCCGCAGGTTCCCGACAGGAGCAGCGCCATTCTCGGGCTTGGCGAAGATCCCACGGAGCGACTGAAGGACGATCTGCTCACCCTGGTTCGCTGGGGCGCGGATCTTCTGGCGGTGCCGTGCAACACGGCCCACTACTTCATAGACCGGTTTCGGGACGAGCTGCCCGTCCCCCTGGTTCATATCATCGAGGAGACGGTGAACGCGGCGGCGACGCTGAGTCCGGAGGGGGCCTGGCTCACGGCGACGCTCGGAACCATGCAGAGCGGGCTCTACCAGAGGGAGGCGGAAAAACGCGGATACTCCTTCTTCGTGCCGCCGGAGGAGGCGCAGCGGCAGGTTCAGAAGAGCATCGACCTTGTGAAGAGCGGCAAAAAGGACGAGGGAGGTTGGCTTCTGAAGAGCGTCGTGGAGAAATTGTGGGACGAACGGGATCTTCCGGTCTGCGCGGCCTGCACGGAGCTTCCGCTTGCCTACGACGCCTCGGGGCTGCCGCAGGGAAGAACCGTGTCCAGCCTCGGAGCGCTCTGCGAAGCCTGTCTTCGAAAAATCTACAGGTAGCCCTCTGAACTTATGATCATACAAAACGGACGCATATCCGGGAAAGCGCTCTTGGAGCTTTTCCTGTTATGCGTCCGTTTTTCTTCATTGTCGCGCATACCCCTTGTAGCACGTTGATGCTCGCAGAAAAAATCTCAATTCAAAGTGCCTGCGAACCTTCATGATCACCTGGAACCCAGCTGTCCGTCGTTTTAATAATTCTGGGTATTAAAGCAAAGCCTTTGACAGTAACTCCGGGAATATTGGGCAGCGTTTTATAGAGGTACGTGAACATGCTTTCTGTATCCTTAAAGCGGGCCTGTATCGAAACGCTGTCATTCCCCTGTCCTCTGGCAACGTAAAAGACCTCGGGCGTATCGAGCAAAATGGCAATGACGTCCTCTTCGTGTTCCGGGTCCAGCGATAAAAAAATATCGGTGGCGGTAGTGTATCCGAAAGCCTTTGCGTTGACGATCACCGTGTACTGTATGATTTTTTTATCAACGAGCTCTTTGATTCTTCTTCGTATCGTCCTCTCGTTCGCTCCCAAAATTCTGCCGATCTCAGCAGCGGAAGCAAGCCCATCCCTTTTAAGTTCCTGAATTATACGAATATCAAGAGTATCAATTTTTATATTGGCAATGGTTTCAAACATATCTTCAACCTTCTCTTCATTAATACTTTTCTTTTCTGATATATCTTTTCTATCAGAGCCTCTGAATTTTGTCAATCTATTGAGAATGCTTCCATGGCAGTTCCTCCTGTGAAACTTAATGAGAATCACAAGAAATAACAACAAAAAGGCTATTGACAAATTTCAAGGATCCTGATATACAAAAAGCGACAAGCTTTGTTCCGAAAGGGTCATCATATTGTCCGTTTCGGTCACGCATTTCAACGCGCAGCATACCATAGGATCAGAATCGCCTCCAGTACACGATAGTAATTTTTATCTATTTCTTCATGACATTCAACTTACACGTTGAATGAAGGCAAATTCAATTTACTTATAATGCATCATCACCATGCCAATACGGCACGTGTTCTGATCGGAAAAATTAGAGATAGAGAGGAAGGTGACGGAAAACCAGAATAATAAATTGAAACCCAAAGCGCTCATGCCTTAATCACGAAATTCAGACCCGAAAGAAAGGATTGATTGGTATGACATTCTATCCGCAGACATTTAATCTATACAGTCTCCTTCTTGATTTGGCATTTGCCAGCATTTTCATTTTGACAGGACAGTTCCTTCGGTCAAAAGTTCGTTTTTTCCAGAGTTTTTTTATCCCGGCAAGCCTGATAGGGGGCTTTCTGGGGCTTCTTTTGGGGCCTAACGGACTCGAGATCATGCCCTTTTCGAACATGATGGGCAGTTATTCCGGGCTTTTGATTATTCTGGTATTCGCATCGATAGGAGTTCGCGGCTTCGAAAAGTCCAAGCGAGGAATAAAGAGCGACATCGAAAGAATCGGAAGCTACCTCTGCTATCGCCAGTTCCTTTCCGCTCTGCAATATCTGATACCGATAGCTCTTGCCTATTATGTTTTCCGCCAGTTCTGGCCGGAGCTTCATGCAGGTTTTGGCCATATTCTTGCTGCCGGATTCTACGGCGGGCATGGAACCGCGGCGGCGGTAGGCAAGACATACGCCGAATTCGGATGGCCCGATGCACAGGATTTAGCCATGACATCCGCTACCGTGGGGATCCTTGTAGGAATTTTCGGCGGCGTGCTGATGATCAAACTCGGTACTGAAAAGGGATATACAAGTTATATCAAGGATTATCACGCCCTTCCGAACGAACTCCGCACGGGTCTCATACCCGCTGAAAAAAGGCAGAGCGTCGGCGACGAAAGCGTCTCGCCCATTTCCCTGGACCCGATCGCATGGCACTTCGCCCTCGTTCTCATCCCTGCGGGGCTCGGATGGATTCTTACCCAGTTCGCACGAACCGCGTGGGGGTTGAATCTTCCCTCCTTCGCGGTCGCCTTTCTCGTCGCGATCGTCTTCTTCTTCCTTCTCAAGAAAACAGGAGCGTACAGTTATGTGGACAGGAGGCTCATCAGCCGTGTCGGGAGCTTTGCGACCGACTACCTGGTCTTTTTCGGCGTGGCCTCCATCAAGATACCGATTTTGATTAAATATTTCGGCCCCTTCAGCCTTCTGATGCTCCTGGGAATACTTCTCACCGTATGGGGTTTCTGGTGGGTCGGCCCGTGGATGAACAGGGACAACTGGTTCGAGCGCGGCATTTTCAGCTACGGAACGCTCACAGGGGTTTTCGCCATCGGCTTCTTGCTGCTGCGCATGGTGGACCCCGACAACAAGTCCAAAACGCTGGACGACACCGCGATTGCCTCTCCCATCACCAACGGAACGGAGATCGTCGCGGTATCCGTCGTTCCGATCCTGCTGAGTACCGGGAAGATCAATGTCGCTATTATCGGCATAGCCGTTTATGCCGCAGTATGTATACTTATTCCGATAGCAATGAAATGGCTCTATTTCGCTCTTCCCAAAGCACGTCCCGGCGAAATAGAATGATGGTTTCCCATATCACTTCAAACACTATGAAAAGGAGTTGAATCGGCATGGCAACTGGTAAAAAAGTGGAGTTCCTGTATCTCGACGAAGAGAATATGATCAAAGCCGGCGTTCTCGATATGGCGAATTGCGTCAGAGTAACCGAAGAGGTCTTCTCGCTTCTTGGAAAGGGAGATTATCTCCTTGGAGGCCCCGGAAACAACGAGCACGGGCAGAAGATCTTTTTCCCGAAGACTTCTCCGTTTCCCAATATGCCTCTTGCAGGGCCCGACAGGCGCTTCATGGCGATGATGGCATACTTGGGAGGGCGCTTCAACGTGGCGGGAGAGAAGTGGTACGGCTCCAATACCGCGAATACTCAGCGCGGCCTTCCCCGATCGATTCTCATGGTCATGCTGAACGACCCCGAAACGTGCGAACCTCTCGCGCTCATGTCGGCCAATCTTATAAGCGCGATGCGTACCGGAGCGGTTCCCGGCGTCGGAACCAAGTACCTGGCGAAAAAAGACGCAAAAGTCGTGGGTTTGATCGGCGGAGGCGTCATCAACAAGGCATGCTTGCTGGCCATTGCGGAAACGGCAAAATCACTCGAAGAAATTGTTTTGTACGATATTGTCGAAGAAAAGGCAAAGGCTTTTCTGGAAGAAATGGGGGCAAAGCTTAATCTACGGACAACCGTCGCAAAAAGCACGGAAGAGGCCATATCCAAGTCGGATATCATCAGCATCGCGGCATCCGGACCCAAGGGAGTCGACATCAAGGACGAGTGGCTGAAACCGGGCTCTCTGCTCACCATGACCGCGAAGGGAAATGTGCCGGCATCGTACCTGGGCAGCTGCAGGATCGTTGCGGACAACTGGAAAATGCACCAGGCCTATGTTCGTGACGCACAGGAGATTCCGGGAATGACAACCGAAGAAGCCTACAATCAGTTTATTCCGGGCCCGATATTCCATGCGATCGACTCGGGGGTCGTGAAGGAGTCGGATATCATCGATCTCGGCCTCGTCGTCAACGGGGAGGCGGTCGGACGCACTTCCGACGATGAAAGAATTCTCTTCGTCACCAGCGGGATTCCGGCCGAGGATGTCGGCTGGGGGTACGAGATCTACCAGCGTGCCAAATCGATGAATCTGGGACAGACGCTCAAATTGTGGGACAGCGCTCACTGGATGTAATCTTTTAAATCAATTTATTATGATCAATCCATAAAGGACGGCCAACGACAGCATGACAAACTTTCGACCCATCGGAATAATTTTAGCACTCTTGACCGGTTCTCTCTGGGGGTGCAGCGTTCCTTTAGGGAAAATTCTCGCGCAGAGCGGCACGAATATGCTGACCGTGGTTTTTCTGCGTTCTCTTGTCGTGTGCGTCGTGGTCGCCCTATGGATTCTCTTGTTCAACGGCGTAAGGGGGGTTCGTTTCAAGATGGCGCAACTCCCCTTTTTAATATCAGTTGGAATAATGAATATCATTTTTACTGCAGTAGGTTTTCTACTCTCTCTAAAATACCTTTCCGTACCCGTAGCTCTTCTCATTCACTACCTCTTTCCCATAGCCACAATAGCCGGTGAATTCTTTATATTTCACCAACCTCTATCCCGGAGAAAAATAATTGCGGCGTTGCTGGTCCTTTGGGGATTATGGGTCGGCATGCTGCAAAGCGGGGCAACCAAAGATATTACTATTTCCGCCGTCGGGATTTTATGGGGACTTCTTGCTGTTATCGGTCTTGCAGGACAGTCACTGATGGGGAAAATCGCAGCGCAAAGGCACTACGATTATAAAGTAGTCTTATTATACTCTCATATTTTTGGCACTGCTTTACTTGGTTTAATTAAATTTTTTGCATTTGGAATGAACGACGTGTTTTTTCTTTCTTGCAATGAGGTGTACATAATAGTCGCAATAGGTATGCTCGGCGGAGTTTTAGCCTATGCAGCGTATTATATCAGTTTAAAATACATATCCTCTTCTTTAGCGAGCCTGCTATGCACCTCCGAGATCATAGTAGGCATGCTGGCAGCTTCAGTTATCTTATTTACCCCGCCAAGCGGCTTCGAGATTCTTGGCGCCGGCATTATCATTTTCGCAATAAGCATTTCCGTCATCCCAAGCCGAGAAAAAGCGGATTTGTAAGAAGGCGATAGAAGCCCTGTCATTTCCGCACACATAGAGAATCGCCCCCGCGGGAGTTTCCGCGGGGGCGATTCTCTCATTTCCTGACGATGTCCACGATGGTCACTTCGGGAGGTGAGAGGAAGCGGATCGGCGGTCCCCATGTTCCCGTACCGCTGCTGACGTAGACCTGGCTCTCCCTCCTGGGACCCGAGGCGTACGCCTCGCCGCCTCGCACGGACGGGGCGAGAGCACGCAGCCATGGGCGATATTCGTACACCATCCGGGTGGCCCAGTAGAAGGGCCAGATCTGCCCCCTGTGCGTATGCCCGGAGAGCTGGAGGTCGAAATATCCTACGGATTCAGGATCGACGGCGGGCTGATGTTTGAGAAGCAGAACGAAACGGTTTTCCGGAAGAGGCGCAAGTACCTCGTGCTCCGGTTTCAGTTCATAGCCAAAGCGCCGGGCAGTAGGATCGTCGACTCCGGCGATGATGATGCCGCCGACGCGGAGGGCCTCGTTCCTCAGAACCTGCATTCCCGAGCGCTCCTTGAAGGCGACGGCCTGCTCTACCCCCGCATAGTACTCGTGGTTTCCAGTGACGGCGTATATCCCGAGCGGAAGGTTCAGCCCCCGGAAGAGGGCCGCTTCCGCTTCACGGGCCTCCATATCGCCGTCCACGAGGTCGCCGGTGCTGACGAGCAGGTCCGGCCTTGCCGCCCGGACGACTTCGAGCATCCGGTCGAGACGCTCCTCCTGGATGATCCATCCGAGGTGCACGTCGGTGATCTGGGCGACGCGCAGGCGGTCGACTCCTTGAGGAAGCTTGTCGGTGGCGATCGTCAGGTGCACCGGTCGGACAGCCCGCGCCTCGAACCATCCGTAGGACGTGACGAAGACGGCGAATCCGAGGGCGATCCATGCACGAAGCTTCGGCGAGGCCAGGAGATCCCCGAAACGCGCGGAGAGGATCAGGTCGATCAGCCAGACCAGGAGACGCAACAGATCGAGAAAGACGAAGGCCGTGAAGAGCAGAAAGATAAACGCCATCCACATGTACCCCGAGTACGAGAGCATCGTACGCAGTAGGGGGACATGCCCGAGGTCGAAGATCCACAGAACCCTCGAGGCCATCATCATGAACAGGGAGAGCAGGACAAAGAATGCCGTCCACTTCCACCCCCGCCCGATCGCGCTCCTCAGCCTGAAATAGACGTAGGCGTGAATTCCGCCGTATATCATCATGTAGAGCGAGAAAAAAATCGCGAAGGAAACCCGCATGCATCAATCCTCCTTGTCCGGAAATGGGAACAACGCCGGGACATTATACCAGATCGGGAGGGGCTTCAAATACAACGGAAATATGTATTTGGAAGAGATTATCCGTCCGGCTACACCACGCATCAATCAAGCCTTTCCACGAAAATCGAAAAATGCAAAAAAGCACATTCAATATATTGACAGAAGTATTCTTTCGTGATAGCTTTTAAAAGAAAGTTTTCTTTCATTTCCTGAAGGGAGCTGTTGCGATGAAATAACGCGAACCCTCAGCCCTTTGCATCAGCAAAACCACGCTATATTCCTCTTCTTCGTCATTCAGGAAGGTTCCGGGGCTTTCCGGAAGACGCTTCCGAAATCGACGGCCACGGTACTCGATGCAGTGAACAACGACCGGCAAATAACAAGCGAATTCCGGAGAACAGAAAAATGAAGGAGGAGTAGAAATGTTTGGAACAATAATCGGCGTTCTGGTCACCATCGTCACGATCTACGCGATCATCAAGAAGTACAATCAGCACGCGGTTCTCTTCACGTCCGGCCTGTTCATGATGGCTCTCGCGACCATTTTCACCGGAAAATCCGTTCTTGGAGACAAAACCACCGGCAGCGCCATCGTCGACCTCTTTCAGTTCATCACCAACACGGGAAGCTCGCAGCTCGGAGGCCTCGGCCTCATCGTCATGTCCGTGGCGGGCTTCGCGGTCTACATGGACCACATCGGAGCTTCCAGGAGGCTTGCAAGCCTTGCCATCCGCCCGCTGCAGAGGCTGAATCGTCCCTATCTCGTGCTCGGCCTGACATACACGGTCGGCCAGATTCTGAACATCTTCATCCCCAGCGCTTCGGGGCTTGCGCTCCTGATGCTGGTGACGATGTTCCCCATCCTTCTCGCACTGGGCATCCCCCGGCTGTCCGCCGCGGCCGTCATCGTCACCACCGCCTGCCTTGACCTGGGGCCGGCCTCCGGAAACGCCAATCTCGCGGCCAAAACAGCGGGAATAGATGTCGCCGTCTACTTCGTGCAGTACCAGATCCCTGCTTCCATCGCGATCATTATCGGCATCACGATCCTGCATATCGTCGTCCAGAGGTACTACGACAAGAAGGATATCGCGAACGGAACCGCGCCGGCGGCGGAGAAGGAATTCAAGGATGAAGAGCAGGAAGAGGCGCCTCTTTTCTACGCGCTCCTCCCGATACTCCCTCTGGCGCTGCTCCTGACGTTCAGCAGCTTCACGATCACGACGGTGAAAATGGACGTCGTCACCGCGATGTTCATCGGCCTGACCGTCAGCATGATCTGCGAAGCCATCCGGAGGAAAAACGGACGTGTCGTGCTTGCGAGCATCAAGGTCTTCTTCGACGGCATGGGCCGGAACCTGGCGCTGGTGGTCACCCTGATCGTCGCGGGTCAGACCTTCGCGCAGGGGCTGACCCGGATCGGGCTCATCAGCTACGTCATCGAGACGACCAAGGGAATGGGCTTCGGCATCGAAGCGATGATGATCGTGATGACGCTGATCATCGCCGTCACGTCGATCATCACGGGTTCGGGCAATGCGGCTTTCTTCGCGTTCGCACCGCTCGCGCCGACCGTCGCCTCGGCGGTGGGGGCGAACCCGATCATCATGCTTCTTCCGATGCAGCTTGTCTCCGGCATCGCGCGCTCCGCCTCCCCCATTCTTGCGGCGACCATCGCCGTGGCGGGCATCGTGGGGGTGAACACCTTCGATGTCGCGAAGCGCGCGCTCATACCCATGATGGGAGGAACCCTCATCACGATCATTATGTCGATCATCCTGGCGTAGCGTAAAAGGATAGCCGAAGGAGCCTTCTCCGATGAAAAAATACAGGATAGCCTATGCACGGCTGTTTCACGAGACGCATTCGTTTTCTCCGGAGAAAACGACGCTGAAGGAGTTCAGGGAGAGAGAACTCCACGAAGGAAGTGATCTGCTGGAGCACTATCGGGGGTCGAAAACCGAGACGGGAGCATTTATCGACTTCATCGAAAAGAACGATTTCGAGGCCGTTCCCCTCATCGCGGGCGCCGCGAACCCTTCGGGGCTGGTATCCGCGGACGCATACGCTTTCTTCAAGGAAAGGATCGTCGAGGGGCTGCAGGGTATCCGGGACGAAATCGACGCGCTCTTTCTCTCTCTCCACGGCGCGATGATCGTCGAGGGAGTTCCCGATGCCGAGGGCGATCTCCTGAACGCGATCCGCGAGGTCATTCCGGAGCTTCCGCTGGCGGCGAGCATGGATCTTCACGCAAACGTCAGCCCGGATATGGTCGCCCGCACCGATATGATCGCGGGCTACAAGACATACCCTCATGTCGACCAGTACGAGACGGGGCGGAGGGCCCTGCATATGCTCCACCGACACCTGAACGGGGAGCGCCGCTTCAGAAACGTGCTGCTGAAGATGCCGCTTCTGCTTCCGAGCATGAACATGATGACGGACGCCGGACCTATGGCCGATCTTGTCAACAGGGGCCTTGAACTGGAGCAGACGGAAGGAATCGGCTGCGTTTCCGTTTTCGGCGGTTTTCCCTACTCCGACCTGGAGAATGCCGGCTTTTCGGTGGTCGTCTCCGTCGAAGAGGGTAGGGAAAAGGAAGCGGCAAGGATACTCGACGAGATGGCGAAGCTCTCCTGGGAGAAAAGACGGGAATTTATCGTCGAACTCCCGACAGCCGAAGAGGCGATTCACGAAGCTCTTCAGGAGAAAGAAGGGGTTGTCGCTCTCGTCGATGTTTCGGACAATCCGGGAAGCGGGGGCTTCGCGGAGACGACAATACTGCTCGAAACCCTTCTGAAGACGGAGCTCCCGAAAACGGCATTCGCCTTCATATCGGACCCGGAAGCCGTTCAACACTGCATCGAAGCGGGCGTCGGCGAAGATGTGGACCTCCTCGTCGGCGGCAAAATCAGCACGCTGTACGGCGAGCCGGTTCGGGTGCGTGGAAGGGTGAAAACCATAAGCGACGGAATATATTATAATAAAGGCCCCTGGAATACGGGGATCAGGGTCAATTTCGGGCGGACCGTCGTTCTCTCGATTGGAACGATCGATCTGCTTCTATCCGAGGGGCGCCAGTCTCCGAACGACCCGGAGGTTTTTCGAAGGAACGGTATGGAGCCGACGGAATACAGGATCCTGGCTTTGAAAGCGAAGAATCACTTTCGTGCCGGTTTCAAGGATATCGTGACAAAGGTGATACCCCTGGACGCCCCCGGGGTGGCGAGCCTCGCCCTCGGCACGTTTCCGTACAGAAATATCCCGAGGCCTGTGTTCCCTCTCGATGAGGACGTGAGATTCGAGCAGATGAAAGTTTTTCTGTGACAGGCGAAAAAGTGACCAAGGGAGAGAAGTCTCGAGCGTCTTTCCCTTGGCCGCTTTGCCGGCAGAATATTCCCGGAGCACGAAAGGGAGGCCGCTGAAATGCTGTTCAGCCGCATCAGGAACGGAATGTCCGACTTCTCCAAAAACCACCGTCTTCTGGCGCAGTTCATTCTCGACAATCCGAACGACGTTGCGTTCATGACCGCCGCGCAGCTCGCACGGGAGGTCCGTGTGAGCGAATCCACGGTCTTCCGCTTCGCCACCCAGCTTGGATTCGAGGGGTATCCGGACCTCCGGAGCGTGCTGCAGGAGGAGATGATGGAGAGTTTCACCGTGACGGACCGGGAGCAGGCCTACACCTCCACGAACGAGGAGGACGACCTCCTTCTGAAGGGATTCCGGATCGATGCGCAGGCGATTCTCGAAGCGGCGTCGAAGATAAACCGGGCAGACCTGTACGAAGTCGCCGACATGATCGTCCATGCCGAGTCGGTGTACGTGGCGGGCGAGCGAAGCTCGAACGCGCTGGCGCACTATCTCTGCTTCTATCTTTCCTGGCTGCTCCCCCACGTTCACCATCTGAATCCCGACTACGCCCTGGAGAAGATGATCAACCTCTCCCCCAGGTCGCTCGTCATCGGCATCACGTTCCACAGGTGCATCCGGAACGTTGTGGACACGCTTGCCCTTGCCTCGCGGCTCGGCCTGCCCACGGTGGCCATCACGAACAGCGAGTCCTCTCCGCTTGCAAAAAAAGCCTCGAAAGTTCTGCCCGCTCCGTGCAACTACATCTCGTTCATCGACTCCTATGCCGGCCCGATCAGCATGATCAATGCGCTCATCCTGGCCGTGTCCCGCAGAAAATTCGGCGACACGGGAAAAAGTTTCGCCGGTCTTGAAGCGCTCTGGAAAGAAAGGGGCACATACATCATGGACAGTCATCGCGAAGGATGAAAGGAGACAGCACATTGCGTAACATCTTCCCGCGAAACTTCAAATTATCCGCTCCGAAGATAGCGCGCGGAGAAGGAGTCTTTCTCTACGACGAAGAGGGGAATGAATATCTCGACGCCGCTGCCGGGGCTCTCTCCGCGAATATTGGATACGGCGTGAAGGAAGTCGTGGACGCCATCTCCCGGCAGACTGCGGCTGTACCGTTCGCGCACGGCTTCACCTGGGATACGGGGATCAGCGAGGAGGCAGCTTCCCTGGTCGTCGAAATGGCCCCTCCGGGAATGGACCGCGTCTGGTTCGTCAACTCCGGAAGCGAGGCGATGGAAGCCGCGATCAAGATGGCCCGCCAGTACTATATCGAACGCGACGGCATGGGTTCGGCTAAACACCTGATCATAGGTCGGCAAAACGCCTATCACGGCAGTTCGCTCGGAACGCTTTCCATCGGAGGAAGCGTTCCGCGCAGGAAGTTCTTTCTTCCGATGTTTCAGGATCATCCGAAGATCGAAACGCACTACTGCTACCGGTGCCCTTACGGCCTGCGGCGCCCGGAGTGCGGAACGCGCTGCGCGCACGATCTCGAGAAGACGATCCGCCGCATAGGCCCGCAGTACATCGCGGCCTTCGCGGCGGAGCCGGTCGTGGGCTCGACCGTCGGAGCGCTCGTCCCCCCCGACGACTATTGGCCGATCGTCAGGGACATCTGCACCCGCTACGACGTGCTGCTCATCGCGGACGAGGTCATGTCCGGGTGTGGCAGGACGGGAGCGAATTTCTGCGTCGATCACTGGAATGTCGTTCCGGACCTGATCGCGACGGCCAAAGGCCTGGCAGCCTGCTACTACCCGGTCGGCGCGGTGCTCGTCTCGTCGTTCATCTCGGACGTCTTCGCCGAGGGGAGCGGCTTTTTCGCGCACAGCCACACGTTCAACGGGATGCCGGCGGCTTCGGCGGCGGTCGTCGCGGTGCTGCGGTACATGAAGGAGCATCGGCTCGTCGAAAACGCGGCGAATTTGGGGCGCATCATAGAACGCGAACTCGCGCCGGAACTTGCCTCCTCTCCGCTGGTCGGCGAGGTCCGCGGCAAGGGGCTGATGTGGGCAATCGAACTCGTCAGCGATCAGAAGGAGAAGACCCCCTTCCCTGCAACGACCGGTGCGGCGAACAGGCTGAAAGCCGTCTGCCAGAACAAAGGAATGACCGTCTATCCGGGCAAGGGGATGGTGGACGGAGTGCTGGGCGACAACGTCATGGTCGGTCCTCCCCTCACGGTAACGGAAGAGCAGGTACGCCGCATTTTCAAAATTCTCGGGGACGCGCTGGAGGATCTGAAGAAAAGCCTGGACTGACCGCGGGGAGAGACACCCCTCGCGGATCCGCTCAGGGCATGACAACATGAGCGTCCCGTACGGCGGAAGATGCACGCCGTCCGGGACGCTCATTCGCAACGGCACTTCACCGGGCTATCCTTGAACCGTCTCCGTCCCCTTGTACATGAGATACGCGATGAAGAGAACGCAGCGATCCACCGGGGAGAAAAAATCAAGACCTGTGACTTCCCTGACTTTGCGCAGGCGGTACCGGACGGAGTTGACGTGAAGGCTGAGTTTTTCGGCTGCGGCAGTGATGCTGTCCGAGAAAAGGGCCGACTCCAGCGTCGAGAGAATCATCCCCTGTTCGCTCCGGTCAAGCTCGGCGAGCGGCAGAATATGGCGCCGGACGAGCCATTCGGATTCGTCGGTCTTTGCTCCCGCAAGAACCGCGAGCCAGTGGGCATACATCGGATAGTCCACGAACCTGGTCTCCCCGGGGGCGAGATGGAGGCAGCGCATGGCGAACTGGTAGCTGATCCGCAGCTGCGGCAGTTCCTCCACCCTCGGTCCGAGGGAGAGCCTCTGGTTGGGATACTTCTTTAATAGGGCGAGTGCGGTCTCGGTCACCTCCCGTTCGTTATTCCTCTGTCCGTGCCCTATGAGGAAGATCATCCGATCGGCCTCCATGCGGTTGACCGAGCTTTTGAGGATTCTGCAGAAGTCGGCGGCGAAGGAGCGGAAGGCGAGGAATTTCGCGCTGTTCTCCGCGGCATCGCTCGAAAGGATGCCGGCCTGGAAGACACCCGACGTATCCAGCCCCATCTTGACGAACTCCTGCGACGCAAGTTCGAGCGGCATGGAATCGTTCAGGATGAAGTTCAGGAAGAGGCGCTCGACCCCTTTCTGACGGACTTCCGCTCTCTCCTGCCGCTTGATCGTGAGGAAGGTGCACAGCTGGTTGCACATGAGCAGATCCTTGTCGGTGAACGCGTCTTCGCTGAGCGCGACGACGTAACAGTAGCATGAGTTCCGGGAGGCGCATGGGAAAACATGAAGGTCGTCCAGACGGAAGCTGAGCAGCGGGAACTCCGTCTTCGTCTCGAGATGTTTTCCGAGCGTCCGGAGCATGCCGTCCTTCAGCGCCCCGGCCGGGGCGTCGCTGCAGATGGCGTCGGCGAGGCTTGTCTCGACGATGAAACAGGGAAGGTCGATCCGTTTCGCGAGGCCTTCGAGCATCTTCTGCTCGCTGGCGTTGTCGACGGCGATCGAGGAGAGTTCGTTGTAGTAGCTCCGGGCCTCGTACAGGACGCTCGACTGGTAGGAGTTGATGGCCACCGAGATGGCCCGTATGATCTCGCGAAACTTGGCGGCCCGCTTGATGGTGAAGACGGGAACATTCCTCTCGTCGGCTATTTCAAGAATCTCCTGCGGGATCTCGTCGATGAATCGGGGGACCTTGATCGCGAGCGCCGCGACGTTATCCGCCATTTTCCGGAATGCGGCGATTCCCTTGTTCCGGTCGTTGGCGAAAGCGAACCAGGTGGAGAGAACGAACTCCCCTCCGTCCAGCCAGTCAGCGAAGTCCGGCGCTTCCTGGACGGCGACGAAAACCACGGAACGGCCGAGTCCCCCCCCTCCGGCGACGAGAGCCAGGTTTTCCCTGAAGATATCGAGCTGCATGAGCGAGGCCACGGTCACTTCTTTCATGGTCGTCCTCCTGGAAGCGATGTGCCGGCACGCAAGGCCTATGACATAGTACACCATCCCGAGGAAAAAAGAAGCGCTTGTGTTCCCCTCAGGATGATGTACTCCCGGAGAATCAAGCGGGAAAATGATCGGAAATCAGATCGCCGGAAGAATTCGCCGGTTACTTCCTTTCTTTCGATGCGTCCGGATTCTTCGCAAGGCGCACGGCGAGGTAGAGGATCGCTCCCCAGATCAGGGCCGTCAGAACGGGGAAGAAAATGCTGTGCCCCTGGAAGCCCGTCCAGCTTCCGAGTCCTCCCGCGAGGGGAGGGATGGCGTAGATCAACGGACGCCATCGTACATCGCGGGGTATGTTCCGCTGCAGCACCCAGTAGATGCAGATGCCGATTCCACCCCACGGAAGGGAGGATCCTATCGAATACGCAAGGACATCCATAAAACTCAAGAAACCACCTCCGAAACCGTTTCGAGGGGAAGGAGCCGGAACCCCTTCCCCTCGACGTCGTTCATCGTGTCTTCAGGAAGCCGTCATCCTCAGAGGATAACGAAGCCCACCGAGCAGACAATTCCCACCAGGATCGCCGTCATGAGGCAGTATCCCATAATGTCCCGGACACCGAGGTTGGCGATGGCGAGAAGCGGCAGCGCCCAGAACGGCTGGATCTGGTTCGTCCAGGAGTCTCCCCATGCAAGGGCCATTGCGACCTTCGCGCTGTCGGCCCCGATCTCGTGCGCGGCCTGCATCATGATCGGTCCCTGGACAGCCCACTGCCCGCCTCCGGACGGAACGAAGATGTTCACTATGCCCGCGCTCCAGAACGTGAAGAGTGGAAGCGTCTGGGCCGTGGATACGTTGACGAAGATATCGGACATCCACTTCGCCAATCCCGAATCCCGCATCATCCCCATCATTCCGGCGTAGAACGGGAACTGGAGAATGATGCCGCCGGATGTTTTGACCGCGTTGTTGATGGCGTTCATATACCCGGCAAGTGTCTTGTGCGCGATGACACCGAGGATCATGAAGATCATGATCAGGATGTTGAGGTTCAGGTTGAATGACGGCTGCTTGGAGAAGTAATCGAAGAGCACCCAACCGCCCGCGGCAACCAGAAGGGCGGTGAGGATCAGACTGTGGTCCATCTTCTTGGCGGGAGTATCGACAACTTCCTTCTTCTCCTCCGCTTCCTGGAGCAGAAGATTCGGGTCGATCTCGATGATCGGCATCTCGTCGTCCTTGCTGGGATACATCAGGACGAAAATAAGCGGTATGGCGACGATCAGGATACCGGTGATGATGAGGTTCCATTCGCTGTACAGAGATTCCGTCACCGGAATGATGCCGATCGTCTTCTCGAGGAAGTGTCCCGGAGTCGCGATGACGAGCGGGATGCTCGACGAGGGACCGCGAATGACGTTGCCGCCGTATGCCGCGGCGACGATGATCGGATAGTGCATCCCCTTGCCGGAGTTGTTCGCCGCGACCTGCTTGGCGATCAACGCGCCGACGATCAGGCCGAACGCCCAGTTGAGGTAGCTGGCCAGGCAGGCGACAAGAGCGACGAAGAAGACGGACTGCTTCGGTCCTCCGGGAATACTCGCCAAGGCCTTGAGACCGCTCTTGACCACCGGGGAGTTTGCCAGAGCATGTCCCGTCACAAGGACGAGCACCATCTGCATGGTGAAGACATAGAGACTGAAGAACCCCTTGCCCCAGTACTCATTCATCTCATGGGCGCTCTTCCCCATGACGAACATACCCATGAAGTAGACCAGCACGCTCAGCATCACTGCGAATGTGAACGGCTGCGGAAGATACCTTCTTACCAGACGTACGAAAAAACCAGTCATTGCATGGATCACAATCACACACCTCCAAATTTTCAGGGTATAAAAAAGCGCGCACGCTACGAAGACACTCCGGCGCCGAAAGAGCCGCTCTTCACCTCCTCGCGATCGAATTTGGCGATTTCAAACTCTATTGCCGCCCCGCACTTCCGGAACAGTGCATTTTTTGTTCCGGAAGGATCACCCTGAATGAGGGTTTTTGAAGCATAATTTAAAAAAAATAACGTGTCAAGCGTATCGACTTTTATTGCAGTGATATGATATCGCGACAGAAAGCAATTTCCATAATCAATGCAGGGGAAAAAACTTCGTTCCATTACACCGGGGGCCTTCCCCAATAGGCGTTTTCAAGCAATGGAACAAGCTCTGCCGCTCCGAACGGTCGAGGATTGTAATATTTGTTTCGTGTCGCCAGATCGGCGATTCTCTCGATGTCCTCCGACTTCATCCCCAGGTCTTTCAGCGCGTTCTTCGCTCCGATCTCCGTTAAAAGAGCGTGAGCAGCCCTTGCCGCATCAAAAGCCGTGGTTACGCCGAACCCTCTCGCTATTTTCTTCATCGCATCCTCGGCATGCTCTCTGTTGAAGGCGATGACATGAGGCAGGACGACGGCGTGCGTCTCCGCGTGCGGAAGGTCGAGCGTCCCGCCGAGCGTATGGCAGAGCTTGTGATGCAGCCCCATCGTCGTCATGGCGAGGACCATGCCGCCCATCCAGGCGCCGCGGAGAACGCTTTCCAGCGCTTCCTGATCGTCGCCCCGAAGGGAGGCGCCGAGGTTGCCGGTGAGAAGGCGTATCGCATCCTCGGCGAAAAGATCCGTGACGGGATTCGCGTTCTCGGCGTACAGGGCCTCGACGCAATGCGCCAGCGCGTTCATCGCGCTGACTCCCGCCACGGAGGCCGGAAGGGACGCAAAGAGCTCCGGATCGTAGATCACGCTTTTCGGAAGCACTCTGCCGTCCCGTCCCGTCGTCTTGACACCTTTCTCAGTGATTCCCCATATCGGAGTCATCTCCGATCCGGCATACGTTGTCGGCACGGCGATGATCGGGAGACCGGTCCGCAGGGCAAGCGCCTTCGCAAGGCCGATCGAAGATCCGCCGCCCACGGCCGCAAGGCAGTCGAAGGTGCGCCCTTTCATGAATTCGAGCGCTCCCTCGACGCTCTCCAGCGGCACGTGCATCCGCGCTCCGTCGTAGAGTTCGTACTTCAAGGGAGGCAGAGCCCGTTCGATTCTCTCCCTCGACCTCTTCGAGGGGGTGGTCAACACCAGCGGAGCCGAGCACCCGAGCCGCCCGACTTCCTCTTTCAACTTTGAAAAGGCGCCTCTTCCGAAGAGAACGCGCGTTTCCGGCATAGTGAACAGAAATTCCATAGAACCCTCCTGCTGAATGCGATTTTTCCGGCGTGCTCTTCAGCTTGCCGTCTTGAAACGATCTCTTTGCATTTTCCTATAGAAAAATATGAGGAAGAAAAGCAGCGCACCTGCTATATCCGTGAAAATTCCCGCATAAATCAAGGAAAGGGCTGCTAAAGCAAGAAGGGCCCGGAAAATCGGGTTCAGCGCTCCGTACAGGTACCCTTCTATGGCGGTGGCAAGGGCGTAGATACCGATCAGGGACGTTGCAAGAGACTGTATTATCGCAGGCCACGAGCCCTGCATCAAGAGCGTCGGGCTGTAAATGAACATGAAGGGGATGATGTACCCCGCCAGGCCGATACGCCATCCTTCGAAACCAAGCTCCGTGGGAGATGTCTTCGTGATGCTCGAGGCGGCATAGGAAGCGGTGGCGACCGGCGGCGTGATGGCCGACAGGATGCCGAAATAGAAGACGAACAGGTGCGCCGCGATCGGAAGGATTCCCATGCGCGTCAGCGCGGGAGCGACGAGCACGCTCAAGACAATATAGACGGAAGTCGTCGTCATCCCCATTCCGAGAATCAGCCCGGAAATCATCGTCAAAACGAGCAGTATGGGCATGATACCCATTGAAAGAGAGACCAGGAGCTGGGAGAATTTCAGGCTGAGCCCCGTCAGTGAAAGAACGCCTATGATAATGCCTGCCGCCGCGCAGACGATCGCGACGTTGAGGCTTCCCATCGCACCGTCCGCAAGAACCTTGAGCAGCTTTGACGGAGAAGGGCGTGTCTCCTTGCGTATGAAGGAGATGACGATCAGGGAGACTATGGACCAGAAACCGCTCTTGATCGGCGACCATCGGACGATTGCCAGGAAATAAACCAGCAGGATGACGGGAATGGCGAGATAGGCCCCTTTCCACAGCACTTTTTTCCAGTCGGGAATCTGATCGTCCGGCAAGGGTTTTATCTTGTCCCGCTGAGCGCGGATATCGATGATGAACCACAAGGCGACGTAGTAGAGCACCGCGGGGATGAATGCGGCCTTCACGACATCCCAGTAAGGAACTGCCAGCGTCTCGGCGATAATAAATGCGGCGGCTCCCATGATCGGGGGCATAAACTGACCGCCCGTTCCGGCAACGGAAATGACCCCTCCCGAGAATTTCGACATGTACCCGAGCCGGGTCATCATCGGAATCGTGAAAGGACCGACGGCCATTACGTTGGCTACAGCGCTTCCTGAGACCATTCCGAAGAGTCCGCTTGCGACGGTTCCAACCTTCGCAGGACCTCCTCGTGAACGTCCGAAAAACGCCAGGGAGAGATCGACGAAGAACTTGCTCGCTCCGCTATGCTCGAGAAACGCTCCGAACAGGACAAAAAGGAAGATGTATGTCGCGGAGACTCCGAGCACCTGCCCGTAAATTCCCTCCGTCGCCTGGGCAAGATTGCTGATGACCCTGGTGAAAGAATATCCCCGGTGCGCTATCTCTTTGATCGGAATCATGCGGCCGTACAGAGCGTAAAGGATGAAGATAATCGCGAGAATTGGAATCGCCTTGCCCAGCTCCCTGCGGGTCCCTTCCAGAACCACGATCACCAGCAAAGTACCGATCACGATGTCCAGCGTCTCGGGAAATGGAGCGCGCATGAACATCTCCTGCCACAAAACGAAAACATAGAGGGTCACCGTAAGTCCCGTCAGCAGAAACAGCATATCGCGGACATCCCTGAATCCGAAAGCGCTCTTTCTATTCGCTATACTCTTCATAAAAATGAGCACCAGTACGAAACACAAGTGCATGCTCCGCTGTTCCATTGTGGGAAGCGATCCTATTGCGGAAGTAAAAAGGTGGAAACATGACATCGCCGCGCCGATGAAGAGCATGAGTTTCGCGACCAGTGCCCGGAAATCGTTTTTTTCCTGGATTGTTGATCCCATAACGCACCTCCGTACAAAAAAAGCAAATGTACCTTCAGAATAGAAAGAGAGTGTAAGTGTACTGAGAGTTCTTGTTTCAAAACGCTTGAAACCTGCAGATGAGAGTTATCTGCAGGTTTCAAGCGTTCTCTTCGGATCAGAAGTTTACTTCTTCCACAGCTCGTCGTAGTATCTCAGCGCGCCGGGATGGAAGGGGACCACCGGTTCGTCGTACACCCTCCTGGTCGTTTCGAGGGACCATTTTCCGCCTTCAGCGTGAATCTCCTTGAGCTCGGCAGTGCTTTCGCTAAGCACTTTCGTGATCTTGTAGACGATTTCCTCGTCCATCTCAAGGCTTGCAAACAGGCATACCTGGGAGGTGAAGACGTTGACGGGCTCGGTCTGTCCCCTGTACACGTTCGCCGGCATCTGGGACATCCACCAGTACGGATGCTTCTCCTTCAGAGGGGCGAATTTGTCCTCGTCGATCGAAAGGAAGACGGCATCCCTGGTCGTGGCGACATCCATCGCGGCAGCCTGCGGAATACCGCCGCCGGTGCACATGACGTCGATGTTGCCGTCCTTGAGGGCATCGGCCTGTTCCGCGTACGTCATCGGAATTCCCCTGAAATCATCCGGGCCGATTCCGTACTCCGCCAGCACCGCCATAGCCTGGAAATACGCTGTATTGCCTGCAACGGGCATTCCGACTCTCTTTCCTTTGATATCCGCAAGGGAAGTGATTCCGGTCTCCTTGAGCGTCGTCCAGTACAGGAGCAGGTCGTGTCCGGCCTGAACCATGACGATATTATCAAGAGCCTTCCTGAACCCGCGCGACGGGTCGCCCTTTCGTGCCGCATACGCGCCGTCAAGGGTGAATATCCCGAGCGTTTCATCCGACTGAGAGGTATAGGTACCGTTTTCGACAGGAGAGCCTGTGGTAGCTTCCGTGGTGAACTCGGTACCGGGGATTTTTTCGGAAAGGATTTTTGCCATCCCGGCGCCGATATAATAGTATGTTCCACCCGGATTTCCTGAAACGATCACGAGGTTGTCGCTCGCAAAGGCTAGGCCGGAAAGACTCAGAACAAGCGCAAAAACAAGACCAAGAAGTATCATGTTCTTTTTCATTAAGGTAGTACCCTCCTTCGGTTTTTGTTCTGCAACAGGATTTTCGGACTCGACGCCGCTTCTCTGCTGAATGGACTGCTTCCCGGCAACACCCCCTTGCTGTTCTTACTGGAAACGAAGAACGGGCTTCAACGCGATTTTCTTCACCGCGTCCTCGAACGCCTTTCCACTCTCCTCCACGCTGTAGATATTGAGCAACGGCTTGATGTCGAGCGCCCCCGAAGCGAGCAGCGACAGGGTCTCCTCGTAGTCTATCCACGTCGAAGTGTAGCTGGTGACAATATTGACCTCCGCGCGGGTGATCTTCGCGAACGGGAAGGACACCTCCTTGCCGACGAGCCCCAGGAGCAGTATCGTGCCGCCTTTTTTTACCGCGTCCGCCGCTGAGACGACGGCGGAGGACGCCCCGGAACACTCGAGAACGAAATCGGCCTTCTTTCCGAACCGCTGTCCGGAAGCGGCGACAACATCCTCTTTCCGACAGTTGAGCGTGCGGAATCCCATCTTCCTCGCAATCGGGAGACGGGCAACTTCATCCTCATCCGTACCGACGACGATGACGTTCGCGCCTCGCAACCTCGCGAGCTGGGCGGCCGCGAGGCCGATAATACCAACGCCGGCAACGAGGACATCGTTACCGGCGTTGATTGCGATCCGATGCAGCACTCCGTGGACGCTGACGGTACACGCCTGGGCTGCCGCGCCTTCGTCGAAGGAGAGAACTTCGGGTACCTTGTGCAGATTCTTCTCGGCGAACAGGACGTACTCCTGCATGACGCCGGTGGTCGTAAGGCCGCGCATGAGGTTGGCATCGCAGATATTTGTCATGCCGAGCCGGCAGTTTCGGCATTTGCCGCAGTAGATGTTGGACTCTCCCATGACCCTGTCGCCGGGAACGAATTCGGTGACCCTTCCGCCGACCTTCTCCACCACGCCGCAGGCCTCATGGCCGAGGACAACGGGAACATGCATGAACGTCTGATACGACGGAATGTACTCGTACGCATGAATGTCGCTACCGCATACCGCAGCGCTGTGAACACGCAGCAGGACCTCGTCCTCTTTCGGCATTTCCGGCCCGGGGATGTCGACAACCTCCACCGCGCCATACTCTTTTCGAACCTTCATGACGGCTTTCACAGCATGTCCACCTTTCTCTAACGAGGAATGCTAATCGATCAAACGTCCGCCTTCGATAAAAATCGTCTGTCCGGTTATGTAGGAAGCCCCTTCGGATGCCAGGAAGAGAACGGCGGAGGCCATGTCGCCGGGCATCCCGAGGCGGCCCATTGGAATGTGCGATATGAGCGACTTGAAGACCTCGGGATCCTTGACGTAGTTCTCCGTCTGCTTCGTCACGACATAACCGGGCCCTATGGCGTTGACGTTGATTCCGTACTCCGCCCATTCATGCGCGAGAACTTTCGTCATCTGCCGGATGCCGCCCTTGGCCGAGGCGTAGATCGAAAGGGTCTTGTGCCCCCGGGCGGCCGAAACGGACGCGGTGTTGATGATCTTTCCGGTCCTTCGTTCGATCATGTGCCTGCCCACCGTCGTCGCGACGAAAAAAACCGCTTTGAGATCCACTCCTATGAGGTCGTCCCATTCTTTTTCCGTGAAGTCGACGGCGGGTTTGCGATTGTTGAACCCGGCATGATTGCAAAGGATGTCGATCTTTCCGAGCTTGGCGATGGATTCGGAGACCATGTTTTCAATACTCGTCACGCTCAAGAGGTCGACTGGGATGAAACAGGCGTTCCTTCCGTAGTTCCTGCATGCGTCCAGCACCTCTTCGGAACCGGCAGGATTGATATCGGCGATCGCCACATCCGCCCCGCACGAAGCGAAAGCGCGTGCGAATTCGGATCCTATGCTCCCCGTTCCTCCGGTGATGAGGACACTCTTCCCCTCGAAATTCAGAAGGTTCCTGTAATCCATACCCCTACTCCGTCAGCGTGCCGAGTGTTGCACTGACGACGAACTCCGCCGCCGTCACTTCCTTCAGTTCTTCCAGGGTTATCTCGGGCGCGATCTCCTCGAGGATCATCCTGCCTTCCTTGAAACGGAAGAGCGCGTACTCGGTGACGACGACGTCCACCTCGCCGTAGCCCGTGACCGGAAGGGTGCACTTTGGAACGAGCTTCGGTTTTCCTTTCTTGTTGGTGTGCGGCATGGCGATGTAGACCTTCTTCGCGCCGGCCACCAGATCCATGGCGCCGCCGACTCCCAGCTGCTTGCCGTTGGGGATGATCCAGTTGGCCACGTTCCCCTCCTGGTCCACCTCGAAGGCGCCGATGACCGTCGCGTCGATATGCCCGCCGCGGATCATGCCGAAGGAGGTGGCGCTGTCGAAGTAGGCGCAGCCGACGGTCTCCGTTACCTTGACGCGCCCCGCGTTGATCAGGAGCGGGTCTTCCTTGCCGGGTTCCGCGGCGGGGCCTACGCCGAGCATGCCGTTTTCGGCCTGGAGGAAAACATGGTCTCCCTCGACGTAGTCGGCTACCATTGTCGGCGTGCCGACACCGAGGTTGACGAATATATCCCTATCCGAGCTCATCTCCATGAACTCGCGGGCTATCCTCTTGACGATGCGGATCTTCGCGCTCTCTTCATCCATCTGAAACATCTCTTCTACCCCCTCTTCACCAGGACATCCACAAAGATGTGGGGTGTCGCAATGCACTCCGGATCGAACGAACCGGCCTGAACGATTTCGCCGACCTCCGCGATGACCAGGTCGGCCGCCATGGCCATCAGGGGGTTGAAATTCCGGGCCGTCTTGTGATAGACGAGATTGCCGAGCGTATCCGACTTTTCGGCATTGATGAGCGCCACGTCGGCCTTGAGAGCCTCCTGGAGGACGTACATTCTGCCGTCGAATTCACGCTGGTCCTTCCCCTTTGCGAGCTCCGTTCCCGCAGCCGTAGGAGTGTAAAAGGCCGCCACACCGACGCCCGCCGCCCTGATTGCCTCTGCGAAGGAACCTTGCGGTACGAGTTGGACGTCGATCTTCCCCGCGTTGAATGCGTCCGCCACTTCGGGATTCCAGTTGTAGTAGTTTCCGATGAGCTTCTTCACCATACCGGCGGTGAGCAGGGCTCCGAGCCCTATCCCCGGCGAGCCGAGATCGTTGCTGATGATCGTGAGATCCTTGATCGGCTGCTTGCTGAGGGCAGCCACGAGCTGCTTTGGGTCCCCGGAGTTGCCGAATCCGCTGACAAGAATGCGGTCGCCGCTCTTGATCAGGGACATGGCTTCTTCGATTGTCTTCAGTTTCTTCGAGGTGATTGTGTTTCCCATGGTCTTCTCTTCGCCTCCCGGATTCAGACTTTCTCCACGACGACGGCCAGCCCCTGGCCTCCGGCGATGCAGATGGCCGCCAGGCCGTACCGTACGTTTCGCTTCGTCATTTCATGGACCAGCGTGACAAGAATGCGCGCACCGGAGCAGCCGAGAGGATGGCCGAGCGCGATGGCGCCTCCGTTGACATTGAGGATGCTCTCATCGACACCGAGTTCCTTGACGCAGGCCAGTGTCTGGGCCGCGAACGCCTCGTTGATTTCGATGAGTCCCATGTCGGCCAGAGAGAGCCCCGCCTTCCCGAGGACCTTCCGCGTTGCGGGAACGGGACCGATCCCCATGTACCTGGGGTCCACACCAGCGGACGCGACGGCCACGATGCGCGCCATCGGCTTGAGATTGTTCTTTTGTACAGCGCTCTCCGAGGCCACGAGCAGGGCGGCTGCGCCGTCGTTCCGTCCCGAGCTGTTGCCCGCTGTCACGGTGCCGTCCGGGATCTTGAAGGCCGGTTTCAGTTTTGCGAGTTTTTCGGGGGATGTGTCGCGCCTGGGAAACTCGTCGACTTCAAAGGGGACGGGATCGCCCTTCTTCTGCGGCAGCATCACGGGCACGATTTCGTCGCGGAAACGGCCGCTGTCGATGGCCGCAATGGCGCCCATCTGGCTCTTGTAGGCGAACCGGTCCTGCTCTTCCCTGGGGATCGCGTGTCTCTCGGCGAGGTTTTCGGCCGTCATGCCCATGATGAGACTGCCGTAGGTCTCTTCGGGCTGTGATTTCGGCTGGCTTTCGGTGTTGGGGTCGAGGATAAGGGAGTTGCCGACGCCGTATCCGTAGCGGGCATTGCGGAGGTAGTACTGCGCGGTGCTCATGCTCTCCACTCCTCCGGCAAGCAGAAGATCGCCTTCGCCGCACCGGATCTGGAAATACGCGTCGATCACGGCCTGCATTCCGGAGCCGCACTGCCTGTGGACCGTGTAAGCCGAAAGCTCTTCCCGGAGCCCTGCCTTGAGCGAGGCGACGCGGGCGACGTTCGGACAGTCCGCAGACTGTTTCGTCTGTCCCATGATAACCTCGTCGACAAGTTCCTCCGAAATCCCGCCCCGTGCGATTCCCTCGCGGATCACCGGGACAAGCAGCTCCTCCGGAAGGACATTCTTGAGAGAACCTCCCAGGTTGCCGGTCGCGGTACGGACCCCCGAGACGATATAGGCTTCGTTCAATTGAACAACCTCCCTTTCAAAACTATGTACATTGCATTGTACCTGTTCTCAAGGGGAAAATATTTATTTTTTCCGATAAATCAAAGATGGGATTTTTGTAGGAAAGAACAAAAGAAGGAAGGAGAGAGGTGAATTCTCTCTCCTTATATGTTTTCTGTTTTTTTACTCCATATCCCGGCTGCGGCGATAAGCCCGGAGAGGGCGAGTCCCGGAAAAAGCGGATCGATTCCGTCGAGGAAAAAAGCTCCGAGGAATGTCCCGGCGAGACCTCCGGCTCCGGCGGCGAAGCTCCATTCCGGAGAGAGGCGTCCCGGTTTCAGCACTGCGAAGAGCAGGATGCAGAATATGCCCGCGGCCTTGATCCCCATGCCGAGATAGGCCCACTGGAGGATCATGGAATTCCGCGAGGCGCACGCGACGGTTCCGGCGAAAACCACCACTGCGAGGACCGCAATACGGCTGACAAGCAATATCCTTGCGTCGTTGAAGGAAGCGGCCGCTTTCATTTTGAGAAACATGTCCCTCGTGAGGTTCGTGGCCACACCGAGCGAGACGCCCACCGCCGTGCCGAGGACGGTAATCATGATGCCCGCCCAGAGCAGTCCGCCGAGCAGCGGGTGGAACGATGTCCGGATGAAGAAGGGCAGTGCCTGCGAGGCTTCGACGGCAACCCCCGAACTCCTCATCGCGAGGCCGATCCACGCGCCGAGGAAGCCCATCGGCGGGATGATCAGGGACGCCCAAAGGCACCCCTTCCTCGCAGTCGCGTCGTCGGACGCCGTGTAGACGGCCTGAATGTAGATCTGGCCGCAGAGAACGCCGCACAGGAGCGATGCGAAGGAGCCGAGGTCCTTGGCCGCACCCCGTGCCAGGATGTCGAAGAAAGGCTCCGAGGGCAGCGCCCGGAAGACGGCCGAAGGGGACCACCCCCGGAAGAGCACCACTCCGGCACAGAGAACCATCACGACATAAAGGAAGACGATCTTCGCCTCGCCGAGCCGGCTGAAGCTCCTGATCCCGCCGCCGAAGACGAAGGCAAGGATCAGTCCGCCGACAAGGAGCGCGGCGACGCCGATGGAGAGGGGAAAGACGGAGCGCATCAGGGCGACGCCGGAGAGAAACTGGGCGACGACGGAGAGAAAGGAGCCGGAAGCGGTGGAAAGAGCGACCAGGAGGGCCGTCTTCTTACCGTAGTGCCGTCCGAGGAACTGCGGCAGCGTGATGAGTTCCACGGAACGGAGCGGCTTGACGAACAACAGTCCCATCATAAGACACGCGGCGCCGCTTCCGAGCGTGAACCAGAGTGCCGACACCCCCCACTGGTAGGCCATCTGGACCGTGCCGACGGTGGCCGCCCCTCCGACAAGCGCCCCGAGGATGACGCCGGAGACGCCCCGGACGCTCGCTCTTCGATTGGCGACGGCATAGTCGGCGGATGATGCGACACCCCTGGACGAAAAAAGACCCGAGATAAAGAAGACGAAAAGAACGAGGCCTGCGGAGAGCATGAACACGAAGAACACCTTCTTGATTATTTTTTCGGGGCATCCTGAAAGCGTGAGACAATGACAGGAGCAAACATGCTCCCGTCTTTCCCCGGTGGCCATAGTACCACAGAATTTCAGAAGACAAAAAGATTATGTTTTGGAAGAACTGCTCCTTTTGAAACCAATTGCTTTGGGAGCACAGAACTGCATGCAGAGAGGAATCTCATGTTCGGGGCACTGATTGCAGAAAGATGCGATTTCAACTTGTATCAAACCTTCTTTATTATCCCGGAAAACACGGATGGCGCTCGATCTCAAGGAAAAGCTCTTTTTGAAATGATGGGAACACGCCAAGACACATGCCATACATCCGGTACATAAAGAAGCGTCAACTTCAATATCGTATGAAAAAGGCTTGCCATTTCGATCAAGAGGCATGTCCGGTATTTCCTCCAATCAATCGAGAGGCTTTTTGCAGCTTCCTCTTCAAATCATGAAGCTGCAACGTGGACAGGCATTCGTCGGTCTGCCGGCCTGTCTCAAGATCCCATCCGTGGGCTTGATAGTATTCATCGAGCATTGAATTCCACTTGGGCAGGTCCAGTCTTTCCCCTTTGAACGGCCCATCACTCACAGGAATATGCACGAGTTTATACGGCGGCATGTCGTCAGCCCTCGAAAAATCGGCATGGAGGGTATTGAAACCCTTTTCCAGGTTGTATGTGCGCTCGCCAAGTTGCATAAGGTCTTCGCCGCTCCAGTTCCAGCCGGTCGCCGTATTCAGGAGTTCGGCGAAATCATCCGGGCCGAGCAGCGCCGTATCAAGCCAGTACGTTGTTGATGTGCATAAACCCAAGGTATCGGCAATAACCTTGTACTTCTCGAACCAAGCGACCAGTTTGCCTTTCCCCTCGTAGGCGGCAGGTTCTCCCGCAGAAGAGACATCGAAAAACAGCGCCCCCTCCTCCCGGGACATCTTTCTTTGTTCGGTGTTGGGAGCGCCGGCCAGGTGCCCTCCCCCTCTCGTGCTTGTCATAATACCCAACGCCCATCCCTTGAAAGACCTGACCCCTTGTTCGCACATACCAGCTCCCTTGGCGTGCATGGCGTATCGCTCAGTCCCTCTTCCGACGTTCTTTGCAGCCCTGCATACTCCATCGGCCAGAAGATTGCCGAGAAGGTTTCCGCGAAACGCTATTTTTTCCATAATGGAGACAAAGCCGGGAGCATCTCCCCAGCGCAGAATTTCACCGCCGGTTTCGACCGGTCCTATCAATCCTTTTTCGAATACATCCACAGCCCATGCCACAGCAGCCGAAAGGGAGTCGCAGTTCATGCCGAACCGGTTGGCCATCTCGTTCATTTTTAAAACGTACTCCCTGCTTTCGACGTCGAGATTCGTTCCGAAAGCCCTGTAGACATTCGTTTTCAATGCTTCCAGTTTCAGACCTGCGAAAGGCCCCTCCTGCACATGATAAAAGTGACTGCAATTCACCGGACAGCAGAAATCGGCCAATCGCAACGTCTCGTATTTCTCCTTGAAGACGGTCTCTTTCATCTTCAGGGTTTTCCGCGGGTCCCAAACTTCGTCCTCCATGTTTCGCACACTTTGAGGAGTCGAACCGTCCAGTCCCTCGGCGCCTGAAGTTCCTAAAAGGCCATATTTCCTGAAAAGACGGATTATTTTAGATCCATCCATTCTCGCCAGTATCTTCCTGCAAAGGGCAACGAAGTCATCCGGCCGGTCGACTTCCAGACTGCCCTTGCCGCGGGCGGCGAGGGCCTTCAGGTTCTTCGAACCCATCACCGCTCCGCAGCCGCCCCATCCGGCCGCCCTGGCCCTGTCGACCATGATGCACGCCATGGTAACGAGGTTTTCTCCGGCCTGGCCGATGGATGCGACACGAACCGCTCCGTCGCCCAATTCGCTTCTGATCGCGTCTTCCGTGTCCCAAGTATCCAGACCCCAAATTCCGTCCGCCGGCTTTATTTCGACCACTCCGTCATGGAGAAACAAATATACAGGGAATGAACTTTTTCCGGAAACGATAACGTGGTCAATTCCCGCATAACGCATCTCAGGAGCAAAATGTCCTCCCGCATTTGCAAAGCACATGCCTCGTGTCGCGACATTCTTACAGCTTATGTTGAATCGGCCGGAGGAAGGCGCAAGGGTGCCGGTCAAGGGACTTGTCGAAAAAACAAGGACATTCTCCGGACCTAGTGGATGAGTGTTCTCGGGGACTTCATGGAACACAAAAGACGAACCCAATGCCCGACCGCCGATGAGATGCTTGTAATTCTCGGACGGCTCGTAGCTCACACGTGCACGTGTCAGATCCACCCTTGCGATTTTTCCTTCCGTGACCAGCATATCTGTCTCTCCGGTTTTTTAAAAAAATTTACCGTGTCAGGATATTGATATATGCGGCCGCATAGACTTTCGTCGCCTCAACAAGCTCCTTAATCGGAATGAACTCATCCGGCATATGGGCTACAGTGTTGGAGCCGGCTCCGAATATAAGGGTCGGAATCTTCGCCATGTTGGTGAGGAAATCGGCATCGTCGTGCTGCGGCGTTCCCTTGTAGACGATAGGGTGATCAGGCCCGAAAACATCGCGCAAAGCCTTGCTCATTTTCTGAACGACTTCCGACTCCTCTGATACCAGCGACGGGTTGGAGTCGTAGAGCAATTCGGCCCTGGCATTGAATGTCTCGTCCTGCTGCTTGAGGCGCTCGATGATGCCGAGCACCTGGCTGTAGAACATCGGCCCGGTTTCGCCGGGAACAGTGAAACGGGAGACCTTGAGTTCGCAAACGTCCGGCACGACGCTTGAACGCTCTCCGCCCGCAATGACACCCGGCACTATGGAACCGTATCCGGTGTACTTGTTGTAGCCGGGCTGCAGCTTGTTCAGCTCTCCAATGAACAAACACATCTTATCGATCGCGTTGATTCCGTATTGAGGATTGCTGCCGTGCGCTCTTTTCCCCATCGTCGTCACCAGAACTTCCAGCATGCCGCAACAGGCCAGCTGAATAAAAAGCTCGCTCGCTTCCCCGTTGATGGCCATATCCGCCGTAAAACCGTCCTGGAGCATTTTCACAGTCCCTTTTCGAGCGATGACCGGAACCTCTTCATCAACGACATGGCAGAGCACCAGCTCTCCCGCGATTGGAATATCCGCATCGATAAGCGCCTTTGCAGCCATGATCTGCGCTACGATCTGCCCCTTGTCGTCCACTGCGCCGCGCCCATAAACCTTGCCGTCTTTGATCTCCGCTCCATACGGATCGACCGTCCAGCCTTCTCCCACGCCGACCGTATCGAGATGCGCGTTACAGGCCAGCTTTATTCCGCTTTCGCGTCCCCGGAGCGCGGCAACCGCATTCCCGTGCCTGTCGATATGCGCGTCCATTCCGATACTCCTGCACGTCCCGCAGACAGCTTCGGCCAGTTGCCTTTCGTCCCCGCTCACGCTCGGAATTCGCAGATACTGTCGAAGAAGCTCGACAACACTTTCTTCGTTGATCTTACCGAGTGCGGATGCCAGATACGTCATAATTTTACCTCCGTCAGAAAGAAATTTAGAATCCTCGTTGAAATTGACCATCAAACTCATCACCTATAAAACAAGCATAACCGCATTTTCTTCTCATGTTCACAATGCATACGCTGTCCCTGACGATAGAATGCTCATCTTGTAACTCTTGACCGGAAGGCGTTTTTCTTGCCACGACAAGAGAAATTCGTTCTCAATCGGAGCAGTTACAATAATTGCCTGCAAATAATAAATATATATGCATACATACACCATGTTTACTGTATCATATCAAATCGAAACCTGTCAACTCAATACCATGTGTTCACAACCGAAGAAACAAGCCCGGAAAGTTCCGGACACGAGTAACAAAACCTAAAATTCCTTCCTGTCAGTATTCAGATTCATACTTACAGAAAAGGAATCGATACGATACAATGCAATTTCATCGGGATTACAAGCAAGGGAGGCGTTTCCCTTCAGTCGGGAAAGAGAGCATCATAGAAGTACTTTTTTTGCGAAGATCAGGAGAGCAAAACGATGAGCGGAATCAGACTTCTTTACGAGGACCCGTGGTTCGTCGCTATCCACAAGCCGGAGGGAATGCTGGTCCACCGCTCTCCCCTCGACAGGAACGAGACCCGCTTCGCCCTGCAGGAGGCGCGTAACCTCGTCGGACGGCGCCTCTTTCCGCTCCACCGGCTCGACCGGCCGACGTCAGGCGTGCTCCTTTTCGCCGCGGACCGCGAGGCTGCCCGCAAGGGCTTTTCTCTCTTCCGGGAAGGACTTGTCGGGAAGATCTACTTTGCCATCGTGCGAGGATGGATTTCCGAGGCGGGCGTCATCGACTCCCCGCTCGCGGACGATCTCGGCGGCCTCCGAATGGAAACCTCCGCTCCTCCGAGAGTCCGCGAGGCGATGACGGAGTTTCGCCGCCTTGCCGCGTTCGAGGTCCCGTTCGCCGTGTCGAAGCACCCGACGACGCGCTACTCGCTTGCCGAGATCCGACCGCTCACGGGGAGACGGCGGCAGATCCGGCGCCACTTCAAGCACATCTTCCATCCCCTGATCGGGGACACCACCTACGGCGAGGGGCGGCACAACCGCTTCTTCCGTGAGCAGTTCGGCTGCTTCCGCCTGCTGCTGGCCGCCGTCCGGCTCATCCTCCCGCACCCCTTCACGGGGGAACGGCTCGACATCTTCTGCCCTCCGGAGGAGAGCTTTCTGCGCGTCCTGCGGGAGCTGCGAAACGAAGGGACCACTCTTCCCGAAGGAAACGACGGTCCCGTTCAGCGCGAAAAGGAATGAGTCTTCAGTTTTCGAGAAAGATGCTCTTCCTGGTCGGCCGCGGCGCCTTGATCACCATGAAGCGCAGCAGCTCCTCGCTGGTATTGTACCAGCAGTGAAGGATATCCCGGGGGCTCTCGACGAGCGTATACTTATCCACTTCCTGTTTTTCGTCGCCTATCTCGACGACCCCCTTTCCTTCGAGCACGAAAAATGCGACGTCCACCGGCGTGATATGCCGCTTGAGCGACTCTCCCGGCTGCAGCGTTATGATTGAAACCGCCGCATCCGCAGTTTCGTACATTCCCCGCGCGTCCACCCTGTGCGCTGTCTCCGCTATCTTCTGCTCTTCGTACTTTCTTGTAATGATCATACCTTCTCCTCCTTGTGTGTACTCTCTTCCACAGTTGCCCGGCCCTCGCCGGCCTCTTCCACCGTCTTTCCGTCGCGGATCCTGTAGATCCGGCGGAAGGTCGGAATGATCTTCTCGTCGTGCGTCACGACGATGATCGCCGTCTCGTACTGCTTCGCCATCGAGTTCAGAATCCGGACCACCGAGAGCGCCCGTTCGCTGTCCAGCGGCGCCGTCGGCTCGTCCGCCAGAATGACGGGGGGGCGATTCGCCAGTGCGCGTGCTATCGAGACGCGCTGCTGCTCGCCTCCCGATAGCTGCGACGGCATGGCGGCGGTCCGATGCGCCACGTCGAGCGCCTCCAGGAGTTCCAGTGCGCGGGTGCGCGAGTCCCCGTCGGAGTATCCGGAAAGCATCGGGACCAGCGCGACGTTGTCCAGCACATCAAGAAACGGGATGAGATACGGCGCCTGAAAGATGAACCCGATCCTGTCCCGCCGCAGCGCCCGCAGATCGGAGATTTTCCACGCCCCGTCGTAGATCGTCTCTCCGCCGAGCGTCATCTTGCCGCCGGTCGGTTCGATGACGGCGCCGAGACACTTGAGCAGCGTGCTCTTCCCGGAGCCGGAGGGGCCGATAAGCCCGACGACCTCTCCGGGTTCGACCTCCATGTCGACTCCCTTGAGCGCATCCACGGCGGTTTCGCCCGATCCGTACCGCTTGCTCACTCCTTCTATTTTTATGCCGTTCATCGACACCACCTACCCAATCGCTTCCGCCGGGTCCACCTTCATGGCGACCCGTATCGCCAGAAGGCTCGAAAGCACGCACATGACGATCACCGCGACGAGCCCCGTCACCGCATCGCGAACCTCAAGCAGGACGTACTTCGGGAAGATCGGCGCCCAGAAGGTCGCCGAGATCTTTCCGATCAGGAAACCGAGGATGCCGAGGGCGAGCGCCTGCTGGAGAATCATTCCGACAATCGTCCGGTTTCTCGTGCCGATGAGCTTGAGGACTGCTATCTCCCGTATCTTTCCCAGTGTCAGCGTGTAGATGATGAAGGCGACGATGGCCGCGCTGACGATGGCGAGGATCACCAGGAACATGCCGATCTGCTTCGACGACGTCGCGATCAGCTTTCCGAGCAGGATCTCCTCCATCTGCTCCCTCGTGTAGACTTCGAGACGCATCCACCGCCGGATATGCTCCGCCGTCCCTTCGGGATCAGCCCCCGGAAGAAGGCGTACCAGGACGGCATTCACATAGGGGTTGCCGCTTTGCGAGGCGATCACGCCGTCGAGCAGTCCCGGAACGCCGGGGCGGTTCAGCGAAGGATTCGCCGCGGTTCTCCGCCTCTGCTGCAGGATGGAGTCGTTATCCTTCAGGAACTGCGCCTCCTGGGCGTCCTTCAGGGGAATGAAGACCATCGGATCACCGCCCGAGGAGACCATCCTCCGCGTGAGACCGACCACGGTGTAGCTGTTCCTGCGGATCCGGATCGAATCGCCCGTCCGGAACCCCGTCGCCTCGTCGGCGACGGCTTCGTAGTGACTGCGCGCGATATGCCGGCCTGCGATCAGGTAGCCCGGCTGCCCCGGAGCGCCCGGCACGCCGGGCGAGACACCGACCACCATGGCGCGGACATCCTCCCCGCCGCGCCGTATCTGCGTGGTGAGGTAGGTGACGTTGGCCGCCGTCTCCACTCCCGGCATTCCCGAAACGCTCCGCCACGCGTCGTCGTAGATGCTCGACGATTCGGCGTAGGGGCCGAGCGTCTCCCGCTGCACGACCCAGAGATCGGCCCCGCTGTTGTCCAGGAGGACTTTCGCGTCGTCCACCATGCCGCGGTAGACTCCGCCCATGGTGAGCGTCACGCCGATGAGGAGACCGAGCCCCATCCCGGTAAGAACGAACTTTCCCCAGCTGTGAAGAATGTCCCGTCCGGCCAGGCTGATCATGCGTCGTCCCCTCCGAGGCGCTCCACAACCTTCACACGGCTTCGTGGAGTCAGCGCCTTCATGCTGTAGACCACGACGCGCTCTCCTCCCGAAAGACCTTCGAGGATTCTCACAAAGCCGTTCAGGTCACGTCGTCCGACCGTCACCGGCCGGAACGCGATCGAACCGTTCTCCATCGTCCAGACACCGATGCGCCCGTTGAAACGCTGTAGCGAGGCATCCGGAACAACAGGTCCCTCCGGAAGGGCGGGGAGGCGTACCGTCACCTCCGCCAGCTCTCCGAGCGGGGGCAGGACGGAGGGATTCTTTTCGAAGACTGCCTTCGCCAGCAGCTCCTCCGTGACGGCATCGGCAAGCGGCTCGATCCGCAGAATGCTGCCCGGAAAGATCTCGTCGGGGCGCGAACGAAGGACGATGTCCGCCGGAAGCCCGGCCCCGAGCCCCGATGCGGAGGCCTGGTCGAAACGCACGGAGATCCAGAGCGCCTCCGTGTCAACTACCTGGAGCACGGTCTGCCCTGCGACAACGGTGCTCCCCGGCTCCGCTTCACGTGAGGCCACAAGACCGTCGACAGGCGAGACGAGCACGAGCTCGTCCTTCCGCGCGAGAAGCGCTTTCAGATCCGCTTCCGACCGGGCAAGCTCCGCGCGCGCAGCCTCCGCGTCGGCGCGGGCGGATGACCACGCCGCCGCAGTTACAAGGCGTTCCTGGCGCTTCGCGTCGGCCGCCTCGACGCTCACGGCCTTCGTCTTCAACAGATTCTCGTAGCGGTGCGCCTGCGTTTCGGCGTACTCTTTCCTGGCGGCCGTCTCCGAGACCCGTGCACCGGCTGCCGCGACCACCGATTTCAGACGCCGTACCGCGGCCGTCTGCGCCTCGATCCGTTCCTTCATGTCGACGGGATCCATCGCTCCCAGCGTCTGCCCGGCGGAGACTCTTTCGCCGACATGGACGTCGAGCCGAAGCAGCCTTCCGGGCGATGTCGCTCCTATCCTGTGGACCGCCCGGGAATCGACGACACCGATGCCGTAGAGCGCGGGCGAAATCTCCCTGTCCCGGACTTCCGTCACCGTGACGGAAACAGGAGCGAAAGGCCCCGAATTCATCATCACGTAGACGAAGAGTGCGCCGAGCGGAAGCAGCACGGCGGCTATCAGAAGCGTTCTTCCCCTTGTCGATCCTTTCTTCATGGACACTTCACCTCCTCGATCCCTCTCCGGAAAATTTCGAATGCTCCGGGGGCTTCGCGAAGAATGTTCTTCGCGTCGCCCGCAAGAAGCGACTGGAGGGCCAACCCCTGGACAACACCGATGAAAAGGAGCGCTGCGGCCTCGGAGGGAACGTCGCGCCGGATTTCTCCCCGCTGTTTTCCCTCTTCGACGAGCAAACAAAGCCGCTCCGCGTACCGCTTCATCAGCGATCGGGCGATATCACGCGCGGGACTTCCGCCGGTGCGCTGAAGTTCGCTGAAGAGAATTCTCGGCGCCCCCGGGTGTTCCGCCACAAAATGAACGTTTGCCAGAAAAGCCGCTTCAAGACCGGAAAGAGGACTGGCGGCTTTCTTCACCGACCGCTCCACCAGTGAGAGCAGCCGCTCCGCGACCCACTCCATAACCGCGCTCCAGACGGCGTCCTTGCTGGGGAAATGGCGGAACAGCGCTCCCTGGGTCAGGTTCATCCTCTCGGCGATGGCCGCGGTTGTAATCTCCGAGGGATTTCCCTCCGCCGAGAGGGAGAGCACCGTCTCGACGATGACGGCGCGCCGCTCTTCGGCCGGGAGATGTTTTCCGTTGTTCGCCATGACAAAACCTTCTTTCGTTAAAAGATAGTAATTGATTACTATCTTACACATCGAACCTGCCTTTGTCAAGCGGAGTACGAAACCCCAAATCCGCGGGCAGAGGGTGCATCGCCGGTGCTCGCCGAGACCGTCGATGCGGATTGTCATCCTTGACACTGCCCTAGCGATCAACTCGGCTTACTGCGTTCGCCGGCTGCCTGCTTGTAAAATCGACATTCATGCCGGTTTTTCGGCCCAGGCGCTGTCTTCCGCATACGAACTGCCCCCCATAGACTCTCTGCAGCCGCTCATAGACTCGAAAGATACAGAAATAATAAACATTATTTTCCTACTTGACGAAAAGAAAACTCAGGTTTAAAATTCCTCCATTGTTAAATTTTGTTTTGGAGGGATCTTTTATGTCAACAAAAGTTCAATGCATTGTCTGCGAAGGAGACGTCGTGCTGCCCGCCGAGGTCATGGAAGGCGAGCTTCTCACGTGCCCCGACTGCGGGACGGAGCTTGAAGTCGTCTCCCTGAGCCCGCTCACGGTCGCCGAGGCCCCCGAGGTCCAGGAGGACTGGGGAGAGTAGATGG
>CAYRPJ010000021.1:0-61212 GCA_964426245.1 uncultured Synergistaceae bacterium
GTGAGGTTGCGGCTGACGATCATGTCCATCCAGATCTCGCCGTCGTGGACGAGACTGTTCTTGAAGGCTTCGCGAGTTGTGTCCTTCGAGCCGTAGAGGTCCTGAACGCCCCTGCTTTCAAGAAAGTCCTTCAACGTCTTCCATGCCAGTTCGTGGGTGAATTCGAACGTCTGAATGAGCCCCTGTTCCTCAAGGCGGGAGAGCGGACGCGACGCGGCCAGCGTACAGGCCTCCTCAAGCTGGGAGAGAGCGCGGAGAAAGCTGTCGAAACGTTGCATCCAGCGGATATCCTGCATCGGGAAAGTCCCTCCTCTTTACAAACTTCTGACGCTCATAATAGCACACAGAAACGAACGCGGGAGAATGTTCCGGCCGAATGGATGGTAAGGCGCCGTTGCGCATCGCGAGGAATGCGTTCAGGAACAATCGCCCGGTGGTATAATAATTTGCAAAAATTTTTCGGAGGAGGACGAATCCCATGCACTTGAAAAAACAAGCGATTCTCTGCCTGACCGCACTTCTGTTCCTGTGCTGCGCGCTCTCCGCGCAGGCGGCGGCGGAGCGGATGGCGATCCCCTCGTGGGATTCGCACCTTCACTATCTCGACTTCACCCAGAGGACCGACGGTTTTCCCGCGCTCGTCGAGCGGATGGACGCCATCGGCGTGGAATCGGCGGTGATCTTCGGCATGCCCATCGTGAAGATGTGGAGCGAGTCGGATCCCGTCCGGCCCGACTACTATCTCGACACGGACGCGCGGGGCTACTACTATTCGGCCACCGACTTCATCCTGGCGCAGGAGTTGCTTCGGCAGCCGGAAGAGGTGCGGAATCGCTTTTTCCCATTCATCTCCGGCGTCAACCCGCTGGACCGGAACGCTGCCGAGTATATCGAGACCGTGCTGCGTTTGTATCCCGGCTTCTGGCGAGGGATAGGGGAGCTGATGTCCCGCCACGACGATCTGACCGCCTTCACCTACGGAGAGCCTCCGCGCGCCGATCACCCCGCGCTGATGGAGGTCTACCGCATGGCCGCGAAGCATGGTCTCCCCGTGCTGATTCACCACAATATTTCGTCCGTCTCCAAGCGGGAGCCGATCTACCTCGCGGAGATGGAGCGCGCCGTCGCCGCCAATCCGGACACCGTCTTCATCTGGGCGCACGCGGGGATTTCGCGCAGGGTCGAGGTTCCCACTCTTCGCGAGGAGCTTGCTCGGGTGCTTGAAGCCTATCCCAACCTCAATTTCGATCTCTCCTGGGTGGTGTACGACACCATCGTGGCGGACGCCGGGAGCTTTTCGGGGTGGATCGCCCTGATCGAGCGATTCCCGGACCGTTTCCTGGTGGGATCGGACAAGGTCGGTCACTGGACCACCTACGCCGACGAGATGACCAAGTATAATGTGATGCTCCGCGCGTTGTCGCCCGAGACGGCGGAGAAGTTCGCGCGAGGCAATATCCGCAGACTGCTGGGCGTGGAGAAGGAGGAGCCGGTCTTTCTGGAGCAGACGCCGGAGAAGAAGGCCGAGCCGGTTTCCTGACCGACGCTTTTTTGAAAGAAACAGAAAGGCCCCGTCTTTTTCCTGGAGACGGGGCCTTCATTTTAGTGTGCCCGGCATGGGCGTTATCTACCAGGTGCAAGTCCTGAGCGGTGAAGCCAGCAGTAGCCGTAGCCGGAGGCAAGGGTCCACACTCACCTTCTGTGCTGGGAGGCTTCGCACTGTCCGCGGCGACGTGGAATCTGAAGGAAGTCAGAGGCAAACTTCCGGTCCGAAGGACATGAACATCATATAAGACTCCAGGCAGTTGGATGAGTCTGCAAAACAAGATAAAGTCCGTGCTGCCGAAGGCTGTATGGAGTAGATGAGGCGGGTAGCAGGAACATGCGGCATAAGTGACCGACAAGGCTCGCTTCGCTGCGCCTTTCGTCTGCTTATGCGGAACAAAGGAGCCGCCGGAATCGACGGCATGCAAGTTCAAGATCTGAAAGCCTTTCTGCAAGCGAACTGGGAACGGATCAAGCAGGAACTGCTGACGGGGAGTTATAAACCCCAGCCGGTACGACGGGTCGAGATACCGAAACCAGACGGAGGGGTACGGCTTCTGGGAATACCCAATGTACTCGACCGCCTGATCCAGAAAGCCCTTCATCAGACGCTGAATCTCATATTCGGGAACGCACTGAAAGAGCGGTCGAGTTTTTTTATTGATCCGCATCTCTTTTCAGCTCTTTATGCTATCATAAAACGTACAGAAAATGATGTAAAAAATGCATGCAGAGGAGGATGTTTCATGCAGAAGACCGTCACTGTGCGAATACCGGAAGAAATGCATCGAGAGTGTCAGCGGCTCTCCCGCCGGAGGAAAGTCAGTATGAACTCCTTTCTCGTCGAGGGCGCGAGAAAAATGATTGAAGAGGAGAAACGGCGTCTTCTATACGACGCCTTCAGCGAAGCCTCGGAAGAAGGTAATGTTGAATTCGCTTCCGAAGCGCAGAGGGAAATTCTCGACGATGAATAGTCCTCGTCGAGGGGAGATATGGCTTGTGGATTGGTCTCCTTCGAGAGGATCGGAGCAGGCCGGAAGCCGCCCGGCTCTTGTTCTCCAGACGGACGCTGCGAACAGCAATCCGAGATACCCTAACACCATCGTATGCGCACTCAGCACCAAGGGAAGAGACATCCCGTTCCATATTCAGCTTGAACCGCATCCCCGCACAGGTCTTTCGTCTCCGTCGTATTGCAAGTGCGAACAGATACTGACGATTTCCAAGGAACGGCTTGTCCGCAGACTTGGAAATGTAGAAGATGGAGTCATGAAGCTGATAGAGGAAGGCGTGCGCCTTGTGCTTGATTGCTGAAACGAACGTACGCCTCCTCGACTGATTTGCGACGGCCGGAAACGATGCTTGTCGAGGTCTACGAGGCGAGCAATTTCCCTATGCCCCCGTCGATCCTGTGGAAGCGGGGGCTTTCCCTGCGTATGGTGCGCAATTTGCACAAGGAGTTTGGGGTTCCTTTGGAGCTTCTGATCCGTTGAAATGAGCGCTGTCGTTGACGTACAATCCGCCGCCGTTGTTCGCGGCGTTGTTCTGATGGAACGTGCAGTTCCGGACCGTGGGGGAGCCGTTGTAGACGATCATTCCGCCTTCGCGCCGCAGTTCGTCGTGAACGCCGTTCGCGTTGCCTCTTGTGATGTGGAATCCGTCGAGAACCGCGGTGGAGTCCGTGTTGCTCCCGTTGACGACGCTGTAGCTATTGTCCACCATTATGATGCTCGGATCGCCGATATTTCCGGAAAGTATGGCGACATTGACGGTCCAGTCCCGTTGTTCGAGGGAGGTTTCCGTTCCTGCAAAGCCGCCGTAAAGGGCGACGCCGTTTTTTAAGACGAAGGAAATTGTCCTGTCCGCGCCTGCCGTCGGCAGATAGATCCCCGCCGCCACCCAGATATCGTCGCCGCTGACCGATGCCGCCAGCGCGACCTGAAGGCTTCTGAAGGCGTCGATCCACGATGAGCCGTCGTTTGCCCCTCCTGCTCCTGCGTCGACAAAAAGGACCGTCCCTTCCGATGCCGATACGAAAAAGAGCGACAGAAAGAGCGCCAGAGAGCACAAGCGCCGCCTGTAGACTTCGAGCAAAGAAATACACACTATGATTATCTCCCATCTTTTTTAGTTTCGCTGAACAGCGGCCGCTTTGAGCGTACACAACAAAAGATGGAGAATTCGGACAGCGCTCCAGTGCGTTTATTGTAGAACTGCATGCGCAGAAAAAAGAGAGGTGGTTTTTCTCACCCTTCTTTTCGGTTGCAGCAATAGCAAGAGTTTTCGTAATAATGCTTATTCGGCCCTGTAAAGATGAGCCGTACAGACTGTATGAAAAGGGCCTGGCGGAGTAGGTGAAAGCTCCAAATAACCCAAGAAGCTTTGTTTCGCAGCGTGCAGCTAATAGCACCCATTGCTATTATTACTTCCGTGTGCCCGACATGAGCCCCGCATCCGCGTAGCGCCCAAAACCCTTCCGTAACGAGATCGTTACTCACCTGTAATATTTCTCCGTAACATTCGTTACGGAAGCCTTCTATACTGTGCGTGGAAATCGGGGATGGTCCCCGGAGAAAAACGAGACAAAAATTCAAGGAGGCTTTCTGAAATGAAGAAATTCACGGCAGTTCTGGCGGTATGTGCGGTTCTTTCCATATCCGGCGCGGCGTTCGCAAGCACGCTCGTGATGAACGGTTCCACCACGGTGCTCCCCATCGCCCAGTCGGCGGCGGAGAAGTACATGGCGGCGAACAGCGGCGTCAAGATCAGCGTGTCGGGCGGCGGCAGCGGAAACGGAATCAAGGCGATCATCGACGGCACCACGGACATCGCGAACTCCTCCCGCTTCATCAAGCAGGACGAGGTGAAGGCGGCGGTCGAGAAGGGAACCTACCCCGTGCCCTTCGCGGTGGCGATGGACGCGCTGCTTCCGATCGTGCACCCCGACAACCCGGTGAACAATCTCACGATCGAGCAGATGCGCGGCATCTACTCCGGCAAGATCGCCAACTGGAAGGAAGTCGGCGGCGAGGACAAGGCGATAGCGGTCGTGAGCCGCGATACCAGCTCGGGCACCTACGAGACGTGGCAGGAGATCGTCATGAAGAAGGAGCGCGTATCTCCGAGAGCGCTCGTCGTCGCCTCCTCCGGCGCGATGCTGACCACGGTGGCCAAGAACAAGTACGCGATAGGCTACGACGGCATCGGCTACATCAACGAGACAGTGAAGCCCCTGATGGTGGACGGGAAAAAAGGCTCCGCCGAGACCGCTCTCGACGGTTCCTACCCGATCGCCCGCTTCCTCTACATGTTCACGAAGGGCTGGCCCACCGGCGAAATCATGAAGTTCATGAACTTCCTGCTGAGCGACGAAGGGCAGAAAATAGTTGCAGCCACGGGCTTCGTCCCGCTGAGGGTCCTGAAATAGCGCACGAACTCCTCCTGTTTCACCCCCGACTCATGCCCTTCCCCTCGCGGGGAGGGGCATTCTCCTGTCCCGCGGTTCGCGGGCTCGCGCTCCGCACGTTTCGGGAACGGGAATTCGAAGAACGAAAGAGGGTTTGTTTATGAAAGAGCGGCTTCCAGGCATAGTGATCAAGGGAATATCCAGCGCGGGGATCTTCGTCATGATCTTCATCCTCTACTTTTTGTTCCGGGAGGGGCTCCCCGTGCTGAATGCGGTGACGCTGGGGGATCTGTTCCTCGGCGATCTCTGGTATCCGGCGGAAAACCCTCCCGTTCTCGGGATGTTTCCGCTGATCGTCGGGACGCTTGCGGTGACGGCGGCCTCCTCGCTGCTGGCGCTCCCCTTCAGCCTTCTGATCGCGGTTTTCGTCTCCGAGGTGGCTCCGAGGACCGTTCGCGAGATTCTGAAGCCGGTGCTGGAGCTGCTGGGGTTCTTCCCATCCATCGTGCTGGGGTTCATCGGGATGGTGGTGCTCGCTCCCTGGCTCCAGGAGACGTTCGATATGCTCTCGGGGCTGAATCTGCTGAACGCCTCGATGCTGCTGGGCATTCTGACCGTCCCGACCGTCAGCTCGCTCGCCGAGGAGGCGCTGAGTTCGGTCCCGGCCGATCTGCGGGATGCGTCCTACGCGCTGGGGGCGACGCGCTTCGAGACGACGCGCAAGGTGGTCGTGCCGTCGGCGCTTCCGGGAATTCTGAGCGCGTCGCTGCTGGGAGTCATGAGGGCCCTGGGCGAGACGATGGTTGTGCTGATGGCGGCGGGCGGCGCGGCGATCATTCCGCTTTCCGTGTTCGATCCGGTGCGCCCCCTCACGTCGACCATCGCCGCCGAGATGGGGGAGACGCCGGTGGGCTCGGCGCATTATTCGGCGCTCTTCTTCGGCGGAATTATCCTGCTGGTGATGACGTTGGCGATCAATCTGATCTCGGCGTGGATCGAGAAGAAGGGAAAGCTGGTGCAGTAGATGGAAGGACGACGGATTGCAGACCTGCTGATGACGATTTTCTCCTGGGCCGCGGCGATGCTGCTGGTCGGGATAGTCGTCTCGATCATAGGCTTCGTGGGAGTGCGGGGGTACAGCGTGCTCTCGCTGGACTTCCTTCTCGAACCTCCCCGGGACAGCATGACGCGGGGAGGAATTATGACGCCCCTCGTGGGGACGCTGCAGCTTGTCGGGGTGGCGATGTTCTTCGCGATTCCCATCGGCGTGGCGACGGGGCTCTACTTCGCCGAGTACGCGCGCGGCGATCTCTTCACACGGACGCTCCGCCTCGCGATCCGTTCGCTGGCTGGAGTTCCTTCGGTTGTTTTCGGCCTCTTCGGCCTGTCCCTGTTCGTGATTCTGCTCGGATTCGGACCGAGCCTGCTCTCAGCGGCGCTGACGCTGGCCTGCCTGACGCTTCCGCTCATGGTGACGGCGTCGGAACAGGCGTTCCTTGCGGTGCCGAAGGACTACCGGGACGCCTCGTACGCATTGGGAGCCTCGAAGTGGCAGACGATCCGCAAGGTGGTGCTGCCTGCGGCGGCGCCGACGGTGATCACGGGGATCATCCTGAGCATCGGCCGGGTGGCGGGAGAGACGGCGCCGATCATGTTCACCGGGGCCGCCTTCTTCGCTCCGCATATCGCGCGCAGCCTCTTCTCGGAGGTGATGGCGCTGCCGTACCACATCTACGTTCTCGCAACGGCGGGGACTTTCATCGAGGAAACCCGTCCCATCCAGTACGGCACGGTGCTGGTGCTGCTGATGCTGGTTCTGGGCATTTGCTCCGGAGGAATCTACATGCGCTCCCGGTTCCGCAGGATGATGCGGCGATAAGGGGAGAGGAGAGGAAACGATGGAAAAGACACTGATCGGTTCGCGGAATCTGAATCTCTATTACGATTCGGCGCGCGTTCTGAAGGATATCACGTTCGATATTTTCGAGAAGACGGTGACGGCGCTCATCGGGCCGTCCGGGTGCGGCAAGAGCAGCTTTCTGCGCTGCATCAACAGGATGAACGACTTCATTCCGTCGGCCAGGGTGGAGGGCGAGATCGTCATCGGGGGAAGGAACATCTACGGGAGCGGAGTGGACGTGATCGGGCTCAGGCGGAACGTGGGGATGGTCTTTCAGAAGCCGAATCCCTTTCCGATGTCGATCTACGACAACGTGGCCTACGGTCCGCGCCTTCACGGAATCAGGCAGAAGGACCGGCTGGACGACATCGTGAAGCAGAGTCTCGTCGGGGCGGCGCTCTGGGACGAGGTGAAGGACAAGCTGAAGACTCCCGGCACAGGTCTTTCCGGAGGGCAGCAGCAGCGGCTGTGCATCGCGCGGGCGATCGCGACCGAGCCGGAGGTTCTGCTGATGGACGAGCCGACGAGCGCGCTCGACCCGATGGCGACGGCCCGGATCGAGGAGCTGGTCCGTGATCTGAAGAAGAAGTATACTGTTGTCATCGTGACGCATAATATGCAGCAGGCCGCCCGTATCTCGGACCGCACCGCCTTCTTCCTGATGGGCGACGTCGTGGAGTACGACAGCACTCCCAGGATGTTCACGTCGCCGGAGGACAAGCGGACGGAGGACTATATCACGGGCCGGTTCGGCTAGGGAGAACGGGAGAGGGGACGATCATGATGGAAATGATACATGCCCGCAAGCAGCTTGAAGCGGATATGGCGGAGCTGAAGCGGATGGTTCTCCGCCTGGGGAAGATGGCGGAGGAGGCGATCAGCAAGGCGATATGGGCGCTGAAGAACCAGGACGCGGATCTCGCAAGGACCATCCTGGCGAAGGACGACGACATCGACGACCTGGCCGAGGCCCTGGACAACGCGTGCATGCACTTCGCCGCGCGGTACCAGCCTCTGGGGGAGGATCTGCGCGCGGTGACGTCGATCATGCACATGGCGGTTGATCTGGAGCGCATCGGCGACTACGGCGGCAACATCGCGAAGGTGGCGGCCGATCTCGCCGACAAGGAGCTGATCAAGCCGCTGATCGACATTCCGCGGATGCTCGACGTGCTCTCGGCGATGATGTCGAAGGCGCTCGTCTCCTTCGACACCAACAACGCGGAAATGGCGAAGGAGGTCTTCACAATGGACGATATGATGGACGACCTCGAGAAGCAGATCATGAGGGAGCTGCTGGTGCTGATGATGGAGCGTCCGCAGCGCATCGGGCAGGCGACGCAGCTGCTGAACGTCGCGAGGACGCTCGAACGCGGCGGCGATCATGTCACGAACGTTGCGGAGCGGGTGATCTACATCCTCACCGGAAAGACGGTAAAGGCGTCCTCGTTCCGGCGTCCGATTCCCCAGGCTCCTTCCGGCAGCGGCGGACATGAGGAGCAGTGAGGAGCGATGGCCGTCAAACGCATTCTGATTGTCGAGGACGAGGAAACGATCGTCGAGGTCGTCACGCAGGCCATGCGCAGGCACGGCTACGAGACGGCCTCGGCATCCGACGGGGACGACGCCCTCGAGAAGGTCTTTTCCCTCCGCCCCGACCTGGTGATCCTCGACCTGATGCTGCCGAAGATGGACGGATGGGAGGTCTGCCGGCGGATCAAGGCGGAGCGGGAGACGGAACGGATCCCGATCCTGATGCTGACGGCGCGGAGGGATGAGCGCGATCTGGTGGAGGGGTTGGAGCTGGGCGCGGACGACTACATGAAGAAGCCCTTCTCGCTGGCGGAGCTGGCGGCGAGGGTGAAGGCCCTGCTCCGGCGGACCGGAGAAAGGGACGAGGGACGGATTCTCGAGAACGGCGATCTACGGATCGAGCTTGACGAGGAGACGGCGCTGCTGCGCGGGGCGCCGCTCGACCTCAGTCCCACGGAGTTCCGGCTACTGGATGCCCTTGCGCGGAAGATGGGGCGGACGGCGACGCGCGAGGAGCTGCTGGGGAAGATATGGAGCTTGTACGGCGGCGATACCCGGACGGTGGACGTGCATATTTCCCGCCTGCGGAAGAAGCTGGACGACGGGAAGCGGCCCGCTCTGGTCATCAGCTCCCTTCGAGGAAGAGGGTACCGGCTGATGTGGGGTTCGTCCGCAGCGGCTGGAGAGGGCGGTGGAGAGGAATGAAGAAGGTTTTCTCGCTCAAGAAGAAGATCGTCTCGGTGATTTCGCTGGCCGTTTTTCTCGCCTTCGGCATCAGCTGGCTGCTGCTCTACGGGGTGGTCCGGAACGGCATCGTCCGGCAGAGCACGCTGGAACTCTCCCGGCAGACGGCGCTGCTTGCCGCCTCGCTCAGGGACGGAGGCATGGAACGGTTCACGGCGAACGTGAGGAAGTGGGAGGATATCCTCTCCGGCAGAATCACGCTGATCGCTTCCAACGGCGCGGTACTCGCCGATACGGAGCGGGATCCGGGGATCATGGAAAATCACCTGACGCGGCCCGAGGTGAAGGACGCCTTCGCCGCGGGAGAGGGCTCGGCGCTGCGCTACAGCGCGACGACGAACATATACTACCTCTACTTCGCCAGGCGTGTCGAGGTGGACGGGCGCACCGCGGTCATCAGGGCGGCGTATCCGCTGGAGTTCCTGTCGGAGGCGTTCGCCGAGACGAGAAACAAGTTCATCCTTTATCTTTTCGTCGGCGTGCTGCTGATCGTCGGCTTCGGAACGTGGCTCGCCCGCCTCTTCTTCCGTCCGCTCGACCGGATCGTCGAGTTCGCGGGGAAGATCGCGCACGGAGAGGCGGTGAATTTTCCGATTATGGCCGAGCCGGAGTTGCAGCGTCTTTCGAGCTCGCTCGACGGCATGTCGGCGCAGCTCCGGGGTGCTATGAAAGAGCTCGGCGCGGAGCGCGAGGATCTCTCCCGGATCGTGACGGCCCTGCCCGTGGGCGTGGTGCTGCTGGACGAGGACCGGAGAATCCGGTATATGAACTCGGTCGCCGCGTCGCTCCTTGGAGTGAAGGACCCGTCCCTCTCCGGAGTCTCCGTGGAGCGGATTCTCCCCTCCGGAGACATGTATCCGCTGGTGGAGAACGCGATGGGAGGAGAGGAGGACTGCCTCACGTTCCAGCTGCCGGAGCTCGGCAACCGATTTTTGAGGCTCTGCGCCCGCAGGACTTCGAGCGGCGTGCTGCTGGTGCTCTCCGACCTGACGGAGGAGTACCGGCTGGAGCAGGCCCGTCGCGATTTCATCGCCGACGCGAGTCACGAGCTGCAGACGCCGCTGACGAGCATACGGGTTGCCGCGGAGTACCTGCTGGAGAATGCCGGGGAGGATGAGTCGAAATTCCTCTCGACGATCATCGCGCAGCAGGAGCGGATGACGAAGCTGGTCGACGACCTGCTGCTGCTCTCGCGGATGGAGACGGAGCCCCCGATGCACGAGGAGGAGGAGGTCGATCTCAGGCTGCTGCTCGCAACGGTTGCCGCGGAGAACAGGAATAATCCGCTTGCCGCCGGAATCATGCTCGGGGAGGAGTACGAGTGCGCGGCGCCCGCGCGTGTCCGGCGCGAAGATGTGGTGCGCGCGCTGAACAACGTGGTGGAGAACGCGGTGAAGTACGTCCGCGAGAAGTTCGGCGACGACGGGGGCGGGAGGATCACGATCTCCCTGAGGAAGGAGATCCGGTTCTGGAGTATCCGGGTGGAGGACAACGGCCCGGGAATTTCAGCGGATACCGCGGCGGTGCTCTTCCAGAGATTTCGCCGCGGGGACAGCCACCGTGCGCGCGGAAAGTGGGGAAAGGGCGGGTACGGGCTCGGGCTTGCCATCGCGAGGAAGATCATCCTGGACGCGGGAGGGGATATCCTCCTTCATCCGTCTGACGAGGGGGCGCTCTTCGAGGTGCTTCTGCCGCGGAAGGATTAGGCGTTTCGGAAACCGCCTGAACGGGGCGGGGCCGAGGGAGCATATCCCCGGCCCCGCCTTTTTTATTTTTATTCTTATTCTTCGAACCAGAAACGGTCCTCCCGGAAGAGGGCGACGCATGCGTCCACGACGTCGGGGTCGAATTTCGTTCCCCTTGAGGTCAGGATCTCGTTGAGGGCCGTCTCGATTCCCAGTGCGGGCCGGTAGGGGCGATAGGAGGAGATCGCCTCCACCACGTCGGCTACCGCGATGATCCTGGCTTCGGGAAGGATTTCGTCTCCTCGGAGGCCGGACGGATAGCCGGACCCGTCGATCCGCTCGTGGTGCTGGGCGATCATCTGTCCCACGGGCCACGGAAAGGCTATGGGGGAGACGATGGACTCTCCGACGCCGGGGTGCTCCTGGATGAGGGAGAATTCGAGCGGCGTGATCTTTCCGGGCTTGCTGAGAATTTCGGAGGGGATCTTGATCTTTCCGATGTCGTGGATTCTCGCGGCCATGTGGATTCCGCGAAGCTGTTGGGCTTCAAGGCGCATCTCATTTCCGATGGCGAGCGCGAGTTCGGCGCATCGGACCTGGTGTCCCGCCGTGTAGGGGTCCTTCGTCTCCACGGTGTTCGCAAGGACCGTGATCGTCTGGTCGAGGGTCAGCGCGAGGCGGTTCGCGCTCTCCTTCAGTTCCTGCGTCCTCTGTTCGACGAGATCTTCGAGGCTCTCCATTTCTTGTTTGAGCGCCGTTTCTGATTCCCGTATCCGGAGCATGGCCCGTACCTGGGCGATCAGTTCGTCCCTGTCTATAGGTTTTGAAATGAAGGCGTCCGCTCCTGCGCGGAGCCCCGCCGTCCGGTTCGCCGCGTTGTTCTCGACGGCGGTCAGCAGAATGACCGGAATGGAGGATGTCTCGGGATCCGCCTTGAGGAGCATTGTCGTCTGGTAGCCGTCCATGCCGGGCATGAGAACGTCCAGCAGGATGGTGTCGGGAAGCTCGTTTTTCGCGATGCGGATGCCGTCCTCTCCGGAGGTTGTCTGGAGCAGCACGCAGTCCGGAAGAAGGGTTTTCAGCATGGCCCGGAGAACGACCAGGTTATCGGGATTGTCGTCGATGGTGAGTATCTTGCTCAATTTTCTTCCTCCTGTGAGAGCATCGCACGGATTTTCGAGACGAGGTCCCTTGAGTTCAGGTCTCCCTTGAGGGCCAGGTATCGGATTCCGTGCTCGTTCAAGGCCTTTGCGTCCTTCGGCGTCAGCACCTTGGCGGTGAGGACGAGCACCGGGATGCCGATCCGGCGCGATCGCAGCTCCTCCAGGAACTCGAAGCCGTTCATTCCGGGCATCATGAGGTCGAGCACGATGGCGTGCGGTTTCAGGTCGCCGATGGCTTCCAGGGCCTCTCTTCCTCCGGGGAAGACCACGACCGAAAATCCGTTCTGCTCCAGGGTCCGGCGGATCTGCATCGCGGTGACCGGGTTGTCCTCCAGCAGGAAGATTTGTGTGTTTTCCCTCGCAGTACGTGCAGCGGCGTCGTTGCGCACGCACTCTTCCATCGGGGCGGAGGCGCCTGGAAGAAGCGGGATCCTGACGGTGAAGACGCTCCCCTTTCCGGGGGTGCTTTCGACGGCGACGTCGATTTCGAGTATTTCAGCGTATTTTTTCACGATGGCCAGTCCAAGTCCGGTTCCTTCGAACCGGCGGGCCATCGAGCCGTCGCTTTGGCGGAATTCGTCGAAGATGAAGGGCAGTTCGTCGGGCGCGATCCCGATGCCGGTGTCCTCGACGACGATCGCAAGGCAGTTTTCCTCGAGGCGTGCGCTGATGGTCACGCCGCCTTCGGAGGTGAATTTCACGGCGTTGCCCGCGATGTTCAGCAGGATCCGGTAGAGTTTCTCCTCGTCGCAGATCAGCGGAGGAATATTCCGCGGAGCGGAGTAGTCGAGGGATATCCCTTTTTCCGACGCCAGGGGAGAGAGGTTTTCCACGACATTCAGGAGAATATGCCCCGGTTCGATTTCTTTCAGGTTCAGCTCATCCCGGCCCGCTTCGATGCGGGAGAGATCCAGAATGCCGTTGATGAGCTCCAGGAGGTTCTTTCCGTTGCGCTCGATGATGTCGAGATATTCCAGTTCCTCGCCGAGGAGTCGCTCCTGCCCTTCGGTGCGGAGCACCCTGGAGAGCGCCAGGATCGAGTTGAGGGGGGTGCGGAGTTCGTGGCTCATGTTGGAGAGGAACTGGGTTTTCAGGCGGCTCGCCTCCTCCGCCCGCTTCCTCTGGATATTCACCTCGGTGTTCTGCTGTTCGAGTTCCATGGCCTGGCACTCAAGCTCTTCGGATTGGGAAGCGAGTTCCTGGTTGGCTCCCTGCAGATCCTGTACGAGTTCTCGCTCTCTCTCTCCGGCCAGGAGGTTGGCGAACGCGGCGTTCAGCCCGTCGCGGACCATCGAGAATATCTGTCCGTACACAGGGGGATAAGGTGTGAGCGAGGCCATCGTGAAAAGGGCGACGATCTCGTCCCGGATGCTCAGCGGAAGCGTGATGATCTGCGCGGGGAGGATCTTGCCGCCGATGGTCTCGAAGCGGGGGGACGACGCGGGCGGGATGTCGAGGGTGCGCACCGCGTTTTCGAAGATGGGGACGCCGAACTGACCCTCCAGGCCGGCCGTCCTGATCGAGGACGGCGCGTCCGAAGGCATGCCGACCGAGGCGACGAGGTCCATTTTATGAGGCTCCGATTCGTTCCGGATGTAGAACGCGGACATGCAGGAGTTCGTCTCGTTCATCACGAGGCGGAGGAAGTTCCATGCGAAATCCTCTTTCGTCCGTGAAACGGCGGCGACGTTCAGGATGTCGGAAATGCCCCATTGGATGCGGATTCTGGACTGAAGAAGGGTCGACATTTCGGAGAGCGCGGAGGAGAGAACGCCCAGTTCGTCCTTTCTGTGCGGAAATCCGGGAATCACGACCTCTTCTTTCAGGCGGGAGAGTTTTTCGCTCAGCAGTTGCAGAGAATTGTCGGGAATGGTGTGCGGGGCTGTGTCCGAAATCACGGTTCCGGTGGCGGTGTTCGTTTCTCCGAGGTTGAGAAGTGCGCGGGTCATTGTTCTCAGCGGCGAAATGGTCCGGAAAATGAAATAGGTGTTGACGGCGAGGACGACGGAGAGGGCGAGCAGCGAGAGGAGGAGCATTCTGCTTGTTACGGATTCTTCGGCCTCCGAGGCGCTGGTCCTGTAGGAAGCGAGGATCTCCCGGAGATTCTTTTCGCTTTCGATGCGGAGATCATCCAGGTGATCGCAGGTCAGGCGTACCTCGACCGAGCCGATCCGCTCTCCGTTCCGTACGATGTCCGACGTGAAAACCCTGTCCTCGGCATGCGAGTGCGCCGCGTCATGGGAGAGGCTGCGTCCCGCGGCGAGAGAGCCGTCCTCGCGGTAGATGACGGCGGAGGAGATGTTGGGGACTTTTGTCATCCCTTCCGCGTAGTCCTCAAGGACCTTGTAGTTGAAATCCCACAGCGGAGCGATCGAGATCCATGCCAAATAGCCGGCCATGGCCTTTCCGTAATCCCCGGCCGCCAGTTCGTGATCTTCGACCTTGCTCCGGAGATCTCCCTCCAGGATGTTCGTTGTGGCGAGCTCCATCGACCTGGAGACATCTTCGACACCTCTGCGGGCTATAAGAGCCAGAGAAGCGCCCAGGACGACCATGCTGAGGGCGACGAGAAACGCGAGCTTCGCGACGATGTTTTTCGACATGCGGATATCCCCCCTGCCGAATTCGGACTGAAACGTATTGTACAGTACGGACGTGATCGTGGGAAGAGCGTCTTATTCTCTGCCTGCGGATTTGGGAGGATGAAAAAGAGTTGACATCCTCGCACGAGTATCGTACATTAGTGTTGTTTCATCCAGAGAATCGTCATTCTGACAGGTGGAATCTATCGATGGAGAAAAAGAATATCGATCATGTGAACAGTTCCGTGAAGAGGCGGGAGGAAGGCGAAATCCTGCAAGCGGGAGGAATTTCCGAATACGAGGGAGAGCTTGCGTCGAGGGAGTCGGGCGGTTCGATTCGAGTGCTGGACCGTGCCGTATCGGTCCTCGGGTTCATGGCCGATCAGAAGCGCCAGGTCGGCATCACGGAAATTGCCGAGGCCACCCGGCTTTCGAAGGCGACGGTGCACCGCATCCTCTCGACGCTCCGGGAGTATTCCGTGGTGCTGAAGGACGAGAGCGGAAGATACCAGATGGGACCGTCCGTTCTGTACTGGGCGGACGCATACCGGAAGCATTCCGGGCTGGTGGAGCTGGCCCGGCCGCATCTCCGGCAGTTGTGGGAGGTCGCCCGGGAGACGGTGCATCTTTTCGCTTTCGAAGCGGGCGAGGCCTACTACATCGACAAGCTCGACAGTCCTCATCCGGTGGGAATGCGCTCGCGAATCGGCGCAAAGCGGGATCTCTACAGCACGTCCGGAGGAAGGGCAATCCTTTCGCGTCTTCCCGAGGGGGATCTGAAGGCCTATTTCGACAGGACGGAACTGCTTCCGCGAACCCGGAACACCGTGACGAACCGGGCAAAACTGGAGGAGATCCTCTCCGCGTGCGGAAAACGGGGGTTCTGCGAGGAAGTGGAGGAGAACGAGGAGGGGATCCGCTGCGTCGGCGCCGCCATCCTCGACCTGCGCGGCTACCCCGTGGGCGCGGTGAGCATCAGCGCTCCGGCGTACCGTTTCAGCGACCGCGACTCTCTCGCCATGGGAGAGCGGATCTCCGCGACGGCCCTGGCGATTTCGAGGGAGTTGGGGTACAGGGGGTAGCGGAGCTTTTCCGCGAACCCCTTTGTTCGTTTTTCCGTGGGAATATCGTAAAAAATCAAGGAGGCGAAATTGATGGAAGTTCGTAATTCTGCAAATCCTGCCGATGTCAAGCGGTACGACACTGAGGCGCTCCGCGGTGAATTCCTGATCCGGGGGCTCTTCGCACCGGACGAGGTGCCTCTTGTATATTCCCACGTGGACCGCATGATCGCCGGGTCAGCGTGTCCGGTCAAGGCTCCCCTGAAGCTCGAAGGGGGAAAGGAGCTCGGCGTCGACTTCTTTCTTCAGCGGCGGGAGATGGCCGTCCTCAACATCGGCGGCAGGGGGAGCGTCCGCGCCGGCGGCACGGAGTATCCGCTCGACCGGTACGAGGCGCTCTACATCGGCGCGGGAACGGAGGAGGTCGTCTTCGAACCCGGCGCGGAGCCGAAGTTCTACCTGCTGAGCTGCCCCGCCCACTGCCCGTATCCGACGACGCTCATCACCAGGGAGATGTCGGTCAAGCAGGCGCTCGGCTCGAAGAAGGAGTGCAACGAGAGGGTCATCAACAAGTATGTCCACCCCGACGTGGTCAAGAGCTGCCAGCTCTCGATGGGAATGACGGTGCTCGCGGAGGGGTCCGTCTGGAACACGATGCCGACGCATACGCACGAGCGGCGCATGGAGGTCTACATGTACTTCAACCTTCCCGAGGAGGGCATCGTCTTCCACTTCATGGGGCAGCCTTCGGAGCTGCGGCACATCGCCGTCCGGAACGGAGAGGCGGTCATCTCGCCGAGCTGGTCCATCCACTCCGGCGTTGGAACGTCGAGCTACAGCTTCGTCTGGGGGATGGCGGGAGAGAACCAGACCTTCTCCGACATGGACGGCGTCCCCATGAGCATGCTCGGGTAGGGCGGGAGGTATCGGCATATGGAGCGAGTTGACGCCCTCGTAGGACGTCTCGAGCGCTGGATGCTCATAGGCCTTCTGGCGGTCATGATGGTGCTTGGCCTTCTCCAGATCATCAGCCGCTTCGTCATCAAGGCCCCGATCACGTGGTCGGAGGCTATGCTGATGTACATGTTCATCTGGTTCAGCTTCATCGGCGCCAGCCTTGCCGTGAAAGAGCTGGCGCACTTCGAGGTGGAGATCTTCATGATTCATCTCCCCGTGAAAATGCAGAAGTTCGTCGCGATTCTCGTCAACGTGATGATCTTCGCCTTCGCTCTCTTCGTGATCTCGCGTGGAAGCTTCCTCGTGAAGCTCAACCAGCGCCAGATGATGGCGATGATGCCGTTCACCATGAGCTGGCCCTACCTTGTGCTCCCGTTGAGCGGAGCCTGTATGGCGATTCATTCGCTGAAACATATTCTCGGGCTCGTCTTCAGGAGCTCTTCGGAGTGGGGGAACTGACATGGCGGCCACTATTTTCGCTGTATTCGCGCTGCTTCTGATCATCAGGATGCCGGTCTCCTTCTCGCTCGCAATCTCGTCGGCCATCGCCCTGATCTTCGCGGGGAGCATGAATCCGCTCATCGTCGTCCAGAGGATGTATACTTCCGTCGAGTCGTTCTCGCTGATCGCCATTCCATTTTTCATCCTCTCCGGAGGCTTTATGGAGAGCGGCGGAATCTCGCGGCGGCTCATCTCCTTTTCCTCCAGTCTCGTCGGGCACATCAAGGGCGGTCTCGCCATGGTCAGCATCGTGGCGGCGATGTTCTTCGCCGGGATCTCCGGCTCCACCGCGGCGGGCACGGCGGCCGTCGGCAGCGTCCTCATCCCGGCGATGGAGAAGAAGGGGTACGGCAAGGATCTTGCAACCAGCGTCGTCGCGACGGCGGGCTCCATCGGCATCATCATTCCGCCCAGCATTCCCATGATCATACTCGGCATCACGGGCGGGATCTCAATCGGCGGGCTTTTCCTCGGCGGCGTCTTCCCCGGCATCCTGATGGGGTGCGCCCTCATGGTGGCAAGCTCCATCTTCGCCAAGAAGCGCAATCTTCCGGCAGAGCCCCGCGCCACGTGGAAGGAGCGCTGGCATACCTTCACGGACTCCATCCTCGCCCTGATGACGATGGTCATCATCATGGGCGGAATTCTCTCGGGCGTCTTTACCGCCACGGAGGCCTCGGTGGTCGCCGCGTTCTACTCGTTCTTCGTCGGCAAGTTCGTCTACCGCGAGCTGAAGTGGTCCGATATCCCCGGCATCTTCGTGAAGACCGGAATCACGACGGGCGTGGTTGTGCTCTGCATCGCCACGGCTTCGGGCTTCGGTTGGATTCTCGCCGCCGAGCAGATTCCCGGCAAGATCGCGAAGGCCATGTTCGCCCTTTCCGAAAACCGGCTCGTTCTCCTCTTTCTGATGAACATTCTGACGCTCTTCATGGGAACGTTCCTGGACATCTCCCCGATCATCATCATCCTCGTTCCCATTCTCTTCCCGATTGCGAGCCAGCTAGGCGTGACGCCCATCCACTTCGGCATCATGACCATCGTGAACATGGCCATCGGACAGTGCTCGCCCCCCGTCGGAGTCTCTCTCTTCGTGGCCACGGGCATCGCGAAGGCGAAGCTGGGGGAGATCCTCGGCGCCTACATGAAGTATCTGCTCACCATGATCGTGGTGCTCGCGATCATCATCGTTTTTCCGAAGATCATCACGTTCCTTCCCGAGCTGGTGATGGGCCTGAAATAACCCGGATGCGGCCCGGCGCTTTTCCTTCGGGCCGCACCTTTTAAGGAGAGGCGGGTGGGAGCCGGAGGAGTCCTGAATTGAAACGGCGCGACGAGATTTCTCCCGTGATCGATTCGGGGGGAGAGAGAGTACCAAGCAAGCTTGCGCGGAGTGTCTGCGCAAGGATGTACCCGAAGGAGGGAACATAATGACTGGAAAAAGATTGTTCACGCTTGCGCTTCTTGTAGTTTTCACGGTTGTATTGGCTGCGTCGGTCGCTTCCGCCGCGGTTGTCCTGAAACTATCGAACGTGCTTCCCGACGGAAACCCCACGACCGAATCCCTCGTCTACTTCGCAGAGAGGGTGAAGGAGAAGACCGGCGGCGCGGTGGAAGTGCGCCTCTTCAACAACAGCGCCCTCGGCGGTCAGCGCGAGGCGCTCGAGAGCATGCAGGCCGGAACGCTCGAGATGTGCATCACATCAGCCGGTCCCGCCGCCCAGTTCATCCCCACCATGGACGCGCTCTCCCTTCCCTACGTCTTCCAGAGCACCGATCACATGTTCAAGGCTCTTGACGGGAAGGCGGGAGAGATGTTGAAGGCCGACATCGACAAGGCGGGATTCGTCTTCCTGTACTGGACGGACGCGGGTTCCCGCAACCTCATCAACAACAAGAGGGCCATCTACAAGCCCGAGGACCTCAGGGGACTCAAGATCCGCGTCATGGACAGCCGACTGATGGTGAATACCCTCAACGCGATGGGGGCCATCGCGACGCCCATGGCCCAGGGAGAGGTCTACAGCGCGCTGCAGCAGGGCGTGCTCGACGGCTGGGAGAACAACCCCGTCACGCTGCTCACTTTGAAGCTTTACGAGGTCTCCGACTATTTCTCCTGGACGCAGCACTTCATGGTCCCCGACATCATCCTGATCAGCAAGCAGTCCTTCGAGAAGCTGACTCCGGAGCAGCGGACGGCGATGATCGAGGCCGGGGCGGAGGCGCAGGTCAAGCAGAGAGAGTACTGGAACGCCTTCATCACCAAGACGGTGGAGGAGCTGAAGAAGAACAACGTGAAGTTCAACGATGTCGATGTGGCCCCATTTGTCCAGGCTGTCCAGCCCGTGTGGGACGACTACATGAAGAAGTTCGGGACGGAGCTGCTCGACCTTATCAAGGCGGCCGCAGAATAAGAGCATGTTTCGGGTATGAGGGGGCGCTTGACACGTCTCCTCATACCCTTGGGTTATCTCCGGGGAGACGGGCGGGCTCGTGAGGGGCTGTCCGCAAGCCGCCTCTTTAGAAAGGTGCGTTGAATATGTCGAGATGGAATACGGATAAAGAGCTGTTCTCTATGATGAAAAGCGAGCTTTTCACCGCGCTCGTGGGCGATGTTATGGATACCCTCGGGCTGACAAAGCAGTTTCTTCCTCCGCGGATACAGCCTCTTCTCCCCGAAATGGTGCTGGCCGGCAGGGCGATGACCGTGCTCGAGGCCGATTGCTGCGGAGCTGGATCGAAGCCCTTCGGACTCATGTTCGAGGCTTTGGACGATCTGAAAGAAGACGAGATCTACATATGCGCGGGCGGCTCTCCCGACTACGCTCACTGGGGAGGTCTGATGACGATCCGGGCGAAGCGCCTGAAAGCGGCCGGGGCTGTCACCCACGGGTATACCCGCGACACTCCGCAGGTGCTCGGGCTGGAATTCCCGGTATTTTCATGGGGAACGTACGCGCAGGACCAGGGAGCGCGGGGGCGGGTGATCGACTGGCGCTGCCCGATAGAGTTCTCAAACGGTGTCAGGGTGGAGTCGGGAGATCTTCTCTTCGGGGATATAGGAGGAGTCGTCGTTGTTCCTCGAGCCAAGGAACGCGAGGTCATCGAAATGGCCCTTGCCAAGGCTGAAGGAGAAAATTTGGTGGCGAATGCCATCCGGGACGGAATGTCCACGGTGGAAGCGTTCAAGACCTTCGGTATAATGTAGAGGAGAATCCTGGCCCGGAAGGGCGGAGGTGAATGATGTGAGAAGCGCGAAACTCGTTGCGCCCCGGCAGATCCAGATATTCGAGGACCGGATGCCGCTCCCCGGTGAGGGCGAGGTGCTCGTCCGTGTAAAGGCTGCCGGAATATGCGGTTCTGACCTGCATATCTACCAGGGGGAGCGTTCCGATGTCGCATTGCCGCGAATCCTCGGTCATGAGCTGGTAGGCGAGGTCGAGTCCACGGGCGGCGGCGCGGAGAGGTTCTCGAAGGGGGACCGGGTGACCATCGACCCGGTGGTCTCCTGCGGAAACTGCATATCGTGCAAACGGGGGTTCGACAACCTCTGCAGCACGGTGAAATGCCTTGGAGTGCAGATCGACGGAGGGTATTGCGATTTCATCGTCGTTCCAGAGGAGAAGGTGTATGCCCTTCCCGCCTCCATGGCGTGGGAGAAGGCGGTTCTCATCGAGCCGTTCTCGATTGCGGCGGAGGTGCTCGCGAGGAGCGAGGTAAAAAAAGGCGACAAGGTGCTCGTGCTCGGCGCCGGGACGATCGGACTCTGCATCCTGCAGGGGATGAAGCTCGCCGGAGCCGAGGTACTGATAAGCGATTTCGTGGACTGCAGGCTGGATAAGGCGAAACAGCTCGGCGCCGACCGGGCGGTGAACAGCAAGACGGGAGACCTTTCCGGAGCGCTTCGCGAATTTACCGAGGAATTCGGAGCGGACGTCGTGGTGGAGGCAGTGGGAAAGCCCCGCCTTCTCGAGGAGAGTCTCGGATATGCCGCGCCGGGCGGACGGATCGTCGTTCTCGGCTTCAACCCGGAACCTGCGAAGATCGCGGAAGTGCTCATCGTGAAGAAAGAGCTGAAGATCGTCGGTTCCCGGATGAACTGCCGGAAGTTTCCCCAGGTGATCGAATGGTTCGACAAGGATCTTGTGAACCCGGAACCCCTTCTGTCGGCTTCGTACCCGTTCGAGAAGATCAACGACGCGTTTCGGGATATCCTGCGAGAGCCCGAGAAGTTTCTGAAGGTGATCATCACCTATTGATCCGGTCCCGACGCTATTCATTTTTTTTCGAGAGGAAGGCGAACAGCGAATGATACTTGATCTTTTCAAACTCGACGGCAAGGTTGCCGTTGTGACCGGCGCCCGAAAGGGGCTCGGTTACGGCATGGCCGAGGGGTTGGCGGAGGCGGGAGCCGATATCGTCGGCGTCGGTCCTCTTCCGATGCCGGAAATAGGGGCCAGGGTGCAGGAGCTCGGGCGGAAATTCCTCCACGTGGAGGCCGATCTCACGTCCCAGGCCCGCATTCCAGACATCGTGGCAGAGGCGACGGCGGCGATGGGAAGTGTCGATATTCTGGTGAACAACGCCGGAATCATACGGCGCGCCGATATTCTCGAGTTCACGGAGAAGGACTGGGACGACGTGATGAACGTGAACCTGAAGAGCCTCTTTTTCCTTTCGCAGGAGGCTGCCCGGCAGATGGCGAAGCAGGGGCGCGGCGGCAAGATCATCAACGTCGCCTCGATGCTCTCGTTCCAAGGCGGGATCCGAGTTCCTTCCTACACGTCGAGCAAGAGCGGCGTCGCGGGTCTCACCAAGCTGATGGCGAACGAGCTGGCGCAGTACGGCGTGCAGGTCAACGCCATCGCCCCGGGATACATGGCGACGGACAACACGGAGGCCCTGCAGAAGGACCCGGTGCGGAACAAGGAGATTCTCGCCCGTATTCCGGCAGGCCGTTGGGGATCTCCCGACGACCTGAAGGGGGCGGCGGTCTTCCTGGCCTCGCCGGCCTCCGACTACGTGACGGGGTACGTCGTGGCGGTGGACGGCGGCTGGCTGTCAAGGTAGCGTTTCCAGAGACCGGGAAGTCCGGGAGAGGGAAAATTTCAAGCTGGTTTTTCCGAAGGAGAGCAGAAGGGATGAAGGCTGTCTATGTCGCGCGACCGAACAGCCTCGAGATCAAGGAAATGCCGATGCACGAGGCGGGGAAGGGGTTCGCCTCAACCGGAACAAGTTCCCGGAGGTGATCTCCCGGTTCAACGAGGGGCTGGTCGAACCGGAACTGCTCATCTCCCACCGTTTTCCCTTCGTCCGGGTGAAGGAGGCCATGCAATTCATCGCCGAGAATCCGGCGGAGGTGTGCAAGGTGATCCTGGAGTTCTGAGGATTTCAGAAAAAAGGGAAGGACGCTCTTCGGTGATTCGCTTGAAGGGCGTCCCTCCTTTGTGGGAACCTGTGCTTCCAGTCGTATCCCCTGTAGTTCTTCTATGTGTTGACTGCCAGGACGCCGCCGAGAATGCAGAGGATGCCCGCCCACTGGACGGGGCGCATCCGTTCATGGAAGAAGAGGACGCCCATCGCGGCGGCCAGGAGAGGGCTGCTCGCTGTGATGGGAGTGGCAACGGAGACCGGAATGATCTCGATTCCCTTCGTGAAGAAATAGCCTCCGCCCGCGAGACCGAAGGTTCCGGCCGCGACGGCCCAGAGCCACGCCTTCGGGCTGAGCGAGAAGATGACTAGGGGATTCTTTCCGCTGCGTGCCGATCGCGCGCCCCAGTACGTCCAGGAGACGGCGAAGAGGAAGAATGCTCTCCACACGGTGATGGTTGCCGGAGGTATCGCGTGGACGGAGAGGAGCCACTTCTGGAGCACCAGCATGGCCGCCCAGCAGATTGCGGCGGCGAGGGCGAAGAGAAAGCCGACCGGCGCGATTTCCTCCCTTTCCGTCGATGCCGCGCCTCCCGTCTTCAGAAGGACAAGCCCCGCGATCATCACCGACGTGCCGAGAACCAGCGGAAGCGTGACCGGCTCGTCGAGCCATAAGGCCGAGATTGCGGTCACGAAGAGGGGGTAGCATGAGGTGGTTCCCACCGATCGTCCGACGCCGATTTTTTCGATGGCCCTGAAGTAGGCGAGATCGCCGATTACGTTGCCGACGAGGATGCTGAAGAAGATGACGAGCAGAAGCACGGGGGGGAAGGGCCATCCGATCGGGGCGCCCGGTTCCAGAAGGCAGAAGAGAAAGGACACGGCGACAAATCCGACGGTCCTCGCCGCCCCTATTTCGGAGTGGCTCATCAGAGCGAGCCCTTTTTTCAGAAAAACCGGGCCAAGGGCCCAGCAGAGGGCAGCAAGACAAGAGTACAAAACACCGACAAGATACACGACGAAGCCTCCTCGGTCGGAAAGACCATGGGATATCGATATGACATTGCACACAATAATAGCACAAAATCCTCTCCCGGAGAGGCGGAAAAAAGTTTTCGGTCCGCGCGACGGCGTCGGTTCTGTTATTTGAAGAAGGGGAACCTCTCCCGGCGTTCACTGATCCAGCGGATGGCGAGGGAGTCGGTCCATGTTTTGTTCGGATTGATGATGAGATCAAGCGTCACCGCGAGGAGGACGACAGTGATGCAGATGAATACCGTGTAAAACACGATTCGGATCTGTCTTGCAATGACGGAAGGCTGCTCTGCGCCACGGGGCTTCTTTTTCTTCTGCACGACCATTATCGATCATCCCCTCTTTCAGCAGTTTTCTCATAATAATTATACACGTTTTCCGTCCGTCCGGAGGAACTATTGCTCCCTCCAGAAAAAGAAGCCGGAACATTATTGAAAGAAGATCGAGCGGGATGAGATCCTGAAGATCCTCGAAACGGCTTGGCAGCACCGGAAAAAAAGCCCCGAAGCATTATGCTCCGGGGGCTTTGAACTATCGGGGAGGGTTCAGATGTCGAGGTTCCGTACCTCGTTCGCGTGGGCGGCGATGAAATCCCTGCGGGGTTCGACCTTGTCGCCCATCAGGATGCTGAAGTACTCGTCCACTTCGACGGCGTCCTCTATCTCCACACGTTTCAGAATGCGGTTCTGCGGGTCCATGGTGGTCTCCCAGAGCTGGTCCGGGTTCATCTCTCCCAATCCTTTGTAGCGCTGGACGGAGATCTTGGCCGACGCGTTGGCCGGATCGTCGAGGATGGCCCGCATCTCCTTTTCGTTATAGCAGTAGGTGACGGTTTTCCCCTTCTGCACGCGGTAGAGGGGAGGCTGTGCCAGGTAGAGGTAACCCTGCTCGATGATGGCGGGCATGTAGCGGTAGAAGAAGGTGAGGAGCAACGTGCTGATGTGGGCTCCGTCCACGTCGGCGTCGGTCATGATGATGACTTTGTGGTAGCGCAGTTTTGATGGATCGAAGTCGTCCCCCACGCCGGCGCCGAGAGTCTGGATCATCGTGCGGATCTCGGCGTTTGCAAGCGCCTTGTCCAGGCGGGCCTTCTCGACGTTCAGGATCTTGCCCCGGAGCGGCAGAATCGCCTGGAAGCTCCGGTCGCGTCCCTGTTTCGCGCTGCCGCCGGCGCTGTTTCCCTCGACGATGTAGACCTCGGTGTTCTCGGGGGTCCGGTCGGAGCAGTCGGCAAGCTTGCCGGGGAGCGTCAGCCCTGTCATGGCCGTCTTCCGGACAAGTTCACGGGCTCGTTTGGCCGCCTCGCGGGCCTGTCTCGCCCGTATCGCCTTTTCGACCACGGACTTGACGATCTGCGGATGGTCGTCGAACCAGGTGAGCAGACCCTCGTAGACGACGGAATCGGCGATACCCCGAACTTCGCTGTTGCCGAGCTTCGTCTTTGTCTGCCCTTCGAACTGCGGGTTGCCCAGTTTCACCGAGATGACGCAGGTCAGCCCTTCCTTGAGGTCGTCTCCGGAGAGATTCTCATCCTTTTCCTTCAGGAGTTTCGCCCTCCGCGCCGCTTCGTTCACGGCGCGGGTGAGGGCCGTCCGGAGGCCGGAGACGTGTGTTCCTCCCTCGACGGTGTGGATCAGGTTCGCGAAGCCGAAGACGCGTTCCTGATACCCGTCGTTGTACTGCAGGCCGATATCCACGGAGACACCCTCCCTCTCCCCCGAAATGACGATGGGGTTGGGAAAGAGGGCGGTCTTGCCGCGATTGAGATATTCGATGAAGGAGCGGATTCCGCCTTCGTAGCGGAATTCCTTGACCTTGCCTTCTTCCCTGCGGTCGTCGAGCGTGATGGAGAGCCCCGGGTTGAGGAAGGCCATCTCGCGGAAGCGGGCGCTCAGCACTTCGAAAGAGTGCTTGACCTCCTCGAAGATGGCGGCGTCGGCGAGGAAGTGGACTTTCGTCCCGGTGCAGCCGGTCGGAATGCCTTCCGAGAGATCCGTTACCGGGATGCCTCTCTCGAAGCGCTGGCTCCGTGACTCGCCGTTCCGGCAAATGGTGATGTCGAGCCACTCGGAGAGAGCGTTCACGACCGAGACGCCGACGCCGTGAAGCCCTCCGCTGACTTTATACGCCCCTCCGTCGAACTTGCCGCCGGCGTGGAGTACGGTGAGAACGACCTCGGATGCGGGGCGGCCGTTCGAGGGGTGCGGATCCGTGGGTATTCCCCGCCCGTTGTCCTCGACGGAGATGCTCTCGTCCTCGTGAATGGTCACGACGATCTTGGTGCAGTAACCGCCGATGGCCTCGTCCACGGAGTTGTCGACGACCTCGTAGACGAGGTGGTGGAGTCCGCGTGCGGCGGTGTCGCCGATGTACATTCCCGGCCGTTTTCGGACGGCCTGAAGGCCTTCGAGAACCTGGATATCTTTGGCGGTGTACTGGAGAGCCGCAGGGCTCATAGTCATGTTCTGTTTCCTCCGTTTCGTTGCGTGCGAAGAGGAAGGGCATTCTCCCTTGCCTCTTTGCAAAAAGCGTTGTATCTTTTTCCCAATGTCTCGGGTTTGAATCCCGTGGCGAGGAGTGAACCGTTCCTCAGGTAGACGGCGGTTTCGTTCTCGTGACGAACGAGGGCGACCACCCTTCGAATGGAGACGATCCCTTCTCCTTCAAGAGGAATGAACATGGTTTTTTTCACTCCGTTTCATAGATCTGCAACTGATCTATTATACCAGAAAGCCGGAGCCGATGCGTGATGAATCGGCTTTTTCCCGGCGGAACACGGGGCAAAAGAGGAGTGTTGACGGTGAATTTGCAAAAGGTGCGGATTTGGGTGCGAAGGGGTTTGGTCAAGGTGTTGAAGGAGATTCGCGAGGAGTGGCCGGCGTTTCTGGCCGTCACCGTCGGAGTCTCGATCCAGGCGGTCGCGGTCGTGCTTTTCGTTCTGCCGAACCGTTTTCCCGACCTGGGAGTGTCGGGTATCGCGGTGTTGTCGAACTATGTTTTCGGGATCTCCCCGGCGTGGGTAATCCTCGCGCTGAACGCGATTCTCATGATCTGGGCGTGGAAGGAGCTCTCGCCGCGCTTCGTCCTCTGGACTGCATGGGCGGTTCTGCTCTTCTCGGCGCTGCTCAAGGTCTTCGAGTACGTGCCGGTTCCGGTGCTCGGCGACAAGTTCATGGCCGCCATGGTGTCGGGAGTGCTCCGGGGGCTCGGGGCGGGGCTCGTCTTTCGCGTCGGAGCATCGACCGGAGGGCTGGACATCCCGGGCGTGGCGCTCCGGAAGAGGTACGGCATCGAGATGGGGCAGTTCAGCATCTTCATCAACATGGGGCTGCTGGGGCTCTCCTTCTTCGTCGTGGGGCTGGAGGCGGCGATCTACGGAGCGGTGGGGCTCTACGTCTTCGGCATCGTCGTGGACAATACGACGCGCTCGTTCGACAGGAGGAAGCAGGTCTTCATCATCACGAACATCCCCGATGAGGTGTCGGAGTACATCATTCTGACACTCCACCGCGGCACGACGCGCATCGAGGGAGAGGGCGGCTACTCCAAGCAGAAAAGACCGATCCTCATGACGCTGCTCGAGCCCCGCCAGATGATCTACCTGAAAAAGTTCCTGGCCGAGCGCGACCCGAAGGCCTTCATGTCCGTCAGCGACGCATCGGAAGTGCTGGGGAAGGGGTTCAAGAGCTGGAAGAGTTTGTAGAAGGAGCCGAAGGGCAATCGCTGAAAAAGAGCGGAAACGAACTCCTCTTCAGACTGGAAGGGGAGTTCGTTTGTTAGGGACAAATTTTATTAGATCCTTTTTTTGTTTTATGTTTTGCCATCAAAAAAACGAAAAACAGTCCTGCAAAGCAAATTCATTGAGTGTGCGAAAATAGAAATCAATGAAAAAAAGCGTTGCCTTTTCTTGGGACGTAAGAAATAATTATTTCGTCAGGATAGTATGCTGAAATACACTGATTCGAAAAAAGCAGGTTCTTGGACGTTTTCAATTGATCGCTTTCGGAAATTCCGTATGAGCTTTGCGCCGATATTCAGCGCTTCAGAGGGAATTTCATAATTATCTTTCAGGCTTGTTGTAAATTTCCTCTCTGCTGAATCCTCAGAAATGGTGAAATGACTCTTTTCAGGAATCGATTATACCAGTGAAAGGCAGGCGATTTGAAAAGTACGCTCTTACGATTGCAAGTGGAAGCGTTCGTCGGAGGTGTTGTTCCGGATGCGTTTATAGTCATGGAAAGGGTGTATGATCGAGATGAAACCGCTTCGCTCCATTGGATTTCGTTCCCTTGTGACGGTATTCCTTCTACTCGTTGTGCCGGCGGGATCCGCTTTCGCCGGCGCCGGTACTCTGACTTCAGCTCCTTTGAATCCCGAATTCATCAGGTTTCAGCAGGAAGGACGCTCCGCTCTGGATGCGCGAGGCCCGGACGGACGTCCTCTCGGATACCGTCCGTCGCCGCTGGATCTTTCGCACGTCGTTCCTCCGGATTCAGGGATTTTCGCCGCATCCCCGACCTCGCTCCCGTCGCGGTACGACCTTCGCCAGCAGGACGCGCTGACCCTGGTGCGGGACCAGGGTTCTTATGGCACATGCTGGGCCTTTGCAAGCCTCGCCTCCCTGGAATCGACCTTCAAGAAAGTCAAGGCGGGCAGCTTCGACCTCTCGGAATGGCACCTCGCCTACTTTGCCTACCAGGACCAAAGTCCCTCCCTTCCGTCATTTACGCGCGGAACGGCCGGATACGGCGAAGATCCCATCTTCGATCAGGGTGGGAATCAGTGGCAAGCCGCCGCTCTCCTTTCACGATGGACCGGCGCCGTCAACGAGAGCGACCGTCCGTATCAGAATAGAAAACCGTGGCCGGAGTCGAGCAGACCCCTCGCATCCGATCCGGTCTTCAAACATCTGGAGCACGTCCTCTATCTGCCGGTTCCTTTTGACTCCAGATTCAACAGTACGCCGCTAAAACAAGCCATCATGACTCACGGAGCGGCGTACATCTCGATATCTCCGATGAGTTTTGAAGCATTTAATTCCAAGGGAACGGCTTACTACAATTCCTCCGGAAAGGGCAGCGGCGGGCATGCCGTGGCCGTCGTCGGATGGGATGACAACTACCCCGCATCGAACTTCAAAGTCAACCCGGGAAGCAACGGCGCGTGGCTCATCAGGAACAGCTGGGGGACTTCCTATCACGACGGAGGGTACTTCTGGATCTCCTATCGGGATCAGACAATACGGAGTTACTCCGTTTTTAAGGGTGGGCCGAATACCAACTTCAGCAGGATTTACCAGTACGACCCTCTCGGATGGGTCGATAGCGCAGGGTACAATAAAGACACTGCCTGGTTCGCCAACATCTTCACCGCCATTGGCCCGGCATCGGGAAGTCCGGAACTGTTGAAGGCGGTCTCATTCTACGCTGCGCAATCCAACAGCGCCTACCGGATCGAAGTCCGCAAGGGGGTCAACGCCGGATCGCCTCGGAGCGGCACGCTCGCCTACAGCGCGGAGGGAACGCTCGCCGCGGCTGGGTATCATACCGTGCGCATTCCATCCAATGTTTCGCTGGCTGCCGGAGAACGGTTCTCCATCGTCATCCGTCTGAGGACCCCGGGTTACAATTTTCCGATTCCGACGGAGTATCCTCTTGTCGGATACAGCACCAAGGCACGTGCCGCGGCAGGCCAGAGTTTTATCAGTTCCGACGGCAGCACCTGGGGAGACCTGACAACCTATGCAGGTTTTGCGAACACGAACGTCTGCCTCAAGGCCTTCACGTCGCTTTCGACCCAGCCCCAGCCGCCCCAGACCGGCTCGGTCAAGGTGACGATCAAAGGACCGGCCCAGGCGAGATGGAGGCTCTTCGTGGAGCACAGGGAAGGGGCAAGCGTTTCGGCTGCTTCTAAAGTTTACAAGAGCGGGGAAACAGCCGCCGGTGTTCCTGAAGGAAGCGCCATCGCGATCTTTTCGAACGTCACGGGATGGAACACTCCGGCGGCGCGTCTTTTCACCGTGACCAAGGGAAAGACCTCCGCGCTCACGGTGAGCTATACGCGCAAATCGCAATCCGGCGACAGGCCTCCTCTCGAAGTGCTCGAAATGGACGAAGAGGCGGTACGCGAGCTTGCCTCACTCGACCTCGGCGGCGTCGCGGTTGAGGATATCGATTTCTTCTCTCCCGGCGAAGCGTCTCCTGAACTCGTCGATCTGAACGATGAGGAGAGGGAGGCGGTCGCCGCAGAACTGGGCCGGATCATCGAACGCGACGCGGATGGAAACGATGCCGAACCTGTCCTGCTTGAGACGATGTCCTTCGAAATCGGAGCCGATGCCGATACGACCGGACGATTTGTTCCGGTCAGGGCGACGTTTTCGATCTCCGGCGAGGCTCTCGATGAAATCGACGAGAGCATCCGCAGACGCATCGACGACGCTCTCGCATCCGGCAAGGATCCGAGCGAGGCGCTCCTCGGGGAGATTCGGGTGTTCAAGCTGATTGCCGATGAAGAAGAGAATCATGTCTTCGACCTGGCGAAAACCGTTCGGGATTCAGGACTCACGCTCTACCAGGTATTCGACGTCGACATCGAGGAGGAAGGCTACACGCTCGGATTCGATATCCTGGTCTTCGACGGAATAACCGCCTCTCCCGGCAACCTCGTCCAGGTCTCCGAGGGAAGGCAGCTCGTCATCTTCGACGGCAGGAAAGACGGCCGGTACGTCGATCCGATCGTCCTGGCAGTCGCAGGTCCGGGCGCGAAGAGCGCTGCCGCAGGCGGCAGCGGAGGAGGGTGCGCGACAGCCTCAGGAGGTGCTGCCCCCTTGATGATTCTTCTTCCCGTAATGTTGCAGATGATCCGGCGAAGAAGATAAGCTGTTTTCCCGAAACGAAAGGGCGAGTCGAATATTCGACTCGCCCTTTCGTTTCAGCGAATCCTCAAATCGCTCGGGACAATCCTCCGGATCCTCCTATTACTTGCCCGTGACGGAATACCGGATCAGACGGCTCCGGCAAGCCAGTCTATCGCGCCGGCCGTCGCGCGCCACGGCTCGCCGTATTCGGCCGCGTAGATGATGGCCTCGGTCTCCCTGCCGAGTTCGTAGCGGTCCGGGAGGGCCTTGGGAAGCTTCTTCCTTCCGAGGAGGAATTCAGGAATGTGAGCGTTGGCGCGAACCGCCTCGGCGCGGGAAGTCCGCGATTGTTCCGAGTCGCCGGTCTTCCGGAAGTCGAGCAGCGCTTTCGGATAGACCCAGAAGGCGGTGACGTCGTCGTACCGCTTATGGAGCTGCTCCGCCTCGTCGTTCAAGCCGAGGGAGAGCAGCGTCTCCATAAGGATGTACCGGACTCCCTGGTTGTCCTCGGGGTTCAGCTCAAGCATCTCCTTGAAGTGGGCGAGCGCTTCCCGGTCCGCGCCGCTCTTGCGGAGCGCCGAAGCAAGCCCGAATCGGGCCCGCATGTAGGGTCGCGTCTCGATGAACCCCCAGAAGTGCCCTTTCATTTCGTCGAAGGCGCTGCCGATCTCCTTTTCGCCTGCTGCAACTCCCTTACGATAGTATTCGAGGGCCGCTTCCGTCTTTCCGCCGTCAAGGGCGTCGTTTCCGAGGATGACGTAGGCTTCGGCCGCGTGAGGGCATATGGAAAGCGCCTGCTTGGCCAGCGCCTCCCGTTTTTTCCCCGATGTCTCCTGCCACGCCCTGTCGACGAGCTCCATGGCCCTGAGGAAGTCGCGGGGGACGAATTCGTCCTTCCCCGGACCGGCAGACGGCGCCGGTTCGGGCTCGTTCTCCTCGTACATCTTTTCGAGTGCTTCGTCGATGAAGGCGCCGAGGACTTTTCCCGCTTTTTTGGCAGCCCTGAGGGCGGATTCAGCGATCTTTAGCGTTTCCTCGTCGTAAACGCTGCGGTTGATGTCTTTCCGGAGAGCGGTCAGCGGGCCGAGGGTTCGGCGTAGATCGGGGGCCTTCTCCTCGATGAAGCCGATATATTCCTCGATGCCGCTCCACTCTCTTCTCGGCGCTCCGAGAAGCTGCGTGGTCAGGTAGAGCAGGTACTCCGCCGCCATGAGGGAATGGGGCATCGAGGGGGCGGCAAGCGGAGGGTCGGCATTGAGCAAAAGCGTGGCGGCACGCAGTTCGTCCTCCGCCATCCCAAGTATTTCATCCGTGATATCGTCCCAGTCGAGGGGGCTCATTTCGTTCGGGTCAAACATCATCTTCGTAGGTCCCTTCCTTCCGTAGTGTACTTTGCCTCACATTCCGCCCCGTTTTCGCACGGTGCGGATATCAGCACATAGACAGCGCATAGAGCCGGAGCGGAAAGAACCGCTCCTCGGCAAGGGGCTTCATCGAAAAACATGGAGCCTTCATCCGCTTCCATACTAAATGTCACTCTCTTCCGCGTCAAATTTCTTCGTGAAGTTCTGCCGGACGTACCGCTATTTATTCCCGGTACGGGCAGTCGAGCCTGTAGAAGCACGCCGGGCAGCGCTCCGCGGCGGCTGGAAAGGGTCCCGTCGCGCACGCCGCGGCCGCGGCGCGGATGCTTTCGCCGATTTTGTTCCACGAGGCAGGAAGCTCGATTTTCTCCCCCTCGATCCCTTCGCGAAGGTGAACCAGACGGATGTCCTGCTTTTTTCCGGGGAAGGCCAGCGAAGCTGCGTAGCCGTAGAAGAGGAGCTGCTCCCTGTAGAGGGTCTTCCAGGCGGGCTCTTCTCCGTTTCCTCCTGCCGTGATCTTGTAGTCCCTGATATAGACGGTATCTCCATCCACCCAGAGCACGTCCACCGACCCGATAAGCGCCAGGGGAAGCGTGCAGCCCTCCTCTTTCATCCGAATCCGGAACGGAATCTCCCGCCGCAGGGCGCCCTCGTCGTGAAGCCGTGCCATCGCCTGCCCAGCCGGGAGGGCGGAGAAGCGCTCCAGCCATCTTCTCAGCTCGCTTCTTCCGTGTTTTTCCCGCCAGACTGCGCGAAGTCCCTGCGGCATCCTGGAATGCGGCTCCTCCCCGAGCAGCGGGGAGAGGGTGTCCGCGCGGAAGTTCCAGCGCGAGAGGACCCAGTGCGCCAGGGAACCGAGATCGGAACCTCCGGCCTCTTCAGAGGATGGCAGTTCCCAGGCGAGCTCCAATCCCTGGCGGAACTTCATCCTCCAGGCTGCAGGGCAGTAGCGGAAGAGAGAGTAGGACGTGGCGCTCATTCTCTCCAGCGACCGTTCTTCCGTCGGCGGCGGGGGCACTTGGAGGCCTGTTTTCCGCTCTGCCTTCTCCGTTGGGGCAGGGGAAGGAGAACTCCCTCCCGCTTCTTCGTCCTCCGGAATATCGATTTGCAGCAGATCGAGCCAGGAGCCGGGGCGCGGCACGGGAAGGCCGTCCTTCACGGTGCAGGGCGAGCAGAGGACGAGGCAATCCATTGCCCTCGTCGCGGCGACGTAGAAGAGGCGCTGCCACTCCTCCCGGGTCTCCGTCTCTTCGAGAAAACGGGCGATCTTTCCTGTCTGAGAGGAGCTTCCGTCGTTCCATGCGTCGGGATGGCGCGAGGCTCCGACTCCGAGCAGGACGGAGGGAATGAGAGAGGTCCTGTTTCCGCCTCCGCCGGGTTTGTTGTTCAGGTCCATCACGACGGTGATCGGAAATTCGAGCCCCTTCGCGCTGTGGACGGTGAGCACGCGGACCACGTCCTCCTCTTCGCCGAGCGGTGTGCTCTCCTCGCCGGCCCCTTTCCGGCCGGCCATTCGGGCGACGTAGGCGGCGCATCCGCCGGGATCGTTGCCGAAGACCGCCTCGTACTCGCGGAGCAAGTCGAGTCCTTTCCAGAGGTTTGCGAGCACGCTCTTGCGGTTCCAATGCGGGTATGCAAGGAGGAACGACTGGTTTTTCAGCAGCATCACCAGCGCCGCGAAGAGGCCCGAGTAGCGCGCGACGCTCCGTAGCTCCTCCAGCAATGCCGCCGTATCCGGAAAGAGTGATTCGAGCGGCGGGGCGTCCGGAGAGAGGAAGAGGGAGAACTGAGACATGTTCAGTCCGGAGAAGGGGGAGGCCAGAAAACCGAGCAGGGCGGCTCTGTCGTCCGGAAAGGCGAGCGTGCGGATCGCCGTGATCATGTCGCCTATCTCCCCTCTGTCGAAGTATTGTTTCCCCTTTTCAAAGGCGGCGGGGATTCCGTATTCGGGGTAGAGCACCTCTTCGAGCGGCGGAAAGGAGGAACGCGAGGGCACGAGAATGGTCATGTCGCGCCATTGCGCGGGACGCATTGTCTTTTCCTTCTTGTCCCAGACCGGCTGACCGTGAAGCTCCACCAGGCATTTGCCAAGGGCATCCGCGACACGACGCCTCGTCTTGTCTATGGGCTCCCCGTAGCCCTGGCGGAGAATGATCGAAACGAGGGGAGGCGCCGATGTCTCTTCCCGAAGGCGCTCAGCTTCGGCGTCCTCCGGAAAGAGGAGCTCCTCGTACGGCGCCGGGAGCGTGGAGGCGATGCCGTTGCGCCAAATCCTTCCGAAGAGCCGGTTGATCTCTTTCAGCAGGGCCGGGCGCGTCCGGAAGCTCGTCTGCAGCGGAATGTAATCAGTATCCTCCGGCGGGGATGCTATACGACTGCCGCCCCCCAGGGGGCCTTCTCTTCCCCGCCTCCGGCGTGCCGGGGAATTCACCTGGAAAAGCGTCGGGTCGGCATGGCGGAAGCGGTAGATCGACTGCTTCGGGTCGCCTACGAGGAAACGCCTGCTTCCCTCGGCGGCTACCGAGTTGATCAGACGGTCCTGCAACGGGTTCGTGTCCTGGTATTCGTCGACGAGGATCTCGTGATAGGTCCGAACGGGGCGCGCCGATCCGCCGGGCGCCGCGATTTCGGCGGCGAGGCGTATCATGTCGTCGTAGGAGAGCAGACCGCGTCTTCGCCGGAACTCCCTGTAGCTCTCCCAAATCAGGGCGGCAGTCCTCAACAGGACGGCGCGCAGGCGAACGTCGAACTCCGGCGGTTCCTGCGACAGAAAACCCAATCCGGCCTGGAGCGCGGCGAATCGCTCCCGGTGCTCCTTGAGGGAGCATTCAAGGACATCCTGCATCAGCGCTCCCGTTTTGCTTCCGCTTACGCCCTTGAGATTGCCGAGAATGTCGCGGAAAATTCTCCCGGCGAAGGAGAACAGCTCCTCCGGATCGTCCCGGGAAAGGAGTTCCGCAGGCTGGAGCCGGCGCAGGCCTTCGATTCGTTCGTTGACGTTTCCCTTGCCGGGCAGCGTTTCCGGAAGCTGTCGAAAGACCTCCGCCCAGGCATGCGCGAAATTCCGGCAGGAGGGGAGACATATTTTGAGGATGCGCTTCTTCACCGCTTCGAAGTAGTCCGGATTGTCCGCGATCTTCAGCAGCGAGCCGGGGGATTCTCCGCGGTTCTCAAGCAGATCGGAGAGGGAGAGGGCGAACGAGACGACTTGCTCGGACGAGTATGCTGTCACGACGTCGGCCAGGTCATCCTGCCGGCCGTCGAGAAAGTCGTCCGAAGTTCGTCCCGGAGGGAGGTTTCGGGTGAACCATTCGAAGTCGAGCGTGTCAAGGGCTTTTTCGGAACGGAGCGTAAAAAGTTCGGCCTCGGGCGGAGCGACAGGCCGCGCTCCCAATCCGGATGGAAGGAAGAGCGCCTCTTCGCGGACGATGTTCAGCGCGAAAGCGTGGATGGTCGAGATCTGGGCCTCCTGCAGCTCTGCGGTCACGGAGTTCAGCAGCGTTCTATCGGGATCGAGAATGGGGCGGATTTCCTCGAAGAGGGACGAAATTCGTTCCCGCATCTCGTTGGCCGCCTTGTCGGTGAATGTGAGCGTCAGGATGTCGCGGGGCCGGACGAGGCGAATTTCGGGAGCGGCCGGGGATGCTTCTTCGCTGTGGCCGGTTCCCCGGAGAGTCTCCTCGCGGAGCAGCGCTCGAAGAAAGCGCCATGAGAGCGTGTGGGTCTTCCCCGTTCCTGCCCCCGCACCGACAAGGGTCAGGGCCGCGTCCGAGAAGACCGCCTCCTCCTGCGCGGGAAGAAGGAGATTTTTCGATGCAATGTGTTGTCTCAGGCGCTGCAGCATCAGCTCACTGTCCGGCATTCTCTTCACCCTCTTCTTCGGATTCGGCATCGCGGAAGTCCCGCCTGCGGCAGAGCGAGGAATATTCGCACCACCGGCAGCTTTTCGATTCATATTCGGGCGGAAAGAGTCCCGTCTTGAAGGAGTGCACGACCCGGGCAAGCGCCTCTTCCGCCTTCTCGCCGAGCTCTTCGAGCGGCGTCTTGAACGAGAGAACGGACGGCGCGTCATTCAGGGAAGCTCCGCGGGCTTTTCCGTCACCGAGACAGAGGTATGCCGACGCAACGGTAAGGACTCCCTCGCTTTTTAAAGCGATTCCGTAGGCGGCAAGCTGGAGGCTCTCCTTGTAGCCGTCCGTCGGCCCGCTCTTGTAGTCGAAGATTGCAGCTCTGCCGTCCTTCAGAAAGTCGATCCGGTCGGCCCGCCCCTTGAAAAGCACGCCGCTTCTTTCGAATTCGGGGAGCGCGTACTCGCGCCGCTGTTCTTTGCGCGCCCCGGCAAGTCCTTTCTCTTCCATCTCCTGCTGAAAGCGCGCGAGGCGGACCGCTTTCCGCAGCAGGTCCTTTTTTTCCCGCGATAGAGCCTTGTCGTCCTTCAGGCGGGAATATTTTTGCTCAAGGGCTTTTTCAAAGAGTTCATGAACGAGCGATTCCAGAGATTTTCCCTCCTGAAGGCGGCGCATCCAGGCTTCCTGCCAGAGCAGGTGGATCGCGGATCCTGCGAGGTCGAGCCGGTACAGCTCCTCCCGGGGCGTGTCGAGGGATGCCGTTCTGCGGCAGTAATAGAGGAAGGGGCAGGAAACGTACGTATCAAGGTCGCTCAGCGAGAAGCTCCGGTTCTTCGGCAAGGGAAGCTCGATGTCCGCGAGAAGGCCCCTGTCGAGGCCTTCGGGCGGCCCCGCGTATCGGTGTATCTCGGTTCCCAGGGCCACCGGGCATTCCTCAGCGAGGAGGATGTCGCCGAGCGACCGCTTCGGATACTCCTTTTCACAAGGGGATAGCCATGGCCGGAGCGGGTTGCATGCATCCTTGACAAAGGGTGATTCGGGGATCGGGCGTCCCGCTTCGTCCGCGAGCGGTCGCAGGAGGATGCAGAGGTTTTCGCCGCAGGCGGTCAGGCGCCGGAAGAGCGCTTCTCTTTGGCTTCGTTTCTCCGGTACCAGCGGAAGGTGGCTCCTTCCCAGCCCAAGGGTGTCGTGCAGGTACTCCTTCCGTTCGTCGCTCAGCAGGGGGGATTCGCGGACCTGTCCCGGCCAGCGTTTCGCCGTGACTCCTGGAAAAATCCAGATTGAAGACGAAACGAGAGCGGGAGGAGTCCCCGGGTGGATGGTAATCGCCGGCGAGACCGGCGCGGGCATCCAGATCGAGGCCGTCTCGGCCCACTGCGCGAGAAAAGCGACGGCTTCCTCGCCCCGAAGGGGATTCTCACCGGCCTCGCCAAGATTTCGCCGAAGTTCGTGCAGAGTCTCTTCCTTCTCCTTGGCTTCCTGGATCGAAAGGGAGATTTCTCGTATTTCATCGTCGACGCCGGGATGAGGCTTCGCCTTTTGAGCGAGCCGTTTCAGGCCGTCTCTCGAGGGAGCGAGATCTGCCAGGGCGGCCAGGAGCTCCTCGGGACGTCCCCCTTTTGCAATGCGCTCTGAAAAGCGAAGAGCGCGGCGGAACCCGTCGGCTCCGGCTTCGGGCGGAAACGATTCAAGGAAAGCGTTCCAGCTCCTCTGTCCCGAGGGGAGGCGCTCGCTGAATGCTTCCCTGGGAAAATCGAAGGGGGCATAGAGAATCGAAGAGAGAAAATCCGCAGTCTCCACGGACGGCCAGTTGTTCGCGGCGAGATCGAGCGCACGGAGGGCGCTCTTCCAGAGGATTGTCTCCGATACAAGAGTCCCCTCGCGCAGAGAAAACGGCAGACCGTAACGCTGGAAACTCTCCAGCAGGGATTCGAGGTCATCCTGCTCCGCGCAGATCGCAATGTTCTCCCATCCGGGAAAGGGAAAATCCGCCTCCTTGCCCAGGTACCCTTCGCCGGAGGGCCAGAGAAAGAGTTCTCTCGCCAGGGTGTCCGTTGAGAGACGACGATCCCCGGCCGCGATCGATGCCAGAGGAATTCCCCTGCCATCTTCCGGGATTCTTTCAAGTTCGGCCTCCGGGAACTGCTGCACCGCTGTGTAGTAATCTCCATCCCCGCACTCCGGTACCCAGAGTTCCAGATCTGCTCCGGCGGCTTCAAGCGCGCGCAGAAAGCGCATCTGTCCCGAGGCGAAGCTCAGAAATCCCGCCGCACGGATGCGGAGTGTTCCTGCCCATGCATTGCCCGCTTTTGGAAAGGTCTCCAGCAGTTTGGCTCCCAGTGAGGGAATCTGGGCGCTGTCCGCGAGTCGAAGCTCCTCCAGAATGGCGGTGTAGTCCCCGTAGAGGCGGCAGAGGAGGCCGCTCTCGTCGCCGAGGGAGCCGCATGCCTCTCCGGGAACGCAGCCCGGGCAGCCGAGCGAGGCGGCAAGCTCACTCAACGGAACGTCCTCGGCGAGCAGCTCCCTGATTGACTGTCCGGCGAGGTTCAGAAAACGGGGGGATGCTGTTCCGGCTGGAAGCCGGTCTTCGTATTGTCCCCGGAGACGGAGAACAAGATGCCGAACGAGCAGCCAGTGATCCGGAGGATCGATCTGCACGCGCACTCTCGCGTCCATGGCTTCGGCAAGGGCGCGGTAGAGGTCGTCCCAGATCCATACCTTCGGTTTGCGCTCGGGAAACGAGATCAAGAGGTGCTCTCCTCCGGCGGAGAAGAGCATGTCATGCAGGATAGGACGGTCTCGATTCGACGGGACGAGAAAGATCGTGTCTCCGCAGGAGGCTTCCTCTCTCAGCGGAAGCGCCAGGCTCCGCGGCGTGTGGTAGGTGTGCAGTTTCAGGACAAACGCCTCCTTGGTTCGGATCGTTCGGGAAAACAGGACAAGTGTAGCACACGCCGCCCGCGCTTCGTGATACAATTTTCGGAAAGAAACGCTGCCAATTTGGAGAGGAGGATGAATATGAGAATGAGTACGTTTTCAAAGAAGTACGTGTTTCTGCTCGGAATTCTTGTTCTGCTGACGATGTGCGCCCCGCTGGGCGCCTCGCAGGAACTTCGCCTGGAGTTGGCCCCGGATGCCTTGGAAAAGCTGGGTTCGGTCGAAGGGACGCTGTTCCTCGAATGGGGCTACTACCGAAACACCTGAGGGGAGAGAGCTTCCGCTCTCGTTGAGATCGGCAAACCCCTCGACCCCGAAGACTTCGCTCCGTTGACCGACGCCTCGGGAAACGTCACGATTCTTGTCCCGAAGAGCATGACGTTCACCGACAACCGTGTTTTCGTGGAGTATTTCACCTATCACGGGCGCGACATGTTCATCTGCCGGACGGCGGTCCGGGAACGATAAGAAAAAGGAGGATTCCGAATGAAGAGTCTCGGCGACATGCTGCTGAATACCGGGCCGTTCAGCGAGATCGTGCTCGGGAACACGGCGCTGGCCCGGGCCATGATAGAATCGGGAACGGAGGTGATCACCTCCTACCCCGGTTCTCCAACGCCTGAGATCGCGTCCGCACTGATGAGCGTGCCGAAGGAGCGCCGCCCCTTCCACTTCGAGTTCTCCACCAACGAGAAGGTGGCGACGGAGGTCGCCTGCGGCGCGTCGCTCAACGGGCACCCATCGTGCGTCTTCTTCAAGAGCGTGGGGCTGAACGTCGCGGCGGACTCATTCGTCCAGCTCTCGCTGCTCGAGCTGAACGGCGGCCTGGTCGCCGTTCTCGGCGACGACCCCGGCGCGAACTCCTCACAGAACGAACAGGACAACCGCCACATCGCCCGTCTCGCCTACATGCCGGTCCTCGAACCGGCATCGCCGGCCGAGGCGTACCGCTTCTACCTGGAGGCGATGAAGCTCTCCAGAAAGCGGAAGATGCCCGTCATCCTGCGGATGACCACCCACGTCTGCCACGGCAAGGAGAAGGTCGAATTCGCGGGGTGGACGCCGCGCCCGATAGGAAAGGAAGCCCGTTTCGACTCGTCCGCGGGGCCGTCCATTCCGCTCACCACCCGTGCCCTCGAAATGAAACGCCGGGCACTCTCGCGCCTGGCCGAGGTCGCGCAGGAGATGGACGGCTCTCCGTTGCACGAACTACATAAGGGAACCGATTCGTCGAAAGGGATCATCACAGCGGGGCTTCCATTCCGCTCGCTTCTCGACGTGCTGGACGGAGCGGAGCAGAGCCCCGACGTGCTGAAGCTCGGGGTCGTGCACCCCCTTCCGAAGGGGCTCGTGGCCGATTTCCTCCGTTCCCATGCATCGGTGAAGGTGCTCGAGGAGCTGGACGACGTTCTGGAGCGCGAGATCAAGGCGCTGGCCTTCGATCTCGGAATCCGTACCGTTCTTGTCGGCAAGACCGGTACGGAAGACTGGGTCGGCGAGTACACCCCCGACAAGGTGGCGGAGGTGCTCTCGAAGACGTGGCCGTCTGCGGTTCCGCGCAAGCCTCTCGACCGCCCGGCCTCCCTCGCTCCGCGGCCGCCGCAGATGTGCCCCGGATGCGGGCACCGTTCGGCCTTTCACGCCGTCAAACAGGCCTTGGCGAAAGAGGATATCACCGTCGCCGACATCGGCTGCCACACGCTCGGATTTCTGCCTCCCTACGAGATGGGAGAGGTGCTTCTCTCGATGGGGCATTCCACGGGAACGGCAGCCGGGCTCTCCCTCTTCAACGACAGCCGGAAGGTCGTCGCCTTCCTCGGCGACTCCACCTTCTTCCACGCCGGGCTTCCCGGCATCATCAACGCAGTCTTCAACAGTCACAACCTGACGCTTATCCTGATGGAGAACGGGACTACCGCCATGACGGGGCACCAGGATCACGCGGGCTCCGGCGGCAACGCCAACGGACCGGCGGACGCCATTCCCGTGCGCTCCGTTCTTGAGGGGCTCGGAGTGAAAAGCATCCGCGAGATCGACACGTACAGCCAGGCGAAACTGACAGCCATGGTGAAGGAGGCGGTCGCGGAGGAGGGGCTCTCGGTCGTCATCGCCCGCCACCCCTGCATGCTGAAGTACACCAGGGAGCAGCAGCGCAAGCCCGACTACGTCCGCAAGTCGGTTGCCATCGACCAGGAGCAGTGCGACAGGCTCCACGTCTGCGTCGAGTCCTTCGGCTGTCCGTCGTTCCAGAGGGACGAGGACGGCCGCGTGACCGTGAGCAAGGAGCTGTGCATCGGGGACGCCTCGTGCGTTCAGACCTGCCCGGTGAAGGCCATCGGAGTGAACGTCGAGAAAGGAGGGCGGAAGGCATGAGCCGGTTCGATATCTACATGTCGGGAGTCGGCGGCCAGGGGATCGGCCTGCTGAGCGAGGCGATCATACGGGCCGCGGATTACGCCGGCCTCGCGGTCTGCGGCGTCGATACCCACGGGCTTGCACAGCGCGGCGGCATGGTGGAGTCGTTCGTCCGGATCGGTTCGGTGACGACTCCTCTTGTCCGCAGGGGGAGCGCTCAGCTCGTGCTGGCCCTCGAGCGCACCGAGGCGCTGCGGGCGGCGGAGCGGTTCGCGGCGCCCGGCGGGACGCTGCTCTATTTCGACACTTGCTGGCAGCCTCTCTCGGTGCGGCTGGGAACAGAAAAGGCGACGACCGCCGAAGACGTGGACCATGCCTGTGCCCGTCTCGAAGTGAGGTCGGTTCCCGTGCGGACCGAGCTGCCGGACGTGCGGATGCAGAACGTGGCCCTGCTGGCCGTCGCCGCGAGAGAGAAGCTGATTCCGGGCGTGGAGATGCGCCACTACGAAAAGGCGCTCGCGGACCTGCTTCCTGACAGGGTGCTCCAGGGAAATCTGAAGGTGCTGAAAGGATAGAAAACGGATCGTCCGGAGGATCTTTACTCCCTCCGGACGATCTTTTACTTGTAGCTCCGCAGGTGGAAGGCGAAGCCGGATATTTCGAGGTCGAGGTAGACCCGCCTCAAAGAACCGTCGTCTTGGTAGCGTTCGGTTCCCGCAATGGGGGAGACCCCTTTTTGACGGAGATAGGTCAGGGCTCGCGGAATGTCGTTCACCCCGATCGCGACATGGCCGTTCTTTCCGAGGTCAGGGGTCTTCATCAGCTCGAATCCGGGGTCGGCGAACATCGAGTTCGGCCGTTCGCGGAGCCGGAATCCGAAGAGGAATGAAAGCTTCCGCGCCGCTGTGACGGCGTCCTCCTCCCTTTCGTTGTTGATTCCGATGTGCAGAAGGCCGAAGTTGTGGATCGCGAGGAGGGCTTCGTCGGCGCGGCGGACGATCTCCTCGAAATGCTCCGATTCGATGAGATGGCGTTCGGCGATCCATCCGGCCCGTATCGCGAGGACGTTGCGGAGCGAGAGGTAGCGCGACGCGTTCTCGGGCGTGACGCCTCCCGCAGGAATGAATCGCATTTCAGGCCAAGCGTCGGCGAACGTGGAGAGCACGTCCGCTCCCCTGGAACACTCGGAGGGAAAGAACCTCGTCACGGGAACGCCGAGAGCGAGGGATTCCTCGATATCCCGAGGGGAGCCTGCGCCGGGAAGGACTTCGGCTTCCAGCGCCAGGCAGGTGTTCACGACCTCGGGGTTGAATGCCGCGGTCGAGATGAACTTCGCTCCCGCTTCGACGGCTCTTTTTGCCTCGGAGGCCGTCCGGACGAGGGCTCCGGCCGCGAGTTCCGGCAGCTCCGAGACGAGCGAGCGGAGGACTTCGTCCGTCGTTTCGTTGAAACGAAGCTCAAGTGCGGGAAGGTTTCCTTCAAGAAGGGCTTTTCCGAGAGGGATCGCTTCTCCCGGTTTCAGAACCGTCGCCCCGGGAAGAATCCCGATGGAGCCGATCCGTTGCAGCACTGATTCCATAGTCTGCCTCCTTTCCTTCGAGCGGCGGCCGGTTTCAGCTGCCGCGCGCCAGGCGTTGCCGGGCGTACTGCGTGTAGCTCCCGGCCTGCATGATCTCGAAGACGAAGTCGGGCAGCGGTTTGGTCCGGAGAACGCTTCCCCGCGTCAGGTTCCGTATCTCTCCGGTCCGCAGGTCGACTTCGAGTTCGTCCCCTCCGTCCGTTTCGTTCAGGATTCCCTTGCACTCCATCACGGGCAGGCCGTTGTTGATGGAATTCCGGAAGTTGTAGCGCGCGAAGGATACGGCGAGAACGAGGCGGATTCCGACGGCCTTCAGCGCGACGACGCCGTGTTCGTAGCTCTTGCCGCCTCCGCCGAAGTTCTTGCCGCCGACGATGATGCTGAAATCCCCCCGTGCCGCCCTTTCGGCGAAATCGTTTTCGATGGGCTTCATGGCGTGCGGCCCCAGGATCTGCGGATCGAGATTGTTCAGGTTTTCCAGCCATATCTTCGTGGAGATGATGTCGGCGGTGTTGACCGATTCACGCTTCCAGACGTTTCCTCGAATGATGTTTTCCATGTTCGTGTCCCCCTGCTATTGCGTCAGTATTTTCGGGGGTCCGCGATGACCCCTTCGACGGCGGAGGCCGCCACGGTGGCGGGAGAGGCGAGGTAGACCTCGGAATCCTTGGCTCCCATCCGCCCTTCGAAGTTCCTGTTGGTGCTGCTGATGCAGACTTCGCCGGAGGCGATGTTGCCGGAGCCTATCCCGGCGCAGGCGGCGCAGTTGGGCGTCAGCACGGCGGCGCCCGACTCGACGAGCGTCTCGATGACTCCCTGTTTCACCGCATCGAGGTAGATCTGCTGCGAAGCCGGAGCGACGAGCAGCCGGACGTCGGGGTGGACATGCTTCCCTTTCAGTATCTCCGCCGCGGCCCGGAGGTCCTCCAGTCTCCCGTTGGTGCATGAGCCGAGGAAGGCCTGGTCGATCTTCGTTCCCGCGACGGCCTCCACCGGCTTCACGTTGTCGATTCTGTGGGGGCAGGCGACCTGTGGAGGAAGCGAGGAGACGTCGATATCGAAGACGTGGGAGAATTCGGCGTCCGGGTCGCTCCCAGGCATGTCGAACTTCTTCTCCGTCCGGCTGCTCAGAAACTCGACGGTGCGGGCGTCGGGAGCGACGATGCCGTTCTTGGCCCCCATCTCCGCCGTCATGTTGCACAGGACCATCCGGTCTGCGATCGACATCGATTCGATCGTCGGCCCGGCGAACTCCACCGCCTTGTAGAGGACTTCGCCGTTCCATTTGGTCATGCCGATCAGGTGGAGGAAAACGTCCTTTCCGGAGACTCCGCGGGGCAGAACCCCGGAGATGTTGAAGCGCGTGGTCTCGGGAACCTTCAGCCAGAGTTCTCCCGTCGCGAAGATGACCGCGGCCTCGGAATTGCTGATTCCGAAGGCGACCGAACCAAGCGCGCCGTATGTCGTCGAGTGCGAGTCGATGCCCGCCGTCACCGTTCCCGGAAGGACGAAGCCGTCGTCGCACATTATCTGGTGCCCTATTCCCTGGCGTCCGAGGTCGTAGAAGTTCTTCAGGCCGTACTTCCTGGCGACCTCGCGGCAGGCCTTGAACTGTTCCGCCGTTTTCACGTCGTGCGCCGGACCGAGGTGATCGAGGACGAAGACGATCTCCACGCCGTCATGCACCTTCGTCGTCCCGATCTCCTCTTCCATGACCTTGAAGGTATGCGGTCCTTTCAGGTCGGTCACCATCACGGAGTGAATCCGGGCGTTGATGAGTTCTCCCGGTTCCACTCTCTCCCTGTTCGCGGCCTTGGCGAGAATTTTTTCAGTGATCGTCATTCCCGGCATGTACGATTTCCTCCCGTTGTTTGATAAAAGATGGTGTTGCGCTGCATCAGTCCCCGTCCTCCTGAATTTTCGGCTTGCTTCTCTTGTACTCGTTTATTCCGGCGAAGACGAGCGCCGCGGCAGAGATAGCGAAGAGCACGACCACGATCGGGCGGGTGAAGATCATCCAGGGGTTGCCGAAGTAGAGCATCGCGGACCGCATCAGCTCGGCGTCCGCGATCGGACCCAGGATGATACCGAGGACCACCGCCACCGGCGGATATCCGAACTTCGAGAAGACGAAGCCTATCAGGCCGAAGACGACCATGATGGCCGCGTCGAAGATGAAGTTGCGGGAGGCGAAGCTTCCCACGACGCAGAGAAAGGCGATCAGGGGGGCGAGGAACTTCGTCTCGATCTTGATGACGCGCGATATCCATTTCGACAAAGTGAGCCCTATCGGCCAGGTCAGGATCGCCGCCACGATCTGCGTGAGGATGATCGCGTAGACGAACGTCATGCCGGAGTAGGGGTCGTAGTCCTTGGGGATGAAGAGTTTAGGACCCGGACGGATCCCGTGGATCAGCAGGGCTCCCATGATGATGGCGCTGGAAGGGCTGCCCGGAATTCCAAGCGAGAGCATCGTCGCCATGGCGCCGCCTTCCGAGGCGTTGTTCGCCGCCTCCGCGGCGATGATACCGGCGGGGTTGCCGTTTCCGAAGGGAACTTTCGAGTTGCGGGAGGCCTCGTTGTAGCTGATGAACGATGCGATGGAGCTTCCCGCCGCCGGCATCAGGCCGACGAACGTGCCGATGAGGGAGGAGCGGATGAGGTTGAACCAGTCCTTGAAGGTTTCGACGCTGCCCTTTATCATGTCCTTGAAGTTCGGCTCGAACTCCTTTCCTGACTGCACAATGAACTTCTGCTCCATCATCGTGAAGACCTGTGAGAATGCAAGCAGGCCGATAAGGACGGTCACCGTGGGGAAGCCCTCGATCAGTTCCACACGGCCGAAGGTGGCCCGGGTCTGACCGTAGGCCGTCATTCCCACGAGCCCGAGCAGGAAGCCGAAGAACCCGGCGGCAAGCCCTTTCGCGAGTGTACCCCCCCGGATCACCGCCAGAAGCGTGATCCCGAAGACGACGATGGCGAAGAGCTCCGGCGAGGAGAATCGAAGCGCGAACCAGCTGATGGGTACCATGACGAAGAAAACAAAGAGATAGGAGAATGCGCCTCCGACGGCCGACGCCGTGGTGGCCAGGCCGAGCGCTCTGCTGGCCTCTCCTCTCTGCGTGAGCGCGTACCCTTCGATGGCGGTCGCGGCGCCTGCGGGGGTGCCCGGGGTGTGGAGCAGGATCGCGGTGATCGAACCTCCGTATATTGCACCGCCGTAAGCCGACGCCAGCATGACGATCGCCGAGAGCGGATCGAGAATGTACGTGAGGGGGAGCAGCGTCGTGATGGCCATCGACGTTGTGAATCCCGGAATGGCGCCGACGATAATGGAGTAGAAGAGTCCCGCCGGGATCGCCAGCAGGACGGGCAGGCTCATCATCATCTTTACCGCGTCGGCGAGAGCGTTCAGATTGAACATTGTCTATACCTCCCCGCTGCTACCATTTTCGGTAGAGAACGTTGTTCACAAGATACTCCTCGATGAATCCCTCCGGCAGCAGGATGTTGAAAAACCGCCGGAAGACGATGTACGTCACGACGGGAAGGAGGAGCGAAATCGCCAGTATCGTTTTGTACTGCCTCACGCCGGAAGAAAGGAACATGAAAGGCAGAAGCAGGGTGCTGCTCACGATGAACCCGATTTTATCCAGGAGGAAGACGTAGACGGCGACAAGGACGAAGAGAGCAGCCTGTCGTTTCGGAAGCGTCCGGTCTCGTTTTTCTTCCTCCCCCTTTTTCTCTTCCGTCCGCTCCCGCCCCTTGAGAATCTGGAAGACGACCGCCGCGATCGAAAGAGTCAAAACGCCGACCACGATCCAGACCAGGCGCAGATTATCCTGCGGACGGGAGATCCCGACCGACTGGTACAGGAAGACGGCCATGACGGCCAGCATGATGGCGGGAACGATAAACTCATTGTATTGGATGCTTTTTCCATTTTTTTTCATCTGTTCGCCTCCGGGTACAAGAAGCGCCCTCCCCCGCCGGACGGGGGAGGGGCGCGGCTGTCTGAAAATCGGCTACTTCACGATGATCGTCTTGATGAATTCGCTGTAGTCCTTCAGCGTCTTCATGGCCTCTTCGCCGGCAACCCACGTCAAAACAGGGGTGAAACCGGCCTTCTCGGCCTCCGCTTTGAACTTCTCGGCGTGGTGGACCTGGTAGAGGGCGTCGTATACCTTCTTGAAGCGCTCGGGATTCGCCTCCATGATCTTTCTGGTTGTTCCGAGACTGCGCATTGAGGAGAGGTAGGGGGCGGAGACGTCGTACTTGGGTTTCAGCACTTCGTCGAAGGTCGGAGCGTCAGGCCATGCGATGTTTCTATCGGGCCACATGACGCCGATCGCGTCGCTGAAATCACGCAGTTCCTCGTTGGAGACGACCGCGCCGAAGTAGACGTCGATGTGCTTCCCGAGGAATGCCGCCCGTCCGGGGCCGCCGTCGTAGCGGACGAACGCCACGTCGAGATCGAATTGATCGATCATCCAGAGCGCGGCATACTCGGAGACGCCGGATGTGGCGCCTACACGGATTTTGCCGGGGTTCGCCTGTGTGTATTCGATGAAATCGACCATTGTCTTGAAGCCCATTTCCTTCTGGGAGTTCACGAGTGTGGGGTCGGAGTTGACGATGGCGAGCACGACGAAATCGTCGATCGTGAAGGGAGCGTCCTGCGTCAGGTGATTCAATGCGAGGTGGGGCATCCCGAGAATTCCCCAGGTATAGCCGTCCGGAGCCGCGGTCTGGATGAGCGTGTGGCCGACCTGCATCGCCGCTCCGGGACGGCATTCGACCAGCTGCGGAACTCCAAGAATCTCTTCAAGCCCCTTTTCGTAGAGGCGAACCGTTCTCTCCATGGATCCGCCTGCTTCGCGTCCGACGATCCATCGCATCGGGCGGGTCGGGAAGTTGTCCGCGGCCTCCGCAGCAATGCCTCCAACCGTGACGAGAAGAGTGAGCGCTACAAGAATACTGATTGTTCTGCTCCTTGTGTTCATTCTCCAAAAACCTCCTTTTTTTAATGTTTCCATGATGTTGTGTTGCCCCGTCAAGCGTCTTCGAATGGTCCTATCTCCCCCTCCGTCATGTTCTTTTTTTCAAGCGGAGCGCAGTGCATACAAAATACAACATTGACGAAACCTTATACTATGCATATTATATCATACAAGAGTTTTTGATTGAAAGACACGAAAAGGAGGCGTTGAATATGATGATGGGAAAAGCGCGTGGAAAGAGGTTTTTAAGTGTGTCCGTGGTGCTCGGGCTCCTTCTGTTTTTCGGGGCGGCTGCAGCGTGGGCGAACTATCCGAGCAAGAACATCAATGTCATGGTTCCGACATCGGAGGGAGGAGCGCTCGACCGGGTGACCCGTGCGTTCACGAACGTCTGGAGGGATCACCTCGGGGTGAACTTCCAGAGCACGTTCCACCCCGGAGCTTCGGGAGAGGTCGGGTACCGCCTTTTCGTCCGGCGGGCCGCCGACGGGCACACGCTCCTCATCGGCAACATCGCGCCGGAGATGATGATGTATGTCCTCCAGGAACCCGACTACAAGTTTCCGGATGACTACGTCTACTTCGCCACGATGGATTCCGACCCCGCGGTCCTCTGGGTGCGGAAGGACGGCCCGATCCAGAGCATACAGGATCTTGTGGAAGTCGGAAAAACACGCCCCGTCACCGTCGCGACGAGCCGCTATCCTCATCCGTCGACGCTGGCCGCTCTTTTGATCGGCGAGGCCACGGGCGCGCAGATCAACATCATTCCCTACGGCGGCGGCAATCCCGCGAGAACTGCAGGCCTCACCGGGGAAGTGGATGCCGTGACCACGTTCCTCTCCTCATCGCTGGACTTCGCCTCCGATATAAAGTTCATCGTGATGTTCCAGAACGAGAACAAGTGGAAGGACATCTCGCAGAACGCCCCGACTCCGAAGGAGGCTCTCGGCATCGCGATGCCCGACTTCGGCGGCAACAGGGCATGGGCCGTTTCGCGCGAGTTCAAGGAGAAGCGCCCCGAGGACTACGCGAAGCTCGTTGAATCCTTCAGGAAGACCATGGAGGATCCCAAGCTCGCCGAGGAGTGGCAGAAGGTCGGAATGGATCCTCAGTTCCTGGAGTACAAGGACGAGGCCGAGAGCATGAAGCTCGCTCACGAGACAGTCGAGACCGCCTTGAAGTATAAGGAAGTCCTGAAGGGCAAATAAACCGCCGCTCTCCGCAAGAGAGGGCAAGAGGGACCCGGTGCGGCGCGGACTCCGTTCCGGGTCCTTGAAATAATGAAGGGAGAAGGTGATGCTATGGCGAAACAACCGGCCCGATGGACTCCGGCGGATCTTTTTGTTCCGGGGTTGAGCCTGATTCTTGCGCTCTACTACCTGTACACTATTCGCGGACTTGCCCGGCTGGCGCAGATGTACGGAGGCTCTTTGAGCATCCTGTGCATCGCGCTGTTCTTCGTTGCGTTCATCCTGGTGCTGCGGAGCGGAGGGCTCGGGATCCGCGGTGCGGTCTCACGGCTCGGAATTCTGGCCTCGGAGAACCGGAAATTTCTCGGCATGACGGCGCTCACGGCTCTTTTCATAGGCCTGATCGCCTTCGTCGGGTATCCTGCAGCGAGCATTCTGTTCGTCGCGGCGACCGCGTTCTCTCTCAAATACGCCGGCATCGGGAAGACGCTCGCGGTGAGTTTCGTGGTAACACTGGTAGGAGTGATTCTCTTCATCCTCTTCCTGAACGTCGATCTTCCGCTCGATCCGCTCTCGAACGCGATAAAGGGGGCGTTCTAGCATGTGGGAGATGACGCTTTCGGCACTCTCCGAGATCATGGGATACTGGTGGCTCATTCCCTTCGGGGTGGCACTCGGGATCTTCATCGGCGCGGTTCCCGGCTTCAGCTCCACGAACGTGCTGATCATCCTGCTTCCCTTTACCCTGGGCATGGAATCCGGGGCCGGCATGGCCTTCATGGCAAGCGTCTATTCCGGCTCGCACATGGGCGGCTCCATTCCGGCGGTCCTGTTCAACGTTCCGGGAACGGGCGCCGCAGCCGCTACCTGTTTCGACGGCTATCCCATGACGCAGCAGGGGCGCGGACAGGAGGCGCTCGCCATCGCCTTCGTCGCCTCGGCCGTCGGCGGACTGTTCACGACCGGGATCACGCTGGGAGCGCTCCCGTATCTTTCCCGGCTGGTCTACTACTTCGGCAGCATCGAGAACTTCGTCATCATTCTCTTCGGCGTCGCGCTCATCGGGCAGATCACAGGGGGGAGCGCGATCAAGGGGATCATCGCGGGCATGTTCGGCCTTCTTCTGGGGGCAATAGGGTACGACCATGTCTACAGCGTGCCCCGTGCGACGTTCGGACTCGTCTATCTCTTCGATGGAATGCCGCGCGTGCCGGCGATCGTGGGGCTTTTCGCCATTTCAGAGGCGTTCCGCATGATAGAGAAGGACACGATCATCGACGCCTCGCAGCTCTCCGGAGCCCTGAAGGAGGGTTGGCAGGGTACCGTCCGGGGCATCGCCACTTCCTTCAGAAAGTTCGGTGCGATCATCCGTTCGTCCCTGATCGGGTTCATCGTGGGGATCATACCCGGGGCGGGGGCGACCATCGGCAGCTTCGTCAGCTACCAGCAGGCAATGGCGTTTTCCAAGGACAAGAACGCCTTCGGAAAGGGCGAACCCGAAGGCGTCATCGCGGCGGAAGCGGCGAACAACGGACTCACGAGCGGAAGCCTGATCCCGCTGCTCACGCTCGGCATTCCCGGCGGCGGGACGGCGGCGGTGATGGTGGTCGTGCTCCAGGCCCACGGCGTCCCGATCGGGCCAAGGCTCTTCCAGGTAATGCCGCAACTCGCCTACGGCGTCGTCGTGGCGATGCTCGTGGCCTATATCGTCATGATCTTTATGGGAATCCCTCTCGCGAAGGGGCTCGCGAAGATGTCCTTCGTCCCGACGAAAATCCTCGCGCCGACAATCATATCCTTTACGCTCATCGGTTCCTTCGTCGCCAGGGGGTTCCTCTTCGATATGTGGATCGCTCTCTTCTTCGGCGTCCTGGGGTATATTCTGAAGCGCACCGGATACTCTCCGCACGCGGTTCTTCTCGGAGTCATCCTCGGGCCGCTGGCGGAACAGTACTTCCTGCGGGCGCTTCTTCTGGGAAACGGCAATCCTGCAATCCTCTTCTCGCGCCCCCTCGGAAATTTCCTCTGGGCGCTGCTGGCCGTTTCCATGGTGATGCCGTCTCTTCTCGCCCGTTTCCGAAACAGGAAAGCGGGGCGGTGAGGAAGGCCGCGCAAAGATCGCAAGACAGACAATTCAAGAGAAAAGAGGGAGGGAATACCGTATGCTTTTAGCCGACCATCGAGAACACAGAAAAAACGTCCGGGTGATCAGCAGGACGAAAATAGCCACGGTCGGGGCGGGGCAGATCCTTGTGGACAACAAGACCGCCTACATCGCCCACATGTACGACGAAGGGGTTACGCTCGTCGACGTGAAAAACCCGTACGCGCCGAAGGTCATCAGCAAGATTGGGGCGCCTCTGAAGGGGCATTCGCACAAGGTTCAGGTCTGCGGCGATATCATGATCGTGAACAACGAGCGGTATCGGCAGTTCGAGCCGTGGCACGCGGGTGTGCGGGTCTACGACATCTCCTCGCTGGAGAATCCGAAGGAGATCGCTTTTTTCGAGACGCCCGGCAAAGGCGTCCACAGAATGTGGTACGTCGACGGGCGGTTCGCTCATATCACCGCCACGGCGAAGGGGTACACGGAACAGATCTATATGGTGCTCGACATGGCGAATCCGGCGAAGCCCGAGGAGTATTCGCGCTGGTGGCTTCCCGGCATGTGGGCTGAGGGCGGCGAGGTATGGGACTGGCCTGAGGGGGCCAGGGTCAAGGCCCACGGACCCGCTTACATCCACGGTGACAGAGCGTACCTCGGCTGGACGGACGGCGGGTTCACCATCCTCGACGTATCCGATCTCCGGAATCCGAAGCTCGTCTCCAAGTTCAACAATTCGCCTCCCTTCGGAGGACTTGCCCACACGGCGCTCCCCCTGCCGGAGAGAGACCTGCTGGTAGTCTCCGAAGAGGCGCGGGCGGATTTCTGCCAGGAGCCGGAGAAGTACGTCTGGCTCTACGACATCCGGAACGAGAAGAATCCGATCCCGATCACCACGGTGCAGGTCGAGTCGGCGGGCTTCTGCCAGAAGGGCGGACGTTTCGGACAGCACAACATTCACGAAAACCGGCCGGGGAGCCTCATCGACGATCAGCTTCTCTACATCGCCTTCTTCAACGGCGGGCTCCGGATCGTCGACATTCAGGACAAGTACCGTCCGGTGGAGGTGGGATATTTCGTGCCTCCGCGCCCGGAAGGGCAGCCGGCGGTCCAGACGAACGACGTCTTCGTGGATGCAGACGAGCTGATCTACATCGTCGACCGCTACGACGGCACGATGTACGTGCTGGAGTATTTCGGCCCGAGGTAGGATCCTCTATCCCGAAACGTTGCGAAGCGAAAACAGGGACCGTCTCCGAAAGAGGCGGTCCTTTGCTTTTCATCGGCGCATGGAGTACCATTTTCGGAGACGATTCGAGAAGAGGAGGAATTCCGATGTTTTCATGCGTCATTTTCGACTTCGACATGACCCTGGTGGACAGCAGCTACGCCATACGGGACACCATGAACATGCTCGCCGAACGGGAAGGGCTTCCCCCGGTCACGCGGGAGGACGTTCTCTCGGTCATCGGCCTGCCGATACGGGACTCGTGGATGAAGGTCTGGAACCGATTCGAAGAGCGCTGGCTCGCCGACTTCCGGGAGATGTTCGTCCAGCAGGAGTTCGCGGGGATCTTCCCCTTTCCCGGGACGAAGAGCGTGCTTGAGGAACTTTCGTCGCGGGGAGTGTCTCTCGGCGTCGCCTCGAACCGCCAGCGCCCCGGCCATCCGCTGAAGGCGGTGGGACTTGCGGGCTATTTCCGCTCGGTGGTCGGCATGGACGACGTGCCGAACGGCAAGCCCGCGCCGGACATGCTTCTGAAGAGCATGGCGGACCTCGGCGGAACCCTGGAGAACACTCTTTACGTCGGCGACACGGCCGACGACATGGCCGCGGCGAAGGACGCCGGAATCCGTTCCGTCGGTCTTACTACGGGCAACTACCCGCCCGAGGCGCTTCATGCAGCGGGAGCATGGAAGGTATTCGACGCCATCGAGAAAATCCTTCCTCTTTTCGGTACGGGGAGTGAGCGCCGTGGGTAAGACGCGGAACCGCCTGGCGAATGAAAAATCACCTTATCTCCTGCAGCACGCCGACAATCCGGTGGACTGGTATCCGTGGGGAAAGGAGGCCTTCGAGAAGGCGCGGCGCGAGGAGAAGCCGCTCTTCGTCTCCATAGGTTATGCCACGTGTCACTGGTGTCACGTTATGGAACGGGAGTCCTTCGACGACGAAGAGGTGGCGAGTCTTCTCAACGACGCCTGTGTCCCGATCAAGGTGGATCGGGAGGAACGCCCCGATCTCGACGGCAACTTCATGGCCGTCTGCCAGATGATGAACGGAAACGGCGGCTGGCCCCTGAACGTCATTCTCACCCCTGAAGGGCTTCCTTTTTTCGCGGCCACCTACCTCCCGAAGAGGGGGGGCGGCAAGATCCCCGGCTTGGTGGATATCGTGCCGAGGGTGAAATGGCTCTGGAAGACGCAGCGCGAACAAGTGGAGCAGTCGGCGAGGAGCATCCGGGATGCGCTGCTGAAGGAAGCGATTCCCGCTTCCGCCTTTCTTCCGGGGAACGCGCTGATGAAATCCGCATTCGACGAGTTGCGCAATGGGTACGACCGCGAATGGGGAGGTTTTTCCTCTGCGCCCAAGTTTCCCATGCCATCCCATCTCCTCTTCCTGTTCCGCTACTGGAAGCGTTTCGGCGACGACAATGCCCGCTCGATGGCGGAGCACACGATCGAAAGGATTTGGGCAGGAGGCATCCACGATCACCTCGGCGGCGGAATTGCCCGCTATTCCACGGACCGCCAGTGGCTGCTCCCGCACTTTGAAAAGATGCTCTACGACCAGGCGCTGTTGCTGTACGTCCTCGCCGAGTTCAGGGACGGAACCGGAAATGCGCTCTTGGATGCCTTCGCCGAGGATATTGCCGGTTTCGTCCTTCGGGAGATGACATCATCCGAAGGAGGCTTTTATTCGGCCTTCGACGCGGACAGCGAGGGAGAGGAGGGGAGATTCTACCTCTGGACGGAGAACCAGATCCGCGAGGTGCTCTCTCCCGAGGAGGCCGGGATTTTCATCTGCTCCTACGGCGTGAGGAAGGGCGGAAACTTCAGGAACGAGACGACAGGACGGATTTTGGGCGACAACGTGCTCCATCTTGCCGAGCCGTTTGCAAAGACGGCGGCCCGTTTTTCCCTGGAACCGAAGAAACTGGAGCAGCTCCTCGCCTCATGCCGCGCCCGCCTGTTCGACGAGCGGAAAAAAAGAAGCGCTCCGCTGCTGGACGATAAAATATTGGCGGACTGGAACGGTCTGATGATCGCGGCGCTCGCCCGTGCGTCCACTGTCTTCAAGCGACCGGAGTGGCTTGCCGCGGCGGAGAAGGCGGCGAGGTTCATCGAGACGAAGCTGAGGGATCGCAGCGGAGCTCTGCTTCATCGCTACCGCGACAAGGAGGCCGCGATTCCGGCTTTTCTCGACGATCACGCGTTTTACGCCTGGGGACTGGTGGAACTGGCCGCCGCCTCCGGGAAGAACGCATACGCTGCAAGCGCGCTGAAGGTGGCGGATGCGATGAAGGCGGCTTTCTGGGACGAGCGGAACGGCGGATATTTCTTTTCGGCCGGAGACGACCCGATGCTTTTTCTTCGCAGAAAAGAGGCTTACGACGGAGCCCTTCCCTCAGGGAACGCGGTGGCGATGGCGGCATGTCTCCGCCTGGGCGTCCTCGCCGGGCGAAAGGATCTCGCCGAGACCGCCAGGAGGACCGGGGAAGCCTTCGCTGGGCAGGCGGCGAAGTACCCTCTCTCCCACATGCGGATGCTCGCGGAGATCATGATCCTGTAGTGTCGCCCGTTTCGGCGCAGAAACGACGCAGGCGGAGGATCTCCCTCCGGTAGATTGCGAAGGTGAGCAGCGAGGCTCCCAGGTCGGCCGCGGGGAAGGAGAGCCAGATGCCGAAAAGTCCGAAAAGCGGTGAGAGGACCAGCACCAGCGGAATCAGGAAGAGAACCTGCCGGAGAAGAGAGAGGACGAAGGACGGGCCGGCTTTTCCGATTGCCTGGAAGAGCCCCGACGCCATGATCTGAAAACCGGTGACGACCATTCCCGGCGCGAGCATCCGGGCTGCATCGATTCCGGTGCGGCGGACCTCCGGGGAGGCTGTGAAGAAATCCAGCATTTCTCCGGGGAAGAAAAACAGTAAAAATGCCCCTCCTGAACAGAGCAAAGTGGCCGATACTATTGACAGCCGCATAGCGGAGAGCATTCTGCAGAACTGCCTGGCGCCGTAGTTGAAGCCGACGATCGGAAGCAGGCCTTGGACGATGCCGTAGACGGGCATGACCGCGAAGAGGAGAATACGGCTGGCGATGCCGTATGCAGCCACCGCGACGTCTCCTCCCGCTGAGGCAAGCGAGCTGTTCACCACGATGAGCGAGAGACTGGCGGCGCCCTGGCGGAAGAAGGCCGCGGCGCCCACCGAGAGGCTCTCTTTCAGGAGGACTTTGTTGATCGGCAGATTCTTTGCGCGCAGCCTGACGGCGCTCTTCCGTTCGAGATAGTACCATGCCAGCCAGAGCGCCGTTGCGCCCTGAGAGACCACCGTGGCCAGGGCGGCGCCCCGTATTCCCCATCCGAAGCCGAAGATGAAGAGCGGATCGAGCATGATGTTGATGCCGGCGGATATGAGCATCGTCATCATGGCGAAGGACGCGTTTCCCTCCGCCCGGACGAAGTTGTTCGCCACGATCGAGAAGGCGAAGAAGGGAGCCCCCCGGAAGAGCGCCCGTGTGTACTCCTCCGCGAGCGGGAGCGCGATCTCTCCGGCGCCGAGGAGGCGCAGCAGGATCGGGGCGGACGGTATGGCCGCCGCGGCGAAGAGAATGCCCAGGATCCATGAGCAGGAGAAGAGGGTGCCGAGGGTGCGTTCTGCCCGCTTGCGCCTGCCTGCCCCCAGGCTGCGGGAGAGGACGGACGCGCCGCCGACGCCGATCGCCTGGGCCATCGCCATCAGGATCATCTGGAGAGGAAAGGCGATCGAAACGGCCGCGATTCCCTCCGGGCCGACGCCCCAGCCGACGAAGAACGCGTCGACGATGCCGTAGGAGGCCTGCACCGCCATACCCAGGGCCGCCGGGAACGAGAGTCGGCAAAGAAGAGTGCCCACCGGTGCGCTTCTCAGGTCGTCCTGATAGTCTCTCATAGTTCTCTCTCCTCTTCACGCAGGGGTGAGTCAAAGTATAGCAGAAAGATGAAGGCGGTACTTGTGGTCCTCGGTCGCATGGGATATAGTAGCGGCAGAGAAAGAGATGTTCCGACCGGAGGAGGGAGTGTCCATGCAGGAAGTAAAAAAAGTGATCACCGAGGTGGGAACCAACGAATGGCAAGTGGTGGTCTTCTTTCTTGGAGAGCAGACATTCGCCATCAATGTGGACAAGACCAGGGAGATTCTTCGTTGGCCGGGATGCCGCACCATTCCCGAGTCTCATCCGTCCATGATCGGCATCACTTCCGTCCGCGGGGAGGTTCTTCCCCTTCTTGATCTGCGTGTGCATCTCGGGATCGCCGCGAAGGCGCCTCTTGAGTCGAGCAAGGTGATCATCGCCGAGTTCAACGAGATCAAACTCGGATTCGTGGTCGACGCGGTCGAGCGGATCTACCGCATCAATTCGGAAGAGCTCGACTCCACGCTGACGGGGACATTCCTCGGAGAGTACGTCCTCTACGTCATCAAGCGGGACGAAAGAAACGTTCTGCTTCTGGACTACGAGGCGATCGTCCAGAGGGTCAACCCTATCCTCTCCGAACGCTATACCATCGACGTGGCGAAGACGGCGGTGCTGACTTCTCCCCTGGGCGATCTCGACCAGTACCGCATTCTTGTCGCCGAGGATTCACCGCTCATCCGAAAGCAGATCGCCGATGTGCTCGGCCAGGGCGGATTTCACAATCTCGTCGTTGTCGGCGACGGCAAGGAAGCCTGGGACAGGCTGAACACTTCCGGCGAAGAGTACAGCCTTCTGATCACGGATGTCGAGATGCCCCGCCTCGACGGGCTGGCGCTCACACGCCGCGTGAAGGAGCATGCGGATCTGAAGAAGATTCCGATCGTGGTCTTTTCGTCCATAATGGCGAAGGATATCAAGATCAAGGCGGCCAGCGTCGGAGCGGAATCGCAGATCACGAAACCGGAGATTCCGCAGATGGTCGAGCACGTATGCAACCTTCTGCTCGCGGACAAGGAGAAGAAGGGAACGTCGAAATGACCCCTCTTCCCTATTGGGATTCCAACGTCGATATGGAGATAGCCCCCTGGTTCCCGCTGAGGATGGACTACGAGCCGGTCTCCGTGAACGCGCATCACAGCGGCCTTTTGAGCACGATCGCCGCGCTGTCGCTCCGGATGAACAGCGAGTTTTTCTGCCTTACCAGCCTTCAGAGCGGCTATGTCGGCACGCTGCTCCGGGACAGCATGTTCGATCCGGGAAAGCTGAGCCGTGTCGGGCTGGGGTTCACTATGCTCTTCGGCTACTCCCCGTCAATGGAGGCGATTCTCTCCTCCCTCATGGACGAAGAGAGCGACCTGGAGGCGGGCGTTTCTTTTTGTTGCCTTTGGGACAGGGACATTCTGCTCGAGAGCTTCAAGGCCATTATCCTGGTGAGCAGCAACCCGTTCTTCGACGAGAACGAATTCCTTTCCAGGCTGGCGGCGCTCCTGGAGAAAAACACCTCGTCAGAGGCAAATCTGCCGTTTTTCGCCGAGAAGTTCGGGTACCGGCGGTTTTTCATACCGTACGAGACGGATAATCTCGTTAATCTCGAGATCAGCCGACTTCTTTTCGAGATGGAATTTGAAGAAACCCGCAAGTGGGTGGGGCCTTCCCCGGAGGTGGCTTTTCCTCCGTTTCTCGGTATCAGCCTGACGATCTAGTGGTATAATAGATGTCCGTGCGAAAAGAGAAGAGAGAAAACGCGACGAGCCCGTGTTCCGGAACGGAACATCAGGCCCGTCATTGTCGCATTGAAAAGGGGATTGGTTGTTCGATGGAGAACGATATTCTGAACGAGAAGGATATTCTCGAAGAGAAGGAAATTCTCGAGGAGAAGGACATCAAGAAGGAAGATTTGTCCAGGGAGGACATGGCCGAATATCTCGGCAGGGTGAGAGAGCTCATCGCCGAGGGACACGGCAAGGGATTCGTCACCCAGAAGGACATCGAGCGTCATATTCCGCTGGAGAACTGGAGCTCCGAGGTGCTTGACAACGTGGTCTCCAATCTCATGGAGCTCGGAATCGAAGTGATGGACGACGATGCCAAGGAGCAGCCCGTCGCCCAGGTTGTCTCCGTCGACGAGGAGATCGTCTCGCAGCCCGTGTTCGACCTCGAGCTCGGGAAGCTGGACGATATTCCGCTGACGGATCCTGTCCGCATGTATCTTCGGGAGATCGGCAAGGTCCCTCTCCTCGATGCCGCGGAGGAGGTCGAACTGGCGAAACGCGTGGAGGCGGGCGAAGATGCCGCGAAGAAGAAGATAGTGGATGCCAATCTACGGCTCGTCGTGAGCATCGCGAAGAAGTACATCGGGCGCGGAATGCTCTTTCTCGACCTCATTCAGGAGGGGAATCTCGGCCTGATCCGTGCGGTGGAGAAGTTCGACTACCGCAAGGGGTTCAAGTTCAGCACATACGCCACCTGGTGGATCCGCCAGGCGATCACGAGAGCCATCGCCGACCAGGCGCGCACCATCCGTGTTCCCGTCCACATGGTCGAGACGATCAACAAGATGGTCCGCATCTCGCGGCAGCTGGTGCAGCGGCTTGGACGAGAACCCACCGACGAGGAGATCGCCGGCGAGATGGAGATCGAACCGAACAAGGTGGAGGAGATCCGCCGCATCGCGCAGCTCCCCGTTTCGCTGGAGACGCCGATCGGTGAGGAGGAGGACAGCCAGCTCGGCGATTTCATCGAGGATCGCGATCTTCCCAACCCCGAGGAAGCGGCGGCCGGACATCTGCTTCACGAGCAGATCGAGGAGATGCTGGACGCCCTCTCCGAGCGGGAACGGGAAGTGCTTCACTACCGCTTCGGCCTCGAGGACGGGCGCTCCTACACGCTTGAGGAGGTCGGCAAGCGCTTCGGCGTGACCCGCGAGCGCATCCGCCAGATCGAGGCCAAGGCGCTCCGGAAGCTTCGCCACCCGAGCAGAAGCAAGAAGCTGAAGGATTTCCTGGACTGATCGCGGAAGCTGTAAGGATGAAGGATGCCCGGATTAATCGCGAACGAATCCGGGCGTCTTTGCTGCAGGGAGGTTGTTTCATGAACATGCTCAGGATGGATCTGCATATACACTCGACGGCCTCGGACGGGAGCCTCTCCCCGGAAGAAATCCTCCGGGAGGCCTGCTCGCTCGGAGTTTCACCGGTCTCCATAACAGATCACGATACCGTGGCCGCATACGTCGAACTCGACTCCGCGAAACCGGCGTCCGGAATCATTCCGGGCGTCGAACTGAGCGCGGAGTTTGCCGGCGGAACGCTCCATATCCTGGGCTACGGAATCGATCCGTTCGACGAGAACCTGTCCGGAGCGCTCGGAGAACTGCAGCGCTTCCGCCTCGACCGAAACCGGCGGATAATCGCCGCCATGGGTCGCATCGGATTCGATATCACGTTCGAGGAGGTTCTCCTGGAAGCCGGCGGAGAGCTGATCGGCCGTCCGCACTTCGCGTCTCTCATGGTGAAGAAAGGATACGTGAAGACTTTCCGTGAGGCGTTCGACAGATACCTGAAGAAAGGCGCCCCGCTGTATATGGACAAGAAACGCCTCCTTCCCGGGGAGGCGATCGGGCTGATCCGCAAGGCCGGGGGAATCGCCGTGATGGCGCACCCATGGCAGACCGGCCTGGACCGGGCTGGAGTGCGTGCGCTGGTCGTCTCGCTTCGTGAGTACGGCCTGGAGGGCCTGGAGGCTTTCTACTCGCAGCACTCGGAGGAGCAGACGGAGATCTGTCTCGGATTCGCCCGGGAATTCGGTCTTATCGTGACGGCCGGAAGCGATTTCCACGGCGATATCAAGCCGGAGATCCCTCTCGGAATGCGCGTTCCGCTGGACGGACTGCTCCCCTTTTTCGGAGCGCTCCGGATCAAGTCGCCGGATGCATGTTCCTGAGAGGCGCCGGACGACGGCCTGATAGCCCTTTTGCCTGCGGTGCCCCGGAAGCCCCCGAACAATTCGTCTGTCTCGTCAAAACTATTTGACGAGACAGACAGGTACCTTGTATACTTGGCCTGCGAGGGGGTGATGGCATGTTGCGTCCAGCAAAAGTTGTTTTCCCGCCGTGGCTTGCAGTGCTGCTCCTGTTTCTGTGTCTCTTCCCCGGTCCTCTTTCCGGAGAATCCGGTTCTTTTCAGTCGCTTCACCTGAATCGTTCCGTCCCGCTCTCTCCTGCCGACAGTGCTTCCGTCACCGTCCGCCGATCAGGCGACATCCTCGCCGTCAGGACGAACGACGACCGTTTCCTTGTCTACGACCTGGCCGTCGACCAGGAACTTTTCCGGATCAATTCGGGCTTCACGGCCCCCGTCTTCGAGATCTTCGGGGACTTCATCCTCTTCACGCCGGCCGGAGAGTCCGACATGACGCTGCTGAACGCCAGGACGGGAGCGCAGCGCGTTCTACCCTACCGCTTTCTGCGGAGGCTGACGGAGGACGGCGTCGTGCTCGCACGCAGCGGACACCTCCTCGACCTGCCGTCCGGAACCGTCCTGTTTCAGCGGGAGACGATCACGAATCACAGGGTGTTCGCGGTCGGCGACAGACTCTTCTTTCCAAAAGCCGATAGCCGCAGAAACTACGCCGGGTACGACGTCCTCTCCACAGGGGGAGACCTGTTCTTCTCGCTCGACGACACGCCGTCGCACACGCTGAATTTCCACGAGGACGCGGCCTCGACGAGGCCCTTCCGACCGCTTTCGTTTCCTGTCCCGCTGGTGAAGTGGAGCGGCGCGTCCCCGAGTCTGGTCTTCCTCTCGGATCAGGGGAACTTTTTCGCCGAGTATGACCTGGTCGAGGAGGGGATCTCCGTCCGCAAGCTCCACTCTCCTTCGTGCCTTCAAATACTGGACCAGATGGACGGAAAGTATCTGCTCTCCCTTCGCGGTGAACGGCTGGCGGAGCAGGGGTATTCGGGGGACTCCTTCACGTATTTGCTGACGACGCCGTCCGGCGAGGTTACGGTGCTCGTGAAAAACAGCAGACACTTTTCCGGCTGGTTCGCGCCCGGCGGAGAGATCGTCCTCGGAGATCGGGGGAGACCCGGAGCTCTCCGGAGGTATTCCGCACTCGGCGCGCCGGAGGGAGAATTCGTCCTCGACGCATGCAGAACGAGGTTCGGCTTTTTCGTCTCTGAAAGCGAGATGCTCTTCCCTGCGGACTTCTTTCCCCATACTTTCGTCAAGGTTGATATTGATACGGGCGCCTGTACCGGAATGTACCCCTTCCCTCCGGGGATGACCATGCACTTCGCGGACAGTTTTTTCCGCG
>CAYRPJ010000022.1:0-59174 GCA_964426245.1 uncultured Synergistaceae bacterium
GCGCCGCCGGGAAGGGCAAAGGAGCTGGTTGCATGCTGGTGCAGAACATCCTCAACGGTATCTCCCTCGGGTCCGTCTACGCGCTGATCGCGGTGGGGTTCGCGCTGATCTTCAACGTTCTCAAGTTCTCGAACTTCTCGCAGGGCGGCGTGATGACCGTGACGGCCTACGCGGGGTACGTCGCCTCCCGCTATCTCTCGGACCGGCTGGATTCGCTCGTCCTGTTCGCGGCGGTGCTCGCGGCGGCGGCGGTCTCGGGGGCGGTCATCGCGGCGGCCGTCGAACGCCTGGCCTTCCGGCGGCTGCGCCGGACGAAGAGCGAGCCGGTGTACTATTTCATCTCGTCGATCACGATGGGCATCCTGCTGGAGAACCTGATCACGATCTACGCCAGCAGCAACTTCTACTCCTATCCGAGATTCTTTTCAACTTCTTCCGTGCCCGTCTTCGGCGTGAATGTCGCCATGACCGACATGCTGATGTTCTTTCTCTCCATCGCCGCATTGCTTGCGCTGCTCTTCATTCTCCACAAGACGAAGGTCGGTCTCGGTATCCGCGCGGCGTGCTTCGACGTGAACACCGTTCAGCTGATGGGGATGAACCCCGATTTCCTCGTGACGATGGCCCTGATGATCTCGGGAGCACTGGGGGGCGTCAGCGGAGTCTTCCTCGGCATGAACTACACGCTCTATCCGCAGCTCGGACAGATGGTGGTCAAGGGATTCGTCGCCTCGGTCCTCGGCGGCTTGGGGAGTATTTTCGGAGCGGTGATCGGCGCGCTTCTTCTCGGTGTGCTCGAAGTTTTCTTCATTTCCTGGGTAGGGGCCGGATGGGCTCCCGTCTTCATCTTCGTCGTGATGCTCGCCTTCCTCCTGGTGCGTCCGCGCGGAATAGCCGGAATCATCGTACAGGAAAAGGCGTAGGAGGAAACAGGATGGACTATCTGGTTTCCACGGTCATCTTCACCGGAATAGCGCTTATCGGCGTGCTCGGCGTCTACCTCATCACCGGCCTTACGGGACTCTTTTCTCTGGGGCAGGCCGCCTTCATGGCCATCGGCGGATACGTCTCGGCGGTCCTCATCCGGAACTATTCCATGCCGGTCCTTCCCGCGGTCGTTCTCGCCATCGCCGCGGCAATGGCGGCGGGGCTCCTCGTGGGACTGCCCACGGTACGGCTGCGGAGAGACTATATCTCCCTCGTGACGCTCGGGTTCGGCGAGGCCATCGTCGCGCTCCTCAACAACTCGGCGAACATTACCGGAGGCGCCATGGGCATCTCCGGCATTCCGCAGCTCACGACGCTGCCCGTGGTCCTCGCGAGCGTCGGAGTATGCCTTACACTCGTCATTCTCTACAAGAACTCGAAATACGGCCGTCAGTGCCTCGCGCTCCGTTCGGACGAGCTGGCGGCGAAATCGATGGGGATCAACGTCTACCGTCTCAAACTCGTCACGTTCCTCTTCGCGAGCGCTCTCACAGGCTACTCGGGGGTCCTTTTCGGATTCTACACGACCTACCTGGAGCCCGCGGCCTTCAACTGGATCATCTCCGCGGAGTGGACGATCATCGTCTTCGTAGGAGGGGTCAACAGCCTCACCGGAACCGTCCTCGCCACCGTCCTCCTGACGTGGCTCCCCGAGTTCCTCCGCTTCGCATCCGAGTGGCGGGTGGCGATCTACTGCGTCATCGTGCTCGTCATCGTCAACTACAGGACAGCAGGCATCATGGGAGAGCACGAACTCTCGCCGCGAACGGTCAGGCGGATTTTCAGCCGGTCGAAGGGGGTGCGGCCGTGAGCTTGCTCCAAGTGCGCAACCTCACCAAGTCGTTCGGCGGCGTCCGGGCGGTGGACGACTTCTCCTTTTCCGCGGGAAAGGGGGAGATCGTCGGTATCATCGGTCCCAACGGCGCGGGTAAGACCACCGCGTTCAACCTCGTTACCGGCGTCTACCCACTTGACAGAGGGAGCATTCTCCTCGACGGGACCGAGCTCGCCGGCAAGGAGCAGTTCGAGATCACGAGAAGCGGCATAGGCCGCACGTTCCAGAATATCCGTCTCTTCAAGGGACTTTCCGTGGTGGAAAACGTCATGACGGCGGCCGATCCATATTCTCCGTACGGAATTTTCTCCCTCTTCACCTTGGGCGCGGCCTTCCGAAAACGCGAAAAAGAGGTCCGCGGCATGAGCCGTGAGTATCTTTCGCTGGTGGGGCTCGAACGATATGAAGACGAGAAGCCGTCCAACCTCCCCTACGGCCTCCAACGGAAGCTCGAGATCGCGAGGGCTCTCGCGACGGGGCCGAAGGTGCTGCTGCTGGACGAACCTGCCGCAGGACTGAACCCCAGCGAAGTAAGAGAGTTCATCGGGTTGGTGGGCAGTCTTCGGGAACGCTTCGGCTTTTCGGTGCTGGTGATCGAGCACCGCATGGAAGTCATCATGACGCTCTGCGCCCGCATTTATGTTCTCAACTTCGGAAAGCTCCTGGCATCGGGAACACCGGCCGAGATACGCGCAAATCACGAAGTGACGGAAGCTTATATCGGCAAGGAGGATGCGTCATGCTCCGTATAGAGGATCTTTGGGTCTCCTACGGCCACGTGCAGGCGCTTCTCGGCGTCTCCCTCGAAGTGAAGCGAGGGAGCATCGTCAGTATCATCGGCTCCAACGGAGCCGGAAAGAGTACGCTGCTGAACACGATTTCCGGCCTTGTGAAACAGGAGCGCGGCCGGATTTTCCTGGCCGGCGGCACAGGCGCCGATTCGGCGAAGCTGCTGCCCCGCGAGCCCCACCGGGTCGTGAAACTCGGAGTCGTGCAGGTCCCGGAGGGACGGCAGGTCTTCCCCGGCCTCACCGTCCTGGAGAACCTGCTGGCGGGTGCCTACACCGTGGCCGACGGATCGAGGACCCGCCGCAACATCGACCGTATGTTCGGGATGTACCCCATCCTGAAGGAGAGAGCCCGTCAGCAGGCCGGAACGCTCTCCGGAGGCGAGCAGCAGATGCTCGCCATCTGCCGCGGGCTGATGGCCGAGCCGAAAGTGCTCCTTCTCGACGAACCCTCTCTCGGACTCGCGCCGATCATCGTGAAAGGGGTCTTCGAGACCGTGCGGCGAATTCGCGACGAGGGGATCACCGTCGTACTCGTGGAACAGAACGCCAATCAGGCGCTCGCGCTTGCGGACTACGCCTACGTCCTCGAAAACGGCCGCGTGGCGCTCGACGGCAAGGGAAAGGACCTGCTCTGCGACCCGGCGGTCAAAGAGGCGTACCTTGGCGGGGCACAGGAGGCATGACCGGGTAACGCCGATGGAGCGCCATCGGTTTACGGAGTGAAGGAGGAATTTTCATGAGCGCAAGACTTTTTGTACAGCCTCTTCTTTTCGCCTCGCCCGTCTACTATCCGGACAGGGGGAGGCTCGACAGCGACTGCAAGACGATAGCGGATATGCTCGATTCCATGGATGAGAACACGTCTCTCTTCCGTCCCGCGAGGATCGTCTCGGGAGACGCGGACCTTGAGGACGCGCTCGCATCCCTGGAGCGTTCCGTTCCGCTCCTCGTTCCTCTCTCCGGAGGTGTCCAGAAGAGGATGATCGCATCTGCGGAAGCGGCATCAGAGAGTCTTCTCTGGACCTGGTTCCCGAACGACGACCTCTATTCCGGCGAAGTGCGGGAGACCGTGCTTCGGATTGTCTCGAAGAACGCGCTTCCAGCTGCGGCGGACGTGTGGGCGGCTCTCCGGAACAGCGGGAGGCGGATAGGGAAGGTCTACCACCGCATGTCCTGGGAGGCCGCCGCGAACGGGCTCTCCGCGGCGCACAGAGTGCGGGGCGCGCGGATCCTGATCGTGGGATACACGCAGGAATGGGTCGTCTCGGCAAGCGTCGATACCCGGAAGATGCAACGGCTGCTTGGGATCTCTTCGGTGCATATCGGTCTTGAGGAGCTCTTCGCCGAATTCGAGGCATGCCGGAACGATTCAGTGTCGAGTTCGCTCGCGAAGGATTTTTCGGAGGGCGCCAAAGCCTGCCTGGAACCTGACATGGATCAGATCGAGAAGGCGTTCCGCATGTACCGGTCCCTCAAAAACCTCCTGGTTCGCCATGGCTGCAACGCCCTCGCGATTTCCTGCTTCTCGCTTGCGAAGACTCTCGGCGTCACAGCCTGTGTCGCGCTCTCGATGCTCAACGACGAACCGGATACGATAGCGGCCTGCGAGGGAGATCTCGACGCAGCCGTCTCCATGATCGTCGGCAAGGCGGTCACGGGTCTGCCGATCTTCATGGGGAATCCCGTCTACAATCTGGACAATACGCTGGATATCGTCCACTGCACGGCTCCGCGCAAGCTTCTCGGCGGAGTGCCGCAACCGTACGAGATACGCTCCCATCACGAAACGGGCCTCTCCGTATCGCAGAGGGTGGAGGTGGAGGAAAAACTGGACGCGACGATATTCCGCATCGGCAACGAATTCCGGAATGCGGTCGTTTTCGAGGCTCCATTGATAGGAAACCCGAGGCTCGATACCTGCCGCACCCAGTTCCGCTTTGCCTTGAAGAGCTGGGAGAAAAATTTCGACGCCCTGCTCGGCTGCCACCACATGGTGGCCTTCGGCCGCTTCGCCGATCCCCTGGCGCGTTTCCTGAGAGAGAGGCTCGGACTCGAAGTGACGGTGCTATAAGAAGAGAGCAGACCGTTCTTTGTAAAGAAGACAAGAAGAGAGAGGGCGGATTTGCGGTGTACCGTCAGGTACACTGTTGAATCCGCTCTCATTCATTTTTCAGTCAATTGCGCCCCGGAAAAAACATCACCTCTTGTCATGCGCTTTTCTGCAACGAAAACATGTCCTTTCATATGCAACATAATTCCAATACGAGCACGCAGCAGGATGTTATGCGCATCGTACGAAAACGAGGAGACGATGGCTTGTTTCGTAAACCTGTCATCGCGTCCGGAGAATACGTATATTTCTTTCCAGGCGGCGGATATGCTTCAACGAAATGTCATTTTTCGTCCGTTCGGGTTGTGCGGAAGTATCAATGAGCCGATTCGGAGTTTGAGGCAATAGCGGGACTCCGAATTTCTATTTCTTTATGTTGAATAGGCCGGCGTTGTGGTATTATCTCATGACAAGACAGCTGTCTATTGGAGCGAAGGTTCTTTGTTGAGCGGATAGAGGAAAGCTCGTTTTCGGACCAGCTGTTTTCTTGGGATTGAATGAATGGATCTATCGCAATGCCATCTGTTGTGGCACAGTGTCAGTCTGAAAAGGGGGTATTCCTTAAGAGATAGTGTGTTCTTTGGTCAATAGCACCGATTTTTACGATTTATAAATTATTCCAAAAAAGGTGGTGTGATTATGAATTCGCTTCGAGGAAGACTGATCTTGATATTTCTCGTTGTTGCTTTGTCTGCGGTAGCCGTCGTCGGCCTCTTTGCCGTGGACCGCTCCCGGGAGGCAATCATCGATACCGCATGGAAAGAGGGGCAGGCATTGGCCTCGGCACTTTCTATCAAAATGGACGCCTATCTCAGAGAACGCGCCCTCATCATAGAGACCCAGGCGGAGCGCCATGTCGTCCGCAGCATGAACTGGGACGAGCAGGAGTCGTCCCTGGCCCCTCTTTACGAACGTTATGCCTTCGCTGAAATTTTTGTTGCGGATGCCGACGGAGCGGTTCGTTTCGTCAAGCGTGACACGCAGGGGACGAACATCCGGGACAGAGACTATTTCATCCAGGTGCTCAAGGAAAAGAAATCCGTCGTATCGAATCCTGTCGCGCACCGTGTCACCGGCAAACTGATATTCGTATACGCCTCACCGATAATGAGAGACGGGAAAGTCGTCGGCGTTCTCGCGGCCACCGAATCTCTGGAGACCATCTCGAAGGAGGTCGCCTCCGTCGTTTGGGGAACGAGCGGTTACGCCTACCTTGCCGATCGGACCGGCCTTACTGTCGCTCATCCCGTAGCGGATGTGGTCGCGAAAGTGAATCTCTCCGTCGAGAGCGACAGGGTCGCTCCGGAGCTGGCACGAGCAATGCGCGAGGGACTGGCCGGTCGCTCCGGAACGGTGGAGTATTTCTTCAACGGAAGGGATCAGATGAATGCTTATGCTCCTGTGCCTTTTACCGGATGGTTGGCTGCTGTAACGACACCGCAGCAGGAGTTTCTGGCTCCTGTTCGACTTTTAAGGAACGTGATTCTTGTTATTTCGGCTCTACTTGCGTTTTTCATCGTCCTGATTGCGCTGTGGCTCGCGAACAGCATCGCGAAACCGATCCGCATCGTGGCCGAGAAAATGGAGGAGGTTGCGAAGGGCGATCTGACCTCGACAATCGACCTGAAGAGCAACTTGAAGGAAGTCAGGCTTCTCGTACAGGCGATCAACTCGATGGTGACGCTCGTTTCAGGTTCGATCGGAGAGATTCTCGAGAGTTCGCACAGCGTACTCGCGAGAGCGGAGGATATGAGCGCGGCGGCGGAAGAATCGACGGCGTCGATAGAAGAAGTGCTGGCAATTACCGAGAGAACCAGTACGGAGACCCAGAGCGCAGCAGCTTCGCTCGAGGAGACCAACGCCGGAGTGGAGGAGATCGCTGCCGGAGCGCAAGCCGGTGCAAAAGCGGCAGCCGAGGCTGGTGAAGAGGCCGTGATAATCGCCGATGCTGCGCAGAAAGGTGGCGATGCCATGCAGCTGATCGCTTCGATGATCATTGAGACGGCCAAGGCGGGCGAGCAGGTTGGAAATGCGGTGGAAAATCTCTCGGTGACGGTGAAGAACATCTCCGGCTTCGTGAACATGATCACGTCGATCGCCGACCAGACGAACCTTCTGGCGCTGAACGCCGCAATCGAGGCAGCCCGTGCCGGTGAAGCAGGCCGCGGTTTCGCTGTGGTGGCCGAGGAAGTCCGGAAACTGGCGGAGGAGTCGAACCGTGCGGCCGGCGAGGTAGGACGGCTGATCGGCGAGATTTCGACACGTACCGGCAGCGCACTGAAGGATTCGGAAAATTCGTCGAAGATTCTGAAGGAGCTTGTGGGGAAGGCCTCGGAAACAAGCGCGGTTATTTCGGACGTGGTGAAGCGTATGAACAACGTTACAGAGAGCATCCAGACCATTGCGGCGACCATAGAGGAACAGTCGGCGAGTACCGAAGAGATGACGGCGGGTATGGACAGCGCCTCGAAGTCGAGCATTGATATTGCGGAGCAGGTTGGAGGAATCGCACGTTCGATGCAGGAACAGAGCAAGGTGGTGGAGTCGATAGCCTCTGCCTCGCAAGAGCTGGTGAACCTGAGCGCCGCGATGCAGCAGGCGGTTTCACGATTCAAGCTGAAGGGGCAGGCCGGAGGTCTCGTTCCGAAAAAGTAGCTCCCGGCTTCTTTCGTCCCGCGGAAGGGCGTCTTGAGACGCCCTTTTTTGTCTCTCTTCCCAGAATGCCCGCATGACGGGTATAATACGAAGAAACGATGTCAAAATCTCTTCGAAGGCTGTGATGCAATGAAAGTTCGGGATTTCCTCCTTGAACGATACTTCGCCAAATATGAATTTACAGTGCGGCATATGCTCAGTCCGTCGGATTGCGAGACGCTGTCGGCGAGCGAGCTTCTCGAAGGAGCGGATTCCGAGGTGCAATCCCTGTGGCGGAACCTCAGGCTATCCTATACGGAGGCGAGGGGGCATCCGCTTCTTCTTGAGGAGATCGGGCGTTTGACGGGTGTCTCCGCAGAAGAAGCCATCGTTCTCAACCCTGAAGAGGGCATATTCCTGACGCTGAACGCTCTGCTGGATAAGGATGACCATGTTGTGGTTCTCAGCCCGTGCTACCAGTCCCTTTACGAGATACCCAAGTCCTTGGGATGCGAGGTCACCCGCTGGTATCTCAAGAAGGAGGACGGCGTATGGAAGCTTGACCTCCCGTTTCTCGAGCGGGTTGTCAAGGAGAACACCCGGCTTGTCATCATCAACTTCCCGCACAACCCGACAGGGTTCCTTCCGACGCTCGGAGAGATGAATGCGATCGCCGAGCTTGCGGCGAAGAAGGGGTTCTTCGTCTTCTCCGACGAGATGTACAGGGGGCTGGAGCACGATCCTTCGCGCCGGCTTCCCTCGGCTCCGGAGCTGATTCGAAGGAGCGCCGCACTGGGAGGCCTGTCGAAGACGTACGGGCTGCCGGGATTGCGGATCGGCTGGATCACGTCGAAGGACAAGTGGCTGCTGGAAAGGGTCGCGGCACTGAAGGACTATACGACTATCTGTTCGTCAGCGCCCTCGGAGGTCCTCGCCGTCGCCGCTCTCCGAAAGGCTGATTGTCTCGCGGACCGGTGCCGCGGGATCGTCGAAAAGAATCTCGACCTTGCCAGAACCTTCTTCCTGGAAAGAAGCGGACGTTTCGAATGGTTCGAACCCCTCGGGAGTTCCGTCGCGTTTCCTCGTCTTCTTGGAAACCAGCCGGTGAAGAATTTCTGCGAACGAGCGGTTCACGATCGAAGCCTGATGATCCTTCCGGACAGCGTCTTCGACGTGGACTGGAACCACTTCCGGGTAGGACTGGGCCGGAGCGCGTTCCCCGAAGCTCTCTCCGTGCTGCGTGAATTCGTCGACTGAAATATCCGATCGATTCGATGGCGCATTTAAACCTTGAATAGGTGTTTCTCGGGGGTCTCGAAAGGGAGGCATGCTGACTCTACGATACGGGGTGGCGAGTATGCTGAAAGACTTGAAAAAAAACAGAATATTGGGGGGCGTGTCAGTTCTTCTGATGCTGATTTTCGCGGCGGCTGTTTGGTCGGTGTACGAAAACCTCGACGGAATAATCCATGACGCCGGGATCCTGGAGCAAGAATGGATTCCCTGGACGAACAACATGCACCGGATCGAAAATCTTGTCGGTTTTGCTCTTTTTAATATGAGCGGCCTTCATGTCCAACGGGAATCTCGTATCGATGCAGCGCAAAAAGCACTGAAAGATCTTCAGTTCAGCCTTTCCGAGGCGAAGAATGCTATCTCCCGTCAAACGGGCATGGACTGGTTTCCTCGACGCATAGACGAAGTGGCTGAACGCACAGGAGTGCTCCTTCCCCTTCTCGACGAATTGAGCGCCCTGTCGGTTGAGGTGGTCAATCGACGCGCGGAGGTCGAGGGGATGATAGGATTTCTTCGAACGGAAGCAAAGGATCTGCTTGCCGGCAAGCGAAGAGATTTTGAACGAGCAATACGAGAAGGAGAGCAGCCGTACTTCGAATCCCGTATTTTGTCTCTTCGTGCCGTGGAGGTCATGGTCGATTCTGTTTCGAATCTGGAACGAGCCCTTTTCGCTCTCTCGCAAGGAGAATCTTCTACGGGAGAATTCGGCGCCGCGGCGGAAGCGCACGAAAAAATGCAAGTCGATTTCGGAAACGTACGGAGTGTGCTGTTCGACGAATCAAGCCTTGAACGGATAAACCGTATGTTCGGTACTTCGGAAATTCTTCGGGGTGTTCTCGGTTCTTACTTACGCTTGCTTGCTTCCCTGAAAGAGCTGTCGGGTGAATACGTCTTTTCTGGTGAGGCTCTTTGGGAAAGCGTGGGCAAGCTTCGCGAGGATTTCGTCCAGGAATCTCTTCGCCTTGCCGGAACTGTCGTCGATGAGGCGATTGAATCTTCGAAAACACTGAGCCTCTCCGTGCTCACTATGGCGGTGTACGGTGCTCTTCTTACGGTGTTGATTGCAAGGATGAAGTGAACAGTATTTTCGGACCGGAATTCAGGTTGTATTGAAGGATTTCAAGACGTCTTTTGTTCCGTTCTTGATGTCCCTTTCGAGGATACAGTGTCTATATCGGCCTTCCGGTCTTCTTTTCCAAGAGTGGGGAACGCCCGTAAAGAGTGGAAGGGGGTCTTCTCCGGAAGCCCTCCCTTCCACGTCTCTTTTTTAAATTGAACGGAGTGGTTTTTTTCTCTGATTCTAGCGGATAATCCTGCTTAATCCGGCGAAGAATCCATTCTTTCAGCGAAGAAGTCCGAGACCGGGGAGACCTTGCTCAGCTCCACCAAGGTATTGATGGTGAATTTGAGGTGGGTTCTGGAGGCTTCTCTCGCTCTTGTCACGTCTTTGTCCCGTATGGCGGCGACGAGATTGCGGTGCTGTTCGAGGATGGACTCCGTCCGCTCGGGGGCCGAGGAATCCAGCACCTCCATCCGCATCGCGGAAATTCCTTTTTCCGACATTTCGAGAAGGCTCTCGTAGAGTCTCGCCAGGAGCGTGTTTCCGGTCGCCTTGAAGATGGTCGCATGGAGGACGGTATTCCAGTAGGCTCCCAGCAGCGCTTCCTGCGGATCCTTCTCTGCATGGAGCTTTTCAAGCACGAAAATACACTCTTCCATTTTCGCAAGATCCCGCTCCCTCCGGCGGACTGCGGCAAGGGCAGTGGCGCCTGGGTCAAGAAGCTGGCGTATCTCCATTACCTGAGAGAGAATTTCGAGCGGCCATACCTGCGCCTGCCCGAGGACATATCCTATCTCTCCGCCTTTTCCCTCTTCGAGAAAAATTCCCTGGCGATCCCGGATATCGAGGACGCCGAGCGCTTCGAGGGCGATGACCGCCTCGCGGAGCAGCGGGCGGGTCGTTCCCAGGAGAGCGGCGAGTTCCCGTTCGGGAGGAAGCTTCCCCTCGGAGACGATGCTTCCCTCCGAAATCATGTCGGACAACCTCTGTATCAATTCTTTGCGGGACTTGTTCATTTGTTCCCTCCGGATGAGGATCGGAATACGCAGGACCGTTTTTTGTTAAAAATATAACTTGAAATCTTCTGCGCATTTCTCTTGTCTTGCTCTCCCTGCTATGATACTATAAAGACGAATTTATTGGAAGACCTTGGTCTACCAAATGAAAAATGTCCTTTTCTTCGAAAGCGGGTGTTACAGGGTGTCGCACGACTACGACGTTCTTGTGATTGGCGGAGGAGTAGTGGGGTGTGCCATAGCCAGGGAGCTTTCACGCTTCCGGGTGAAGGCGGCGGTTCTGGAGAAGGAGATGGACGTCGGGTTCGGGACGAGCTGCCGTAACAGCGGCGTTCTGCACGCCGGTTTCAACTATGCTCCGGGATCGCTTCGCGCTCTGCTCGATGTGAAGGGAAACTCGATGATGGATGATCTCTGCCGGGACCTGAAGGTGAAGATCAAGCGTATCGGCAAGCTGACGGTCGCCCTCGACGACGAGGACGAGGCGACGCTGTACCGGCTTCTTGAACAGGGCAAGGCCAACGGAGTGCCGGGCCTCGAAATCATCGGAAAAGAACGGATGCAGGTTATTCAACCCGGAGTGGAGGGGTACCTTGCGCTCTATTCCCCGTCGAGTTCCATTATCTCTCCGTACGGACTCACGATCGGCCTGGCCGAGAACGCTCTCGCGAACGGCGTGGATTTTCATCTCGGTCAGAAGGTCTCTTCAATAACCGCTCTCGCCGGAAGAGGGTGGGAGGTCGCCACGGCAGCGGGGGGCCGTTTCACGGGAGGCGTCCTCGTGAACGCTTCCGGACTTTTTGCGGCTGAGATCTGCAGAATGGCGGGCATAACGGAGTACTCGATCTACCCGTGCCGGGGAGAATACTACGTCCTCGACAAACGTCTCGACGGATCCCTCCGTGCCCTCATCTATCCGGCCCCCAAGAAGAACGCTCCCGGACTCGGAATTCACCTCACGCCGACGGTGGACGGCAACATCATTATCGGCCCCAGCGCCGAATACCTGAACGACCCCGAGGATCACAGCTGCACCTGCGATGTCATGACGGAACTCCGCCGCGAGGGGAAAGAGCTCCTGAGCGAGATCCGCATGACGGACTATATCCGGAACTTCTCCGGAATCCGCCCCAAGCAGACTCCCCCGGAAGTGGGAGGAAACAAGGATTTCGTCATCGAGGACAGAAAGGATTTCAACGGGTTCATCAACCTCGTCGGCATCGAAAGCCCGGGGCTTACCTGCGCTCCCGCCATAGCCGAGATGGTACGCGGGATGGTGGAGAAGCACATTCCCCTTCTGCCCGATCCATCGTTCAACCCCGTCCGTCCCGGCAGTCCCCTCTTCTTCTCGGAGCTTCCGGCGGATGAACGTGCGGAGCGCATCGCCGATAACCCGAACTACGGCGAGATCGTCTGCCGGTGCGAAAAGATCACCAAGCAGGAAATTCTTGACGCCATTCAAAATCCGCTGGGCGCGAGGACGCTCATCAGTATAAAATACCGCGCACGAGCCTCCATGGGACGCTGCCAGGGAGGCTTCTGTGTCCCGCGCATCACGCGTATTCTCCGGGACGAATTCGGCTGGGAGCCTGCGGATTTTCTGAAACGCGGATCGTCTTCACCTCTCTTCGTCGGCAAGGTGCGCCCTGAGAATGGAGGTGCTTCCCGGTGAACGGAAAAAAAACAGCGCTGAAGACGGTCGAAAGAGGCGTTGTGGTGATCGGAGGCGGCCCTGCCGGGCTCGCCGCGGCAATCGCCGCGAAGGAAGCCGGGTGCTGCGATGTCCTCCTGATCGAGCGCGACCGCATCCTCGGCGGGATTCTCAACCAGTGCATCCATGACGGTTTCGGTCTCCACACATTCCGGGAGGCCCTTTCGGGGCCGGAATACGCGGCACGCTACATCGACAGGTTCCGCGAGCTCGGCATCGACTCGATGGAGGAGACGATCGTCCTCTCTCTCTCTCCGGACCGGATGATCGAGGTGAGCACCCGCGGGACGCTGCGGCATATCCGCGCCGGCGCCGTCGTTCTCTCGATGGGCTGCCGCGAACGCACGAGGGGCGCGATCTCCATTCCGGGGAACCGTCCGTCGGGAGTCTACACGGCCGGCGCGGCGCAGAATTTCATGAATCTCGAAAACATCATGGTGGGGAGAAAAGCCTGCATTCTCGGTTCGGGCGACATCGGTCTCATCATGGCGCGAAGAATGACCCTGGAGGGAGCGTCGGTCGAGGCGGTTTTTGAAATTCTTCCCTATTCGAGCGGCCTTCCGAGGAACATCCAGCAGTGCCTCAACGACTACGAGATTCCTCTCTTCCTCAACACGACGGTGACCGAGATCGTGGGGAAGGGGCGGCTGGAGGGAGTCCGCGTCGCCTCCGTCGGCGAGGACCGCGCTCCCATTCCGGAAACGGAGCGGTTCGTCCCGTGCGATACGCTGCTTCTTTCGGTCGGGCTCATCCCCGAGAACGAGCTCTCGCGCGACGCGGGAGTGCTGATGGACCCGGTAACGGGAGGGGCCGTCGTCGATGATTCCTTCATGACATCCGTTGAGGGGATCTTCGCCTGCGGCAATGTTCTGCACGTGCATGACCTGGTGGACTGGGTCTCCGTGGAAGCCGAGGCGGCGGGAAGATTCGCCGCGTGCCATGTCCGCTCCGGTACGTGCGCGCGGCCTGCTTCGATTCCGGTGACCGCGGGTGAAGGAGTGCGCTACACACTGCCGCAGAAAGTCTCGGGCGAGCGAGACTGCACCCTCTCCCTTCGAGTGACCGGTCCATGGAGGAATCGGTGCGTCGTCGTGCGCGACGGTGACAGGGAGATCGCACGGAAAAAGGAGATGCGGCTTCATCCTGCCGAGATGATACGCCTCGATCTGAAAACAGAGCGGCTCGCAGGTTGCTCCTCGCTGGAGGTGACGGTGGAATGAGCACGAGGGAGTTGACATGTGTCGTCTGCCCAAACGGTTGTACTATTGTGGTGGATGTCGACAATGATGAGACGCCTGTGGTGACAAGAGTTCAGGGAAATGTGTGCGCAAAGGGAGAGACGTGGGCGCGGCAGGAAGTGGAGAACCCCATGAGAACGATCGCCTCCAGCGTTCCCGTTCGGGATGGGGATTTCCCCCTTGCGAGCGTCCGCACGAATCGCCCGGTACCATTGGCCAGAATACGGGAGGTGATGAAGGAAATCCGCTCAGTGTCCCTGGAGGCTCCGGTGGAGATCGGAACCGTCGTGCTGGCATCCCCTGCAGGATGTGATACGGAGGTTGTGGCGACCCGGAGAGTAAGATCCGTTGTACCCTGAACGCGGTATCCGCGAAGGGGAAGGAAGTTCCATACCAAAAGGAGGGAATCGTTGTGAGAAAAATTTTTATCGCACTTCTTGTCGTTTCCGCGTTGCTGTTCGCCGCGGGCAGCATGATCGGAGAAGCCGAGGCGAAGACTTACCGCCTCAACATCGCCACCGCGACTACGGGAGGGGCCTACTACCCCATCGGCAATGCGATGGCGACCATCTGGTCAAGGAATCTTGACGCCGTCAGCAGGGCTTCGGCGCAGTCCACGGCCGGAACGCCCCAGAATATCGAGCTGATGAGAGACGGTGAAGTGCAGATCGCTTTCGGCCAGAACGGCATCTGCTACTATGCCTACAACGGCAAGGGGATCTACGACGGAAAGCCTCCCTACACGGATCTTCGCGGGATGTTCACCCTCTATCCCAACGTCATGCACTGGATTGTCCGCAAGGGATCGGGCATCGCGTCGATCGCGGACTTCAAGGGCAGAAAATTCGTTCCCGGTCAGGTCGCAAGCGCCACCGAGATCAACAGCCGCGAGATGATGGAAGCCTACGGGCTCAATTACATGAGAGACGCCGGCGAGGTGAACGTCAATGCCGACTTCGTCGGGTACAACGAGGCGGCCGATCTTCTGAAAAACAACCAGACAGAGGGAACGCACATCGCGGGCGGGCTTCCCACCGCGGCGATCATGGACGTGCTCTCTTCCGGCGTGGCCGAGCTCATCTCGATCGAAGAGGACAAAATCAAGGAGATCGTCGCAAAGTATCCCTGGTACTTCCCCTTCACCATTCCGGCGAATACATATCCTAACCAGGAAAAGGAGATTCGTACCCTCGCCCTGGCCAACATCCTTTTCACCGACGCAAAACAGGATGAAGAACTTATCTACATCCTTACCAAGGCGACATACGATTTTCACGAGGACCTTGTGAACGCTCACCGGGCGACCGCCTACACGGTTCTCGAGAACGGGCTGAACGGAATGACCATTCCCCTGCACCCCGGTGCGGTACGATACTTCAAGGAAATGGGCGTCACCGTTCCGGAAAACCTGATCGCGAAATAGGGACGCATCGCTGGAAAAAGGGGAGGGGGCTTCGTTCCCTCCCCATCCGTGTATTTGGAGGTAAAGCGCGTGACACAACAAAACGATCTTCTTGAGAAACTCCCGGAAACGGATGCGGAAAGCGCGGCGGAGAAAGTTCTCGAAAAAGCCGACGCCGAAGCGCGCTTCCGGAAGTACGCCGGGCGATGGGCAGCTGTCGTCAGTGCTATCGCAGTGGCCATGTCGGTCTTCCACCTGTACACTTCGGGTTTCGGCACGTTGATGGCCATGAAGCAGCGCAGCGTTCACCTCGCCTTTCTGGTGCTCCTCACTTTTCTTCTCTATCCGGGCTCGAAGAGGGCGCCGCGGAACCGTCCGTCGGTGATAGATTGCGTCTGGATATTGCTCTCGGTTTCATCAAGCCTCTATATCTTCTTCACATTCGACGCCTTCAGTATGAGAGGAACGGCGATCCCCCTGGACATCACCATGGGAGCGGTCCTGATCGTCTGTGTCCTTGAGGCCACGAGGCGCTCCGTGGGGAAGGAACTGATGATCCTCGCCCTGATCTTTCTCGCGTACGGCTACTGGGGCGAGTATATTCCGGGGGTTCTCGGGCACACGGGTTTCACATACCGCCGGATCGTCTACCAGCTCTTCCTCTCTTCGGAGGGCATCTTCGGCATCTCCCTCGGAGTTTCCTCGACCTACATTTTCCTCTTCATCCTGTTCGGCACCTTCCTGACCGAGACCGGGATGGGGCGCTTCATCAAGGATCTCGCGATGTCGCTCGCCGGACGGACCATCGGCGGCGAGGCAAAGGTCTCGATCGTCGCCAGCGGCATGATGGGAATGATCAACGGCAGTGCCGTGGGAAATGTCGCCGCGACAGGGACATTCACCATTCCGCTGATGACCGGCGCCGGATTCAAACCGGTCTTTGCAGCCGCGGTTGTGGCGGTTGCCGGAACCGGAGGGATGATCATGCCGCCGGTCATGGGGGCCGCTTCGTTCATCATGGCGGAATTTCTCGGCCTCCACTACGGCGTCATCATGCTCGCCGCTGCGATCCCCGCAGTCCTCTACTACCTCGCCGAGTACGCCGTCATCCATATTGAAGCGGTGAAGACGGGAATGAAACCGATTCCCAGGGAAGAAATTCTCTCCATCAAAAAAGTCATGAGGGAGCGGGGGCAGCTCATAATTCCGATCGTCGTCATCGTCTATCTTCTGCTCATCGGACGGACGCCGCTTTACGCGGCCTTTTACGGGATAATTTCTTCCGTGGCGGTGAGTTTCCTGACGAAGGAGACGCGGCTTACCTGGAAATCATTCCTGAAGGCAATGGAATCGGGAGCCCGCCAGAGCGTGGGGGTCGGCATCGCCTGCGCGGTCGTCGGCAACATCATCGGCATCACGAATCTCACCGGACTCGGTCTTGTACTGGGCGACAACATCGTTTCCCTCGCGGGAGGCAGCGTCCTCATCACGACGTTCCTAACCATGTTCGTCTGCATCATTCTCGGAATGGGACTTCCGACAACGGCATGCTACATCGTCACGGCAACGATAGCTGCACCGGCCCTGATGAAGCTGGGTGTGAACCCTCTCGCCGCCCATATGTTCACATACTACTTCGCCTGCCTCTCCAACCTGACGCCTCCTGTGGCCATCGCCTCGTACGGCGCAGCCGGCCTCTCGGGACAGAGTCCTTCGGCGGTGGGTTGGACCGGTTTCCGTATTTCTCTTGCGGGATTCCTCATCCCCTTCACATTCATTATGAATCCGCAGCTTCTCCTGGTAGGCGGAAACTTCATCTCGATCACGATCTCCACGATCACGAGCGTTGTCGGCGTGATCGCGCTCGCGTCGGCGCTTCAGAACTACCTGTATGTTCCCATGAATATCCTGCAGAGAGCAGGGATGTTCATGGGCGCCATCCTGCTTATCTTCCCGGGAATCGCCACCGATATCGGCGGCGTCGCCCTCGCGGCGGCCGTATTCTTCTGGCAGAGAGCACAGTCGGGCCGGGCTATGGCCGCATGAATCAGAGGAGCGACGGGAGAGTGGAAGAATGAAGACAACGATGAAATCCGGCAGAGAGGATATCTTCCTCTCCATCCCCGACAGAAATGTCCTGGCGGTGCTGGAGCCCTCTGGCGGCGAACCTGTTCCGAATCTGGGCGTGGAAACGGCGAAACTGCTGAAGACCCCGACAGCGGGTCCTTCTCTGGAGGAGATCGTGGTACAAAGCAACCCCCAAAGCGTAGCCGTTATTGTCAACGACATGACGCGATCCACGCCGACGGCCGAGATGCTGCCGCCTCTGCTCGAAGAGCTTGAACGCCTTGGGATCAAGCGCGGCGGCGTGACGGTTGTCGTCGCCACCGGCACTCACCGCCCCATGAACGATGACGAGATCCGTACTGTCGTAGGCGACGCGGTCTTCGGTACCGTGCGGGTGGAAAATCACGATTGCGACTCTCCCGACCTTGTGGAGATGGGAGTCCTCTCGACCGGGAACCGCCTGCTGATCAACAGAACCGTCGCGGAGTCGGAGCTCCGTATCGCCATCGGCGAAGTGCTGCTGCACTACTACGCCGGGTTCGCGGGAGGGAGAAAGAGCGTCTTCCCCGGCGTTGCGGGACGGGAGACGGTGATGAAAAACCACCGTATGATGACCGCTCCGGGTGTCGGCATCGGGATTGTCGACGGCAATCGTCTCAGCGGGGAGATGGTGGAGGCCGTGGAGAAATTCTGTCCGATTCACTTCATCCTGAATTGCGTCTCGGACAGTTCGAAGCACATCGTGCGGGTCGTCGGGGGGCATTGGTACGACGCATGGAGAGAGGGAATCTCAACGTTCCGGAAGTACAACTTCGCCCCGATTTCGAAGAAGGCCGACGTCGTCTTTCTGTCGGCGGGTGGTTTTCCCAAGGACATCAACATGTACCAGGCCCACAAGGCGCTCTATATGGCATCAAGGGCGGTCCGGCCGGGAGGGACGATCGTCTTTTTCGCCGAGCTGGCCGAGGGGTACGGACACAAGGTCTTCGAGGAATGGGCAAAGCGCCGTATGACTCCGGACGAGGTGATCGCGGCTTTCGAGGCCGATTTCCAGTTCGGTGCGCACAAGCTCTTTTATCTTGCGCAGCTCGCGAAGGAGTGCACGATTCTTCTCTACTCCAGAGTAAGCGAGGAGGACAGCAAGCTTATGTTCTGCGAAAAGTGCATCCTCGCATCGCTTCTGCCTTCCCTCGTCGAACAATACGGGGAAAACTTCTCCTCCTATATCATTCCCCAGGGAGGCATCGTCTTGCCGGTCGTGGAAGGATAGGAGGTTTCTCCTTTTTATTTCATACGGTACAATGATATGAACACAAGGTTTTTCCGGAACGGGGATGCATCCCCGTTCCGGAAAAAAACCTGAAATCGGGGGGGAACACAGTGCGTCCTGTTCATATCATTTACGTCACCGCGGGAAACGGTCATCGGATGGCGGCCCGGGCCCTTCGGGAGTCATTCGATCAAAGAGGTGTTCCCAACGTCGTCATGGATTTGCTCGACTTCTCGAGCGATCTCTTCAAGTGGTCCTACAGCGATGTGTACGCCTTCATCAGCGAGCATTCGCATCTCGCCTGCCGTATCGTGTACGATCTCACAAACAAGGACAGGGAAGAGAGCGTCGTGCTGCGTCTCTACGAGAAAATCTCCCTCGAAAACGTAAAAAAATTCATGCGGTACATCGCCGAGAACGAACCGAAAAAGTGCGTCTGCACGCACTTTTTCCCGCTGAACGTGCTGTCGCGCATGAAGGCCGAAGGACTCTACAATGGGGAGCTGTATTCCGTGATTACGGACTACGGCCTGCACAAGATGTGGATCAATGACGGCGTGGACCGGTATTTCATCCCGAGCGACATGGTCAGGGAAGGGCTCCTCCGGTCCGGTGTTCCGGAGGAAAAGATCGCGATGTCGGGTATTCCCGTGTTGCCGAAGTACGCCCGCATTCCAAACCGGAAGAGGGATTTCTCGAAGGAACGACTGGCGGTGCTTTTTATCTCGAGCAGCATCCACAACGCGCTTGCGATCGATATCCTGAAGGAACTCGAGCGAACTGACCGCCCTCTCGACGTGACAGTCGTCACGGGGAGGAACTATGATCTTGTTGACGATCTTGAGCAGATCACCTTCACCGGCCCTATGAGGCTGAATATCCGGGGGTTTGTGGACAACCTCGACGAACTCATGGCAGAGAACGACCTCCTCATCACCAAACCGGGAGGACTTACCGTCAGCGAAGCTCTCTGTGCGGCGGTTCCCATGATCCTCGTCAACCCGATTCCGAAACAGGAGACGAACAATTCGGCCTACATCCAGTCCAAGGGCGCCGGCATCCTGGCCCGGACGGCGGAGAACGTGGCAGGACTCGTCGACCGCTTCTTCGAAGACCGTTCGACGTTATCGGCCATGGAGACCGCCGCGTCGTCGATAGCCTTTCCGGAAGCGGCTTCCGCTGTGGCCTCCGGCGTGATGGAGGGCTGCGCACTATGACTCCTAAAAATGACGGGGCGGAAGCGCGGAAGTCCTCCGCGGAATGGGAGAATTCCTTTTTCTTCTGCGATGATCCTTTAAAAACGCAGAGGTATCTGCAGATCATCAAGGCCATTTTCGAGAACACCGTCGAGGGGATCGTCATCACCGATCCCCTCGGAACGATTCAGATGGTGAATCCTGCCTTTACCACGATCACTGGATATTCCGCAGAAGAGGCGCTGGGAAAAAATCCGCGGATTCTCAAGTCCGATCGTCATCCTCCGGAGTTTTACGAGAAATTCTGGCAGAGCCTCGTCAGCAAGGGGAAATGGGAAGGGGAGATATGGAACCGCCGGAAAAACGGCGAGGTCTACCCGGAATGGCTTTCCTGCAACGCGGTCTACGACCTTGACGGAGAGACAACGAACTACATTTCGGTATTCAACGATCTCTCGGAGGTGCGATTCAAGGACGCTCAGATCGAATTGCGCTCGAACTACGACTATCTCACCGGATTGCCGAACAAGGAGATGTTCCAGGGCAGCCTCTTCAACGAGCTGGCCAAGCGCGGCCGGAGCGGTCGGCGTTTTGCGCTCATGGTCTTCGACATCAACCGCTTCAAGAATATCAACGACACGCTCGGCCATTTCATCGGCGACTCCGTCCTGAAGAAGGTGGCGGAGCTCGTATCGGACTGTCTCCGCGACTCGGGGCTTGTTTCACGGATCGGAGGGGACGATTTCCATATTCTTCTGCCGGACGCACAGTCGGTGGACGAGATCGCGGCGGAGGCGAAGCGGCTCCTGGAGTGTCTCAGCGAACCTGTCGACGTCGACGGACATCGCCTTTTCCTGAGCGCGAGCCTCGGAATAAGCGTCTTTCCGGAGGACGGAGAGGACGCGGGCGAGCTTCTGAAAAAAGCGGATATTGCCATGGGGAAGGCCAAGGAGAGCGGCATCAGCAGCTATCGTTTCTTCACCGAAGAGCTCGGAAGACGCACCTCGACGAAACTGACGCTTGAGAACGCCATTCGGGAGGGGCTTGAAAGGAAAGAATTTCTCCTCCACTATCAGCCCAAATTCAGTCTCCGGGAGAACAGGCTTGCCGGAGCGGAGGCCCTGCTGCGCTGGAACAGCCCTGAAGGTTTTGTCCCCCCCTCGGACTTCATTCCTTTGGCAGAAGAGACCGGTCTCATTCTTCCGCTTGGAGAAAGAGTGTTCAGGGAAGTCTGCCGCCAGGTGGCCGAGTGGCGTCGGCAAGGATTTTTTCCGGGAGAAATCGCAGTGAATCTTTCCGCTCGCCAGTTTCACCAGAAGGGTTTGCTGTCAACAATCGAGGCCCTGCTCGAAGAATACGGTCTCGAGCCGTCCCTGGTGGGGATCGAGATCACCGAATCCGGAATCATGGGAAACCTCCTTGATTCCATCTCCGTCCTCTCCGGCATGAAGAAACTGGGGATGACCGTCTATGTCGACGACTTCGGAACGGGCTACTCGTCGCTCAATTACCTGAAACGCCTTCCGATAGACGTGCTGAAGATAGACAAAAGTTTTATCGACGGTATCCTGGACGACGGAAACGATGCCGCGATTACCCGCGCTATCCTGGGCATAGGACGCTCCCTCGGACTCCGTGTCGTGGCGGAGGGTGTCGAGAACGCCGAGCAGCTTTCTTTCCTGCGGGAAAACGGCTGCGACGAGATCCAGGGGTATCTGTTGAGCCGTCCTCTTCCTCCCGACAGGCTGGAAAAATTCGGCGAAACGACAATACCTCTTTTTTTTAACGGCATGTCAGGTTATAATCTCTGTTGAAAAACTATTCCTCTCATTGAATGAGGAGATTGTTTTTTCTTGCCCGGAAGGAGTTGGTTGGAGTGCGGCATGTGAGTTCGCTTACCCTCTACGATCAGGGGGATCACAAGTTTATCATGCTCGGGTGGGAGGAGCAGGAGGAAGAGGTAGCCGTCCAGACGAACCAGTACGTCGTCTCGTCGGGAGGAGAAGTCGTCCTGCTCGATCCGGGGGGAGCACATGTATTTCCGAGAGTCCTGGCGAACGTGGCCGAGATGTTGGAGCTGAAGGATATCCGCCATATCTTCTACTCGCACCAGGATCCGGACGTCTCCTCCGGGATCACGCTCTGGCTTTCTATGGCGGAGCGTGCGACGGTCCATATTTCCGGCCTCTGGGTGCGCTTTCTCCCCCACTTCGGGATCTACGACGTAAAACGGATCAGACCGATACCGGATAAAGGCGAAGCAATATCGCTTTCCAACGGCAAAAAACTCACGTCCGTTCCCTCTCATTTCCTGCACTCGACGGGGTGCTTCTCCCTCTACGATCCGACCTCGAAAATTCTCTTCACCGGAGATATCGGCGCCGCCATATTTCCGCGGGGCATGCGCTATCCTGTGGCCGAGGACTTCGACGCACACCTGAAGTACATGGAAGGGTTCCATAAACGCTATATGGCTTCCAACGCCTTCTGCCGCCGGTGGGTAAAGATGATCTCCGCTCTCGACGTGGAGCACATCGCCCCTCAGCACGGCTCCCTCATCAAGGGGCGCGAGAACGTGAAGAAGTTCCTGTCATGGTTCGAGAATCTTGCCTGCGGCTCGGATATTCTCGACGAAATCTACGGTCGCTGACCCGGACCTTCGGGAGGAGCAGACGATGGAGCAAAAATATTCCCAGGTAATTCACCGGCTCGGAGGGGCTTATTTCGCCAATACGCTGATGAACTCCTTCATGGCTCAGCTCGACGAGGTTCTTGTGAACCGTGTCCGGGCGGTCGAGGAGGAGATGGAAGCCACCTCGGAACGGTTCGTCCAGCTGAGCGCCCTGCTCGGAGATCTTTTGAACGAGTTCGAACGGAGCGGCACGGAGACCAGGGAGACCGTAGGAAGAATCACCCGGATGAACGAAGATCTGGAGGAGGAGCTGAATCGTTCCGGGACGGATCTCGAAGGAATGAGCGAGAACGTCTCCAGGACCGTCGATGCGACGTTCGGAACGCTCGAGTCCTTTCTCGAGATCGAGAAGATGTCGAAGGAGATTCAACGCATCGCGAAGCAGACGAACCTTCTTGCCCTGAACGCCTCCATAGAGGCGGCAAGGGCCGGAGAGCACGGCAGGGGATTCGCCATCGTCGCGAAGAACGTCCAGGAGCTCGCAGCGGAGACCAAGTCCGCATCGGAGTCGATAGGCTCGAAGGTCGGCGAGATATCGGGGGCCGTCCAGGGAGCCATGGAGGACATTCGGCGGGTGAGCGGGATGTTCGACGTGATCCGGCGGTCTCTCTCGACGTTCAGCGAATTCCTGGCGACGAACAAGTCCTTCATGGAGCGGATGGAGCACACGATGGCCGACGCCGGCGACAAGGTCCGCAGGAGCTCCGAGGAGATGGACAATTCGGTGGAGGTTATGGGGAACGCCTCGAAGAAATTCGGTTCCATGGCCGCGACAATCTCCGCGATTGTCCTTGCGCAGAAGAATCTGAAGAAAATTCGCCTTTAGCACGAATGACCGGCCGGATGCATCTAACCGGAAGAAAGAGGGGAATGCCGTGCGGATTCTGAAAGAGATCGAGGTCGATTCGCTGCACCTGTTCCGGGGAAGGATTGTGCAGGATGTGGTCTCCTCCGGAGGAACGCTGCTTCTTCCCGAGGGAGGCGAAATACCGTCCCTGCTGGAGTCGATGCCCGGCATCGTCGGGACGCTCAAACGGTGGGGTATCCGTTCAGTTCTCATTGACCTTTCATTCGATCTCTCCGAGGAAGATTTCGACGCGATCATCGACAACATCCAACCGAATGTCCGCGTTCTGGAGGCAAGTCTCGCACACGATACGATCCGCCAGATTGACGATGTCTACCGTCGGATTGCCGAGAACGGCTCCCTGGGAAACGGTGCGGTCCTCCTTGCGAGGCAGGCTTCCGTGCTGACAGAGGAGGTCTCCCGGGCTCCCCAGATCATTCTCTGTCTCGGAAGAGTGAAGGAGAGCGACGAGTATACTTTCGTCCATTCCCTGAACGTTGGGCTGCTCTGCGGCTATCTGGCGCAGCGTCTTCAACCGGGGCACTCGGAATTCGCTGCCGCGCTGACCTTCGGCGGACTCTTGCATGATCTCGGCAAGGCCAGGGTACCCCAGGACGTGCTGAACAAGCCGGGGCGTCTCACTGAAGAAGAGTTCGAGATAATGAAGACGCACTCCGTCCACGGCTACGATCTCGCACTGGAGGCCGGAATAACCGATCACCGGGTTCTCTCCGTCATACGGAATCACCATGAACGATGGGAGGGGAGCGGGTATCCGGATTGCCTCCGGAAGGATTCGATCCCCCTTTTCGCGAGAATTGCCGCCGTGGCGGATGTCTTCGACGCGCTGACCTCGAGGCGGGTATACAAGGATCCGTTGTCGAGCAGGGAAGCTGTTTCGATGATCCTGGAATCCTCGGACGTATCGTTCGATAAAAAGGTCGTCAGGGCCTTGCTGCTCTCCGTGGGATTGTACCCTCCGGGGACGATGGTCGAACTGTCCGATTTCAGCATAGGGGTCGTTATCGGCGCCAGGAATGCCGATATTTTCCGCCCCCAGGTCCATCTCTCGATCGACGGGGACGGAAGGCGTCCGCCGGAGGGGAGTATTGTCGATCTGGGGGTCCAAAAGGAACTATCCATCAGGCGCGCTCTGCACGATGTCGGAAAAGGCGTCTCCTACTCCGACGAAACAGTTTCCAAAGTCTTGTGATCTTTTGTTCAGATGTGATCTTTTGTTCAGAACAGAAGAGAGCGTTCGATCTCACCGATCTTCTCCTCAAATCCGTAGATAGTCGGATCAATTTCGTCCACAGCGCTGTTCAGCTCTCTCATGGAGCGAAAGGAGAAACCCTTCGGCATCCGGTTCGCGTATCGCTTGACCTTGAGCAGCGCCTGGAGGTAGTTTCTCTCGAAAGGAAGGACGATCTGCGCCGCGAGCAGGGCGCTCGGCGATTTTTCCATGTGGAAGAGGAACGCCATCTCCAGGTTCTCCTCGATTTCCATCTCGTCGTACCAAAGCGACGCAAGCAGTTTGCGAAACTTTTTTCTCTCGTGGCTGTGCACGATCCTTCCCATTGCCCGTTCGATCCGCTTCATTCCTGACCGGATGGCGCTTCCGACAAGATACTCATCCTGCCGCGGCAGCGAATAGCAGGCGATGTACTCCGCCTCGACCTCCGGAAGGACCTCCTTCCTGAGAAGGCGTCCGAACGAAGGCCGGAGAGAGACGTTCGCCTCCTCGGGAGCAGCGTCGAGCAGATCCCGGAAAACCTCTTTCGTCGAAAAGCTCCTTCTTTCAAAAGGGGAATTCAAAAGCCACGTGACGTACCCCGGATCGAAGAGCCCCTTGCGCCCTGCCCTGCCCGCCATCTGGAGAAACTCGTTCTTGGAGATCGGAGCGTCCGAATGATACTGCACAAGCTGGGCGAAGACGGCGCTCTGTGCAGGCAGGTTCACGCCCAGAGCGAGGGCGTTGGTCCCGCAGACCACGTCGAGTATTCTCTCGCGGAAAGCCGCCTCCATGAGGAGTTTTTCTTTCGGAAGCATTCCCCCGTGATAGATGCCGACGCCGTTGAAAAGCGGAGGCTGGATTTTGGGGACTCCAAGGATCGAGGCAAGTTCGGCGAGTCGTTCCCGCTTGAAAGATGCGATTCGGCGCCTTTTCCGGGAGATCAAAAAAGCGAGCTCGACGGCGCCTTTTTGCGAGAAGAGGAAAACGAGCGCATCCTTGACGGTCTCCATTGTCGCCGGTTTTTCGGGGGTGAAGAGAAGCTCCGTCTCCCTCTTCGAATTTTCAAATAGGAAGAACGGGCGCTCCGTCACGCTTTCCAGGTACTTCGAGACGGAAGAGGCGCCGCCGAGAGTTGCGGACATGACGAGGACCGGAGTGCTCCCGTCGGTGTTCCGAATGCCGTCGATATATGTTCGGGCCCGGTCCGCGTCGTCGAAGATGTAGTGGAATTCGTCCACTATGAGCTTCTGTCCCGGAACACGAGCGTACTTGAGAGAGTAGATCTCCTGGGTGCAGCAGATAATGGCGGCGCCTTCATTCTTCTTGAAGTCGCCGGTTTCGATGCCGACGTCGAACCCCAGCTTTCTGAGATCGAGATACCGCTCATTGCTCAGCGCCTTGATCGGCGCCGTGAAGACGATGCGGCCGGAAAATGGGGGGACGATTTCTCCCGCTTCGTCGAGAAGGCCTGCCCAGAGGTATGCCACCAGTGTTTTTCCCGATCCAGTAGGAGCTGAAAGCACCGCGCTTTTTCCGCGAATCGCCTGAAAGGCCTCCAGTTGCCAAGGGTAGAATGAGATATGCGTCAGCGTCGAAACTCCTCTCGAAAGGAAGGTATCGTATGACCTGTCAGAACGGTATGGTACCATTTTTTCATGATATTATAAAGACAATCGAATCCGGTGGAGGTGTTTCCCGTGGCAGAATATGTGATCGTGGTGCAAGATGAGGACGAAAAAGCGCACGAAGGCTGCGTCTATGTTCTCGATCCCCGCACTCCCTTTCTATCCAAGCGAAGAGAATCGGCGTTCTGGAAGAAAGTCGGGGAAGAAGTCGCCGAAAGAGTCGCGTCTGCCGGACTTCCCTTCGAGGCGGTGATGTTCTTCCTGAAGAAGGCGCGGCGTATTGCGAACCGCAGAGTCTCCCTCTGCGCGATTCCCCGGAACGGAGAAAAGGATGAAAGCTGGCGCGTTTTCACTTCTCCTGCGAAGACCGGAGAAGCGGGAGCGGATTCCTGCGCTTTGACGATGACGGAGGACGAACGCCTCCATTTCGAGGAAGCGCGCCTTATCGCGGAAGAGATTGCGAAAAGGAACAGGGATATGATTCCCGACATGGAGGACGAGATCATCACGCCCGACGAGTTCGAGGACCTCATACGGGGAGATGCTTCGGGCCCGGAGGATTGACAGGTGATCAGCCAATATGGCCGAAACGAACTCCGGGCCACGGAATCCGGCTGACGCTCCGGAATCCGGCGGGCGCGGAGAGGGCCTAGGTTTTTACTGTTGCCATACTGCTTGACGTAGTGTACTCTGTTCCCCGTATGATGAATAGCGTTCAAGAGGGGCAGGGGATGTTTTCGTGACGTGGGGCAGTGCGTTTCAGATTCTCGGTGGTGTAGGACTTTTTCTTTTCGGCATCAAGCTGATGAGCGAGGCCTTGCAGTATCTCGCAGGAGACAGGATGCGGCAGCTCATCGGCTCCTTGACACGAACTCCCATTCGGGGGGTCGTTATCGGTGCGGTTGTCGCGATGCTCATCCAGAGCAGCAGCGGAACGACCGTTATGACGGTGAGTTTCGTCCATGCCGGGCTCATGACGCTCAAGCAGGCCGTGGGAGTGATCATGGGGGCGAACATCGGAACCACGGTCATCGCGCAGATCGTGGCGTTCAAGATCAAGGACTTCGCGCTTCCCATCCTCGGTGTCGGCGTGCTTCTCGTGCTTTTCGGGAGGACCAAGCGCCAGAAATACATCGGCAACGGTCTTGTCGGTTTCGGCCTGCTCTTTCTGGGAATGCAGACGATGGAAGCGTCCATGGCGTTTCTTCACGACCGGAAAGATCTCTTCCTCGCCTTCAGTTCCTCTCCGCTTCTCGGACTTTTCGTCGGCACGGCGGTCACAATGGTCGTTCAGGCGAGCTCCGCCACCATCGGTCTCACGATGGCGATGGCAGCCCAGGGGCTCCTTCCGCTCGAGGCGGCGATCCCCATTCTGCTCGGAGACAACATCGGAACCACCATTACCGCTGTACTGGCCTCTCTCGGTTCAAACAGATCCGCGAAGCAGGCCGCAACAGCCCACGTCCTCTTCAACGTGATCGGAGCGGCGATCTTCCTTGCATTCCTGCCGCTCTACAAGGATATTGTGGCCGCCACTTCGGGCGATATCAGCCGGCAGATAGCAAATGCCCATACCATCTTCAACGTGACGAACACGCTGCTTTTCCTGCCGTTCGTGTCGCTCTTCGTCTGGGTTATCCGCCGGATCGTCCCCGACAAGGGTGGAGAAATTGTCGCGGGGCCGATGTACCTGGATATGAAGCTTGTAGCGGCATCGCCAGCGGCTGCTGTGGACGCTGTGAAGAAGGAGATCCTCCACATGGGAGATCTCGCCCGTTCGATGCTGCGGAACGTCCGCACGGCATTCACCGAGAACAATCCGAAGATGATCGGCGAGGTGATGCAGACGGAGAAGGCCGTGAACGAGATCAACCGGGCGATATCGTCCTATGCCTCTGAGATATGGCAGGGAGGGCTCTCCAGCGAACTCTCCACGGTCCTTGGTTCCTATGTGAACGGAGTGGGCGATATCGAGCGTATGGGAGATCACGCCACGAACCTCATTGAGCTGTTCGAGTACAAGCTCGACCACGGAATCGAGTTCTCTGCTCTCGCCAAGGAGGAGTTCGACGAGATGTTCGACCTCGTAGATAATGCCGTTCGCCTGAGTTTTGAATCGCTGAGCGAGGAGAACGTGGTAAAGGCGAAGGCGGTTGACGGTCTTGAGGACGAGGTGGACCGCAAGGAGACGCTCCTCAGGAAGAACCACATTCTGCGCCTCAACAGGGGAGAGTGTTCTCCTGCGGGAGGCGTCATCTTCATCGATATCTTGAGCAACCTGGAGCGTGTCTGCGACCACGCGCACAATCTCTCCTACATCGCGCTCGACATCGCACGGTTGCGCAGGTGATAGGAAGGAGGATATCCGCACATGCCTATTGAGAAAAAGAACGCTCGCTGCATCGTCCTCCGCGAGAGGGGACGGCGTCAGGCAGGCCTGCCCGGAGCGAGAAGAACCTGTCGGGAGAGAATCGCTATCTTCAAGGATGGCGTGACGCTCTAAAGGCTGTTCCGCGTCTTCCGGAAGATCACCAACGTCCTGCGGGCACGCATCTGTGTATCGTGAAATGAGTCATGAAATGAAGGAGACGAAGTGAATGAACTATACCGTGATGCAGTTTGGCGAAGGGAATTTTATCCGCGCCTTTTTCGACTGGATGCTCCAGCGGATTTCCGATACTACGGGAATGGAGCAGAAAGTATTCCTCGTACAGCCCATACCGGACGGTCGGGTGGAGGAGATCGTCGCTGCAGGCAGCTACCACGTGCTGCTGAAGGGTTTTTCAGAAGGCGAGTACAGGGAAACTCTGGAGCCTGTGCATGTCATCGCCGGGGGAACGAACCCCTTCGCTGCGGGAGGAATGGAGGCGATGCTCGAGGCCGCTCTTTCTCCGGATCTGAAGGTGATCACGTCCAACACAACCGAGGCAGGTATCTTTTTCGAAGAGAGAGCGGAGCCGCACAATTTCCCATCATTGCTGGCCGCTGTTCTGCACGCGCGTTCCGAAAGAGGCCTCCCTCCTCTTTCGGTCCTGCCGCTGGAGCTCATAGAGAACAACGGAAAGACCCTGAGAAAGTGCGTGGAGCAGTATGCACGGCTGTGGGGATATAACGGACGCTTCTTCGATTATGTCGCATCCTGCGCTTTTTACGATACGCTCGTCGACCGCATCGTCCCGGGTTTTCCCGCAAAGGACGCCCCGGAGATTTCACGCCGCCTTGGAAAGGAAGACCGCAACCTGACGATGGGGGAACTGTTCCACCTCTTCGTCATCCAGGGAGACAGGGCCATACTCGATACGCTTCCCTTCCACAAGGCCGGCCTCAACGTAATCGTCACCGATGACAAGCTTTCCTCCTACCGGGACAGAAAGGTTCGGGTTCTCAACGGTGTCCACACGGCTTCGGCCCCCGTTTCTCTCCTGGCGGGAGTGGAGTATGTCAAGGACTTCGTCTGGGATGAGCGCTTCGCGCCGATGCTGCAGCGTCTTGTCCACGAGGAGATCGTCCCCGCGTTCTCCGACGACCCTGAGGCGCATCAATACGGCGACGATGTGCTGGAGCGCTTCCGCAACCCCGCTCTCGAACACGCGTTCCGCTCCATCGCCCTGAATTCGGTGGCCAAGTCCAATACCCGCCTTCGCCCGACGCTGGAGGGGTATTTCGAGAAGTTCGGCGAGCTGCCGACGGCCCTTTTGGAGTGCATCGATTCGATGTTCTCCTTCTACGACTGCGACGGAACCCGTGAGCTTCCCGGAGGACCGTTCGCCCTGGCCGACTTCGATCAGCTGAAGGGGAGGAGTCTCCCCCAGATGGCCGACAGCTTCTTTCCGGGCCTGAATCTCCCCCTTCGAAACGCGCTACTGCGAAAACTCGAAAACAAAAAAAGTACCTAGAAATACAGGCTGGAATGAAAAAAGGAAAAGAGGAGCCGGAAAAGGATGTCCCCGGCCCCTCTTTTCTTGAGTGCACATTAACCGCCCATCATCAGGTTCGGGACGAAGAGGACGATCTGCGGAATAAAGGTGACGAGCACCAGGACGACGACCATGGCGGCATAGAAGGGGAGCATGGCTCTCGTGGCCTTCTCGATCGAGATCTTGCCCACGGCGCAGCCGACGAAGAGCGCCGAGCCCACGGGAGGCGTGCAGAGACCGATGCCGAGGTTGAGCATCATCATGATGCCGAACTGCACCGGGTGCATCCCAAGCGTTCCAACAACCACGGGAAAGAGAATCGGTGTCGTGATGAGGATCAGGGGGGCCATGTCCATAATGCAGCCTAGACCCAGCAGCAGCAGGTTGACGAGCAGCAGCAGCAGCACGGGGTTGTCCGTCACGGCGAGCAGAGCGCCCGTGGCCATCGCGGGGATCTTCAGATACGAGAGGAGCCAGCCGAACGCCTTGGCCGCCGCGATGAGGCTCATCACCATCGCGAGCGTCTTGAGGGACGAGTAGAGAATTTTGTTCATCCGCCGGAGCGGAATTTCCCTGTAGACGAAGAACGTGATGACGAAGGCGTACACGCAGGCGATCGCGGCCGATTCCGTAGCCGTGAAGACGCCTGAGATGACGCCGCCGATGATGATGACCGCGGTAAAGATACCGAGCACGGCCTCCCTTGAGATCCTGAGCGCTTCACGGAAGGTATAGGGTTTCTCCTTCGGATATTTTCGCTTTACAGCGATTGCGAAACTGATGATCATCAGGACGATTCCGAGCAGCACTCCCGGAACGAAACCTCCCAGAAAGAGTCGGCCGACGGAGACCCCTCCGGCGGCGAGCGAATAGATGATCATGTTGTGGCTCGGAGGTATGATGATTCCCTGGCAGGCGCTCGTCACGGTGACGGCGACCGAATAGTCGGCGTCGTACCCCTTCTCCTTCATCATCGGGATGAGGATCGTCCCGATAGAGGAAACGTCCGCAACGGCGGAGCCGGAGATGCCGCCGAAGAACATGCTGGCCAGGACGTTCACCTGCGCGAGCCCTCCCCGTACCCGCCCGACGAGGATATTGGAGAAGGCGATGAGGCGCCGTGAAATGCCTCCTTCCCCCATCATTTCGCCTGCGAGGATGAAGAAGGGGATCGCAAGCAGCGAGAAGGAGTTGACGCCCTGTACCATCTGCTGGACAATCGCCATGAGCGGAATTTTGAGGTACATCGCGGTGAGCACGGAGGAGACGGCGAGGGAGAATGTGATCGGTACCTTGAGCACAAGGAATACGCCGAAGCTGCCGAGCAGTATCCAGGTTGCGAGAGCCGGATCAGGCATCTTCCGCGTACCTCCTCCCCCCGGAGAGCTTTTGATCCATGCCGGAATCCCCTTTGTCGAATCCGAGCAGATCCATCACTCCCTCGTAGAGCACGAGCACGCCGGAGAGGACCAGCGGAAAGTAGAGGACGGAGGCGGGCACTCCCGTGGCGGGCAGGATGGATCGGCTGGTGAACTGGACGAGTATCCATCCGTATCGGATCATGATATACCCCAAAAAAAGAATGGCGACGTCCGTCAGTTTCGAGAGCAGAAAATCGATCTTCGGGGAGATGTTCTCCGGAAGAAGGCAAAGGCTGATATGAAGCCGTTCCTTGACGCCGAGGGCGAGGGCGATGAAGGTAAACCAGACGACGAATACGAGCGCGACTTCTTCGGACCACATGATGCCCGAATTGAGGACATATCGCATGAAGACGTTCGCCGAGATGAGAACCACCATTGCCGCAAGGAGTGTTTTCGCAAGCAGAACGAGAAGCATAAAAATCAATCGGAACAGGGATGTGACGATGTTCACGGGCATGTCCCCTTCCTGAAGAAAAAAGGGAAGCCCCGGAACAGGGCTTCCCTTTCGAAGCGTTATTCCACGGCGCGAATCTTCTTGACGACTTCCTGCAGTTCAGGACGGAGCGCGTCGTACATCGGCTGCATGGCCTTCTGGAACTCGGCGATCGCTTCGGGAGTCAGCTCGGTGATGATCGAACCCGCGGCCCGGACCTTGTCTTCGGAAACTTTTTCGAACTCCTTCCAGAGCTTGATCTGGTAGGGCATGGAGTCCTTCGCGGCCTGTTTGATGATCTCCTGGTCCTCCTTGGAGAGCCTGTCCATGCTGATCTTGCTGGCGATCAGAATCTCGGGAACGCGGGTGTGGCCGTCGAGCGTGAAGTACTTGGCCACTTCGTAGTGGCTCGTTGAATAGTAGCTGGGCCAGTTGTTCTCGGCGCCGTCGATGACCCCTGTCTGCAGTGCGCTGTAGACTTCGCCGAAGGGCATCGGCGTCGGTACCGCGCCGAGGGCGGAGACGAGGCCCATCATGAGCTGGCTCTCCTGAACGCGGATCTTCATTCCCTTCAGGTCGGCCACCGACTTGATCTCCTTCTTTGAGTTGTAGAAGTTGCGCGCGCCCGAGTCATACCACGCCAGGCCGATGAAGTTCGCCGGTTCGAGGCTGTTCAGGAACTCCTCGCCGATGGGGCCGTTGAGCACTTTCCACATGTGTTCCTCGCCGCGATAGAGATAGGGCATCTGGAGGGCGTCGAAAGCGGGGGCGAAGGCGGCCAACGGGGAGATGCTGACGCGGGTGAAGTCGATTGCGCCGAACTGAACCTGCTCGATGACGGCCTTTTCCTGGCCGAGCTGGCTGCTGTGGTAGACCTCGATCTTGATCCGTCCGCCGGTGCGCTCCTCAACAAGCCTGGCGAACTCGTAATTCCCCTTCGTGGTGGGATAGTCCGCCACGTGCGTCTCTCCCAGCCGGAGCACCACGGGGGCGGCGATTGCCGGAAGGGCTGTGAAGACAATAGCGAGCGCTGTCAGAACCAGAATCCACTTCTTCATATTTTCTCCTCCTTACGTGTTTTGAGATTTAAAATAGAATTGCTAATCTCTATTAATTGTAAATGTGCATCATGGCAAACGCAAGGGCTTTCCGGAATGTCTATACTGTTTTCGCTTGTTTCATCTGTTGAAATTCAACTGAAAGTACTCCTTCGCATTGTTGTAGCAGATATCCTGGACGATGCCGCCGAGCAGAGCATAGTCCTCGGGCAGTTCTCCCCGCTCCACATCGGTCCCCAGCATGTCGCAGAGAACGCGGCGGAAATATTCATGCCTGGGGTAGGAGAGGAAGCTTCGCGAATCGGTGAGCATACCGACAAAGCGGGAGAGGAGGCCGACCGAAGCGAGAGAACGCATCTGCCGCGTCATCCCGTCCTTCGTGTCGGCGAACCACCATGCGGATCCTGTCTGCATCTTGCCTGGAATCCTGCCGTCCTGGAAGCTGCCCAGAATGGAGGGGATCATGTCGTTGTCCTTCGGATTGGCGGAGTAGACTATGGTCTTGCCCAGTTTGCCGACCCGTTCGAGACGGTCGAGAAGGCGGACCAGCGGACGCCCTTGCTCGAAGTCTCCCATTGAGTCGTATCCGGTGTTGGGGCCGAGGCGGCTGTGCATCCTGGAGTTGTTGTTCCGCATGGCCCCGAGGTGGAGCTGCTGCACCCACCCCTGGTTCGCGTCCATCGTGAGCATCTCGAAAAGAACGGCGGAACGGAAGCGCGCGAGCGCGTCGCCTGCAAGAGGCTTCCCCTTGCGGACGGAGGCGAAGGACGCCTCCACGTCCTCTGTCGTCCACTCGACGGAGTAGGAGATTTCCAGCCCGTAATCGGAGAGACGGCATCCTCTGTCGTGAAAGTACTGATGCCGTTTCCAAAGACATTCGATAAAGCGGCCGAAGGAGTTCACCTTCACGTCGGTGAGTTCGGCGAGCGAGTCCACCCAGTTGTTGAAGAGGTCGGGGTGATGAGCGTCAAGCGCCCTGTCGGGGCGGTAGGCGGGAGCGACGATCGTCTCGAAGCCGCTCTTCCGGATGGCTTCATGATGCTCGAGGGAGTCTGCGGGATCATCCGTCGTGCACAGTGCCGCCACGTTGAACTTCCGGATGAGTCGGCGCACGGAAAAATCCTTCTGCCGCAGCTGCTTTGAGCAGTGATCGTGAATCTCCTTCGCCGTGTCCGAATTCAGCGGCGTATCGACGCCGAAGATGCGCTGCAGTTCCATGTGAGTCCAATGGAAGAGGGGGTTGCCCGCAGTATACGGCACGACCTTCGCCCATGCGATGAACTTCTCCTCGGGAGAGGCGTCTCCCGTGATGAACCGCTCTTCGATTCCGAAAGCCCTCATCGCACGCCATTTGTAGTGGTCCCCTCCGAGCCATGCTTCGGCGAGAGAAGAAAAATTCCTGTCCGACGCAATCTCCTCCGCCGGAATATGGCAGTGGTAGTCGAAGATGGGCATGGAAACGGCAAACTCATGGTAAAGCTTTTGCGCCGGTTTCGAGCGCAAAAGAAAATCCTTGTCCAGAAATTTTTTCACCATGTTCTCTCCTCCCAACGTCTGGTTTCATAGTCCGGAAACCTATTTTACTCCATGGTAAGGGGTTTCGCATAGAGAGATCGTGTAAAATATGAAAATGCATTTCTGAAGGGGGAGCGAATCGAATGAGTCTTGCCGGAGAAGCGGGAATCCTGTATGGCGAAAAAAAGTACAACTGTGCGGAGGCAATTTTGAGAAGCGGCTGCAGGCGTTGGAATATCGAACTTGATGAAAAATCGCTCCTTGCGGCCTCCGGTTTCGGGACCGGTATGAACATAGAAAGCTCCTGCGGCGCCCTTACAGGGGGGATCATGGTGCTCTCTCTTCTCTTCACAACGGAAAAAGCGGCAAATTCACCGGAGTTGAAGAGGATCTGTTCCGAATTTCTCAATCGTTTCGCCGAACGGTACGGATCGACTATCTGCTCCGAGCTCAAGGCGAAATACCGCAAGGAGGACACGAAATGCCGGGGAGTGGTGGAGATGGCCGCCGAACTGCTCGAAGAGATCGTGGAAAGGGAGATCGCTGCGAAGTAGTGCATGCATTGTTCTCATGAAGGTGGGGGCTGTTTTTCAGGAAGGTGCTTCCAGTATTTCTTCGGCATGAACTGCCGCTGGAGCTTCGGGTTTTCTCTCGAGCGTACGGCGATGGAATGGAAGTACTGTCTCCAGAGTTCCCGGAGCGCTTCCTCCTTCCGGGAGAGCGTTATCTCTTCCGGAAGGAGGAAGTCGGCGATGCGCCAGCGGCGGGGAGTGTAGACCGCGGCCTTTCCCCTGCGAGTATCGTGGATGATCCACTTTTCCCGGCCCAACCTCGCGGAAAAGTGGCCTGCGATAAGAGGGAGAATATTGCCCTCCGGCTCGAATGGAGCGTAGAGAATGTCCCCGATCTCCATAAACCGCAGGAGCCCCAGGAAGCGATGGCGTTCGCGGAGGACCGCTCGGCTCGCCTCGTGAACCGGTGCGACCCTCGGATCGGTCAGCATCCCGTCCGCCTCGGCGCCGAGTTCCCATGCGAGCCGGTAGTAGGTATAGACAGCCATCTCCCGATTTTCGAGAGAGCTCAGGAAGGCGTAGTATCCCCTGGCGAAGAGTCGGGCGGTAATTCTCCGGCGCAGGACGCCGCCGACTGCTCCGGCGAGTTTTTCGTCGGTTCCGACTGCCCTCGGGGGGAAGAGGAAGGATTGCTTTTCCCCTTCGGCTTCGATGGACTCGGGCTCTTCCCGGAAATTTGCCGTCTCGAAGAGCAGGCGGAGGAATCCGTTGAACGTGCTGTCGTAGATCCACGATGCCATGTTCAGAACTCCAGGGAGAGCTGGCGGACCTTCCATGCAGGGGGGGGAGACGGTGTCAGGATGCGCCGCAGGTCGCGAGCATCGGGCGGGCGGAGCGAAAATCCTTTGCATACAAGAAAGTACCGGGCTCGTTTCATCACGACGCCGAGCTTTTTCAAGTCGTCGGCATCGAGCAGATGCCCCTTGCGGGCGGTCATGATTCTCTTTGCCGACAGCACGCCGATGCCCGGCGTCCTCAGGAGTTCCTGGTAGGATGCCCTGTTGACGTCCACGGGGAAATTCCGGAGGTTGCGGAGAGCCCACGAAGTCTTCGGATCAAGCGTCTCTTCCAGGTAGGGCGTTTCTGCTGAGAGTATGTCGTCGGGCTGAAAGCCGTAAAAGCGGAGCAGCCAGTCCGCCTGATAGATCCTGTGCTCCCGCAGCAACGGAGGCGTTGTGGCGAGAGCGGGAAGCAGCGGATTTTCCGCCACCGGAACATACGCCGAGTAATAGACCCTCTTCAGGCCGAAACGGCCGTAAAGTCCGCCCGCCAGTCGAAGGATGGAAAGGTCGTTCTCCGGGGAGGCTCCCACGATGAGCTGCGTGCTCTGGCCTGCGGGAACGAAAGGCACGAGAGGTTTCAGGCCGGTCCTTCTGCCCTTGCGCTCCTTGATGGCGTCTCCGATGAACTCCATCGGGCGCAGTATCGACTCCTTCGTCTTCTGCGGCGCCAGGGCCCGCAGGCTTCTCTCCGAGGGGAGTTCGATGTTGACGCTCATCCTGTCGGCGAGAAGACCCAGTGCCGTGACGCATTTCGGAGAGGCGCTGGGGATGGCTTTCGCGTGGATGTAGCCTCCGAATTTATATTCATTCCGCAGAATCCGCGCGGTTCGTATCAGCTGTATCATCGTGTCGTCGGGCGAACCGACGACCGCGGAACTCAGAAAGAGCCCCTCGATGTAGTTTCTGCGGTAAAAGCTCATCACAAGATCCGCGAGCTCTCGCGGTGCGAAGGTTGCCCGCCGGATGTCGCTGCTTCGCCGGTTCGCGCAGTAGGCGCAGTCGAAGATGCAGTCGTTGGAGAAGAGTATTTTGAGCAGGGAAATGCAGCGCCCGTCATCCGACCAGCTGTGGCAGATGCCCCCCAGCGAGGTGTTCCCCGTAGCGCCCTTCCGGGCGCCGTTGCCGCTGGAGGAACAGGAGACGTCGTATTGTGCCGCCTCGGCCAGGAGGGCGAGCTTGCTGCGTGCGTCCATATGCTGCTCCTTTCAGAAATTATCATGGTAACTATATGTTATCATTTATGCTGAAAAAATCAAACCCTCGTTCTTGAATCTTGTTTTCCATGGGAACCGGGACTTTCTCATTCGTGATTTTGAGGAATGGGATTTGATATAATAGTATTGGATTTGAACAGGCGACTGAAATAGTTTTTTTCATTCAGAGAGCAGGCATATATTCTTGGGACCGACGTCGTGAGCTCGCATGAAAGGTTCCGCTGTATGCGGCGATTTTTCTGCCTCTGAAAAAAACCTGACGCTCTTCCGCTTTCAGGGAGGATGGATTTCTTGAAGCCCACTTCTTTGTTGACTGCGAATTCTCCGAGACGAAACGGTCGCATTGAATCAGTGTATTGGTATTCAATATTTGTCCTGTTGCTCGTCGGAGGGGTCCTTTTCGCGATGTCTCTTCTTGATGCGCGCGCTGTCCGCAAACAGGAGGCTTTTCTCAATGACCGGCAGTACCTCCAGACCACCACTGCAAGGTTGGCCCTCGAGGATCGGGTGCTCTCCGCCTCGATGCTTCAGCAATTGTTTATGGATCGCCTTCTTCCGCGAGTGCTCCGCGGAGAGAAGACCGCATTGAACGAAGCGCTCCGTTCCTTCCAGAGTACGATCTACAACAACTCCGATATCCTGGGTTTTTATTTTGCGCCGCACCCTCGAAACGACGAGTCGGGAGTATATCTGAAGGATAACGTTGCCGCCGTAAGATCTTTTCGAGCCGCTCCCTCAGGAGACGAGGCCCGGGATTTTGCCCGTACCCTGGAATCCGCCTTCGATTTTTCCTCTTCCCGCCCTCGGGAGGCCAATCCTTTTTCCGGGACCGTCCGCGCCTCCTCCCGTATCAAGATGGCCGCGATCGTCGAACCCTTGACCTCGGAGGGAGTCTTCGTGGGATATTTCATCATGATCCTCGATCTCTCCCCGTTTTTTGTCCGCTATGTTCTTCCGATGTCGAGGGGGAGCGGAAGCGCGGCTTTCATACTCGACAGCGGCGGTCTTGTGATCGGACATAAGGAAGGGGAGTTCGCCGGGAAGATTGTTTCCGATCTCTCGAACGGGGACGGACGTGATCTTTGGAAGGCATGGAGTGCGATGAAAACCTTCTCGGGGAAAGAGAGTTTCGTCCTGGAGACTCCATCCGGAGAACGGGAGCGCAAACTGCTGGCATGGAATTCGGCACGCGTCGGCACGCAAAGGCTCTATATCGGTATATACGCTCCCGAATCCGAGATCTATCCAGCCCTTGCGGATCTCCGGATGCAACGGAACATACTCGGAGGAACGCTTGCGCTGCTGATGATCATCGGAACGGTCGTCTTCCTGAGAAGGAGAGAATATTCCGAGCTTCGTCGCAGCGAATCCGCTTTCCGCAGCATCTTCAACAGCGTTGCGTCGGGTATCGCCATTCTCGATAAGAGCGGCGCCATCCTCTCCTGCAATACGATGTTCGAGTCGATGTCGGGGCGTTCTCTCAACGCGCTGAAACTCTATACAATCTTTGACCTCGCCTCTTTTTCTTCCGCCGGGGAGAAGGAGGAAATGCGCACCGCCCTTCGCGAATGGATCCCTTCGACAAGGGGTGAACTGCTCTTTTTTAAAAAACAGACGGGGGGACTGGACGCCGATGAAGGACCGGCGGGGTCCGATCACTCCTTCTGGGGCGATGTTTCAATCAATCGCCTGGATGACGACGATAAGTCGGCTGAGGGGCGTATGCTTGCGGTGGTGACCGACATTTCAGGACTGAAACAGGCGGAAGAGCGTCTTCGAGAAACAGCGGGGATGCTGGAAGCGCAAAAACAGGAGCTGGAGCAGGTCGCTGAAAGCCAGAGCGCTCTCCTTGAAATGTTTTCATTTTTTTCAGAATGCACGACGGTGGAGGAGCTCTTCAAGGTGCTCACGGAACATCTCTTCCCGATCATTCCGTTCAGGAGCCAGACTCTCTTTATAAGGAGTACGCGGGAGGCCCGTTCTTTCGATGTGTTCGATCCGGGCGGCGACGTGATCCGCTCCGGGCAGGCCGATTTTCTCGAGAAAGGGAAGGGGCTCCTGGGGCAAGCCGCCAGTTCGGGAAAGACCTGCCTGGTAGGGGATGTCGATCTCGACCCGCATTTCATACCGCACTCTCCCGCTGTGCGCTCGGCCGTGGTGGCGCCGATCATCCATAAGGACTTCCTCTGGGGAGCCATCGCGCTGGACAGCGCGGAAAAATTCGCTTTCGGAATCCGGGAGAGAGATATACTGAGCATCGTCAGTTCATACGTGGCTGTTCATCTTGAAGAACTTTCCGCGCGGAGTGAGCTTGACAGGAAAATCTCGCAGCTCGAATTTCTCCACCGGATGATTCAGCAGATTGCAGCGGAGCGCGACAACAACTGTCTGGTCCGTAAAATCATCGAAATTCTCGTCGCGGAGCTCGGATTCCCGAAGGTGGAATACCATGTTCATTCAGAAGACGGTCCGGTTCTGCTCGAACGATGTTCGTTGTCCGGTTCGCCCGACGATGCCGGCGGATGCGGAGCGGAGATCGGCGCTGCGATGAGTTCGAACAGAACCGTGGAGCGTATCCGCGATGGAAAGCTCGTTGTCCTCGCAGCCCCTCTGCTCTTCGAAGGGCAACATTTCGGTGTCCTGAGCGCCTGCAGCGGTAACGGCTTTTCAGCAGCGGAAAGAGAAGTCCTGGAGATCACCGCGGAGCACATGACGACATTCTGGGCTCTGAACGACCTGATCGAACTGCGCCGCCGCGAGGCTCTCGTCGATCCTCTCACGCAGGTATGGAACAGGCGCTACATCATGCGCCGACTTGACGAGGAAAGTTCCCGCATCGACCGGACGCAGGGGCGGGGAACCGTGGTGCTGGTGGATCTCGGAGACTTCAAACAGATCAATGACCGCTACGGCCATGCGACGGGAGATGAAGTGCTGCGCGTCACCTCTTGCACTATGAGCTCCAACCTCCGGAATTACGATATGATAGGACGTTACGGCGGCGACGAGTTCCTGGTGTATCTTCCGGATGTTTCGTCTGAAGAGGCCGCAGCAATAATGGAACGGATGGAACGGATGGTTGCGGGTCAGCATATTCAGGGACTTGACGATTCGATCGTTCTCGACTACGGTATTGCCGTATACCCGGACGATGGATCCAGCCTTACGGATGTTGTCAAAATTGCGGACGAGAGAATGTACCGCAATAAATCGGAGAGAAAGGCGCGGACAGAGTTATGATTCAGTCGTTGCATCACGCAAGTTTCACCGTGGAGAATCTTGAGAGATCAGTAGCGTTCTATTCTGATGTTATGGGTTTAAAACTTGATGGAATCTGGGAGAGAGATCCGGACTACGCCGAGGGAGTTACCGGAATACCCGGCGCCTGGCTCAAGGTGGCGTACTTCACGCTTCCCAACGCATCCTTCGAGCTCGTGGAGTACCTCGGTGCGCGAGGGAGCAAGATAGACACGGCCACGAACAATATTGGAAGCGCTCATGTCTGTATGATCGTCGATGATTTCGATGCGTTTCTCGATCGTCTCAAGGCGCGGAATGTTGCCTTTGCAGGAACCGTCTGCACGATTCCCGCAGGCTCGAACAAGGGCAAGAAGATCGCGTATGTCGAGGATCCGGACGGCAATACGCTGGAGCTGATCTCCTCGAAGGCGATAGCGTAAGACAAGAATCGGGCCATCGCCGCTCCTCCTCTTCGCAGGCTGCAGGAGAAATCCCTCGGCAACGGCGCCTGGAAAGCGGAAGCCCGGTTTTTTGTGCGACAATATGAACCTATTGCTGAATCTGAAAGGAACTATCCGATGTTGGGACAGTACTACATGCAAACTGGAATAAGCGCGTTTGCTTTCATCCTTCTCGCAGCGATCACCGGACTGTTCGGCAGAAGCCTCCGGAAGGCGCTTCCCAAGATGAACGTCTTGAAAGTGCATAAAGCTTCTGCTCTCATAGGCGCTTTCTCCGCGCTTCTGCACGTTCTTGGAATTCACGGGTATTAGCGCCGCGGCGCCGGGGAAGAGAAGGCCCTTTTGAAAGGTTATGCGACACTGCGGTTGAGCCGGGGTGGAGAGAGATGAATACCGTACTTCCCGTACCGAACCAGAAAATTCTCGTCGCTGAAGATTCGCTCAGTCAGCGCATCATGATTACCCGTCACCTCCGGAAATGGGAGTATAACGTGCTGGAGGCTTCCAATGGCATGGAGGCGTTTTCGGTTTTCCGGAACGACAATCCGGCGATCATCATCACCGATCTCGATATGCCCGGCATGAACGGTTTCCAGCTTATCGAGGAGGTCCGGAAACAGGAAATCGCAAGGACGTATATCATCGTCCTCAGCGCTTCCGACGATAAGTCCAGCGTCGTCTCCGCGCTTGCGCTCGGCGCGGACGACTACCTTGTGAAACCCTATCACCCCGAGGAACTTCGGGTCCGGCTCGCCGGCGCGGAGCGCGTGCTCCGCCTTCAGAACCAGGAACTGCTTATTTTCGCAATGGCGCAGATGGTGGATACGCGAAGTCCCGAGACGGGAGCTCATCTCGACAGGGTCCAGTTCTTCTGCCGCCGCCTTGCCGAAGGTCTGGCGGCTGAGGGGGAATCCGTTGTAACCCCTTCCTGGATCAACCAGCTTTTTTCTCTTTCGCCGCTCCATGATATCGGAAAGATCGGAATTCCCGACGCCATTCTGAACAAGCCGGGCAAACTGACGCCGGAAGAGTTCACCATCATGAAAGAACACGTGAACATCGGGGCGGACGTCTTCTCCCGCATTTACGAGCGCACCGGTTACGCTCCTTTCGGCTTCGCCATCGACATTATCCGCTATCATCACGAGAAGTACGACGGGACGGGCTATCCGGAGGGACTCGCCGGAGAGGCCATTCCGCTCTGCGGCAGGATCGTCGCGCTTGCGGACGTTTATGACGCCATCAGCAGCAAGAGGGTCTACAAACCGGCTTTCCCTCGGGAGCGGTGTTGGGATATCATCAACGAAGGGAAGGGGAGTCATTTCGATCCCCGTCTTGTCGAGATATTCGACCGGAATGAGAATTATTTCTGGAGTATCGTGGAGGAGCTGCGCGATCAGGAGGATTGAGCCGCCTGTTCCAAAGGAAAGGAGAATCGCCTGTCGTGAAGGAAAGAATACGTCGTCTTGCAGGTAATCTTTCGCTCCGCCGACTGCTTCTGTCGTCTTCCATCATACAACTTCTTCTTGTCGCCGCTTTTCTTGGGTTGATGTTCGTCCGGGCTTCGCGGGAATCCGTGGATGCTCTCTCCCTGCGATTAGGGAGCGAGGTGGCGGCGCGCATTACCGAACATCTTGAATCCTTCATGGCGGTTCCTCTCCTCGTAAACTCCATCAATTCGGAAGCTTTGCTCTCCGGAAGAGTGAACCTGTCGTCCCCCAAAAGCTGGCAGCCTTTTTTCTCCGAAAGAATCAGCTCTTTTCCCACGATCGCCTACGCGTTCATCGGGACGCCGTCGGGCGAATTCTTCGGCGCGCGCCGATTTCTGGGAGAGATCGAAGTTTTTTTCGCGAGTCCCGAAAAAACCGGTGGCGCGTCGGTCTATTATTCCATCGGCAGGGAAGGAACTGCGGAAAAGCAGACGGTCTCCTACTCAGGGTTCGATCCCCGGACCAGGCCGTGGTACGTTGCAGGCGAGCATGCGGAGGGGCCGGTGTGGAGCGACATCTACCGTCATTTTGCCCTCGAAGATCTTGCAATCACAGCTGTCCAGCCGCTTCGGAGAGACGACGGAACTCTTGTCGGCGTTCTCGGCGTGGACCTCCCCCTTTCAAAGATCAACGAATTCCTGCGAAAACTGAAGGTGGGGGCCGAGGGCCAGATATTCATTCTCGACGGAGATGGCCGGATAGTGGCCGATTCGACAATCGACCGCTCCTTTGATGTGCGGAAAGGAGTCTTTCAGCGTATTTCGGGGGTTGAGTCGCAAAACTCCGCAATTCGCAGAGCGGCTGAGAAGCTGGAACTTGGAGGAAGCGGTGATTCCAACGACAGCTCTTTCATTGTTGATTCGCCGGAAGGGCCGCAGTATGTTCGAACGCTTCCTTTCAGATCGTTCGGCCTCGATTGGCGGGTTGCCGTGGTCATTCCTGAGGAGGAGTTCATTGCTCCGGTTCGGAGGATGATGCGATCGGCCCTTGTGATTACCCTGATTGCGCTTCTGGTCGCTCTCGGAGCCGGGGTATGGACATCGCGGTGGATATGCCGGCCTCTGGCTGAACTTGTGAACTCGGCAAGAGCCATAGCATGCGGAGAGTGGAAGACTCCGGTCGTGCTCGACCGGGCGGACGAGGTGGGAGAGCTCTCCCGCTCTTTTTCGGCAATGGCGGTGCAACTTTCAGATGCTTTCTCCGGACTCGAGGAGAAGGTGCGGTCCAGGACGGAGGAGCTTGAACAGAAAAATCGCGAACTGGCGGAGGCAAAGATCGCCTCGGAGATACTTGCAGAAGAGGCAAAGGCGGCCAGTCGCGCCAAGAGCGCCTTTCTCGCTTCGATGAGCCATGAAATCAGGACGCCTATGAACGCCGTCCTCGGTCTGACGGATCTTGTCCTCGCCACGCCGCTTTCCGAGGAACAGAGGGAATATCTCTCCCTTGCCCAGTCTTCAGCGGAGTCGCTTCTCGGTCTTCTGGACGATATTCTCGACCTCGCGAAGATCGAGGCCGGAAAGATGTCGCTGGAACAACAGCCATTCCTTCTCCGTCCCCTTGTCGATCAGGTGGTTGCTCTTCTGCAGCCCAAGGCGCGGAAGAAAGGCCTTTCTCTTACCGCATCCGTCGAACGGGATCTTCCCGACACCTTTGTAGGGGATTCCCTCCGAATTCGTCAAATTCTGTTGAACCTGGCCGGAAACGCGGTCAAATTCACATCCGAAGGCAGTGTCGCGATAGAGGTGTCGGTCATCGGAAAAGAGGCTGACCGCTATCTTCTGGAGTGCGCCGTTACCGATACCGGCCCCGGCATTGCCCCTGAGAATACGGAACTGCTGTTCAACGACTTCACACAGCTGGATGCTTCGCCGACCCGCAGGTACGGAGGCACGGGGCTCGGGCTCTCGATCTCGCGGGATTTCGCCCTCCTCATGTCCGGAGACATCACGGTAGAGAGCTGCGTCGGCAGAGGAAGCACCTTCCGCTTCCGCCTGCCCCTCTCGCCGTATTCCGGAGAGGTTGGCGAGGATACCTCCCCTGCCGAAGTCCCCTTTTTCTTCAAGCCGGGCCGCATCCTTCTCGTGGAAGATAACGAGGTCAATACGAGGATGGCGTCAGCGATGCTGAAAAAAACGGGACTGGCGGTCCATCATGCTTCAAACGGGCAGGAGGCGGTCGACCTGTGGAGAAAAGAGTGCTTCGACATGATTTTGATGGATTGTGAAATGCCGGTTATGGACGGTTTCGAGGCTGCCCGGATCATCCGCTCGGAGGAGGGGGCGGGATCGGTCCCGATCGTGGCGCTGACGGCGTATGCGATGAAAGGAGATCGTGAACGATGCCTCGAGGCGGGAATGACCGACTATCTTCCCAAACCGATTCGCGCCCGTTCTTTGTATGCCATGCTCGCACGCTATCTTGATGAATCGGAAGGCCTTTTCCCTGAGGCAGCATCTTTCCCCGATCCAGGGACCGAACAGCATGAGAACGAACGGGAGCGCTGGAGGCACGCGCTCGCCGAACTCAAACACTCGCTCGACGACGACGAAGATGCCCTGTCCGAAATGAAAGCGGCGTTTCTTCAGGAGGCGCCCGAACTGCGCCGGACTATCGGGGAGTCCCTGAAAAAGAACGACCTTTCCGAAGCCGCCAGAAGCTTTCACAAACTCAAGGGGATACTGGGGTACATGGCGGGGAGCAACGGGGGCGAACTCGTCCGCACGCTTGAAAATGCGGCGCGGAGCGGCATTTTGACGGCATGCGAACCCATGCTCGCTGAACTGGACGCCTTTCTGCAGCGGTACCTGGACTTCCTCGGGATGGACGGTCCCTCGGTCCGTTAGATCCGTTCCGCGGAGGAACGCCTCCGGGAGGTGCGCAATCGCTCTTCTCGCCCATCCGGTGTAAATAACTTCTTTTCGGATAAACACCTTCAGGGTATAATCCTCCTAATATTTTTCCCCAGGAGGCTTTCAGAATGAACCCACAGTTTGCACGAAGAATGACCCGCTTTCAGGAGTCCGACCTGACGCCCATACTCCGCCTTGCCGCAAATCCCGACGTCATCTCGTTCGCCGGAGGCCTTCCCGCTCCCGAACTTTTCCCCGTCGAATCGCTGAAGAAGGTCGCGGACAAGGTGCTTGAGACTTACGGAAAAAAGGCTCTCCAGTACTCGACCACGGAAGGGCACCCTCCGCTGAGGGAAAAGATCGCCGCCCGCACCAACAGAAACCTGAAGACCGGGCTCACGGCCGAGAATATCGTCGTTACCACGGGCTCGCAGCAGTCGCTCGATATCCTGGCGAAGATGTACATCGACGAAGGCGACTGTATCCTCTGTGAAAGCCCTACCTACCTGGGTGCTCTCTCGGCCTTCAATTCATGCCTTCCCCGGTATCGCGAAGTGACGACCGACGACGAGGGAATGGTCATCGCCGATCTCGAAAAGGCGCTTGCCGAGGAGAAACTCGCGAAGATACTCTACGTCATTCCCGACTTCCAGAATCCCTCCGGAAAGACGTGGTCCCTGGAACGCCGAAAGGCATTTCTGGAGGCCGTCTCGAAGTACGATATCCTGGTCGTCGAGGACAACCCGTACGGGGAGCTTCGCTTCGAGGGGACGACGCCTCCTTCGCTGAAGTCGCTGGACACCCGGGGCCAGGTCGTACTGCTCGGTACTTTCTCGAAGATCTTCTGCCCTGGCGTCCGCGTGGCGTGGATCTGCGGCGAGCCGGATTTCCTGGAGAGTTTCTGCAACCTGAAGCAGGCTGCGGATCTGCATACCTCGACGATCAGCCAGTACGAGATCGATACCTACCTCTCCGATTACGACATCGAGGAGCACATCAAGGGGCTTGTCAAAGTCTACAAAGAACGACGGGACCTCATGATCAGGACCATGGACGAGGCGTTTCCGAAGGAGGTAAAATTCACACGCCCGGAAGGAGGTCTCTTCACCTGGGCCGAAATGCCGGAGCGCCTTAATGCACGCGGTCTCTTCCTGAAAGCCCTCGAGAAAAAGGTGGCTTTCGTTCCCGGAGGAGCATTCTTCCCCAACGGCGGTCACGAGAACACGATGCGCCTCAACTACTCCAACATGCCTCCCGACCGCATTGTCGAGGGAATCGGCCGCCTGGGCGAGGCGATCCGCGAATACCTGTAAGAAAAAGAAGCGGGCCCTTCCACGGAAGAGAGCCCGCTTCTTTCACTTTCACGCTTCGCGTTGTACACGTTTCAATGTTATAATATCCTTTGCAGTTCAATTATCCCCCGCAGGAGGTTGTTTCCATGGCAGGCAAGCTTATCGAATGTGTTCCGAATTTCAGCGAAGGACGGCGCCGGGATGTGATCGAGGCGATCGTCGCACCGTTTCGGGCGACGAAAGGCTGCGGTCTTCTCGATTATCGGGCGGACGCCGATCACAATCGGCTTGTCGTGAGCCTTGCCGGGGCGCCCGAGCCGGTGGAGGAGGCGCTCCTGAAAGCGGCCGCCGTCGCGGTCGAGAAGATCGATATGAACGGTCACCAGGGGGCGCATCCGCGCATCGGAGCCGTGGACGTGATCCCCTTCACCCCCGTAAGCAACATCACGACGGAGGAGTGCGTCGCGCTCTCTCATTCTTTCGGAGAGCGCTATTTCAGGGAGCTCGGAATTCCGGTCTATTATTACGAGGATTCGGCGAAGCGCCCTGAGCGAAAGCGCCTCGAGGTCATCCGAAAAGGGCAGTACGAGGTGCTGAAAATCGAGTCGGTCAATTCCGAACGCCGACCCGACGTCGGCGGTCCCGTACTGCATCCGACGGCAGGGGCGACGGTGATCGGCGCACGGAAATTCCTCGTCGCCTTCAATGTGAACCTCAATACGGCCGATGAGGAGATCGCGAAGAAAATCGCCAACTGCGTGCGAGCCTCCAGCGGAGGCTTCTGCCATGTCAAGGGAATGGGTGTCGCCCTGCACGAGCGCGGCATGGCGCAGGTGAGCATGAACATCGTCGACTTCGAGAAGAACTCCGTCTATCGCGTCCTCGAACTGATCCGCATGGAAGCGCGGCGCTGGGGCGTCGAAGTCGTCGAGACGGAAATCTACGGGATGATTCCGGCGCAGGCTATTCTGGAGAGCGCAGCATACTACCTCCAGATCAAGGACTTCGATCCCATGCAGGTGCTCGAACTGAAGCTCCTCTCCGGTGGTGACGGGGAATGATCGTCAGGCTCTTCCGCAACGCCCGCATCCATACACCTGAGGGAAAAACTCCTTCGCGGGGTGCGGACCAGGGGAAGCTCAGGGTTTTTCCGCGGGGAGCGATGCTGGTGAAGGACGGTCTCCTCGAAGCTGTAGGCCCCGAGGATGAGATTCTTGCAAACCCGATGACGCAGAATACCGACGAAGAAGTGAACTGCGAAGGGCGCTGCGTGATTCCGGGTTTCGTCGATCCGCATACGCATATGTGTTTCGCCGCCCGGCGCGAGGAGGAGTTTTCGATGCGCCTCGCCGGAGCGGCCTACCTCGATATACTGAAGAAGGGCGGAGGCATTCTCTCCTCGGTACGGCACGTCCGCTCATCGACGGAACAGGAGATCTTCGAGAGCACCCGTGCTCTTGCTCTTTCGGCGCTCTCCTTCGGAACGACCACCGTCGAGATGAAGAGCGGCTACGGCCTCGACACGGAGAGCGAGCTGAAGATGCTCTCCGTGATCCGGCGGATAGGCCTCGAGACGCCGTTACGGGTCGTCCCGACGTTCATGGGAGCGCATGCCGTGCCGGAAGCGTTCAAGGGGAACGGCGAGGGCTACGTCGACCTGATGATCGGAGAAATGCTCCCCGCCGTGGCCGGCCAGGGGATAGCCCGTTTCTGCGATGTCTTCTGCGAGGAGGGCGTCTTCTCTCCCGGCCAGGCCCGCAGGGTGCTTGTCGAAGCGCGAAAGCACGCCCTCGGCCTGAAGATCCACGCGGACGAGGTGCACGACACCGGAGGCGCGGCGCTTGCCGCTGAACTCGGCGCCACTTCCGCGGAGCACCTGCTTGCCGCGAGCGACGAGGGAATCGCGGCTCTTGCGGCAAGCGGCACGATCGCCGTACTCCTTCCCGCTACTGCGTACAGCCTGCGGAAGCCCTATGCCCGAGCCCGTGAGATGATAGAGAAGGGAGTGCCCGTCGCCCTCGCGACGGACTGCAACCCCGGCTCTTCCTTCACCGAATCCATGCCCTTCGTCTTCGGCCTTGCCGTTATGATCATGGGGCTCAGCGTCGAAGAGGCACTTGCGGCAACCACGAAGAACAGCGCCCATGCGATCGGTCTCGGCGCCGAATGCGGAACACTCGAGCAGGGAAAGAACGCGGATTTTCTTCTCCTTGACGGAGAGACACCGACCGTTCTGGCATATCATGCCGGGGTCTCCCCGGTACAGTCGGTCTTCAAGAAGGGAGAGCGTGTCGCATGAAGATTTCGGATCGACGAAGCGTCCTCAGCCTGGACGGGATGTCGCTGACCCTGGAGGACGTGATGCGCGTCGCCCGGGGAGAGTGCGCCGTCGAGCTGGACAGCGGTGCAGCCCGGAAGGTGGAGGAGGCCTCCGCGGCAGTGAAGGCGTGGGAGAACTCCGATGACGTGGTCTACGGCATCACAACGGGGTTCGGCGACCTCGCCACCGTGAACATCTCTCGTAAGGACCGTCGCCTGTTGCAGGAGAACCTTTTGAAGAGCCATGCCTGCGGCATGGGAGAACCTTTCTCCGAGGAGATTGTCCGGGCGATGATGTTGCTCCGCATCAACAGTCTCATCCGCGGCTTCTCAGGTATCAGCCTCTCCACGCTCCACCAGTTCGTCGCCTTTTTGAACCTGGGGATCACGCCGGTTGTTCCGTCCCAGGGGTCTGTGGGGGCCAGCGGCGACCTCTGCCCGCTCTCCCACCTCGCGCTCCCGCTGCTCGGCCTGGGAAAGGTCAGGTACAAGGGACGCGTCATGATGGCCGCCAAGGCGCTCCAGTCTGCAGGATTGTCTCCCGTGCAGCTCGGCGCGAAAGAGGGACTCGCCCTGAATAACGGAACCGCCGCCATGGGCGCCATGGGGGTGGTCGCACTGACTGCCGCCGAGGATCTCGCGAAGAGCGCGGACATCGCCGCGGCGATCTCCATAGAGGCGCTTCATGGAGTTCCGTACGCCTACGACGAACGGACGCACGCCCTTCGCGCCCATCGCGGGCAGGGGAGGGTCGCGGAGAACATGCGGCGTCTGATCGAAGGAAGCGAGATCCTTGAAAAATACCGCTCGGGCAGGGTTCAGGACGCCTACTCCCTCCGCTGCGTGCCGCAGGTTCACGGAGCATCCCGGGATGCTCTGGAGTACGTGCGGAAGACGCTCGAAACGGAGATAAACTCCGTCACGGACAACCCGATCATCTTCGCCTCGGAAGGCGTCGCAATCAGCGGCGGAAACTTCCATGGACAGCCTCTGGCCCTGGCGATGGACTTTTTCGGCATCGCGGTGGCCGAGCTGGCGAGCATCTCCGAGCGACGGCAGGCCCGCCTCGTGGATACCAGCCTTTCCGGTCTGCCCCCCTTTCTCGTCGAGAACAGCGGCCTGAACAGCGGGTTCATGATCGCGCAGTACACCTCGGCTGCGCTGGTCTCGGAGAACAAGGTTCTGGCCCATCCATCCTCTGTGGATTCCATTCCCACGTCGGCGAACCAGGAGGACCATGTTTCGATGGGCGCCTACTCCGCGCGGAAGGCTCTTTCCATCCTGGACAACGCACGCAAGGTGATCGCCATAGAGCTCTTCGCAGCGTCGCAGGCTCTCGATTTCAGCCGGTTGCTGAAACCCGGCGCTGGAACCGTGGTCGCGCACGACTGTGTCCGCAGCGTCGTTCCCTACCTGAAGCACGATGATTACCTCCATCCGCTGATGGAGCGCGTCGAGACGCTCCTTGCCCGGGGAGCCGTGGTGAAGGCGGTCGAGGAGGTCATCGGGCCGCTGAATTGAAAATCAAGACGATGAACCGGGGGCGTCCGATCCGGAAGCCCCCGGTTTAATTCGTTTTTTTTCGTTTTCCGGTATGGTATATCAGAGCATTTTCGAGAAGAACCCCGCCAGAATGACCGAGGCGATGGTCACCGTGGTAAACCCTCCCACCAGCATCTTCGGAAGCATCGAATCCATCAGGAAGTCGTATTCCTCGGCATTTTGCGCAAGAGCCTTGGAGGCTTCCTCGGTGAGGATGTAGTTGGGGGGAAAGCCGTAAAGAGCCGTCAGGGAGAGTGCGAGCGACATCGCGCCGGAGTAGCCGAGGATCTTGCCGACGATGATCGACGCAATCGCGAGTCCGCTGACGCCTATTGCGATGACGATGACGAGAGGGCCGGCGATCTGCTTCAGCATGTCCGGAGTGGTCTTGGAGAGCTGGACCAGGACGTAGGCCATCAGCGAGAGCATCAGGTATCCGAAGGCTCCGGACTTGAGGAGGGGTTTTCTCTCCAGGAAGCCCGTCTCGGCGGCGATGACACCGAAGAGGAGGCAGACGACGAACTGGTTGATCGCGCCTCCGGTCAGTTTCGCGAATTCGGCTGCTGCCCACGCCACCAAGCCGGTCTTGGCCAGCAGGACGAACGTCGTCTGGTACTTCGGCGGAGTCGGGGGGATGAACTGGAAACGACCCTTCTGCTCCTGACCGCCGTTCGACTCCTTCTCCGCCTTGTGATTCGCGAGGAAATCGCTGTCGTGTCGGAAGAGATGAAGCAGCCGGATTCCCTCTTTCTTGAGGGCGAGGGCGGTGAGGGGATATCCTACGAAGCCCTGCATCACGTACAGAACGATCGCCAGCACCGCAAGAGCTGCAAGCCCTTTGGCGTTCGCGGCCTCGCTCATGATGAGAGCGGCCACGATCCCTCCCGTCAGGGGAGGAGTGCCTGCAACCACGGTCTCCCAGCCCACGAGTGTGCGTCCTATCGTGAGGAGAAGGGCGGACATGCCGGCGATGCCGGAGAGGGAGATGGCGATGGTCTTCCATTCGGAGATCAGCTCCCGGATGCTCATCAGCGTTCCCATGTGCACCAGCAGCAGGTACATCGACATGAGGGCGACGGGCATTCCAAGCCCCGCGATTACGTCGATGTTCGCCGGGAAGAACGTCCAGAAGCCGAACAGAAAGAGCGCGGCGGCCACGAAGACGGACGGAACGAACGCCTTGGTCTTGTTCGAGACGATGTCGCCGATGGCCATGATCACGGTGATGAAACAGAACGCCATAATAACACTCATTGTCATTGTTTCTTTCCTCCTTCGATTTCTTCTCTCATGGTGTATCTATAAAAATGCCGGGGGAAGAGGAAAAACTCCCCCCGGCTTGGTTTTTTAGCTGTTCTGCGAAAGACGGGACCAGGCGAATCCTGCGAGGATGGCCGCTCCGGACGGCAGTGCGTCTTCGTCGACATTGAACTTCGGTGAATGATGAGCCTGATTTGAGCCCTTCTCAGGGTTGGCGGTGCCGAGGAAGAAATAGGTTCCGGGAACCTTCTGTTCGAAGTAGCTGTAGTCTTCCGAACCCATCACGAGTTCCGACTCCTTGACGTTCTCCGCTCCCAGAACCGATTCGCAGACTGCCTTCGCGGTCATCGTGACATCGTGGTCATTGATGGTGGCCGGAATGAAGCGCTTGTAATCCAGAGTGAATTCGCAGCGGCCGGCGGAGCAGAGGCCTGCGATGACCCTGCGCATGGCGGCCTCGACCGTGTCCTGGACGGCGGGATTGAACGAGCGAACGGTGCCGTTCATCTCGACGGAATCCGGGATGATGTTGAAGACCGTCTCTCCTGCCTTGACGACTCCGGTGCTTACGACCACGGTTTCTCTGGCGCCGACCTCCCGGCCGACGATCGCCTGAAGGTTCAGTATGAGATTCGCTGCCGTGATCGTCGGATCGATGGCCATTTCCGGAGCGGAACCGTGTCCGCCTTTTCCCTTGATCGTCAGGTACCAGCCGTCCGCGGCCGCCATGAGAGGTCCCGAGCGGTAGAGGACCGTTCCCGCCGGGGCAAGCGACCAGCAATGAAGGCCGCCCACTGAATCCACCCCTTCAAGGGCGCCCTCTTCCACCATGGCCTTGGCGCCGGACTTCAGGCCGCTTTCCTCGGCGGGCTGGAAGAGAAGGCGGACGGTACCGGGCAGTTCATCCCTGATTTCGGCGAGAATCTTCGCCGCTCCCAGCAGCATGGCGGCATGGGCGTCGTGGCCGCACGCATGCATGACGCACGATTTCTGCGACGCATAGGGAACATCGTTCGTCTCCTGGAGCGGCAGGGCGTCTATGTCGGCGCGAAGCGCAACGCAACCGCCGGGTTTTCCTCCCTTGAGATCCGCCACCACGCCGCACTCGGTACCGCCGAAGCCGGTCTTCATGATGCTATAGCCGAGCCCCTTGAGAATTTCGACGATTTTTTTCGTGGTCTCCACCTCTTCCCAGGCGACTTCCGGGTGTTGATGGAAATGCCGACGCAACGCAACAACTTCGTCTCCGTAGGACACGGAGAGTTCCTTGATTTTTTCGAGCAAAACAGTCACCTCATTCGATAAGATATAAAAGCCTCCAGTATAAGCTGAGATCTTTCTCCATTTATACCATAAATTTCACCGATACGCGCTTCATTGGGTCGAATCGAAATATATCATGTCAGGAGTTGTTGTTGTAAAATCGTATGTGTGCTATTGTTCAGGTGAAAAAAGCTGGGTAAGAATCCTCGAAAATGTACTTGTGTCGCTGCCTGTACGACGTTGTTCCGAGGCGGACTTTTACCCCGGTTGCGACGGGTCATGTGTTGAAATGCGCTCTTTATAAACTTCAGCGGAAAAGAGCGTAGTGCGGGTTTTTTTCACGTTCTTAATTAACTCCCCGGGGAGGGATTTCCATGACCGATGATATCGAGCCGAAAAGCTGCAATGACGAACAATCACGGAAAGAACTCTCAAACGCTTCGTACAGCATTGCCGGCGAGGATCCGGATATGTTCCGCATGATCTGTCTCGGGGCGTCCGCCGGAGGATTGGAGGCGCTGGAGCGCTTTTTCCGCCACATGCCGGAAAACGTGCGCGATGCGATTGTAATCGTTCAGCACCTCTCCCCGGACCATAAGAGCATCATGGCGGAGCTGCTGAACCGTTATACAAGGCTTCCCGTGGTGGTCGTCAACGAGGAAATGCCTCCGAAGCCCGGAAGAATCCATCTCATTCCTCCGGGCAAGGACATGGTCGTCGAGAACGGCCTTTTCCGCCTTCGGGACCGAATACCCCGGGAACCCCATCTGCCGATCAACGTCTTTCTTTCCAGCATGGCGCAGGAGTATTCCTCTTCCTGCGCCGCTGTCATCCTTTCGGGTACGGGAAGCGACGGCGCGCATGGGATCAGGTCCGTGCACTCTGCAGGCGGTATGGTGTTCGCGCAGGACGTCGCCAGCGCGCGTTTCGACGGAATGCCCCGCAACGCGGCATTGACCGGCGTCGTCGATTTTGTCGGTACGCCGGAGCAGATCGTCTCGATCCTCTTCGGAGCGCCGGGGGACGAGAGCGGGGAACCAACCGAGAGCGATTGGAGCCAAGAGGACGAATTCCGGAAAGAGTCATCCCGTCTCGGACCGAAGGAACTCATCTTTCGAAAGCTGAGCGACACCTTCGGCATCGATTTTTCACAGTACAAGGACGGGACGATCCTTCGCCGCCTGGAGCGCCGGATGATATTGCGAAACGTCGCCGATATGGCGGAATACGTCGAACTGCTCGACGGAGAACCGGAAGAGGTCGACCATCTCTACCGAGATCTCCTGATTGATGTGACGTCGTTCTTTCGAAATCCGGACGCGTTCTCCTTTCTCGCGGAAAAAGTGCTCCCCGAACTCATCTCGAAACATCCGGAGCACAAGGTCAATTGGCCCGAAGGGCCAAGAGAAGGCTCCCTGGGAGGCGAAGAGTTCCGGGTCTGGGTCGTGGCGTGCGCGAGCGGCGAGGAGGCCTATTCCGTCGCGATGATCCTCGACGAGGTGATGGCGCGCCACTCGCTGAAGCGGAACGTCCGCATCTTCGCCACCGACATCCATAAGAAGTCGCTGAGGACAGCCAGCGCCGGCTTCTATCCGAATGAAAAACTCTCCAACATCTCGCAGGAGCGTCTGGAAAAGTATTTCTACAGGACCGGTGATGGAGGGTGGACCGTGCGCCCCAGCATCCGCCGGATGATCACCTTTGCGCCGCACAATATTCTCACCGATCCGCCCTTCCTGCACATGCACCTCATCTCGTGCCGCAATATGCTCATCTATCTTCAGAAGAACGCCCAGATCGAGGTGCTCACCCGTTTCTCAGCCGCGCTCGAACAGCAGGGAATTCTCTTTCTGGGGAGCAGCGAGAGCGTCCTCGACACGCAAAGCGAGTTCCTGACCGTGGACAGCCGCCTGAAGATATACCGCAAGCATGGGACGATCACCTCGCGCCCCCTCTACTCTCTTCTTCCTGAGAAAAGGAAAATTCCGGTTGTAGGTGAGAGAGCAAACGCCCGGACTCCTCTCTCCTCTCTCTATCCGCTTCTGCTGGAGCGCTGCATGCCGGCGGGTTTTCTCGTGAACGCGAGGGGCGACCTGCTGCACACGTTCGGCGGGGCCGGCAAGTACCTTCAGATCATCGGCCCTGTGAGGACCGACATCGGCAGCATTCTGCACGGAAATCTCAGGGTGGCGGTTACAACAGCCCTCGAACGCTCACGAAGAAACAGGACGCCGGTCCGGTTCTCGGATGTGTCGCACCCTCTTCCCGGAGCGCCGCAGAATCTGCTCGAAGTCTCCGTGGAGCCCCTTGAAGAGCAATCCGACGGCGCCTCCGAGGGAAATTCCTATTTTTTCATTCGGCTCGACGAGATGAAGGCTCCGCTTTTTGCAAAGGCCGAGTCGTTTTCCGTGGACGAAGCGGCGAAGGCGCGCATCGAGGAGCTGGAAAGCGCGCTTTCAGAGGCGAGGGAAAATCTCCAGACGATCGTGGAGGAGCTCGAGACCAGCAACGAGGAGCTGCAGGCGACCAACGAAGAACTGCTGGCGTCGAACGAAGAGCTGCAGAGCAGCAACGAGGAGCTGCAGTCGGTCAACGAGGAGATGCACAGTCTGAACGCAGAGTACCAGGAGAAAAACGAACAGCTCATCGATCTGAACAACGATCTGCAGAACCTGATGAGCTGCACGGACATCGGTACGATCTTTCTGGACAGGGAGCTGCGGATCCGCCGTTTCACTCCGGCGATCAACAGGGTTTTCTACCTCAGGGAGCAGGATATCGGACGCCCGATCGAGGAGATGCGCAGCCTGGTCGAGAGCGACCACGATATTGTCGCCTCCATCCGGCGTGTTCTCCGCGAGGGAAAGGTGGAAGAGAGAGAGGTCGTGAACCGGGAAGGGGTCAACATGCTCCAGCGAATTCATCCGTACGTGGATATTCGCGGAACGGTGAGCGGAGCAGTGATCACCTTTGTGGACCTCTCTCTGGTGAAACGGAGCGAAGAGGAACGGCGCCGCTCGGACATGCTTCGAAAGGCCGTCCTGGACTCGCTCGACGCGAGTATCGCCGTGCTCGACCGGGAGGCAAACCTGCTGGCCATCAACGAGACCTGGAGGTTATTTGCCCGGGAAAACGGAGCTCTGGATTTCGGAACGCTCGACGTCGGATCGAACTACTTCGCCGCGTGCGCCTGCTCCTCGGATGTCGAGGAATACAGGGATGCCCAGAAGGCGATGGCGGGAATCCGCGAGGTGCTCTCGGGGCGGTCCAACATGTTCGAGATGGAGTATCCCTGCGATTCTCCGGAGCAGAAGCGATGGTTCCTGATGCGCGTCACCCCTCTTCTTTCTCCCGAAGGGGGGGTCGTGGTGGCGCATATCGACGTGACGAAGGAAAAAGCGGCGACACAGGAGGTCAGGGAGAGCGAGCAGCGCCTTCTTGCGGTGCTCAACAGCGTCGACGCCCTTGTCTTCGTGACCGACATCGAGACGTACGAGATCCTGATGATCAACGATTTCGGGAAAAAGATCTTCGGCGACGTCGCAGGAAGGAAGTGCTGGGAGGCTGTCCAGGAAGGGCAGACAGGCCCTTGCGAATTCTGCGCCGATGCCGCGCTGCTGAATGAAAACGGCGAGCCGGCCGGCGTACGTCGCTGGCAGGTCTTTAACTCGCGCACCAGGCGATGGTACGACTGCCGCGATTCCGCCATCCGGTGGACGGGCAACAAGTATGTACGGCTCGAGATCGCCGTCGACATTTCCGAGAGCAAGGCGATCGAAGAGGAGCTGCGGATACACCGGGATGAGCTTGACAGGCTGGTGGGACAGAGGACGAAGGAGCTTGAGGAGAGCAACCGTGAACTTGAGCGCCAGACGGCCCTTTCGAAGGAGATGGCCGTCAGGGCCGAGGGGGCAAACGAGGCGAAGAGCGCCTTTCTCGCAAATGTAAGCCACGAGATTCGCACCCCCATCAACGCGGTCGTAGGCTTCACCGAACTGCTGCTCGATTCGTCCCTCTCCGCCGAACAGAGGCGTCACACCGAGACGGTCAGGGCGAGCGCCGAGGCACTGCTCTTTCTGATCAATGAGATTCTCGATTTCTCCAAAATCGAGGCAGGAAAGCTGGATTTGGAGATGGTGGATTTCGACCTGCGCAGTGTTGTCGAAGAGTTTGCAGCCACTCTGGCGCTCCAGGCGCATACCAAGGGGATAGAGCTTGCCTGCGGCGTGGATCCGTCGCTGCCGTCGAGAGTTCACGGCGATCCCGTGCGTCTTCGGCAGGTTTTGACCAACCTGGGCAATAACGCGGTCAAATTCACTCAGGAAGGAGAAACGGTGATCTCCGTCACCAGAGAATCGGAGACGAACGGGACGATTGCGCTCCGCTTCTCGGTACGGGACACCGGAATCGGGATTCCCGAGGAGAAGATGGGGTTGCTCTTCGTCAAGTTCAGCCAGCTCGATGCCTCGACAACCAGGCGCTACGGCGGCACCGGGCTGGGACTCGCCATCTCGAAGCATCTTGTGGAGATGATGGGAGGGGCTATCGGAGTGGAGAGCAGCGAAGGAAACGGATCCACCTTCTGGTTCACTCTTCCGTTCGGAAAAGTGGAGAGGGGAGCACGTCCGCCCGAAGCCCCTGAAGGGGCGACCGGCATTCGTGTTCTTGTGGTCGACCGGAACACGACGGCACGCGATTTCCTCGTTCGCCAGCTTGAATTCTGGGGTGTCCGGACCGCTGTCTCGGAGAGCTCCGACGCATTGGCGTCCCTCGTCAAATCCGCTGCGGAGGGGGATCCCTTCAACATCCTGCTGTATGCGGACGGCGACGATTCGAACGAGGAGAGCATGGAAAAAGCGATAGAAGACGATCGGCAGCTCTCCGGGACGCTTATGATTCCTCTTTGTCCCCTCGGAAGAAGGAGCAGGGGCGGCCGATACGGCTCCGGCAGATTCTTCCTGGCGAAGCCTGTTCGGAGCGGTGAGTTGATGAGGTTGATCAGCGACATCGCGTCCGGATGTCTTCCGGATCATCTTGCGGCTTCAGATGAAAAGAAAGAGGATCGGCTTTCCTCCGTCCTGGCGGGAAAAGAGCCTATGAGCATCCTGCTTGTCGAGGACAATACAATCAATCAGCAGGTGGCGCTGGAAATTCTGAAGCGTACCGGAGTCGGCGCCGATGTCGCTGAAAACGGGTTGGAAGCGCTCGAAGCCCTGCGCTCCAAAGAATACGACATCGTGCTTATGGATTTGCAGATGCCTGTCATGGGGGGCATCGAGGCGACCCGTTTGATACGTTCCTCCGATTCGAATGTCCTGAATCCCGGCATTCCGATTGTCGCCATGACGGCCCATGCCATGGAGAGCGACCGCGAGGCCTGCGCCGATGCTGGAATGAACGACTACATCACAAAACCCATCAAACCCATTGAACTTCTCCGTGTCCTGGAAAAATGGCGGAACCGGGCAGACCGCTTCTCGATAGCGTCCTGTGGAAGTCCGAAAGAGGCGGAAAAAAAGGTGGATTCTCAACGCGAGATTTTCAATTTCGAGGATCTTGTAGAACGCCTTGGGGATGAGGAGATCGCGGGAGTCATTATGGAGGCGTTCCTCCAGGAGATGCCGGATGCCATGGCGTCTCTGGAAAAAAGCCTGAAAGAAAACGATATGGAAACCCTGGCCGGAAACGCCCATACGATCAAGGGCATTGCGGGAAATATCGGCGGCGGGATGCTGCAGAAAACCGCGATGGAATTGGAGCGGGCCGCCAAGATCGGAGATGGAGCCCGGGTTTCAGTTCTTTTCGGGGATTTTTATGAACAGTACGGAAAGCTAAAAACAGCAATCGAAAGCAAGATAGTATTCCTCAAACACGGCTAGGAGGAGTAAGGGAGGGGAATTCTCTCCCTTCACTTTCAGCTTTTTTGGCGCCCGTTCAAGATTTCCTGTTGCTTTCCACTCCAAGAGCGTTGTTCCGACCTTTCATCCGGGGGCGGGTAATTTCTCCGCCCCCGCCTCGTTGCGGAACATCAATACCATGCACCTTTTTCTCCTCCGCAATAGCCGTTCTTCCATACTTTGTGGTATCGTACTGCGGTACAGGAGCTTTCCAGTGTTATTCCACCGCAAGGAGGTTATTCCGTGAAGATTGCCGTGCTGATAAAACAGGTTCCCGATACGGACGACGTCCGGATGGACCCGGAGACGGGGACGATGATCCGGGAGGGGGTCGGGGCCATCGTGAACCCGCTGGACCTGAACGCCCTTCAAGCCGCGCTCGACCTGAAGGCGGCCTCGGCGGAGCCGTCGGAGGTGACCGTGATCACGATGGGGCCCCCCAAGGCGCACGAGGCACTCCGAGAATGCATCGCCACCGGGGCGGACAGGGGCGTGCTGCTCAGCGACCGCGCGTTCGCCGGAAGCGACACGTGGGCCACCGCCAAGGTGCTGGCCGCGGCCGTTGAGCGTACCGGCCCGAACGATCTCGTCCTCGCCGGGGAGAAGGCGACCGACGGGGAGACGGGGCAGGTCGG
>CAYRPJ010000023.1:0-57845 GCA_964426245.1 uncultured Synergistaceae bacterium
TGTCCGTCAGGTAGTAGATGCCGAGCACGATGTCCTGCGTCGGCGTCATGACGGGCCGGCCGCTGGCCGGCGAGAGCAGGTTGTTGGCGGAGAGCATCAGCAGTCTCGCCTCCGTCTGCGCCTCGATGGAGAGCGGCACGTGCACGGCCATCTGGTCGCCGTCGAAGTCGGCGTTGAACGCGGTGCAGACCATCGGGTGAAGCCGGATGGCCTTGCCCTCCATGAGCACGGGCTCGAAGGCCTGGATGCCGAGACGATGGAGCGTCGGCGCGCGGTTCAGCATGACCGGGTGGTCCTTGACGATCTCCTCCAGGATCCCCCAGATCTCCTCGCGTCCGCGCTCGATGAGCCTCTTCGCGCTCTTGACGTTCGGCGCGAGGTTCCGCTCGACGAGCTGGCGGATGACGAACGGCTTGAAGAGCTCGAGCGCCATCTGCTTCGGCAGGCCGCACTGGTAGATCTTGAGATGCGGCCCGATGACGATGACGGAGCGCCCCGAGTAGTCGACGCGCTTGCCGAGCAGGTTCTGGCGGAAGCGCCCCTTCTTGCCGCGCAACAGGTCGGTGAGGCTCTTCAGGGGGCGGTTCCCCGCGCCCAGGACGGCCTTCCCCATGCGGCCGTTGTCGATGAGGGCGTCCACGGCCTCCTGCAGCATCCTCTTCTCGTTCCGGATGATGATCTCGGGCGCCTTCAGTTCCTGGAGCTTCTTCAGGCGGTTGTTGCGGTTGATGACCCGCCGGTAGAGGTCGTTGAGGTCGGACGTGGCGAAGCGTCCGCCGTCGAGCTGCACCATGGGGCGCAGATCGGGCGGAATGACCGGGAGCACCTCGAGGATCATCGCGCCGGGAACGGCGTTCCCCTTGCGGAAGTCCTCGGCGACCTGGAGACGCTTGATGAGCTTGCGCTTCTTCTGCCCCGAGCTCTCGGAGACCTCTTCGCGCAGGGCGGCGACGAGCTGCTCCATGTCCATGACGGAAAGCAGCGACTGGACGCCCTCCGCGCCGATGCCGGCGGAGAACTTCTTGTCGTACGCGGCGCACAGGTCGTACTCCCGCTCGATGATGATGTCGGCGTACAGAAAGGGGGAGAGACCCTGTTCGATGACGAGATAGCACGGGTCCTCGACCGTGACGGTCTCCTTCTGCGCGGTGAAACGCCCCGGATATTTCTGGCTGTAGAGCCTGAACTCGCTGTCGGAAAGGACGTCTCCCTTTGCGAAGGGAAGATGGACGGCGGCGGTGACAATGAACGCCTCCGCGTTGCCGAGCAGTGCGCGCTCTTTCTCGAAGGTGTCGCCGAAACGCTCCTTCAGCCGCTCCACGTCGCTTGCCGAAACGATGTCGCCCGAGGCGAAGTGCGCCCCCTCGGGAGCCTCGACGAGCTTGAACGCCGTCTCGACCTTGAAGAGTTCGTCGCCGTACTCCGTCTTGTGCCGTGAGACCTGGTTGGCGGAGAGAATATCCCCCTCGTCAACGGGAAGGTCGTCGACCGTCAGGATCCGGTACGCCTCCTCGGCCTTGAACTTGGGGTCGTAGTGCATGTGGATCCGCACTTCGCTCTCGGAGATAATGTTCCCCTTCCTCGCGAGATCCGTCCGGCGTCCCTCCATCACGACCTTGTAGGCGGCTTCCCGCTGCCGTGTGGGCGCGAAGTAGACTACCTTCTCGAGATCTTTCGTCGTGCAGCCAAGCAGCAGGCTCAGGCGGCTCGGGATCCCCCGGAGGTACCATATATGGACAACAGGCGCGGCGAGCTCGATATGACCCATCCGCTCGCGCCGGACCCGGTTGTCGGTGACCTCGACGCCGCACCGGTCGCAGACGATCCCCTTGAACTTGGGGCCGCTGCGCTTGTACTTGCCGCAGGCGCACTCGAAACTCTTCGTGGGGCCGAAGATCCGCTCGCAGAAGAGCCCGTCCTTTTCCGGCCGAAGGGTCCGATAGTTGATCGTCTCGGGCTTCTTCACCTCTCCGCTGGAGAGTTCGCGGATCCGCTCGGGGCTGGCGAGCTTGATCCGCACACCCAGTATTTCTCTACGGGTCATCAGTTTTCATCCCCTTCTTCTTCGATGGACATCCCTTCAGGGAGTTCCCCCCCGAAAAGCTGCTCTTCCGAGATCAAACCTTCCACTTCCTCGTCTTCGAAGAACTTCTCGCTCTCTTTTTCTCCGACTTCCGCATCTTCACGCGAAGCGGCATGATCCCGGTGCGCGGTCCGGCGCTGCTGAGGCTGCTCGTCCTCGTCCTCGTCCATCACAAGCTCACCGATGGAACCGTCGCTGTACTTCACCTCGACGTCGAGTCCCAGTCCCTGCAGCTCTTTCACGAGCACCCTGAAGCTCTCCGGGACTCCCGGCTTCGTCAGGTTCTGCCCCTTGACGATGCGTTCGTATGTCTTGAGACGTCCCCGGATATCGTCCGATTTGACCGTGAGCATCTCCTGAAGGATGTTTCCGGCGCCGTACCCTTCCAGCGCCCAGACTTCCATTTCGCCGAAACGCTGACCGCCGAACTGGGCCTTTCCGCCCAGAGGCTGCTGCGTTATGAGGCTGTACGGGCCTATGGACCTGGCGTGTATCTTGTCATCCACGAGATGGATCAGCTTCAGCATGTACATGCATCCGACGGTGACCTTCTTCTCGATCGGATCGCCTGTCCGGCCGTCGTAAAGCGTGATCATGCCGTCTGTGGTGAGGTCGGGATATTCCTTTCCCGAAAGCTCTTCCAGATGCTCGAAAATCTCGTGCTCCTTCGCCCCTTCGAAAACCGGCGTGGCAACTTTCCATCCGTTATGGAGAGCGACAAACCCCATGATGGTCTCGAGCACCTGTCCCAGGTTCATCCGGCTGGGAACGCCGAGCGGATTGAGCACCACGTCGACCGGAGTGCCGTCGGGGAGGTACGGCATATCCTCCACCGGAAGAATACGGGAGACAACCCCCTTGTTGCCGTGACGCCCCGCCATCTTGTCTCCGACGGTAATCTTCCGGAGCTGCGCGACGTAGATCTTGACGACCATGTTGACGCCCGGGCTGAGTGCGTCCGGACTGTCGGCACGGGTCATCTGCTTGACAGCGACGACCTTTCCCCGTGCGCCGTGGGGAACCTTCAGCGAGGTGTCGCGCACCTCCCGGGCCTTCTCGCCGAAGATGGCACGGAGGAGTTTTTCCTCCGGGGTCTGGTCCGATTCGCCCTTGGGCGTCACCTTCCCGACGAGGATATCGCCGGCGTTCACCTCGGCGCCGACGCGGACGATCCCTTCTTCGTCAAGGTTCTTGAGGACATCCTCTCCCACGTTCGGAATGTCGCGGGTGATCTCCTCAGGGCCGAGCTTCGTATCCCGGGCCTCGATCTCGTACTCTTCGATATGGATGGAGGAGTAGAAATCCTCCTTGACAAGGCGCTCGCTGAGGAGGATGGCGTCCTCGAAGTTGTACCCTTCCCAGGCCATGAAGGCCACGAGGACATTCCTTCCGAGAGCGAGCTCTCCTCCTTCGACAGCCTGTCCGTCGGCTATGATTTCTTCCGCCGTAACGGTATCGCCCTTTCGGACGAGCGGCTTCTGGTGGATAATGGTCCCCTGGTTCGAGCGCCGGAACTTGATCAGGGGGTAGACGATGGACTCCGCCCCGCTTCTGATCTCGATCCTGGCGGAGTCCACGTACTCGACCACACCGTCCTTCCGGGCGAGCACGCAGGAGCCGGAATCCTTGGCGATCCGGTGTTCCATGCCCGTTCCGACCACCGGAGCTTCCGGAGCGATGAGGGGGACGGCCTGGCGCTGCATGTTCGATCCCATCAGGGCCCGGTTGGCGTCGTCATGCTCCAGGAAGGGAATGAGAGCCGTCGAGGAGGAAACGATCTGCTTCGGAGAGACATCCAGGTAGTTCACTTCTTCACGCGGAATCGTGACGATGTTCCCCTGGTATCTCGTGAAGCACTCGGCGTCGACGATCATCCCCTCTTTGTCCACCGGCGTGTTCGCCATCCCGACGTAGACGTCGTCCTCCTCGTCGGCCGAGAGGAAGACGATCTCCCCGCTGACGCGGCCGTTGACGACCTTGCGCCGCGGCGTGATGAGAAAACCGTACTCGTTCAATCTGGAGTAGGTCGCAAGCGAAGTCACGAGGCCGATGTTGGGGCCTTCAGGCGTTTCGATGGGGCAGACCCTGCCGTAGTGTGTATAGTGGACGTCGCGCGCCTCGAATCCGGCCCTTTCTCTGGAAAGTCCGCCGGGGCCGAGCGCCGAAAGCCGCCGTCGGTGCGTCACTTCGGCAAGGGGGTTCGTCTGGTCCATGAACTGCGAAAGCTGTCCCGAACCGAAAAATTCGCGCAGGCTGGCTGCAATCGGCCGCACGTTGATCAAATCCCGCGCCATGGCGTTTCCGAGGTCCGGTATCGTGGTCATCCGCTCCTTGGCGATCCGCTCCATGCGCAGCAGGCCGATTCGGATCTGGTTGGCGAGCAGCTCGCCCACCGACCGGACGCGGCGGTTGCCGAGGTGGTCGATATCGTCTCCGTATTTCTCGGGGTTCTTCAGGTCCAGCAGGCCGGAGACGATGCACACCAGGTCCTGCAACTGTATCAGGCGGATCTCCTCCGGAATCGAGAGATTCAGGCTGCGGTTCATCTTGTACCGTCCCACCCTGCCGAGGTTGTAGCGTCTGGGGTCGAAGAAGAGGGTGTGGACATACTCCCGGGCATTCTCTATTCTGGCCGGTTCGTTCGGGCGAAGCTTCCGGAAGAGTTCCACCATCGCCTCGTCGGTATTCATTGCGTTGTCACGTTCCAGGGTAAGAGCGACGGCAGGATCGGCGTCCCAGACGCGCACCTTCGTCCGGCCGAGGTCCCACAGCTCTTCAAGGTGTTCTTTCGTGACGAGACGGTTCCTTGGAAGGATAACGCCGCCGTCGGGATTGAGGACGGTCTCTGCGGAGAGGAAGCCTTTCACATCCTCCTCGGAGATATCCTTTTCCACGGGCTTCGCGTTGAAAAGATCAAGGACGCCTTCGTTCGTCGAGGCGCCGAAGATTTTCAGCAGCAGGGTCGCGGGAATCTTCTTCCGGTTGTCGATGTTCACGGTGACAGGCTCGCCGGGCGTGACCGAAAACTCAAGCCAGGCTCCCCTTTCCGGGATGATCTTGGCGGAGTACAGCTCCTGCCCGGGAATCTGCTCGTCCTTTGTGAAGTAGATTCCGGCGGAACGGGCAAGCTGGTTTACGACGACCCGTTCCGTTCCGTTGATGACGAACGTGCCCCTTCCCGTCATAATGGGGAAATCGCCGAGAAAAATCTCCTCTTCCTTGAGCTCCCTGGTCTTGCGGTTCACCAGGCGGATAGTGGCACGAACCGGGCGGGACCACGTAAGGTCTCTCTGACGCGCTTCCTCTTCGTCTGTTGAGGGGGTGTCCAGGATATACCGGACAAATTCGAGGGCAAAAGAGCCGTCGTAGCTTTCAATGGGAAAAACTTCCTGCAACAGCTCCTGAAGACCCTGACGCGACCGGGCGTCGGGTTCCCTGTTTTCCTGATAGAACCAGTTGTAGGAATCACGCTGCACTTCGATCATGTCGGGGATTTCGACTAAATCCCGGGCACGTCCAAAGGTCAACCTCCGGCGCTTGCTGCTGACGGGGACAAATTCGGCCATGAACCTTTTGACCTCCCTGAAAAAAATATGGGGAAATTGGTGCTGACAAAGAGTAAAGATAACAAAAAGGTCGCACTATGTCAACAGACATAGTACGACCTTCGAAGAAAAGGTTGCCCTTCGATTTTTTAATGGTGCCGAAGCGGGGACTCGAACCCCGACAGGCAGTGTGCCCACTAGAACCTGAATCTAGCGCGTCTACCAATTCCGCCACCCCGGCCTCAAAATCACATCGGTAATTGTAGCAAGGGAAGAGAGCTTTTGCAAGAGCAGAAAAAAGAATTTGCGGCCGGAATAAAAAACCCTCCGGAAGGGCCTATTCTTTCATCGACGCCCTCGCCAGCCTGTCCCGAAGAGCGCGTCCCAAGCCGGCCGGCGACGGAGGCCACTGGGCGACGATGAGTTCGGCCCCCGCGTCCTCGAAAGTACGAAGTGCGTGAAAAAGCCCTCTTGCGTAGTTCTCGAGCGAGTTGAAAAGGAGACACAGCTCTGGATCGTTTCCAATCTCTCCGGGGAAGATATCGGGAGCGCGCATCCCGATCCAGGCAACCCTGCCCTTCCGTAATCTTCCGATAGCATCTTTCTGAAAGTACGCTTCCACGTCAATATCGAGAATCAGAGGAATCCGCGGAGCGTAATGGCGGTATCTCGTTCCGGGAGATCGATGGATTCCTCCTCCCGTAAGGAGGACTTCCACCCCGGCGCGGGTTTCGATCTCCTCTACGGAGCATCCGCCGGGCCGGAGGAGCACGACACGCTCTCCCGTCACGTCGAGCACCGTCGATTCCACACCGACGGATGTCTTTCCCCCGTCAAGGATCAGGTCGACTCCTCTTCCCAGGTCGGAGGCCACGGCTTGAGCATCGGTCGGACTTGGCCTGCCGCTGGAATTGGCGCTCGGCGCAGCGACGGGAAGTCCGGTCCGCTCGATAAGAGCGAGCGCCACCGGGTGCGAGGGCATCCGGACCGCGACACTGTCGAGACCTGCCGTCACTTCCGCGGGAACGACTCCCTTCGACGGGAGAACGAGGGTCAGCGGGCCGGGCCAGAAAAGTTCCATCAGTCTTTTCGCCTGCGGCGGAACAAAGGCGACTTCCTCCACGCCGGACAGCCGGTAAAAATGCAGAATGAGCGGATTGTCGGCAGGCCGTCCCTTGGCGGCAAAGATTCTCGCGGCGGCCAGGGGGTCCAGTCCGTTGGCGCCGAGCCCGTAGACGGTCTCCGTCGGGAACGCGACAAGTCTTCCGGAGAGCAGCAATTCCGAGGCTTTCCCGATTATGTCCGGCTCCGGGTTCCACGGGTCGACTGTAAGGATGCGGGGTCCCACGGGAGCACCTTCTCAGGAGACGTCCCGCGCTATCCGGAACCGGGACAGGAAAGCGCTCCGGAATTCGGGGAAGCGGCCCTCCAGGATTGCAAGGCGCATTGCTTCTCCCAGCCTGACGAGATACCGGAGGTTATGCCAGCTGCAGAGCCGCATCGCCAGGATCTCCCCGGCCCTGTAGAGATGTCGTATATAAGCGCGTGTGAACGTACGGCAGGTATAGCAGTCGCACTCGGGGTCGACAGGGCCGAAATCTCTCTCATAGTCTTTCTTTTTGATGTTCATCGGTCCGTCCGTCGTCAGCAGCGTTCCGTTCCTGCCGTTGCGGGTCGGCAGAACGCAGTCGAACATGTCGATCCCCCGCGCAACCCCTTCGACGAGGTTGTCGGGGCGGCCGACTCCCATGAGGTAACGGGGCTTCGAGGCCGGAAGAACGGGTTGAAGAACGTCGAGAATGCGGTACATCTCCCCGGCGGGCTCTCCGACGGAAAGCCCGCCCACGGCATAACCAGGGAAGTCGAACGGAAGCAGCTCCTCCGCCGATCGAAGGCGCAGGTCCTCGTGAACCGAGCCCTGGATGATGCCGAAGAGGACCTGGCGGGGATCGTCTCCGGATTCTTTCCGGTGGACATCTTTGCAGCGGCCCGCCCAGAGGGTCGTCCTGCGCACGGCCTCCTCCGCCGCTTCCCGCGGGCAGGGGTACGGCGCGCACTGGTCGAAACACATGGCAATATCGCTGCCGAGCTGAACCTGCGTCTTCATGGACCAATCGGGCGTCATGGCGCGGATCGAGCCGTCGAGATGCGACCGGCAGACGACTCCCTCGTCCGAAATGCGGCCGAGAGCGGCGAGCGAGAATACCTGAAAGCCGCCGCTGTCCGTGAGGATGGGGTGATTCCACCGCATGAAATCGTGAAGCCCGCCCGCATCGCGGACAAGCTCCCCGCCGGGACGAAGCGCGAGGTGATAGGTGTTGGAGAGGATAATCCGCGCACCGATCTCTTCGAGTTCGAAGGGGGCCATCGCCTTGACGGTAGCCTGCGTGCCGACCGGCATGAAGACCGGCGTCGGTATTTCGCCGTGAGGGGTTTCGATCCTCCCCGCCCTGGCCCCCGTAGCTTGGCAGACCGCATCGACTGTGAATCTCAAAGGCAAGGTCCCTCCGGCCTTCGTCACGCTCCCGCTTTCGTTCAAGACAGGAACCATCATGAACGTTCCTCCGGAAGAGGCGCATTGTTCCATCCGAAAAGCCGGGCTGCGTTTCTCTCCACCACCCCGGCAAACTCCGCAAAAGGAAGTCCGAGGACCTCGGCCGCCTTCTCGTAGACGAGCCGGATCCTGGCGGGTTCATTCTTTTTCCCCCGGAAAGGGTGGGGCGCAAGCCAGGGAGAGTCGGTCTCAAGGAGGATACGGTCCTTGGGAAGACGGCGGAAGAGGGAGCGCAGAGGCTCGTTCTTCGGAAAGGTAAGCGGACCTCCGAAGGAGAGGCAATACCCCATCTCAAGAAAGGCTGCGGCGTCCTCTTCGTTTCCGGAAAAACAGTGAACGACCGCCCGGATTCTCTCCCCTTTCTCTTCGCGCAGAATTCGCAGCAGATCGTCGTAGGACTCTCTTCCGTGAATGACCAGAGGCTTTCCGGTCTCCGCGGCGAAGCGGATGTGCTCGCGAAAGCTCGTTCTCTGCTGCTCCCGCGGCGAATGGTCGTAGTGGTAGTCAAGTCCGGTCTCGCCGATCGCGACAACTCCGGGACGGGTTGCCATTTTTCTCAGCTCGGGAGGAATTCCCTTCCCCTCAACCGAACATCCCGGCACCGTCGAGGCTTCATGAGGGTGAATTCCAACGGCGGCGAACACCCCGTACGAAGCGTAGGCTTCCGCCATCCCGACAGCGCGGCGGCTGGTGGGGAGGTCGCTTCCGATCACGAGCATCCGTTTCACCCCGGCTTTGTACGCTCTCTCCACGACCGCAACGACATTCGGTCCGTATTCGTCCTCGTGAACATGACAGTGAGAGTCCACAAGGTATGCTCCGTCCATTTCGCGGACAGCCCGCTCCGCCGATTCTTTCCGCCCGGCTGCGTTCTGCCCGGAACTCGTATTCTTTTCCATGCATTTCATCCTCGTCATCGTAAGATCAGTCTCCCGCCGAAAGGACTCCGGAGGGAAGAAAAGCCATGGAGCCTCTCCGGTGGCGCCGGGAGAGGCTCCATCCAGCGGTACCGTCGCCGGAAGGCAGGAAAAAGGGAGAATTATTTCAGCTTACCCGGCTCCCCAGCGGAATATCGCGGTCCGGAGTGAGTAGTGTCAGCGTGGTTCTCTTTCCGTCGCCGGCGGCGAGAAGCATTCCGTTGCTCTCGACGCCGCACAGCTTCGCGGGCTGGAGGTTCACCACCACGACGATCCTCTTGTGGAGCAGTTCCTCCGGGGTGAAATGCTCCTTGATGCCGGAGACGATCGTCCGCGTCTCGTACCCCAGGTCGACAGTCAGCTTGTAGAGTTTCTTCGACTTCGGGATCTCCTCCACACTGATTATCCGGGCGATCCGCATTTCTACCGCCTTGAAACTCTCTATTCCGACGATCTCCTCATGGGCGATCTCCTGTTCCGCCGAAGCTTCGGCAGCCGGAGGGGACGTTCTGGCGGCTTTTTCTTTCTTCCAGGCATCCAGGTCGATGCGCGGAAAGAGCACGCTTCCCTTCTTCACGGTGCGGCCTGCTGCATGTCCGCCCCACTTGAAATCTTCGAAACGCATCTTCACCGGCTCCCCGCCGAGCCCCAGCTGCTCCCATATTCTTGCAGCCGTACCCGGGATGAAAGGAGCTACCAGAAGGGCGCACAGGCGGAGGATGTCGTAGAGAGTGGCGAGCACGCACGCCAGTTCCGAAGTCTTCCCCTCTTTGGCGAGCTTCCAGGGCATCGTCTCGTCGATGTACTTGTTCCCCCTGGAGATGAAGCTCCAGATGGATTTCAGCGCGTCGTCGAAGGCGAAATCCTCGACCTTTTCATCCACCTCGGCGAGAACGGCTGCGGCGCGCTCCTCGATCTCCCGCTCCCTCTCCCCCTTCTCTCCGGGTGCGGGAACCACCCCCTCGAAGAAATTGTCGATCATCTGGAGAGTGCGGTTCAGCAGGTTTCCAAGGTCGTTGGCGAGGTCCGAGTTGATCCGCCCCACAAGCGCCGTCTCGGAGAAATCGCCGTCAAGCCCGAAAGGAACCTCGCGGAGGAGGAAGTATCTGAACGGATCCGCTCCGTACCGGCCGACCATCTCAAAGGGGTCCACCACGTTGCCCTTGGACTTCGACATTTTCTCACCCTCGACTGTCCACCACCCGTGGGCGAAGACGGAGACGGGAGGGTTGACGCCCGCCGCGAGCAGCATGATGGGCCAGATGACGCAATGGAAACGGATGATGTCCTTCCCGACAAGATGGCGCACGTTCGGCCAGAACTTCCCGAACTTCTCCGGATCGTCCAGGTATCCGCAGGCCGTCACATAGTTGATCAGGGCGTCGAACCAGACGTAGACGACGTGGGCGTCGTCTCCCGGGACGGGGATTCCCCATTTCAGGGTCGTTCGGGAGATGGACTGGTCCCGGACGCCTCCCTTCAGGAAGCTGACGATCTCGTTGTACCGGCTGCGGGGCATGACGCCCTTCACGTTCTTCTCGTAGTAATCGAGGAGTCGGTCGACATATTTCGAGGCGCGGAAGAAGTAACTCTCCTCCTCCATCATCTGGAGGGGCCGCTTGCAATCGGGACAGGTCTTGTCCTCTCCCATGCTGCTCTCGGGAACGTAGGTTTCGCACGGCACGCAGTACCATCCCTCGTACTTCCCCTTGTAGATGTCCCCCTGGTCGAGGAGCTTCTGGAAGATCGACCGGACCGTTTTGTAGTGACGTTCCTCCGTGGTGCGTATGAAGTCGTCGTGCGAGATGTCGAGCGCCTTCCAGAGGTCCTGGAAGTTGATCACGGTACGGTCCGCAAGCTCCCTTGGCGTGAGTCCCTTGGCCGCCGCGCTCTGCTGGATCTTCTGTCCGTGCTCGTCCGTTCCCGTGAGGAAGAAAACGTCGTACCCCTTCATGCGCTTGTACCTGCACATCGCATCGGCCGCTATGGTGGTGTACGCGTGGCCGATGTGCGGAATGTCGTTCACGTAGTAGATCGGGGTGGTGAGGTAGAAGCTCTTTTGTTCGTTCATTGACGTGATACCTCCTGCAAAAAAATTCAAATCCCCGGCAGGGGACGGAACAACGCTTTCCGAAGAGGCGCCGCGGTTTTTTTCCGGCTTCAGCCTGCAGAACAGATTTTCCCGGAGCACGCTTCTTTTTTACTCCCGATGCTCCGGCGCGGAACTCTCCTGCTGAAAAAGAAAAGACTTTACGTCATTTTTCGATACACCATACTCCTCCGAGAGCATTTTGACAACCTCCCTGGAGGAGACCCCCCGTTCCACCAGTTCTTCCGCCTTCTCTCTCCAGCCTTCCCCGGCGGGGGCGGGAGCGGCTCCCTCCACGATGAGGACAAGCTCTCCCTTCACGCCGTCCCGAACGGATTCGGCGAGCGTTGAGAGCGTTCCGCGGCGCGCTTCCTCGTAGATTTTGCTGATCTCCCGCACAAGCGCCGCCTTGCGGTCTCCGAGGATATCGTGCAGATGAAGAAGATGTTTCGAGACCTTGTGCGGAGAGACGTAGAAGACGAGAGTCCACGGAAGCGAAGCCACCGAAAGGATCGTCCGTTCCCGGTCGCCATGTTTGTCCGGCAGAAAACCGTAAAAGAGAAAAGGATACGGAGGCAGACCTGAAAGCACGAGCGCCGGAACGAAGGCTGTCGGCCCGGGGAGCACCGTAATCCCGACCCCGGCTTCGATGCATCTCCGGATGATCTCGTACCCCGGATCGGATATTCCCGGCGTTCCCGCGTCGGAGATGATCGCTCCCTTCTCTCCGGAGAGAAGCCGTTCGAGAATCGCCTCGGCCTTCCCTTTTTCATTGAACGCATGGTACGCGACAAGAGGCTTCGAGATGTTGAAGCGGCGAAGAAGCGGCAGAGAGGAACGGGTATCCTCGCATGCGATGAAATCCGCCTCCTCAAGCATCCGCAGCCCTCTCGGCGTCATATCCTCCAGATTTCCAACGGGCGTAGGAACTATACAGAGCGGCACGGCAACCCCTCCCTGGTATAGGCGGTCAGAAATTCCCCTGTGTACTTCCCGCTGCCGTCCTCTATGAAGAGCGGCGGTTCGACGATCATGCCGGGACGGCCTCCCCGGAGCGCTTCCACCAGGACCACGGATGCCTTCCTTCCGGGAAGCGGATGGACCCAGCGGACCCGCTTGGGTTCAATCCCCTTTCCTGAGAGCCTGACGAACAGTTCGCACGCCCGTTCCGCCTTGAAGACGAGGTAGAGACGGCCCCTGTTTTTCAGGAGATAGCGGCAGCACGACGCGATCTCCTCCAGGGTGCAGAACACTTCCTGCCTCGCGGCCTGTTCCGACGGGGAGGAGCGCAGTCGCCCCCTGCCGGGAGTTTCGTACGGCGGATTCATCACAACAACGTCGAACGACTGCGCCTCGAAATACGATCGCACCGATCTCAGGTCTCCTTCGCGAAAGGATACCCTGTCCGAGTATCCGTTTCGCCTGGCGTTTTCCACGGCGAGTTCGACGAGCGCTCCCTGGATGTCCATCCCCTGTATCGAGGAGAGTCCGGGAAAACGGAATGCGAGGATGAGCGAGATCGCCCCCGTGGCGCACCCGATTTCGAGAAGATCCGCCCTCCTTCCGGAAGCGCCGGAAAACGTGTTCCGGACGTACGCCGCCAGCAGGATCGTGTCGGCGTTCACCCTCGGCCCCTCTTCCGGCTGGTCGAGCGACAGGGCTCCCCAAAGGAGGTCGTCCCTCGAAACCGGGTCCCGATGGGTTTCACGGGAGCTCACGGCTGCTCCCGGCGGGCATACGCGACCGCTTCCCTGTTCGTCCTCAGGGGAACCGCAGGCGTTTCCACCCAGTCGTCCACTTTTATTCCGAGCACCTTCGAGAGCCCCGGTTCCGAAAGCGTCACTCCGTAGAGGATATCCGCCCGCTCCATGGTGGCCCTTCGATGGGTCATTACCAGGAGCTGGATCCCTCCGCAGGACGGAGAGGATTCCGAAGGGCACGCGTATTCGCGCGCCAGTTCGCCGAAACGCAGCAAATTTGATTCGTCGAGCGCCGCGTCCACCTCGTCGAGAACAGCCAGCGGCACTCCCGCGACTTCCATCGAGGCGAAGAGGTAGGCGATCGCCGTGAGGGTCTGCTCTCCTCCCGAGAGCTGGGCGAGGTTCTGGAGATGTTTGCCCGGAGGCCGGGCGACGATCTCGACGCCCTGGTCCCAGGCGGCCGACGACGCGGAATCTTCTCCCGTCCTGTTCCGGCGGTCCTGCGGATCCCGGCCGGAAGGGGCTTCGTCCTCTCCGGTTTCATCAGGCTCGGCGGCAACGTGCGGAACGAGAAGCTGTATCCTCGCTTCGCCTCCTCCGAAGAGCCTGCGGAACAGCGCGTCGAAACGCATGTTGATATTCGTGAGGGCGTTGTTGAAGACGATGCCCACGTGGCGGTCCGTCTCTTCGATAATGGAGCGCAGTTCGTCCATCGCGGCATGCACGTCCGAGAGCTGATCCTGCAGAAAAGACACCCGTTCCGTGAGAGAGTTGTCCTCCGACAAGGCGCCCCAATCCACCGGAGCAAGAGCCCTGAGGTCGCGCTCGAGCTTTCGGACAGCTGCGGCGATCGCTTCACCCTCATCAGGTCCCGGGGCGGAGTTCCTGTCGTAAGGATGCTGCTCCTCCCAGGCCTCGACCAACCGTTCTCGCTCTTCCGCAAGGTTCCCGAGCTGCTGCACAAGAGATTCCGCTTTTACGCGCACCGTTGCCGCCTTCTCCGCGGCGGTCTTGCTTCGCGAGGAGATTCGTACCGAGCGTACCGCCTGCCTCCGCTCCTTTTCCCCGAGGAGAGAAAGTTTCTCGTTCTTCGCACGCAGGTCCAGAAAAATACGATACTGAGCTTCGCCCCAATTTGAAAGGCGTTCCCGTTCCTGCTTCTCCCGGAGAGAGGAAAGACTTTCATCCTCATCGAGCGAGCGAGCCCGTGCCTCTCCCCGTGCAAGCTCGTCCTCCGCACGTTCCCGGAGAGCACGGACACTCGACAGGCGTTCTTCCAGAAGGGCGAAAGAAGACTCGATCTCCGCAAGCCTCGAAGGGAGAGCCGATAATTCGCCGCTGTCCGAAGAAGGAACGACCGACTTCTCCAGCGTCTTCATCTCGATCTCCAGCGAGGCCCTGCGCGCCTCCCACGCTTCGATGTCGGCGATTCCCGAGGCGTTTTCTGCCCGAAGCCGCTCCTTCTTTGCCGTTTCCAGGGCAAGCTCTCTTGTTTTCCCTTCGGTCTCCTTCCGAAGCTCCCGGATCCGCCGGGAACACTCTTCCTTTTCAGCAGCGCACCGGCGTTCCTCCGCTTCCTCGGCATTGAGGGATCGCGAGAGCTCGGAGATCCTTTTTTTCAGCGAGCGCAGTTTCTCCTCCGATGCGGCGATCCTGCTCCTTCGCTCTATGGCGCCTTCGGAAACCCGCACCTTTCCGCCGCTGACGGTTCCGGACGGCGCAAAGACCTCCCCCTCCAGGGAGACCATCGGAAAAGAAGCGCCATTCCTTACGAGGGCGGCGCCATCGTCGTAACGCTCGACGACGAGAAGGTCGCCGAGAATATGCGCCACGGCCTGTTCCCACTCCGGATCCGGGGAGATGAGTTCCATGGCCCATCCGACCATGCCCTTCGCCGGCAGAATGAAGCGGCTCTGCGGAAACCGGGGGCGGCTGCGTTCCAGGGGAAGAAACGTCGCTCTTCCGGCGCGGCGATCCTTCAGCATGTCGATGCACTCCCCCGCCTCGGCGAGCGTCCTGACAAGGATCCAGTACTGGCGTCCGCCCAGGTAGGCCTCCAGGGCCGAGGTGATCCGGGACGGGCAGGTGAAGGATTCCGCCGCGACCTTCACCGGAACGGAAAGCTTCCCCAACCTTGACGCCGCCGTAAGGAAACGGACCGGTTCGGGGTACATCGACTCCTCGGAGTTCCTGAGATCCTCCAGGGAGCTTTCAAGCAGCGAAAACTCCTTGCGGGCCTGCTGCAAACCGCCTGCGGTCGTCCTGCAACGGGCGAAGGCCTCGTTATGTCGCTCCAGCAGCTCGGGCTCTCTCTTCTCGAGAGCAGACAGGGCCTCGGAGGAGTCGCGGAGAGACTGTTCCAGCGAGCGCACCGCCTCTTCCGATGTCTCAAGATCGGCCGCACACGCCTCCAAAAAAGCCCGGCGGGAGAGCATCCTCGACTGCAGCGCTTCCTTCTCGCCCGACAGAGCGGCGAGAGCCGCGGAAGTCTCGTTCCGCTTTCGGCGTTCCGTCTCTATGCTCTCATGCAGTTCGCGGACTTTTCTGCGCAGCGTGTTTCCCTCATCTTCAAGGGAGCGGCATTCTCTTTCGAGCGAGGTCTCTTTCCCCTTCAATTCAACCTTCTCGGCCGCAAGGGTGTCGAGACGGGAGGAAAGGACCGCCCGCTCCTCTCCGAGAGAGCGGCGCCGGGACATGATCTCGCGAATGGAGGCGGCGCTCGCGAAGCAGCTTCTCCGGAGCCCTTCACGCCTTGCGGTCAGCTCGTCCCGTTCCGCCATAAGGGAACCGGCGCTCTCACCGAGTTCCGCGGACCGGAGAACGGAACGATTGTACATCGCCTCCCACAGGTCCTTCCATCGTAGACGAAGCGCCTCCTCTTTCCGGAGACGGGCGAGTTCTTCCTCGACGGCCGAGCACCGGTCCTCGAGAAAACGCCTGCGGAAGAAGTAGTACCCCCGTCGCTTTTCTTCGAGTTGATCGCTTATTTTTTTTGCCAGAGAGGCTTTCTCTACGGCCGGCGCCAACTCCATCCTTCGGTTGGAGAGCTCCGCGGTCAAAGCGCCGAGCCGCAGCGTCTCTTCGGAAGCCGAGGCGAGCTTCTGCGACGTTTCGTTCCGCTTTTTCCTGTACTGGTCGATGCCGAAAAGCACTTCAAGATGGGTTCTCCGCTGGGACGGCCGCTGGTGGATCGCCTCGGCGACTTCTCCCTGACCGATGAAGGCGAACTGGTCTCCTTCAAGGCGCCAGAGGCGCTTCACTTCGTCGAGATCCGAGAGGCGCACACGGACGCCGTCGACTGTGAGGACGGTTCCGGTGTCCGGGGAGTAGGTCCGCTTTATGAGGCACCTGGATGCATCGGGCGGGCGGTTTCCGCTCTCCTGTGCGACCGGTTCCTCTCCGGCGCACAGGGTAAGCGATACCTCGGCCCGGGAAGCCGGAGGCAGCGTGACGCTTCCGGAGAAGAGAAGATCGCTTTGCTTGGAGATCCGGAGTCTCTGTACCCCGGCTTCTCCGAGCACCCACCTGAGCGCGTCGAGAAGGTTGCTTTTACCGCTCCCGTTGGGGCCGACAATCGCGGTGAATCCTGGAGAAAAGGGCATGTCGAGAGATGCGCCGAAACTCTTGAACCCCTTAAGATGAAGACGTTCGATATACAACGATCCTGGCCTCCCGCTTCTCCATCAGCTCAATGCGCCGTTCCACCTGCTCAATGCCTCCCTGGGTGTCCAGACGGAACTTGTTCCATGCGAATTCAGGGACGGCGGCGATGCATATTTTCCGTCCCAGCTCGACCTCCCAGAGACTGAGATACGTTTCACCGATGTACTGGGCAATCACGTCGTTGGTCTCCAGAAGGATCGCCTCGGCCCTGTTGGCGTACGAGACTTTCCGCAGAAATCGTTTGATCGTCATGGCGACGGTATCCTCGCGGAAAACCGATCCGCCGCCTCCGCAGCAGGGACAGCTCCGGGTGAGCGTGGAGCGTATGTCCGGACGGGCCCTCTTGCGCGTGATCTCCACGAGTCCGAGCTGGGAGACGCCGAAGACCCTGGCGCGATAGCGGTCGGGCTGAAAGACGTCGTCCAGCTTCTTGAGCAGAAGCACCCGGTCCTCCTCGAAATCCATGTCGATGAAGTCGATGACGACGATTCCGCCGATGGCACGCAGGCGGAGCTGGCGCGCTATCTCGGACGCCGCCTCGAGGTTCGTCTCGAGGACCGTGTGACGGAGGTCGGTCTTGCCGATAAACTTGCCGGTATTGACATCGATCACCGTGAGCGCTTCGGTATGCTCGATGATGAGGTAGGCTCCGGATTTGAGCCATACCTTCCGTTCGAGCGCCGCGTCGATTTCCTTCTCAACACCGTAATATTCAAAGAGCGGTACCGCACCCTTGTAGAGAGTGAGCTCGGGAGGTTCTCCCCCACAGAGGTTCGAGAGGTGCCCGCGCACGTTCTCGAATTCCTCGGGTCCGTCGACGATGATCTCGGAGACCTGTTCGGTGAGTTCGTCGCGAAGCACTCTTCCGAGAAGGCCGAGATCCCGGTAAAGGAGGCAGGGAGCCGTCTGGTTCCGGCCGGTGTGTTCTATTTCGCGCCACAGGGTCAGCAGCGTCTCGACGTCGTGGGCGAGCGACTCCTCGTCCACTCCTTCCGCCGCCGTCCGAACGATGATCCCGTAGCCGCCGGAAGCGGCATCCCCTCTCAAATCCCGTGCGATGGCCTTCAGCCGTTTCCGCTCGTTCTCGTCGACTATCCGCTTGGAGACGCCGGACTCCTGCCCTCCCGGCACGAGGACGACATATCTTCCGGGAAGCGATATCCTGGAGGTCACCCGAGCACCCTTGTTTTTTCTGGCAGTCTTCGTGACCTGGACGAGCAGTTCCTTGTTCGGCTGCAGATCCAGGCCGCGCGCGTCGTTCAGGTAAAGAAACGCGTTCCTTCCGTCGCCCAGGTTCACGAAGGACGCGTGAATTCCCGGAAGAACGCTCTCCACCCTGGCCTTGTAGATCTCGCCCGCTTTTTGCCGTTCCCACATCCGCTCCACGAAGAGATCGGCGAGGCGACCGTCTTCGACAATGGCCACCCGCGTTTCCTCCGGATCGAGACAGTTCGCGATGATCTTCCTGTCCTTTGCCGCAGATCCCGGTGAAGCGGCGAGGTCCCTGCCGCGAGTCTTTTTGCGGAGAAAGAGCCCGTTGTGCGCTTCCGTCTCTTCAATCCTGGCTTCCGTATTTTCTGACAAACGGAATTCCCTCCCTGTCCGGAAAAACTTTTTCAGCGGAAGAGTCCTCTCTCTTCTTTCACAGCGGAATCGTCGTGCATATCCCGGAGAGACGGAAGCACCCCGGACATGCCGGCATACAGGCAAACGAAGAGAACGAGGGGTATCCGTTCCAGCGTCCGCAGGAACTCCCGTCTTCCGGACGATCCATGCAAGGTTTTTCAGAACGAGGATCTTTCCGTTGTTTTCTTTATGGTGTACCTCCGAAAACCCGCATTTTCAATAAAAACGAACTTTCGGATAGATCGCGTAGCGCCGCATTCTCATGCGTCCTCCCCGGATACAGGCAGCAGAAGTCCTGAAGCGGATGAAGTCAAGGGGAAAACGCATGGTATTCCTTCCGGTGAGGAAGAGAGACGACCTACCGCCTCCCGGAGGATGAACACATCCGGCCACCCTTTTATAATACCTCTTTTTTGGAGCGCTTTCACGAGCAATCCCGGACTTCTTTGCGCCGGATTCGCCATCACGCACCGAAAGAAACGTTCCGGAGCGGTTTTCTTCCGGTCGGGGAGCGTGAGATCCGTCTCTCCTGAAGCCCTCCCCGCAGTCCGGGAGAGTTCGGGGAAAACCGTCTCGAAAAAGAGAATCTCTCCCGCCTGGTGCAGTTCTTCCAGGAAGGAAGTCATTTCGCTTGCCCCGGAAAGTTCCTGCGGCCCGCCTTGCACTTCCGCCCGGAGAGCCAGAATGCAGGAGGACGCCTCGCACCATTTGTTCAGTGATTTCGCCTCCTCCGATCCGGGATCGGCGGCGACAATGCAGGCCCCGGTGAATGAGAATCCCGGCGGAAGGGACCGGTTCCACCGGACGATGTCTTCGGCTCCGAGAGATGCGAGGCGAACTTCCAAAGGCTCGGCGAGCGCCGGGACTCCGACGGGAAGTTCGGGCCCGAGACTGATTCTCGGCCGAGGGGAGAACCCCTCCGAGAGCTGGAAGGATATGCCGGCCCTCGCGCCGCTCCGAGAGAAGATCGAAGGGATGGCGATATGCGGAATAAAGCAGGCCCTCCCTCTTTTCGCATAGGTAAGGCGCACTCTATACACCGCGGTTCTCCCCTTCCGGAACTGAGGGTGCACAGGCTCCGCAGTTTCGGCAGAGCGTCCCGCAATCTCCCTGAGCGTTGCCGGGAATCCGGCAGTCGGGCGAGAGGAGGCCTTCCCGGGCGCGCATCCGCTCGTTCCAGAGGAAGTCTTTCGTCACCCCCGCAAGGATATGATCCCATGGAAGACCTTCCTCTCTCGTCCGCTCCCGCGCGACGTATTCGTGCGGATCCACGCCTGCCTCTTCAAAGGCAGTCATCCAGAGGGAGAAGGAAAAGGTCTCGCTCCATCCGTCGAAACGGGCGCCTTTTCTCCAGGCGCTGAGCAGCACCGGAGCGAGGCGGCGGTCTCCTCGCGCGAAGACCCCCTCCAGAAAGGTCTGCTCGGGTTCGTGATACTTCAGGGTAATTTTCCCCCGGCTGACGGCGGCAAGCTTGTTCTTCAGGTATCGGCCGCGCTGCCGCAGATCCTCGACCGGGAGCTGCGGATCCCACTGAAAGGGAGTATGGGGCTTGGGGACGAATCCAGCCACGGAGAGCGCGACATCGATCCTCTTTTTGATGCCCCTTCCGATGGTACGGGCTCGTTCGGCCAGTTCGAGGATGCCGTCCAGATCCTCCTCGGTCTCGGTGGGAAGTCCCATCATGAAGTAAAGCTTCACCCTGTCCCACCCTTTGCTGAAGACAGTTTCAAGACAGACGTCGAAATCCTCCACGGTCACGCCCTTGTTGATCACGTTCCGGAGGCGCTGTGTTCCGGCTTCCGGCGCGAAGGTGAGACCTCCGCGGCGCATGGATTCCATTTCGGCGGCGAGGTTGACTGAAAAGGCATCCATCCTCAGGCTCGGCAGGCTCAGCTTGACGTTCTTCTCCGCAAGCGCCGGGGAGAGTTCGCGGATCAGGCCGGCAACGCCGGAAAAGTCGCAGGAAGCGAGAGAGAGAAGACCGACCTCCTCCCAGCCGGTCTTTTCGACGAGCGAGAGAACGGTGTCGACCACGGACCGGACACTTCGCTCCCTCACCGGGCGGTTCACCATGCCGGCCTGGCAGAAACGGCACCCCCTTGTGCACCCCCGGAAGAGTTCCACCGCGACCCTGTCGTGGACAATACCTCCCGAAGGGACAAGAAGCATGCCGGGCTGGAATGCTCCGTCAAAAGATTCGACAATGCGCCGCCTGACGGGAATCGGATGGGAGGAACCGAGTGCGGGAAGAAAACGGACACCGTGCCGGCTGTAGGAGCAATCCACCAAAGAAGGTACATAGACACCCTCGATCGCCGAGAGCGATTCGAGCTTTTCGCGCCGTGTCAGGCCTTTTCCCTCCGAAAGACGGGAGATTACTTCGGGGAGCAGCTCTTCGCCGTCCCCCACGCAAAAGAAATCGATGAAGGGCGCCAAAGGCTCAGGGGAAAGCGCTCCCACGCCTCCCGCAGCCACAAGCGGATCGTCCTCCCCCCTCTGCTCCGCGAGAAGAGGGATGCGGCCGAGATCGAGCATCGTGAGAATATTGCTGTAGCTGAGTTCGTACTGGAGGGTGAACCCGACGACATCGAACTCCCGGAGAGGAATTCCGTTCTCAAGAGAAAGAAGCGGCATGTCCACGGCACGAAGCTGATTCTCGCAATCGGTCCACGGGCAGTAAACCCTGTCTGCGTCCCCGGACGGAAGGCTCTTCAGCAGGAAATACAGAATCTGGAATCCCAGGTAGCTCATCCCGATCTCGTAAACGTCCGGAAACGCCAGGCAAAAACGGATCAGCTCTTCCGGATTCTCCTTCGGAGGGAGAGCGCCGTACTCACATCCGGCATACCTGGAAGGGCGTTTCACATTCGAAAGAAGCGGCCAGGCCGCGTCGCTGTATTCGAAAAAAGGAGACGCTCCGCTTTCCTGCCGCCCTCGGGCGGACGAAGCGGAGGAATCTCCTGATACCGGTCTTTTTTCGAGATTCATAAAATACGATTCCTCCCGTTATTTCTTCTGTCGGATGACCGTTTTCCCCTGATACGGCATAAAAATTCGAGGGGGTCGAAGGCAAGAGATCCTCCGATCCCTGCCGCAGCACTTTTCAGAGAGAATATCCCCCGGTCACCTGTATCTTTTCAATGTCGAAACGTAGACGCTTTGCGCCAGTCCGAGCGCTATGGAGAACGAAAGAAGCGAACTGCCTCCGTAGCTGACGAGAGGAAGGGGCAGTCCTGTGACGGGAAGAAGCCCCATGCTCATGCCGATGCTTTGCAGCATTTGAAACCAGAACCAGGTCGATATTCCGGCGATCAGAACCTTGGCCCTGTTGTCCTTGGTTCGCAGGCCGGCATCGATCAGCCTCCAGAAGAAGAGCGCGAAGAGAAAAAGAATCCCTACCGACCCCACGAAACCGAACTCTTCGGAAAAAACGCTGAAGATGAAGTCGGTATGAGGTTCGGGAAGAAAACGCAGCTTGCTCTGCAACCCCTCCATGAACCCCTTTCCGAGAAGCCCTCCGGAACCGACCGCTATACGGGACTGTATGACGTTGTATCCTGCTCCGAGCGGATCGATCCACGGATCGATAAAAACCCGGATGCGCATTTTCTGGTACTCCTTCAGCAGATGCCAAGCGAACGGGAGGGCTGCTGCCGTGGCGGCCAGAAGTCCCGCGGGATACCGCCACGGCGCTCCCGCGACGACAATGGCCACGAATGAAATGACAGCGTAGACAATAGCGCTTCCGGCATCCGGCTGTGCCAGCACGAGAATGCCGGAGAGAGCGGCGATCGCGAACGCCCCAAGGAAAGACGGCAGATCCACCGGGGGATATCTGCATACATGCTTGGAGAGAACCAGGATCAGCGTGATTTTGACGAACTCCGTGGGCTGAAAACGAAAGATCCCGAGATCGATCCATCGCTGCGACCCCTTGACGCTCATTCCGAGCACCATGACGCTCAAGAGCAGAAGCAGGGAGATGCCGTAGAGAAGGTACGCCTCCCGCAGAAATTTTTCGTATCCTATCCTGAGCGTCACGAGAAACGCGACGACAGAGCAGGCTCCCCAGACCAGCTGCCTGCTCGCAAAATTAACCCCTCTTCCGTCGAATCCCGCTCCTGCGCTGAAAATAGCCAGTACGCCGAGAAAAAAAAGGGCGAACACCGAAAAAAGCTGCGTTTTATCCAGAACAGCCAGGTTTTCGAGAAGAGAGAGTCTTTTTTCCTCCATGCCGCTCTACCCTCTCTGCGGAGCGCGGTCCCGCAGCGCGGAGCACGTCCGCGCTGCCGCACGTCCGTAAAAAAAGCGCGAGAGTATCACTCCTGCATCTCGCGCCGGTTCGGTGCGACTCCGCGCTTGATCCGGATCACCGGAATGTTCGCCACAAAGGCGACGGATCTGTCGACCCTGTCGAAATCCATCTCTATTCTGGATTTGTCGATATCCATATATTTCGTAATCACCGCGATCATGTCCTGCCGGAGATTGTCGATCATTTCCGGGGAGATGTCGGCCCTGTCGTGGATAAGGACAATCTGGAGGCGCTCCTTCGCGGAGACCTTCGAACCGCCTGAACCGAAAAACTTCTTGAGAAACTCAATCGCCATGCTCTTCCCCCCTTAGCTCCTGATTCCGAGAAACCTGCGGATTCCTGCAAAAAGCCCCTTGTCATTCTCTTCGTCGAACTTGAAGGGAACCTCTTGCCCGGTCAGACGCATCGCAATCCTTTGGAAAGCAAGGGAAGCCGGGGATGTATCGGAGAAAGTGAGAGGCTCGCCTCTGTTGGCCGACTTCACTACACTGTCGTCCTCCGGAACGACCCCGATAAGCTCGATGGCCAGAATATCCAGCACATCGTTGACGTCGAGCATCTCGCCCTCGCGAACCATCTTGGAGCGCAGGCGGTTCACGATCAGGCGGATAGGAGATTTGCCCATGGATTCCAGAAGACCGATGATTCTGTCGGCATCCCGAACCGAGGGAACCTCCGGTGTCGCGATGACCAGAGCCTCGTCGGCCCCGACCGCAGCGTTGCGGAAACCGCTCTCGATCCCGGCCGGGCTGTCGAGCAGAACATACTCGAACTCCTTCCGGAGGAGGTCGCACAGCTCCTCCATCTGTTCGGACGTCACGGCATCCTTGGTGCGCGTCTGGGCGGCCGGAAGGAGAAACAGGTTTTCCACGCGCTTGTCCCTGACGAGCGCCTGGTTCAGACGGCACTGTCCCTCAAGGACATCGATGAAATTGTAGACCACCCTGTTTTCAAGCCCCATTACCACGTCAAGATTCCTCAGGCCGATATCGGCGTCCACGGCCACGACCCTGTGACCGGACCGAGCAAGAGATACAGCAATATTCGAGGTCGTGGTCGTCTTCCCCACGCCTCCCTTTCCGGAAGTGATCACTATAACACGAGAATCCACGGACAATCTCTCCTTCCCTCCCGGTACTCTTCGGCATGCGAAGAACCCGGGGGTTTTATAACTTCAACTCCCTCACGACGAGGGAATCGTTCTCCAATGTAATGATAACAGCTTTTCCCCACCAGTCCATCTCTCTTCCAAGAGAGGAACAAAGTTTTCCTCCGAGCCGCACCTGCTTGGCCTCGAACTGTCCCGCCGAAATGCTGTGCTCCCCTCCGCCCATTCCCGCATGGACAACGCCCTTCAGCCTTCCCCAGACGAAGATGCTTCCGGAAGCGCAGATTTCCGCACCTTCGTTCACATGACCGAGAAGTACCACGTCGCCCTCGTGCTCCACTCTCTGGCCCGAACGAAGCGACTGGACGAGGAGAAGGGCGTTCGCACCGCTCTCTTTTTTTGCTCCGCCGGTCTTTGCGGCCGCCGGTTCTCCCGTGGAGAAACCGGAGGAGCGAAGAAGGTCCAGCGTGTCCGCATCGTAGGAAATCCAGGAAAGGATACGGAACCCTCCGGGCCAGATGAATTCCGAGAGAATGCGGAGAAGGAACTCTTTCGAGAGCGTTCTCCCCTGAAAATCAAGGACCAGGTCCATCCCCCGGGTCAGGCGCGTCGCCTCCGAAGAGAAGTGTCGTATTTTCTCCAGAAGGGTTTCCTCGGAACTTCCCTCGGGAAAGATTATGCGGACCCCGTAGCCGGTCCCCTTGAGCAGAATTTCGGACGCACCTTCGTTTTCAGCGACGTTTTTCGGATTCTCCAGAAACTCCACAGCTTCAGGCATGGTACCCCTCCTTCAATGATGATGAACCCTTTCCCGGCGAGTTCCCGGCAGTTTTTCCCGAGAAAATTGCACTTTGTGATCCGGCTCCTCCAATAGTCTCATAACGATTCCGCATAAGATTCACGGATTTTTTACCCTGAATTCCGGAACGAGCAGGTAAGAAAGCATCTCCCCCACCATGGGCGAGGCGACAGAACCGCCGTGCAGCCCTGCCTCGAGCATGACCGCCGCAACATACTTCGGATTGTCCATCGGGGCGTATCCCACAAAGAGAGCGTGATCATCCCCATGCGCATTCTGGGCCGTCCCGGTCTTTCCGGCGACCGTGATTCCGAAGACTCCCGCCTGCCTGGCCGTGCCCCTTCGCACGACATAATCCAGCCCCTTGCGGATGATGTCCATATGGACCGGTGAGAGGTGCAGATCCGCCGTCTGCACGGATCTCTCCTGTGCGAGGCGCGGACGGACCAGCTTGCCTCCGTTTGCGATTACGGCATACATCGTCGCAAGCTGCAGAGGGGTCGTGAGCAAAAAGCCCTGCCCTATCGAGTAATTCACAGTATCTCCGGGGTACCATGCTTCCTTGAAACGCGCCCTCTTCCAATCCGGGCCGGCGACGACTCCTCCCGCTTCGCCGGGGAGATCGATGCCGGTGGGCTTCCCCAGGCCGAACAGTTCCACCCATTTCAAAAGCCGCGTAATTCCGAGCTTCAGCCCTACCTGGTAAAAGTAGACGTCGCATGAATGCTGGAGCGCCGCCACAAGGTTCATCGTCCCGTGCCCCGACCGTTTCCAGCAGCGGAACGTACGGGTTCCGAGACGAAACGCTCCGGAACAGTAATACGTGGTCGCCGGGATTACTTCCTTTTCCACCAGGGCGGCAAGCCCCACAAGTATTTTGAACGTCGAGGCCGGAGGATAGAGCCCGGCAATGCTCCTGTCGAGCATCGGCCGTTGTGGATCGGAGAGAAGCTTGTTCCATTCCCTCGACGACACCCCCCACGAGAGCGGGTTGTTGTCGTAGGAAGGGGAGGAGTGGAGCACGATGATGTCGCCGTTGTTGACATCCATGACGACGAAAGCGCCCCGGTAGTCCTTCAGAAGATCCGTCGCCAGCCTCTGCGCCCCCAGATCCAGGGTGAGGTGCAGATCTTCTCCGCGGCCTGCGGGGCGCGCGTCGATCTCCCGGACCTTGCGCCCTCTTGCATCGACTTCGACGGACTCCTCTCCGGGTTCGCCGCGGAGCACGCTTTCATACTGGCGCTCTATGCCGCTTTTTCCTATCTGGTCTCCCCCGACGTAGTTTTTCCCTTCCATCTGCCGCAGCTCGCTCTCACTGATCTCGCCGACAAAGCCCGTGACGTTCGCCACAATGGCGCCGGCCGGATAGGTCCTCCGCCAGACGGGCAGGGGGAAGAGCTGGCGCGGGAACTCGGGATCGGCCACAAGGTCCGCCATCTGGGCCAGCGTAATGTTCGAGACGATCCGTACGACCCGGTAGGGAGCCCAGAACTGTTTTCTGACATCCCTCCGCAAGTCTTCCGCAGAAAGCGGAATTCCGTGGCGAGAAAGCAACCGGGCCAGATGCTCGACCATATCGCCTCTCTCGATATCGAGAGGATACCCCATGATGTCGAACGTCGTCACGTTCGTAGCGAGCGGCACTCCGTTCCGATCGAAGATCTCGCCCCGTATCGGGGCGAAGCGTATGAAACGCAACCGATTGTTCGCCGCGAGGCGGACATAGGCATCCGCATGGATTATCTGGAAGAAATACAAAGAGCCGGCAAGAAAAAGAAGAGAGAACAGCAAGAGCCCCCTCCACAACAGCAGCCGCAGGTTGATTTCGGAGCGCAGGTCAGACATCTCTGTTTTTCAACCTCCAGGCGTAGGCTGCGCAGGCAAGAAGAACGATGGGAAGGATATAGCTCTGCTGAAAAAGATGTGTGTAGAAAATATCCGTTCCGCGGGCCCCCCAAAGAAAGATTCTTCCGAGTGCGGTCGGCACGTTCGCGCACCAGAAAAGGAAGCCGAAGAACGAGACCGTCCTTCCTGAGACGGGTATGGAATACCAGATCCACCGCACGATCATCAGGGTCCCTATGTAGAAGAGCGAGCTGATTCCGGGAAAGCCGATCCATCGAAGATCCCAGAGCACTCCTCCGAGGAACGCCGCCCAGAATATCGTCACCCCGTCCTCGAAGCGGAAGAGAGAGAGAAAGACCAGTGCAAGGAGAAAGAATTCCGGAACGAGGACCTTGCCGGAGCCGAGAACCCAGAAGAAATCCTGAACATACCACGAGACAAGGTAGATCATAATCCTGAACTGCGTCTGACTTCGCGCGCCACGGGGCTGCGCGCCGGAAGAGCACTTTCGCCGTTGCTTCCGAGAACTTCAAGAGCATAGAGCTGGGAGAGGGACGCACCCGGAATCACCTTCCACGCGATGTAACCGCCGCTCGTCTCCCGTCGCTCGGAGGAAAGGGTTCCCAACGGCACTCCCGGAGGAAGAGCTTCGCTGACCATGGCGGTGCTGACGAGCATTCCCTTCGTCAGCATCCTGTTTTCGGGGACGTAGAGCAGCCAGATGCCGCCGTCTCCGTCGCCGGCCACGACTCCGAGATCGCGTGTCTGCTCGATGACCACCGGAATCATCAGGGAGGAAGAAGTCAGCAGTTCCACCCATGCGAACCGGTCCTCCGCAGCGCTGACCCGTCCTGCGAGAAAGCCGTTCTGGAGCGCGGGGGCCCCCACGACGACACCGTCGCGAAGTCCCTTGTTGATCCGCACTTCGGACCACCACGAGAGCGGCTCCCGCAGCGTAATCCGGGCATACCTGACAAACCCGTCGAGTTCCTTCCGGAGATTTTTCGCCGTCTCCATGGACCACGCGAGCTGAAGGCGCTCGTTTTCCTCCTTGAGTGTGTTCAGGCGGTCCTGCAGGACATTCCGGTCGGTAAACCAGAAGGCGAACTTTTTCGCCGTCCGTTCGATGAACACGGCCGGATATTCCGGGTATCGCAAGACCTCCCCGACAAGGTCGACAGCCCCTTTGAACAGATCCCTTCGAGGAGCGGCCGCAAGGAGGAGCAAGCTGGCCGTAATGGCCAGAAGGCCGTGAATCCACTCTTTTTCCGGATTTCTTCCCATTGTGAGAAAGCTCCCCGTCGCCGGAACCGGCTACTTTGCCCCTTTCTCCACGGAAAGGAGCACTTTTTTCATGTCGCCGAGATTCTCGAGAATTTTTCCGACTCCCCTCGCCACGGCGAAAAGAGGATCCTCCGCCACGACCACAGGAGTATTCAGAGCCTTGGAAAGACGTTCAGCGAGCCCCCGCAGAAGAGAGACGCCCCCGGACAGGAATATTCCCTGGTCGACGATATCCTTCGCCAGCTCGGGAGGCGTCTTTTCAAGCGCGACCTTCACCATATCCTCGATGCGGAGGATGATCGGCTCCAGGGCCTCTCGCACCTCGACGGACGTCACGACGTCGGCCTTGGGGAGCCCGTCTGCAAGATCGCGCCCCTTCACGGCCATTTCCAGCTCCTTATCGAGAGGCAGCGCCGAACCGATAGCAATCTTGACCTCCTCGGCGGTCGTCTCCCCGATGAGCAGGGCGTATCGCTGGCGGAGCATCGCGACGATCGCATTGTCCATTTCTTTTCCGGCCGAGCGGAGCGAATTCGTCACGACAATGCCTCCGAGAGAGAGCACGCCGACTTCGCTGGTGCCGCCGCCGATATCCAGGATCATGCTCCCTCGAGGCTCCTGAATCGGCAGGCCGACTCCGAGGGCCGCCGCAATAGGTTCCTCGATCACGTAGGCCTCCTTGGCGCCGGCGCCGAGCGTGGCGTCGATCACGGCCTTCCGTTCCACCTCCGTCACCTCGGCGGGAACGGAGATGACGACCCTGGGATGCGAAACGAACGGCTTTCCTCCGTTCGCTCTCCGGAGACAGTGGCGGATCAGTTCTTCCGTCATTTCAAAATTCGCGATCACGCCGTCCTGCAAGGGAGAGATGGTGAAAACTCCTCCGGGAGTCTTTCCCGCCATGGCTTTCGCCTCGCGCCCCACAGCGATGACCTCGGTGACGCCTCCTCTCGGCCGCTTTCGTATTGCAACGGCGGAAGGTTCGCTGATGACGATACCGCGACCCTTGACGTAGACGACTATATTCGCCGTCCCGAGATCTATGCCAACATCTCCGCCGAAAACTCCTGTTAGATATTTGAACACGCGCTTCAGTCCCCGCTTTCTAAATTTCTCCGGGAAGAGAGATGGACAGACTCTCCCCGTTTGCAACGACAAAATGGCCCAAAAAATGAATATCCAGTATTTTTGTCCTCCGGAAGAGAAAATCCGTGAGACACCGGTCCTCCCGGCTCGGCTGCAACGAGCCGTCAGGGTGATTGTGCACCAATACGAGACCGTGCGAGTCCATCCGGACAGCCCTCCGCAGGAGATATTTTACATCAAGATAGGCGCCTTCCGTACCACCGAATGAAATTCTGTCCATCACGATAATCGAACCGTTTCTCCGGACGTGAAGGCCCACGATGAATTCTCTCTCCTCGAAAGCCAGGTCCCGGGCTATCTCGTCCAGCCCCGCCCTCCAGTCCTTTCCGTTCTGTGGGGTGTTCCGCGCCGCCTCAAGCCTCTTGCCGAGCTCGAGAGCGGCAAGAAGGACGCACGCCTTCGCGTCTCCAAGCCCCGGAATGGCGAGCATCTCCTCCTCAGTCGCCCTGGCCAGCCCTTTCGCTCCGCCGAATTCGTGCAGCAACTCGGAGGCCAGTTCCAAAACATCCTTCCCCCTGCTTCCGGTTCTCAGCAGTACGGCGAGAAGTTCCGGAACCGAGAGCGCGGAAGCGCCCCGGAGGCGGATGCGTTCCCGAGGCATTTCCTCTCTGGGAAGCGATGCGAGCTTCACTCTTCTTCCTCTGGCCAGAACGGGTTATGGGCACGCTCCATCCCTATGGTAGTCTCCGGACCGTGTCCGGGAAGGACGCGCAGGTCGTCCGGCAGGGATGCTAGCCGGACGAGAGAGCGATGCAACGTTTCGGAATCTCCCCTGGGCAGGTCGGTTCTGCCGACGCTCCGGGCAAAAAGCGTGTCTCCCGAGAAAAGCAACCGCAGATCTTCCCCTTTTTCCACGCAGGCTTCGGAAGAGGCCAGGTAGCAGACGCATCCGGGCGTATGACCGGGAGTTTCCAGTACGGAGACGTTCATTTCACCGAAAGATAGAGTATCCCCGTCTTTCACGGTAGAAAAAGACTCCATCCCTTCAAAATCGCACTCCATCCACTTTGCCGTGTTCCCGTCGGGAAAACGAAGCATCACGGCGTCACCTGCGCCGATATATACCGGCATGGCGGGATTCCGAAGGTTCGAATGCTGAAGGGACATCCACGATTTCAAACCGCCTACGTGGTCAAGATGACCGTGAGTGAGAAGCACCGCTTTTATGGAGATGTTTTTTTCCCGGACAAACGATAAAATTTCCTTCATATCTTCGGCGGGATCAACTATAAAACCAACTCCTGATTCGTCCCAGGCAACATAAGTATTCGTCCAGAGCGTACCGAGAGGAAAACGTTTGCAGTGCATGACCGGCTCCTTTCCTTATCTTGAATCAACGGTCGATAACGAGCGTTACGGGTCCGTCGTTCTCTATTTCAACAAGCATATGGGCCTGAAAAACTCCGCTCTCCACATGCACACCGCTCTTCGATGCAAAACGCTTGAAGGATTCGTACACCTCGTTTGCGTGCCCGGGCTCCGCCGCATCGACGAACGACGGGCGGCGCCCCTTGCGGCAATCACCGTACAGCGTGAACTGCGAGACCGCAAGCATCGCCCCGCCGACTTCGAGCAGCGATCTGTTCATTTTTCCTTCATCGTCCTCGAAAATGCGGAGGTTGACGATCTTGTCCGCCATCCACTCCGCCTCTTTCCCGCTGTCGGTGCGGGAAACGCCGAGAAGGACACATACACCGATCCCGACGGATCCTGTTATCTCGCCATCCACAAGCACACGGGCGGATGAAACTCTCTGTACAACAGCTCTCATAAACGCATCACCCCCGGGAAACCTGGATCATGCCCTTTACCGCGTTCAGCCGGGCGACAATCAGGTATAAATGTTCAAGGTCACGAACACGGACTTCGAGCTTCATCCGGGCGAGGTTGCCGCCCACCACTCCGGCCTTGATCCCCGTCATCGCTCCGTCTCCCGAAGTAATGGCCTGCGCGACGTCTCCGAACAAGCCTCCCCGGTCGACGGCCTCGATCTTGAGACGGGCGGAAAATCTCCGGCTGCCGGTCGTTCCCCATGAGACCCCGACCTTTCGTTCCTCGCGCGAGTTTTTCACGTTGTCGCAATCGGCCCTGTGAACCGTGATACCGCGCGTACGCGTGGAAAAGCCTATGATCGGATCACCCGGAACCGGTTCGCAGCAGTTCGCGAGGACGACCTGGACACCGTCCGCCCCCTCGACAACGATATCCGAATCCCCTTTTTTCCCCGCAAACGACGTGTGTTTTTCGGGTTCGGCAGGAAGTGGTTGCGGGACGGCGGGCGACTGCGGCTGAGGCTTTCCTCCGAGCCTCTGCGCCACAAGAGAGACGCTCTGGTGTCCTCCGCCGATCGCCGCGAGAAGGTCTTCCCCGTTGGAATAGGCCGTGTCGCGGGCTATTTTGTTGAGAAGGGGCAGAATCTCGTCGAACTCTTCGAACTCGGGAGTGCCACGGCGCTTCAGTTCTCTCTCGAGTAGATCTCTCCCCCGCTGCATTTTCTCAAGACGCTCGGTCTTTTCAAGAGCGCGGAACCAGGCCCGGATCTTGCTTCGCGCCTTGCTGCTCCGGGCGATTTTGAGCCAGTCCCGGGAAGGAGTCCCCTGCGGCGAGGTGATGATCTTGACGATATCGCCGTTTTGCAGCTCGTACCCCATGGCCACGATGCGGTTGTTCACCATCGCGCCGACGCATCGCGTCCCTATCTGGGTATGGATGGCGAAGGCGAAGTCGAGCGGGGTGGAACCACGCGGAAGAGAGACTACTTCTCCCTGGGGCGTGAAGACGAAGACATCGGTGGAAAGCACGTCGTCCTTCAGCCGTTCGAGGAACTCCGACGGCTCGGCCCCGTCGTGATCTGCCTCGATAGCCTGCCGGATCCATGTCAGCTTGGCGTCGAGGTCGTCGAGCGATCCGCCCCCCTCCTTGTAGCGCCAGTGTGCGGCGATTCCATACTCCGCCAGCGAGTTCATCTCCCAGGTGCGGATCTGCACCTCAAGCGGCTCTCCTGTCGGCCCGACCACCGTCGTGTGGAGAGACTGGTACATGTTCGTCTTCGGGTTGGCGATATAGTCGTCGAATTGGCCCGGAATGGGCTTCCATATTGTATGGACGATTCCCAGCACCGTGTAGCACGCCGCGATATCCTCCACCAGCACCCGGAGAGCGAGAAGGTCGTAAAGCTGTTCAACCGGGAGTTTTTTCCGGTTCATCTTCTCGTAAATGCTGTAGAAGTGCTTCGCGCGTCCCTTCACCTTGCAATGGATTCCGTCTTCCTCCAGCCGCGCAGTGAGTATCTCGAGCGCTTTCTTGACCACCGTCTCGCGCTCGGGAAGCTTCTTCCGGACCCGGCGCCGGATCTCGTAGTACATTTCCGGGTCTGCGTACTTGAAAGCAAGGTCTTCCAGACCGCGCTTGACCTGATATATTCCAAGCCTGTGAGCAAGAGGGGCGTAGATCTCAAGCGTCTCTCGGGCGATCCGAAGCTGCTTGTCTTTTCGCAGGGCCCCGAGAGTGCGCATATTATGAAGCCTGTCCGCAAGCTTGATCAGCACAACCCGAATATCTTTGGCCATGACGACGAACATCTTCCGCAGGTTCTCCGCCTGGTAGTCCTCGAACGTCTTGAAAGGAAGCTTTCCGAGTTTTGTAACACCGTCCACCAGCATCGCCACGGGAGCGCCGAACGCGTTCGTCACTTTTTCCATCGTGACGTCCGTGTCCTCGAGAACGTCGTGCAGCAGCGCAGCCATGAGTGTGACGTTGTCGAGCTGCATGTCCGCAAGAATGGACGCGACATTGATCGTGTGGACGATATAAGGGTCGCCCGTCGAGCGTCTCTGGTCCTTGTGGGCAGCACCGGCCATAACGAGAGCCTCTCCGAGCTGCATCAGGTCCTCGCGGGAAAGGTACTGGACGACCTTCGACCATAGTTCATGCCATGCGAACTTTACGGAGATGGCGCGCTCCTCTTCCGGAATGCGTCCGATATAGCTGTCGCGCAGTTTGCCCGAGGACTTCCTGTCAAGTTCAACGGCATCCGGCAAGGAAGATCGCACCTCCTCCTCCGTGCTCTTTTCACTCCTGCGGGCGTGGGCACCCGTGTCCGGAGCATTCAGCCAGGAAGGAAGTCTACCGGGATCCATTCTCTTCTTCGCTCCATCCCTGCCTGCAACCGGAGATCAGAAACGTTGTCCCCGTCCCGGGGGTTACAGCGGCGTTCCCGTCCTGCCCCCGCACCGGGGGTGCTCCCTCCGGAGACGGCACGACAGCGTAATCGATGACGTACTGCAGGCGCTCTTCTCCGCGCCAGCAGTCGAGACGCGGACGATAGACCCATCCTTCAGCCCGGGCAAGGGCCTCTTTTTCAGTTTCTCCGTTGAAAGCCAGGAGGCGGGTTCCGCCGATATCGATCTGTAGGTGCTTTCCATCTCTTCCCAAGGGGAGCATCCGTTCCTTTCCCTTGCGCGGATGAAAAAACAAAGGCGGCGGATTTCCGTTGCCGAAGGGGCCGAGCATGCTCGCCTCCTTCCACGATTCAAGGGAGATCTCCTCGGGAGCCATCGTTATCGCAGTAACGGAAGCCTCCTCAACCTCCATCGAGGACAGAGCCTCCTGGAGATTCCTCCGGACTTCGCTCCAGTTGTCCCTGGAGACCGAAAATCCCGCGGCGTACTTGTGTCCTCCCCACGCATCCAGGTTCGTCGAGAGACTTCCGAGCACCCCGACGGCGTCGCCGCCCTCCGGAACGCGCAGCGTTCCGCGAATTCCGCCGTTCACAGGTGCGGCGAGGGCTACGGGAGCGCCTGTCTTGCTGCAGATCCGGCTTGCCACACCGCTGAGAACTCCGACCGGCCAGGATTCCCCGAGAACGACGTTCGTCCCGAGGGAGAGAAGCTCCTCCGCCTCTTTCGATATCTTCAGCGAGAGCGACTGCCTCTTCCGATTGAGCGTGATGAGAGTCTCCACAGCCTCGTCCATGTGCGGCGATCCAAGGAGAACGTCCACGGCGGTATCGGCAAAGTCCATTCTGCCGGCGGCGTTGAGGCAGGGAATGACTTTCATGGAAAGGCTCTCTTCGGTGACGGCAGGCCGCACTCCGCCGACGCGGGAAGCGTTTATGCCAAGTCTCGAAAAGAGTCTTGCGAGACCGGGTCGAGGCGAAGATGAGAGGACGTCCATTCCCCGCCTGACGAGATACCTGTTGAGTGGGGTAAGCGGCATACAGTCGGCAATCGTGGCGAGTGCGACGAGATCAGTCAGACAATCGAGCCGTTTCCGGGGAATCACGGAATACTTCCACGCCCATGCCCAGAGGACGCCGGTGGCGCAAAGAGACGTTCCCGAAGATGGCCCGGTTTGCTGAGGACACCCTTGATGAGGATTGACGACCGTTCGGTGAAAGCGAATTCCCGGTTCGGGCAGATGATGGTCGAAAACGAAGACGTTCACCCCGTAGCGGGCGACCTTTTCAAGCAGTTCGCCGTCCTTCGATCCGCAATCCACGACGACAAGGGTATCCCACCCGACGGAGAGCAGACGGTCGAGCACAGACTCGTGAAGTCCGTACCCCTGCTCGTGGCGGTGCGGAATGTAAAAACGCGCCGTCTTCGCTTTTCCACGGCACAATTCGAGTGCGAGCGCCGCGGACGAAACGCCGTCGACGTCGTAATCCCCGTACACCAGTACCTTGCCGAGATTCCGGACATCCTTCCAACGCTCTGCGCACTCTGCGGCATTCTCTCCCAGAAAGATTTCTCCGAGAGAATCCTCCAGGACGCTCCCTGAAAGGGAAAGAGAATCGGGAGCGGGAACTTCTCCGGTGATCAGGCTGCGGCTCTCCAGGACAGCGGCCGTGAGAAGGGTACAGCCGATGCTGTCCGCAAGCTCAAGAGTGGAAGAGGCCGGTTGAAACAGGGTGAGTGCCGCTGAGCTGCAGAGGGAGGTCACAGGATCTCGCGGCCTCCGTTCGGCGTACTGCGGCCGGAGGCGTCCTTTCGGCATACCGGACCGGGGAGAGGCGTTGTCGTCTTTTCGATGAGAAGCACTATGTTCACGATATTTTCACACTCCATTGTATCGATATCCGCGAAGCGGCTTCCTGCAATGGACCGTGCGGTACGAATCCTTCAGGTCGATTCGGGAGCAGAGCATTCGGAACGCGCGATTTCGATTCTTTTTTTGAAGATGTATTCTTTCAGGGCTGTTTTCTGAAACACATAACAGAAAACTGCGGAGCCGGCTTCCGGAGAAGAGAGCAGCTCCGCTTCGTTTTTATTTCATTGTTTATTGTAGCTGGTGAAGGTTGAGAAGTAAACTCCCGGAGAAATTACTTCTCCCGGCCGTTTTCGAGACCCGGCCAGATCGGGGGTATATCTTCCTCGGGGAACTCCTCCAGTTTTTTCCCCACGGAAGCCCTGAGAAAATCGTCCACCCAGCGGAAGACATCGGAACGTGCAATGGACTTGCGGAGAAGCCGCATTCTTCTTTTCTTCTCTTTTTCGTCCATGAGAAAACCGTCGGCGATCGCCCGCGCGACGGCGTCCACGTCGTACGGGTTGACGAGCAGCGCTCCCTTGGCAAGCTGGATCGCGGCTCCGGCGAACTCGCTCAGAACAAGCACCCCGGCTTCACTCCCCTTGCATGCGCAGAACTCTTTGCATACGAGATTCATCCCGTCCTTGAGAGATGTGACCAGCGCCATCTCAGCTCCCCTGTAGAGCGCCGCCAATTCGGGCCGTGATACGGAGCCGTAGCGCCAATGGACGGGAACCCAGCGTGTCGTGGAATATTCGCCGTTGATCCGGCTGATCAGGAGTTCTATTTCCTGCTTCAGATCGAGATACTCTCCGACGGATTCTCTGCTGGGCACCACAACCTGAAGAAGCGAGATCTTCTCACGAAGCTCGGGGTACATCTCAAGAAAACGCTGAAAACCACGCAATCTTTCCGGAATTCCCTTGGAGTAATCCAGCCGGTCCACACCGAGGATGTATTTTTCGGCGAACATTTCGCGGCGGACTTCCTTCGAACGGGCAATGACACTCCTCGAAGAACCGAGAGAGGAGAACGAGCGGAAGTCGATGCTGATCGGCAGGGCGCCCACGAGGAAAGAGCGTTCTTCGATGCGGGCACGCTGGACGTTGCCCCTCCCGGAAATGATCAGGTCGGGGAAAAAAACCTTGAGGCAGTCGAGGAAATTCCGCCTGTCCCTCATCGTCTGGAAGCCGACGAAGGAATAGTGCGTCAGCTGCGAGAGAATCTCCCTGCGCTGGGGCATTTTCATGAAAATATCGATACTGGGAAAAGGAATATGTAAAAAAAACGAAGCGCGGAGGGCGGTTTTTTTTTCGTGCAGCATCTTGCCCAGCGGAATGAGATGATAGTCGTTCACCCAGATGAAATCGCCCTCCTCGGCATGTTTCAGGACAACCCTGGAAAACTTTCGGTTTGCTGAGAGATATCCCTCCCAGTAGGAGGGGTCGAAATCGCATCGGCTCTGGAGGTCGTGAAACAACGGCCAGAGCACGGAGTTGGAAAACCCGGAGTAGAACGAGTCCACATCGTCCTTCGTCAGCATTACGGGAAGGAGACGATATCCGCTCTCTTCGGAAACAGGACCGAGGATATCGCGTATGGTGGCGAGAGTGACATTTTCCTTGGCGCCCGCCCAGCCGATCCAAAATCCTCCCCGATTCTGAAGGACCGGACTCAAGGCGTTCACAAGCCCTCCCGATGCGGGACGGCCTACCATTTTCCCTTCCTCCGTGGAAAGCGAAACGGGAAGGCGGTTTGATACCACCAGAAGTCGTGTTTTTTTCATTCCTTTAACACCTCTTTCTCGTTTGCAGGAAATGCTCAAAAAATCGTGCGGAAGAAATGCGGGCGGGATTCGGGGGGATAATGAAAAAGAAATTCGCGGAATATTCGTGGCATTTTCGGACGCGGAGCGCTATCCCCGGAATGAGCCGGGCCCGCAAATCTAGGAAAATCCTTTTAGAGTTTCTTTTCAAGGTCGTTTCCTCATTTATATTCAGTTTTTTTTGTCTCCTTTTTCTTCCGGCAGAACATTATTATGAGAGTATAACACATAAACAGCTTGTTCTACAAATACTTCTTTTCAAAAAAAAGGCCCGCCGTCAGGCGGGCCCCGGTATTGCATATTCGACGCTTCTGAAAAGCGAGTTCAACCTACGAGGCTTTCCTAGCCTTTCTGAGGCGACTTCAAGGCCCACTCCGCGAGCACGCTGGAGGCGATGTATATGGAGCTGTAGGTTCCGACGGTAATGCCGACCAGGAGCGCGAAGGAGAAGCTGCGAAGGACCGGTCCGCCCCAGAGGAAGAGGGCGATAACCGGCAGAAGGGTCGTCAGGGAGGTGTTGATCGTCCTTGAGAGAATCTGGTTGATGGACATGTTCAGAAGGCCGAGTATGCCCTCGCCGCGAAGATGCCTCCAGTTCTCACGAACCCTGTCCAGTACGACGATCGTATCGTTGAGCGAATAACCGACGATGGTGAGAATCGCGGCGATGAAAGGCGACGAGATCTCCATCCACGTGAGGCTGAAGATGCCGAGGGTGATGATGGCGTCGTGCATGAGCGCGAGAACGCTCACCACGGCGAAGCGGAACTGGAAGCGTACCGTGATGTAAACCAGTATGCCGGCAAGCGCCAGGAAAAGCGCGATAAACGCCTCTTCGCGCAGTTCCGCTCCCACTACAGGGCCGACCTTCTCGAGTCGGACAACCTGCATGTCGGGGTGTTTGGCGCGCAAGGCGTCAACCACAACCTTCCGCGCCTCGTCTTCGATCGTGCTGATGCGGATGATAACGCCGGTGTCGCTGTAGGACTGGATGACAGCGCCTCCCTGCCCGACGGAGGAGAGAACGTCCCGGATTTCCCCCACCGCAACGTTCGCGGAGAACTCAACCTGGACCACGTTTCCGCCCGTGAAATCGATTCCGAGGTTCAACCCTTTGGTGAAGACCAGCACGAGGCTGAGAACAACGCACGCAAGGCTGACAAGAAGAGCGGTTTTGCGATGTTTCATGAAGTCGATGAACATGATTTTCATAGTCTATTCTCCACCTCTCTCAGGCTCGCGGCAGCAGGGAACTCGTCGCGCCGCGCCCTCCCATGAAGTACTGGAGGAGAGACCGTGTCACGAGAATATTGCAGAAGACGCTGGAGACGATACCGATACTCAGCGTCACCGCGAACCCTCTCACAGGACCGCTGCCGAAGTAGAAAAGGACCGCCGCCGCGATGAGCGTCGTGATATTGGCGTCGAGAATCGTCGTAAGCGCCTTCTTGAATCCCGCGTCGATAGCGGCAAGGGGTGTCTTTCCAGCCTTCAGCTCTTCCTTCATGCGCTCGTAGATCAGTACGTTGCCGTCGACCGCCATACCTATTGTGAGCACGATTCCGGCGATGCCGGGAAGGGTCAGGGTGGCGTTCAGCGATATCAGCCCCGCGAAGACGAGAAGGATGGCGACGGCAAGAGCCGCGTCTGCGGCCACACCGAGGAGACGGTAGTAGAGCAGCATGAAGAGAAAGACGAGAGAGGCGCCGAGAAGACCGGCGCGTATGCCGGAGTTGATGGAGTCCTCGCCGAGGCTCGGGCCTACCGAGCGGTTTTCGATGACGTCGACCGCAACGGGAAGAGCGCCCGCACGAAGCATGATGGAGAGACGGCTTGCCTCCGCCGCCGAGAAACGTCCGGAAATCTGGGCGTTACCCCCGGTGATGCGCTCCTGAACGACAGGAGCGGAAATGACAACGCCGTCGAGGACGATGGCAATCTGGCGGCCGATATTCTCGGCTGTCGCCGCATCGAAAAGTTTAGCTCCCTCCGAGCTGAAGGTGAGCGCGACCACGGCGCGTCCGAGATTATCGTACTGCGTCCGTGCGTCGACAAGATCCTTCCCTCCGACGAGCACCTTGCCGAGCAGGTAGGATCTGCCTTCATCCGCCTTGGCAACAACGGCGCCCTCGATCCCGGCTGCCTGTTTCTCGAGATCGGCCCTTTGGGTTTCGATTTGACGCACGGCTTCGTTCCAACGCGCCTGAGCCCTTTCAAACTCGGCATCGCTGTCGTAGTTCTTCCGTTCGGCAGCGGGAGGAATAGGGGACGTCGCGGTTACAACCTGACGAAATTCCAGGAGCGCAGTCTTGCCTATGAGCTCCAACGCCGCGTCTGGATCCTGAATACCGGGGAGATCGACGATTATCCTGTCGCTGCCCTCTCTCTGAATGACGGGTTCAGCTACGCCGTACTGGTCCACTCGATTCCGGAGAACGGCAAGAAGACGTTCTATACTGTCCTCCGTCACTTTGCTGTCCGCGGTATCTTTCGCCTGAAGCACGATATGAGCGCCGCCTTTCAAATCAAGCCCCAGATTAATCCTTCCCCGGATGGGAAAGACGGCAAAAAGGGCCGCAAGCACGACGATGGCGACTAATCCGAGTCGCCAGCGGTCTCGTTTCAACATAATACTTCCCTCCTGAAACTTTCGCAAAATAGGTGAGCAGAAGAATTACCCGCAGGTGTACCTTGCCGGGATTTACAGAACAGGAGCGGAGAGGCCGCCTTGAGGCGACCTCCCCACCGGAAAAAACCGTCCGCGCGACTCCCTGCGGGACGTGTCCGGTACTGCAAGGCTAGCCCTTCTCTTCTTCCTTCTCCCGTGCGGGCTCCTCTTTGGGAGCGGGGCTGGAAGGAGCGCGCTTCGATGCCACTGCCGACTTGAGAAGGCGCACCTTTACGCCGTCCGCTATTTCGACAACGAGGCTGTCATCGCGCACTTCGCGGATGGTGCCGAAGAAACCGCCGATGGTGACGACCTGGTCGCCCCTGGTAAGAGACGAAAGAAGCTGGTCCTGCGCACGCTGTCTCTTCTTCTGGGGACGAATGATGAAGAAATAGAAGATGACTACGAATATCGCAAGAGGGAATAGCATTCCCATAAGACTTCCCTGTCCTCCCGCGCCGCCTGCTGCCGATCCACACTGCTGTTCCAATAAAAACGCCTCCTTGAATTATAGGGTACAGGGTCTGTCCCGAAATCTGCGGGACATGAAACGACCCTCGATATTCTATCAAAAAAAACGACTAACTCTCTCGATGTTTAAGATAAAAGAGCAGTTTTTCCAGTTCGACGGAGATGTCAACGCTGTAGAGCAGGATATTCTCGGGAACAACAAGGGACACCGGAGAAAAATTCAGTATGCCTTTTACGGTTCCCGCCGTAATGATCTTGTCGACAACGGACTGTGCGGCTCCAGTCGGCACGGTGAGAATGATCACTTCGATCTGCTCCCCGCGGATGACCCGGGGGGCATCCTCCATGGAATAGCAGGGGGTTTTCTGAATAGAAGTTCCGATCTTCGAGGGGTCGATATCGAAAAGAGCCTTGATGTGGAACTTCTCATTCTGAAAAGCCTGGTACCCGAGAAGAGCTTCTCCCAGCTTTCCAACCCCGACAAGACCGATGGACCATTTCCTAGGGGAAGCAAGAATGCTGCCGATATGCTTGAAGAGACGGTCAACATGGTACCCTACTCCCCGCTTCCCGATCTCGCCGAAATAGGAGAGATCCTTTCGCACCTGGCTGGCTTTGAAAGAAAGCATTTCTCCCATTTCACGGGAGGATACCACCTTCTGTCCTTCGCCGGCGAGCTGCTCCAGCAGGCGATGATACTGAACAAGCCGTTCGATCGTGGGTTCTGCTATCTTTGAATCCTTCATCTGCGCACATCCTTCGAGAGTACACGGCCGGAGGGGACTCCCCCGGCCGGCGAAGTCATTCCTTCCAGGCTACTACTTCAATCTCCACAAGGGCTCCTTTGGGAAGAGCGCTCACCTCCACGAAGGAGCGGGCGGGCGGATCTTTCTCGAAAAACTTGCTGTAAACGACGTTCACAACGGCAAAATCGTTCATGCTGGTCGCGAAGACAGTCGCTTTGACGACATCGTCGAGTCCGTATCCGGCGCCTTCAAGAACGGCCTTCACGTTTTTCAGCACCTGCGCGGCCTGCTCGTCGACGCCGCCGGGTACGAACTGTCCCGTTGCGGGGTCGATAGGAATCTGGCCGGAGCAGAAGAGAAAATTACCTGCTTTTATGGCCTGGCTGTAAGGTCCGACCGCTGCGGGCGCGCTTGTTGTGGATATTACTTTCTTCAAAATAAATTCCTCCTTTTGTTTGTTGGTATTCTCACCGGTCTACCTGTTCGGGTTTCCCCGGAATTGGGAGAGGCGGGCATACGGCGCCCGATCGATCTCCTCGGCAATCCGGAGCAGTTGATTGTACTTCGCCACCCTGTCGATACGTGCAGGCGCTCCGGTTTTGATCTGTCCGGCAGCCGTTCCCACGGCAAGGTCGCTGATGAAGGAGTCGTCGGTCTCCCCGGAGCGGTGCGATATAACCGTCGCGTATCCGTACCGCTTGGCAAGCGCGATGACGTTGAGCGTTTCGGAAAGGGAGCCGATCTGGTTGAGTTTGATGAGGATCGCGTTGCCCACGCCCTCCTCGATCCCCTTCGAAAGCTTCTCCGGGTTTGTGACGAACAGGTCGTCGCCGACGATCTGGATCTTCGAGCCCAGCCGCTGCGTCATCACGGACCAGCCGGCCCAGTCGTCCTCGGCCATGCCGTCCTCGATGGAGAGGATCGGGTAGTCCTTGCAGAGCTGTTCGTAGTAGGCGACCATCTCCTCCGGAGTGAACGTCTTGTTTTCACCCTTGAAGTGATACTTTCCGTCCTTGAAGAATTCGGAAGCCGCGGGGTCGAGCGCGATCGAGATATCCTTGCCCGGCGCGTACCCGGCCTTCTCCACCGCCTCGATAATGAGATCGATGGCTTCCCGGTTGCTCTTCAGGTCGGGTGCAAAACCACCCTCGTCGCCGATGGCCGTGCTGTATCCCCGCGCATGGATCGCCTTTTTGAGCGTATGGTACGTCTCGGCGCCCATGCGCAGGGCCTCCGCGAACGTGTCCGCACCGTGCGGAACCAGCATGAACTCCTGGATGTCGACGTTGTTGTCGGCATGCGCTCCGCCGTTCACCACGTTCATCATGGGGGTAGGGATGGAGAACGGACCAAGCCCGCCGATCCATGCCCAGAGAGGAAGATCGTGGTCATCCGCCGCCGCCCGGGCCGCCGCCAGCGAGACGCCGAGAATCGCGTTGGCTCCGAGCGCGCTCTTGTTCGGTGTTCCGTCGAGCTCGATAAGCGCCGCATCAAGCTCTGCCTGGTCGTCCGCGTCGAAACCCATGACTTCCGGGGCGATCTTTTCGTTGATGTTGCTGACCGCTTTCAGAACTCCTTTTCCAAGATAACGCGGACCTCCGTCGCGAAGCTCCACCGCCTCGTATGTCCCGGTCGACGCACCGGAGGGAACTGCCGCCCTTCCGGAAGCCCCGCTGTCGAGCCACACTTCCACCTCGACTGTCGGGTTGCCCCGAGAATCAAGAATCTCCCGACCGTGAACTCCGATAATACTGCTCATTGCTCCTCAACTCCTTTTCAAATACAGTGCCTTTTGCGGAAAACAACAACTCTGCCCGACGGACCGGAACTCACCAAGGTTTTTCCGACGGGTTCACCCGGCGTTCATCCCGTATCGAATAGGCTTTCTCCGGGGCGATTCTCTTCAGAGCAGCCTCGTCGTCGCAGAGAACCTCCACCGAGAGAAGCCTCGAAGGATACGCTATCTCCAGGCCATCTCCCATCCGAACCTCGCTGGAAGGTTTGCACTGCCTTCCGTTGATCCGTACAGCGCCGAGTTCGATCATCTCCTGCGCGACGGTTCGCCTCTTGACAAGTCTCGCCAGTTTCAGAAATTTATCCAGTCGCATTTTTGCTCCTCCGAACATAAGGCCAAAGGGAAGTATACCAAAAAAGCTCCCCGAATATCAATTCTTTCACAAAGTCCATCTTTTTCATCGACTCTTCAGGCTTTTCGCCAACGTCTGAAATCTGATCAGTTCCTCGTCGGAAGCGGCGCCTCTCGATAGCTTCGCCTTGATTTGTTCGTACTCTCTCCGCTCTTTCCTCTTCGAGAGGATTTCCATCAAAATGGGCCAGGGATCGGCCGTCCGCTCCAGTTCATCGCAATACGCTCCTCCTGCGGCAATAGCCTTCAGCGGAAATGAATCACCGATCTCAAGCCAGTACGCCTCCAATTCCCCGGCGGAGGACGCGGAAAAAAGAGCGGAAGCGATGGTCTGGAGGCGGTTGTCCGAAAGGAGCGAGATCATCTCCACCGGGTCGGCCGATCTTCTTCGTCCGCAGTCCCTCCAAAGAAGAGCGCAGAGGGCAGCCTCGACAGCATCCGGAACGTCCTCTTCTCCGGTACCGGGCGATTCCTGAATTTGCCGGACTTCATCCTCCTTTCGATGAAGAGAGAGCTTCTTTCTCTGCTCTTCCAGAAGAGGGGCGAGTTCATGAGAGAGAATACCGAGCGCGCCCGCGACGGCCGGGAGATATGGGGATGCGTCGACCGGCGAGAGCATGGCTATTCCCGAAAGGATGTCCTCGGATGCCTTGCGTCTTTTTTCGGGGACCCTGAGCATCTCCCGCCGAAGATGAATATGATGGAGCACGAGAGGCCGGGCTGCGTCGAGAGCACGGGAAAAAAGCGCATTTCCGTCCGGAAGGGAGAGAAGATCATCGGGATCTTTTCCCTCGGGGAGCTCAACAACCCGCACGTCGAGTCCGGCCCTCTGAAGGACGTACATGCCGCGCACGGCGGCCTCCTGTCCGGCGACATCGGAATCGTAACAGATGAAGCACCGGTCGGTGAGACGGCGGATGAGCAGGGCCTGTTCTTCCGTGAGCGAAGTGCCCAGTGAGGCCGCCGTCTCCTCGAATCCGTTCAGGTGCAATCGGACTGCATCCATGTACCCTTCCACGAGGATCAGCCGGTCCCTGCTCCTCACGGACTCTTTCGCCTTGTGAAGGAGGTAGAGACTTCGTCTCTTGCTGTAGAGCACGCCTTCGGGGCTGTTGATGTACTTTGCTCCTTCACCGTCGAGCAGACGTCCGCCGAAAGCGAGCAGTCTCCCCGAGATATCCCTGACGGGGAAGATGATCCTTCCCCTGAAACGGTCGTAACAGCCGTTTTTTCCCTCGAGGACGAGCCCGGCGTCGAGTGCTTCTCGGAAGGAGACGCCCTCCCTGGAAAGCGCCTTCCACAAGGAGTCCCACGAGGGAGGCGCCCAACCGAGTTCGAAGATCCGCCAGGCGTCCTTCGGCAGATTGCGGCGTGATAGATAGGCCGCGGCGGCCTCACCCTCCGGTTTTTCCAAGGATGAACGAAAATGGACGCACGCTTTTTCCATGACGTCGAAGAGACTCCTCTCCCTGACGACCCGTCCGCCGTCGGAAGTGAGCTGAACTCCCGCTCTTTCGGCCAGTATTTCGAGGGTTTCCCGAAAAGAGAGGTTCTCCTTTTGCATGACGAACGAGAAGACATCCCCGCCCTGTCCGCACCCGAAACAGTGGAAGGTCTGCCGTGACGGTGAAACATTGAAAGACGGAGTTTTTTCATCGTGAAAGGGGCACAGTCCCAGGAAGTTGTTTCCCGCCTTCTTCAAACGGACGTAATCTCCGACGACCTCCACTATATCGAGCCGGTCCTTTACGCGGCGGACATCGTCTGATCGCACTCTCTTCGCACCTCCCGGAAAAATACGGGGGGAGGTCGCCCTCCCCCCTTTTCATTCTACTCTTTTTCAGCGTTACATGAAGAGCGGTGCGAGCACAAGGGCCACCACGGACATCAGTTTTATGAGAATATTGAGGCTCGGACCCGCGGTATCCTTGAAGGGGTCACCGACAGTGTCCCCCACAACCGCCGCGGCGTGTTCCGCCGTCCCCTTGCCTCCGAAGTTGCCCTCCTCGATGTGCTTCTTCGCGTTGTCCCACGCGCCTCCCGCGTTCGACATGAAAATGGCCAGCATAACGCCCGTGACGATGGACCCCGCAAGCAGACCGCCGAGCGCCTGCGCTCCCAACCCGAAACCGATCACCAGGGGCGAGAAGACGGCGAGCAGTCCGGGAATGATCATCTCCTTCAGAGCAGCAGCGGTGGAAATATCGACGCACTTCTCATACTCCGGACGGCCGGTACCCTCCATGATGCCGGGGATCTCTCGGAACTGACGCCGCACCTCGTCGATCATGGCCTCGGCGGCCCTGCCCACGGCCTGAATGGAGAGCGCGCTGAAGAGGAACGGAAGCATACCGCCGAGGAAAAGGCCCACCATGACCCTCGGATCGTTCAGGTCGATGGACGTCAGCTTGACGGAGTGCGCGTACGCCGCGAAGAGAGCGAGGGCTGTAAGCGCCGCGGAGCCGATGGCCAGTCCTTTTCCCATCGCAGCCGTGGTGTTTCCGATGGCATCGAGCTTGTCCGTGATCTTGCGAACCTCCGGAGGAAGATGGCTCATCTCGGCGATACCGCCTGCGTTGTCGGAAATCGGGCCGTAAGCGTCGACGCTGAGCGCCATCCCCGTAATCGAGAGCATTCCAACCGCGGCGCAGGCAATACCGTACAAGCCGCCGAAATGGTAGCTCACGAGCGTCGCCGCGCATATCAGCAATACCGGGATCACAGTGGACTTCATGCCGACCGCGACACCTTCAAGAATGACCGTCGCGGGGCCGGTCTTCGACGCGTGCGCGACATGCTTCACGGATGAGTAGTCGCCCGACGTGTAGATCTCGGTGACGAATCCGATCAGGACCCCGACCGCGACGCCGGAGAGCACCGCCCAGAAGAGCGAGAAAGCGCCGAACATGAGGAAGGAGAAGACGAAAGAGCCGGCAATCATGACACCGCCGGTGACGAAGGTTCCCTTCCGGAGCGCGACAGCCGGGTTACCTCCCTCGGCGACCTTCACGAAGCGTGTTCCGAGGATCGCGGCAAGAATACCCAATCCGGCCATGAGCATCGGAAAGGAGACGCCCTGCCAGCCGTAGACGGAGAGACCGAGCGCCATCGCCGCGATGATCGAGTTCACGTACGACTCGAAGAGATCCGCTCCCATACCCGCGATGTCGCCCACGTTGTCGCCCACGTTGTCGGCGATAACCGCCGGATTCCTGGGGTCGTCCTCGGGAATTCCCGCCTCGACCTTGCCGACAAGATCGGCCCCGACGTCCGCTGCTTTCGTGTAGATGCCGCCGCCGACTCGCGCGAAGAGAGCGATCGTACTGGCCCCCATGCCGAAACCGGTGATGAGGTTGGGATCGCGGAAAAGAGCATAGCAGAAGACGATGCCGATGACGCCGATGCCGACGACCGACATTCCCATGACGCTGCCTCCCCTGAAAGCGGTGACAAGCGCCTCGTTCATTCCGCGGGTCGCCGCGAGCGCGGTCTTACCGTTCGTTCGGGTCGCCACGACCATGCCGGCATACCCGGCCGCCGCGCTGCAGAGTCCTCCGACGATGAACGAGAAGCCGGCGGCGAAGCTTATGAAGTATATGAGAAGCGCTCCGACCAGCAGGAGGAAGGGAAGAAGCCACTTGTACTCCCTGTACAAAAACGTCATGGCTCCCTTGTGAATGATCTCGGAGAGTTCGAGGACGCGTTCGGTCTTCTTCGCCATCTCCTCGTCGACCGGCATTTCGTCCTCTCTCTTCTCCTCCTTGAACCAGGTGCACCCAAACAATGTTTTCTGGGTGTAGGTCATGTAGGCGTAGGACAAAGCCAGAACGCCTGTTACTGCAACAAGCAGCGTCAACAAGAAAAGAAGCATTTCACCAATTCCTCCTAATGGGAAAAATATGAGAAAAACACATCTCCCGGACCGAGTTCAACGGACATCTCCGCACGGGATTCCGGGACCGGTACTGCGCACAGCAGATAAGATTATAGTAATCCTTAATGTAAAAAACAAGACTTAATTCCAAAAAAGCCATATTATTTGACGTCTTCTATATGTATATCGACCCCTTTCCGCAAGGATTCCACTCCTTTCAACGGCAGAAGCAGTCCGGCAATGCTTCCGCGGATCATTCCCGCAACAAAAGGCTTCAAAGGAATTCGCCGCCCCCGGACAAAGACGGTAACGGAGCTGCTCCCTGCGAACCGGGAACGCATACCGGCGATTCTCTCCGCAAGAAGCTTCTCCTCGCCGGGAGCGAAGAGGAAGCGACCGTCGCCGCTTCCGGCAGCCCTGTCGAAGCAGGCGAAGACACCCTTTACCCCGCCGGGCAGAGAATCATGGGAACCGACCCATATCCTCGGTAAGGGGAGCGTCTTGCTCCCCTCCACGATCACGACATCCTTTCCCGGAAAGAGAGAGCAAATTGCATCCCTGTCCGGAGCGGCCGCCGGCACCTCCATCCGAAGACCGTCGCTCCCCCAGTAGGCGCAGGGTACTCCTGACAACTCGACGCTTGCTGTATCCGTGCCGGGTTCGGAGAGCACGCTTCTGTCGGTGTGTTTGACATAACCGGCTGAAAACCCTCGTCCGGTCAGCTCTTCGAGGAGTGCCCTTGCCAACGTGGTCTTGCCGGAATCCTTGAACCCGGAAACAGCGATCAGGAGCGGCATGATGCTCCGCCCCGGCAATAATCGTTCACGTTTACCAATCCTCCTTGGCGGGTATCGGCGAACTCTGTCCGCCTGAGGCAATCCATGTTTTCCACATGGTTCGGTAGCTTTCGAGAAGAAAGATGAAGAGGGTCAGCACGAGAGGTCCCATGAAAAGTCCCAGGATTCCCCACGCCGCAAGACCGCCTATAACGCCTATGAAGACGATGAACAGGTGCACCTTACCGCCCCCTGATATGAACAGCGGGCGCAGAAAGCTGTCAACCATGCTCACCACGAGAACTCCCCACGCCAGCAGGACAAGCCCCTGCGTCATCTCCGAAATATAAAACAGGTAGAGCGCTCCCGGAACCCAGATCAGGGCGGTTCCAAGGAAAGGAATCATCGCGAAAAGCGCCATCAGGGCGCCGAAAAAAACCGGGCTTGGAAGATCCACGATCCACCATCCGACCGCTCCCACCACTCCCTGGGCCAGTGCCGTCAGGATCACGCCGTACACCACCGCCTGAAGGATCTGCTTGGCACGTACGAAAAATGCCTCGCTCTCCTTCGCGGGAAGCGGCATGATGTCCTTGAGATATCCTATGATGACATGCCCGTCCCGGATGAAGAAAAAGCTGGCCAGTACAATGACGGCCAGGTAATAGAGAAACGTGAAGGTGCTCCCGAGGACTGTCCTGGAAAAACCTACCGCGGTCGTCGCACTCCACGATACCGCCTGCTGGAACGCGGTGCGGACAACCGGGTAGCGCTCGGTCAACGGCCTGATTTTCTCGACGATATGCTCGGGCAGTAGCGACGAGAGCGCGTTTTCTCCGGGAGAATCCATGCCCGTGATGACATCCGCCACCGTGTCGTACAGCCGCACTCCCTCCCTGGCAGCCACGAATCCTGCAAAAAACGAGGGAATCACGAGCAAAAGCACGATAATCCCCGTAGCGAATGCGGCCGCCAGGTTACCGGACCGCTGCCGGTGAAACAATCGCTCGCGAAGCCTCTTGAAGAGCGGGTAGACGGTGAAGGAGAGGAGCACCGCCCAGGCCAGAGGCTTGAGGAGAGGAAAGGAGACCGTGAAGGAGAGGTATGCAAGCGCGACGAAAATAAAGAGAAACGGAAGAAACCATCCGTTCATCCTCTTTTCGTTTCTGGATGCCGCAGCTCTTCCTCCCATCGGTCCCACCTACTCCCATTCGATGGTCGAAGGCGGCTTGCTCGTCACGTCGAGTGCGACCCGGTTGATTCCGGGGACTTCATTGCAGATCCTCCGGGAAGTCCTGTCCAGGACATCCCAGGGAACTCTGACCCAGTCGGCCGTCATTCCGTCGTGAGACTCCACTGCCCTGAGAACGGCGGCTTCCGAGTAGGTCCTGGAATCTCCCATAACGCCGACCGTCCGTACCGGGAGCAGCACGGCGAACGCCTGCCAGACGGAAGAGTGTCCTTCCCAACGGACAATCTCCTGACGGAAAATGGCGTCGGCCCGGCGCAACGTGTCGAGACGCTCGGAGGTGATTTCTCCAAGACAGCGAACAGCCAGCCCCGGCCCGGGAAAAGGCTGCCTCGAGACGATCGCTTCGGGGACGCCGAGCATTCTTCCCGTCGCGCGGACCTCGTCCTTGAAGAGGTCCCGGAGCGGCTCCAGGACGAGGAGCTTCATATCCTCGGGAAGTCCACCGACATTATGGTGGCTCTTGATGACGGACGCGTTCTTTCCCTTGTGCCCGCTTTCGATAACGTCGGGGTAGAGCGTTCCCTGGAGCAGCCACTTCGCGTCTCTGATCTTCTCGGCTTCTTCCTCGAAGACCCGAACGAAGATTTCGCCGATAATCTTCCGTTTCCTCTCGGGATCGGATATCCCGGCGAGTGCCCGCAGAAAGACCTCGGAGGCGTCCACGTAGCGCACCCTGAGATTGAGGCTCCTGTATTGCTCCAGCACTTCCTCGGCCTCGTTCAGGCGAAGAAGACCGTTGTTCACGAAGATGCACTCCAGCCGGTCTCCTATGGCCCGAGCCGTGAGAACAGCCGCAACGGAGGAGTCGACACCTCCCGAGAGGCCGCAGACCACCCGGTCGGTACCGACTTTCCGGCGGATCTCGTCCGTCATGATGTCGATCCAGTTACCGAGATCCCAGTCAGGGGTGCATCCGCACACGGAAAAGAGAAAGTTGGAGAGGATCTGCGTTCCGAAGGCGGTGTGGACCACTTCGGGGTGAAACTGAAGTCCCCATACGCCTTTTTCGGGGTTTTCCATCGCCGCCGGAACTCCGTTCGCCGTTTCTGCGACACGGCGGAAACCCGGAGCGAGACGTTCGATATGGTCCCCGTGGCTCATCCAGACCTCGAAAGAAGGCGATGTCCCGGAGAAGAGGGAGGACTCCCCGCTCACGGTAATGGAAGTTCTTCCGTACTCCCGCGAACTGCCGGACGTGACGCCGCCGCCGAAGAGCTTCGTGATAAGCTGCATTCCGTAGCAGACGCCCAGTACCGGAACTCCTGTTTCAAAAAGCTCTTGAGGCACCGAGGGAGCGTCCGAATCCGTAACGCTGCGGGGTCCGCCCGAGATGACGATCCCGGACGGTTTTCCGCTCCGAATCCTCTCCAGCGGAGCATCCCACGGGAGGATTTCGCTGTGCACCTTCAATTCCCGGATTCGCCTCGCGATCAGCTGGGTGAACTGGGAACCGCAATCCAGTATGACGATATTATCCAAAACTCCATTCCTCCCGATATAGTACCGACTTGATATGAACGAAGAGCGCAGGCGCCTTCCTTCAGACGCACCTGTATCTTACCAGAAAGCTCCGCTCCGTTCCACAGAAAGGAACAGCAATGGACTCAGGAAACGCTGTTCCGTTTCACGCGCCTTTTCATGATAGATTTCCGGCGGGAACGGTCGTCATCAGAAAAGTAGCCCGTCCCTCCAGGGAAAAACCGCCGCACACCGCAGGAATGAAAACGCTCTCACCCCTTGCGATATCCAAGCGTCCCCGACAGTCCGCCAGGGACGCGGCGCCTTCGATACAGAGCAGCGAGACGAATGAACTGCCGTCCGGAGAGAATTCGTGTCCCTTCGAAAGCTCGACGAGTTCCACCGTGAAATAGGAGCAGGAGGCGAGGCGGCGCAGCACGGTTCCCCGCAACAGGACAGGATCTCCCCGCCCCGGAGGCTCCGTCCCGCCGGGGCTTTTCAGCGCAGCCTCGATCGCCTTCTCGATGTGCAGCGGCCGGCGTTTTCCGTCGGGTCCGCACCGGTCATAGTCGTAGACGCGATACGTGGTGTTGGAATTCTGCTGAATTTCGGCGAGGAGGATTCCCGCCCCGATGGCGTGGACCATTCCAGAAGGGATGAAGAACACATCCCCCGGATCGACGGGCACACGTCGCAGAACCTCTGTGATCGTGTTCTCCCTGATCCGCAGCCTCATCTCGTCCGCAGTCATCCCGCGATTGAAACCGCAGTAGAGAAATGCGCCCGGTTCGCGGTCGAGAACGTACCACATCTCGGTCTTGCCCGCGCCTCCCTCGACGCGGCGCGCGTACTCGTCGTCCGGATGGACCTGCACCGATAAACTCTCCCGGGCGTCGATGAGCTTGATCAGCACGGGAAATTCCTTTTTCCCCGCGACGTTCTTTCCGAACGCGACCGGAAAATCTCTGAAGAAGGCCGACAGTTTCATTCCCTCGTAAGGACCGCCGGCGATCGTGCAGTCTCCGTCCGGATGAGCGGCGAGTTCCCAGCTCTCCGCCACGGAAGGGCTTTCAGCCGGCTTGTCGAAGAGCGTCTTCAGCTTTTCCCCTCCCCAGAGGTAGTCCTTGAAGACCGGCGCCAGCTTGAACGGGCTCATCTCCATCGCATCATCCCCTTTTCGCTGTCCTGACCCGGAACCGGGATCCTCCGGAGCGGGCCGGTTTATCTTCAGTGTTATTCATCGAAGAGCTCCGATTCGACGAAGGCGCAGAGAAAGTGGTACATCCGTATGTGATGCTCCTGTATCCTGAACGTCCTTCGGTCCGGAGCGGCGATGCTGCAGCCGGCATGTTCGCTGAGGCTGCCCCCGTCCCCTCCGGTCAGAGCGATGGTCCCTGCCCCGCGGACCTTCGCCGCCATAAGGGCGAAGCGAACGTTCGACGCATTGCCCGACGTGCTGATACCGAGCACGACATCTCCCGGCAGCGCGTACCCCATTACCTGCTGCGCATAGACGAAGCGACCGTCGGCATCGTTCGTGAAAGCGGTCATCAGCGCCCCGTGGCTCCCGAGGGAAATGGCGGGAAGCGCTCTCTGCAGCACATTTCCCATCGCTATTCCCTCCTCTCCGAAGAGGAGGCGTAGATCCTCCCTGAGAGCCGCGCCGAGCGGACGCTTCAGCAGAAATCCCTTCATAAGCTCGCCGACGATATGCTCTCCGTCGGCCCAGCTTCCGCCGTTGCCGCAGACCAGCAGTTTGCCGCCGCCGGAAAAGCATGTCCGCAACATCCCCGCTGCCTGCAGGATGCTCTCCCGGATCGGCTCCAACTCTCCGTTCGCAGCGAAGAACTCAGCGGCGAGCATCCCGGTACGCTCCTTCATCGTCCTCGGTCACCCCCCGCCTCCCAATGATACACCGCAACCGCCAGGGCCGCCATATCGCCGATCGATTCCCCAAGTTCGCACGGAAGGACCTCGCAGACCTTCCATGAAGCGGGCAGCGCTTCCGCTCTGATCACCCTCTCCGCAGCGGGCCACAGCAGATCGCGGCACCGGGAGAAAATCCCGCCTATGACGATCCGTTCGGGGTTGAAAAGGTCGATCAGCAGAGAGAGCCCTTTTCCGAGCTGCTCCCCTGAGAACTCGAAGACCTCTTTCGCCGCCGGGTCCCCTTCCTTTGCAGCCCGTCCCACTTTCTCCGCAGTCAGGGATTCGAGCACCCCCGAGTCCGGACAAAACCGCGGAGGACGGCCGTTCTGCATCTCCCGAAGCGCGAAGGTCCGGGCGAGTTGGGCAATACCGCCTCCGCTGCAGAAGGCTTCGAGCGAGCCGATCTTCCCGTATCCGGAAGGACCGTGCGCCGCGATCCGGACGTGGCCCGTCTCGCCCGCGGCATCGCACGCACCGCTGTAGAGACGGCCGTTCAGAATCAACCCGGCCCCGAACCCCGTTCCGAACGTCAGGAAAATCATATGCTCGCAGCCTCTCCCGGCCCCGAAACGCCATTCAGCGAGCGCTCCGGCGTTGGCGTCGTTGCACAGCCAGGATGAAAGCCCCGTCGACCGTGTAAAATGCTCGACGACGGCGATGTTGTCCCATCCGGGAAGATTGGGCGGCGAGAGGATAAGCCCGGCGCAGCTGTCCAAGGGATTTCCGCAGCTGACACCGATCCCGGCGACGGGTTCTCCCGCGGGGACCAGTTCAAGGCACTTCCTGACATCAACGAGCAGCGCCGCAAGCATGCCCTCAGGAGAATATTCAGCCGTCTTCCTGGGATTCATCCTGTGCACTATCCGAAGCTCATCTCCGTTCTCTTCTCCGAGGCAGACCGCGCACTTCGTCCCACCGATGTCGACACCTAAAGCGTACATGGAATTCCCCCTTTATTAAAGGAATACCTCAGCTACCGGAATTTTGCTCCGGAAAGAAAAGCGACTCCCGTTTCGGACGGGAGCCGCTGCATAATTCCCGGTTGCGGAGACCTCTACAGGTCTTTCTTCGACAGGACAGAGACGCCGGTGTCCACGTAAGCGGGCCCCGTGGGTTCTCCGGCGAGTGCCCTGGCCGCGGTCTTCACTCCCTCGTACCCCATGACGTCGGGATTCTGCGCCATGGTGCTGACGATGAAACCGTTCCGGATCAGGCTGAGAATCATGTTGGACTTGTCGAAGCCCACGCCGACCACGTCGCCGCCTGCCTCCTGGATCGCGTTGCCGGTTCCGACGGTGGACCCCTCGTTGGCGCCGAATATGCCGACGCACCCCTGGGTGATGTAGTTGGAGGCGATATCCTTCGCCCGCGCGGCGTCGCCGTCGCAGTACTGCGTCTCGAGCAATCCGAACTTCGTCCCCTCGAAGGCGGCGCGGAAGCCCTTCTCACGTGCCACGGTGGACGCGGTTGCGGCATTGACGTTGACGATGCCGATCTTGCCTTCGGAGACTCCTGCCGCGGAGAGCGCCTTCAGCATCTCCTTGCCGGCGGTGACTCCCGCCGCCTCGTTGTCCGTGGCAAGAGTCTGGATCGCGGGGAAATCGGCCGGAGAGTCGACATAGACGATCTTCACGCCCGCCTCGGATGCCTCGCGCAGCGCGGAGCTGATCGCGGTAGGACCGTTGGCCGCCACAAGAAGAACATCCGCGCCCGCAGCAACGGCGTTGTTGACGGCTTCGATCTGCTTGGCATCGTCCTTCACGTCTGGAGCAAGCCATCTGAAGTCGATATTTCCGAGCTCCGCGACGGCTTTTTCTGCCCCGGCGTTCACTGTCACCCAGTGCTGGTCCATCTGATCCATGGTGATCAGAAAAACCTTGTGCTTTTGCGCTGCTGCTGCGGCGCCGATCCAAAGACCCGCCAACAGAACTACTCCCAGAAACACAGCCGTTACCTTTTTCATTCGTTCGTTCCCCCTTTTATATGATGGACTGCATGAAGCCCTTGAAGAAAAAGAACGTGTATCCGTTCCGCATATCCGAGTTCCGGTTTTAGAAAAAAGATCCTGTTCTGCCGCGGAGCCCCGCCCCGGTGACATCAGTTTTTCGGATTCTCTTTCCGGTCTTTCCTCTTGCGCCGTTTTTCCCCGCGTACGACGACGTCGAGAAGCACGGATACCACCACGATCACTCCGATGACGATATTGCGTATGGCCACCGGCGCCCCGGCGAACTGGAGCCCGTTCTGCAGCACGCCCCATATGGAGGCTCCCATGACCGTTCCGAGAAGGAGCCCCTGACCGCCCAGGGTGCTGACGCCTCCGATGACCGAGGCTGCGACCGCGTACAGCTCGTACATGGCGCCCGCGTCCATCGTTCCCATGCCGCTGGTGGCGCAGACGATCAGCCCCACGACGCAGGAGCAGAAGGCGCTGACCATGTACGCCGCGGTAGTGGTGGAAACGATGTCGACACCGGAAAGCCTTGCGGCCTCCTTATTGCTTCCGGTCGCGTAGATATGCCGGCCCAGCCTCGTTCGGGAGAGGAGAAAGTTGAAGACGAGCCACAAGGCAAGGGCAATCCAGATGGTGTTGAAGAAACCGCCGAGCCTGCCGTAATAGAAAAAATTCCGGAAGCCCTCCGCCGCCTGTCCGATGGAGTCGGTATTATAATTGTTGTTCACGATCTGCGCGATGCCCCGCGCGATCGTCATGGTACCCAGGGTCGCGATGAACGGGGGCAGCCTGAACCTGGCCACCAGGCAGCCGTTCAACACCCCCACCAGGAGACAGCAAACCACAGTGACCGCCACCGCGGCCCACGGATTCATACCCTTCGTCATCAGCGTCGCCGAGACCATGCAGCTCATGCCGACCACGGAGCCGATGGAGAGGTCGATATTGCCCGTGATGAGCACATACGACTGTCCGATTCCGATAAGCAGGATGGGAGCGATCTGCCGCAACAGGTTGCTCACGTTGCGCCCCGAAAAGAAGACGGGGTTCAGAATGCCGAACACGGCGCAGAGAACCGCAAGGCCGCACGCCGCGGTCACAACCTGCCCCATTCCCCTCGCGGCGAGGAGCCGTACGAGGCGTGAGGACTCGAGCTTGCCGTCCATATCCAATGTCATCGCTCCCTGTGAAAAAATTCAGTCTCCGGCCGCAAGACCGAGCTTGTCCTCGAATTTCGTGGCGCATTCGAGTATTTTTTCCTGCGTCGCCGCCTCCGAGGGAAATTCCCCTGTAACTCGCCCGTCGCACATGACGATGATCCTGTCCGCGATACCGAGAATCTCGGGCATCTCCGACGAGATGAAGAGCACTCCGAGCCCCCGCTTCTTAAGGTCGTTCATAAGATGGTAGATTTCGGCCTTCGCCGCCACGTCGATTCCCCTGGTCGGTTCGTCGAAGAGGACCACGCGGAAGTCCCGGGCGAGCCACTTTCCCACCACCAGCTTCTGCTGATTGCCGCCGGAGAGGCTGTCGGCGTCCTGTTCAGGGTTCGAGAGCCTGATCGAGAGTCCTTTTACGGTCCTCTCCACCATCTCGCGCTCCCGGCGGCCGTCGACGGTCGCGAGAAGGCCGTTCAGAATGTCCAGGTTGGGAAGCGCGATGTTCTCCCGGATGCTCAGCTTTGTGCAGAGTCCGTCCTTCTTCCGGTCCTCGGGAACGAGCACGATCCCGGCCTCGATCGAATCCGCCGGTTTTTCGATATGCAGGGAAACGCCGTCCAGGATCATTTCTCCGCTCTCCCTGTGATCCGCGCCGAAGAGAGCGCGGGTCATCTCGGTCCGGCCTGCGCCCATCAGCCCTGCCACACCGACGATCTCGCCCTCGCGAAGCTCGAAGCTCACGCCGCGCACCTGTCTGCCCGCATTCAGATCCTTCACCTCCAGGATCGTCCGGCCGACTGGGACCTCTATCCGAGGAAATTTCTCCGTGATCTCGCGACCCACCATGCCCGCGATGATCTCCGGCATCGACGTGTCGGTGAACCGTTTCGTGGAGATGAACTTGCCGTCCCGCAGGATCGTGACGCGGTCCACAATGTGCTGGAGTTCTTCGAGGCGGTGCGAAATGTAGATGATGCCGCAGCCGTCGGCTCGCAGTGCGCGTATGATAGAAAAGAGGTCGTCGATTTCTTTGGAGGTGAGAGCGGACGTGGGTTCGTCCATGATGAGAATCCGCGCTTCAGTGGAAAGGGCCTTCGCGATCTCGACCATCTGCTGCTTGGAGATCGGCAGGGCGCCTACCGCGGTGTCCGGATGGATGTCGATTTTCAGTCGTGCAAGAACCTCGGAGGAGCGGCTTTTCATCTCCCGGTCGTCGAGCCTTCCCGAACGAATGATCTCCCTTCCGAGAAAGATGTTCTCCGCCACGGTGAGGTGCGTGCACATGTTCAGTTCCTGATGGATGACGGCTATTCCGAGCTCTTTCGCCTTCTTCGGGGTCATCTCGTCGATCTCGGTACCGAAGACCCGGACAGCCCCGCTGTCGCGGCTATAGATGCCGCCGAGGATCTTCATCAGCGTCGACTTCCCGGCGCCGTTTTCGCCGAGAAGCGCCAGAACCTCCCCGCTCTTCAGGTTCAGGGAGACGTCCTGCAGCGCCCTGATCCCGGCGAAAGACTTGTTCACATGTTCAAGCTCCACTATGTACTCCGACACGATACCCCTCCGCCCTGGAGGATCGATCCGCATTTCCCGTGCGGTTCACCCTTTTCATTGTCTTTCCAGCATTTCACGAGGTGGAACGTTTTGTTTCAGAATACCCTGTCGCCTTTCATTAAAAATGAACGTTCATAGTGTACCATATCGGGCGCCTTTCCGGCAATTCCATTTGCGACCCCCTTCGAATACGGAAAACCCCCCTGAGCAAATGCTCCGGGGGGTTCGGAAGCCGTACGGTGTTCCGGTCCTGCTTTAGTACATGTCGCCCATGCCGCCCATGCCGCCCATGCCGCCGCCGGGCATCGCGGGCTCTTTCTTCTCGGGCTTGTCGGCAACGATGGCCTCGGTGGTGAGCACCATCGCGGCGATCGAACCGGCGTTCTGCAGCGCGCTGCGCGTCACCTTCACGGGGTCGATGATTCCGGCCTCGATCATGTCGACGTACTCGCCGGTAACCGCGTTCAGTCCGTGACCGGCCTTCAGGCCGCGGACCTTCTCGACGACGACGTCGCCCTGGTACCCGGCGTTCTCGGCGATCAGGTGAAGCGGAGAGGTGAGCGCCTTCAGAACGATGACGGCGCCGGTGCGCTCGTCGCCGGCAAGAGTGGCGACAAACTTCTCGAGAGCTTCCACGCAGCTCACGGGAGCCACGCCGCCGCCGGCCACGATACCCTCTTCGACCGCCGCGCGGGTGGCGTTGAGAGCGTCTTCGATGCGGTGCTTCAGTTCTTTCTGCTCGGTCTCGGTGGCGGAGCCGACCTGGATGACCGCCACGCCGCCGACGAGCTTGGCGAGGCGCTCCTGGAGCTTCTCCTTGTCGTACTCGGAGGTGGAGTCCTCGATCTCTCTCTTGATCTGCGCGGCACGCTTGCGGATCTCATCGGAGTCTCCGGCGCCCTCGACGATGGTCGTCTCTTCCTTGGTGATGCGGACTTTCTTCGCCTTTCCGAGCATGGAGAGCTCGGCGCTGTCGAGCTTGATGCCGATCTCTTCGCTGACGACCTGGCCGCCGGTGACAATGGCGATATCCTGGAGCATCGCCTTGCGGCGATCGCCGAATCCGGGGGCCTTGACGGCCGCGACCTGCATCACGCCGCGCAGCTTGTTGACCACGAGGGTGGCAAGCGCTTCGCCTTCGACGTCCTCGGAGATGATAAGCAGCGGTTTGCCGGTCTGGACGACCTTCTCGAGCGTGGGGAGAAGATCCTTGATGTTGCTGACCTTGCCGTCGTGGATCAGGATATAGGCGTCGTCAAGAGAGACTTCCATTCTCTCGGGATCGGTGACCATGTAGGGGCTGATGTAGCCCTTGTCGAACTGGAGGC
>CAYRPJ010000024.1:0-57418 GCA_964426245.1 uncultured Synergistaceae bacterium
TGAACGCGGTGCGCTTCCTGAAGGAAGCGGACATGGACTGCATCAAGCTGGAGGGCGGCGTGCGGGTGAAGTCCCGCATCCGGGCCATCGCGGACGCCGGGATCCTTGTGTGCGGACATATCGGCCTCACGCCGCAGAGCTCGGGCCCTCTGGGGGGATTCAAGGCGCAGGGGCTGGACCCGGAGTCGGCGCGGTACGTGATCGAGGACGCGTTCGCGGTGGAGGAGTCGGGAGCGTTCGCGCTGCTTGTCGAGGCCATTCCTCCCGAGCTGACTCAATTCATTGCGAAGAAGCTGACGATTCCCGTCTATGCCATCGGAGGCGGTCCGTGCGACGGACAGGTTCTGATCTGCGGGGACATGATGGGCATGTTCCAGGCGTTCACGCCGAAGTTCGTGAAGGTGTACGCGAACGTGGCGGAGATCATCACGAACGCGTTCAAGGAGTACGTGGAGGACGTGCACACGGGGAAGTTCCCCGGCGACGAGCACTGCTACCACGTGCGGAAGGGGCTGGAGGAGGAGTACGCCGCCATGCTCAAGGAGTACGAATAACACCCGGAGATCTTTCGGGGGCGGGCTTCTTTGCGGCGCCGCCCCCAATATATCCGATGAGATAATCCGATCGGAAAAGCTTCATTCTCTCGACTATTCACAGTAAAATAACCGTGCCGTGGCATATTTATTGAATCTAAAATTGAATAATTTAATAATAGACATGTTTCATAATTTCTTATGTTGTCGAAATCTATTGTTGACAACCCCGTATCAGCAGACTATAATCCGACGCAATGTTAATGGGTTTGATTCCGGGGGAGCGTTTCATTGGCGAAAAAATAGGGATCCATCTTTCATCGGCATCGTTGTGGATTTTTTAAAGTGTTCCTCGGGCGTCCGGTTTTCTGACTCTGAGGGCAGGATGATTTTTTTGCAACGTTTCATACTCCAAATTTGGAGCGTCTCTTGCTGCTTCTCAATTGCTTTTTTATGATTGACCGCCTCCATCAGTATGCTGTTCATCAAATAGACTTGCTATTCGCTTATTCGAGAATCTTTCTTCTACGCTCTTGACACAACGTGACCCCTCTATTCAAAATAGAAAGCGGGGCTGCGGAAGGCAATAAAAGACCGATCAAGTAAAAAAGCTCATGCGCGAAAGGGAAGTGAGATTATATGAGGAAGCTGCTCAAAGTGATCGATTGGATCAATGAATGGGTCGGTACACAGACAAGGTGGTTATCAGTCGCCTTGATGCTCATCGGAGTCAGCGGCGTTATCAGGCGATACCTTTTGCGCCAGTCCACGGTTTGGGAGTATGAGCTCATCATGATGGCGGGGGCGGCAATGTATGCTCTCTCATGGGGATATATCCTTTTCCAGCAGGCACACACAAGAGTGGATGTATTCTACTGCCGTCTATCGCAAAGGGGCAAAGCCGTCTTGGATTCAATATGCGCCGTCTTTCTGTTTTTCCCTCTGATCGGTTCTCTGCTTTATGTATCTTATTCGTGGATGTTGTTCTCTATCTCCATTAACGAAAAATCGGCGGCAACCTACGTGTATCCTCCCCTTTATCCATTGAGAGCTATTGTTTTCATCGGATTTCTCCTCTTTTTCCTTCAAGGTCTGGCTGATTTCATCCGGAATGTTCACTTTGCCCTAAAGGGGGAAGAAATATGACGCTTACACCTGAATTCATCACCGCTCTTATGTTGGGGGGCGTCTTTGTGGCGGTCCTTACCGGTTTCCCTTTTGCCTTGGGAATCGGCACCATGGGGCTGGCTATCGGCTCTTTGGTCTTCGGCCCCAGAATTACCCTCGAACTCTTTTACGGCCGAATCTTCGACCAGCTCATTAACTACACCTTGCTGGCCGTTCCCCTTTTTGCTTTCATGGGCAATATGCTCGAGCGGTCGGGAATCACCGAAAAGCTGTTTGAAGCTCTTTATGTGTGGTTCGGAAAGCTTCGGGGCGGCCTTGCCATTGCAACAATCCTCATAGGCACCATTCTCGCGGCCTGCGTCGGAGTCGTCGCCGCATCGGTGACCACTCTGGCTCTCCTTGCTTTGGGTCCCATGATAACGAGAGGTTATGATAAGCCGTTAGCCTGCGGTTCTGTTTGTGCTGGAGGAACTCTTGGAATTTTGATTCCTCCCAGCATCATGCTGGTTGTCTACGGCCCCGCGGCAGGTGTTTCCGTAGGAAGGCTTTTCTTCGGGGCCTTCTTTCCGGGCTTTCTGTTGTCGGCATTATATTGCGCTTATATCATTATCTATTGCCTCGTTAAAAAAGATGCAGGTCCCGCAATTCCGGAATCTGAAGTACAAGGGATTTCGGTTTCTAAAAAACTTTCTATGCTCTTTATCTCCCTCCTTCCTCCGGTTATCTTGATCATAGCCGTTTTGGGGAGCATCTTTTTCGGTATCGCCGCACCTACCGAGGCTGCCGCGGTTGGAGCTTTCGCCGCAACAGTGCTTGCCATTCTTTACCGAAGGTTCAGCTGGGAGGTTTTACGAGGCGTCGCCATCGACACCGTGCGATTAAGCGGTATGGTCTATCTCATCATCGCCATGGCGACGGCTTTTGTAGGTGTCTTTTTGAGGGCTGGATGCGGAGATGTCGTCGGGAACATCATATTGGCGGCGCCAGGGGGAAAATGGGGCGTGTTCCTCATCATAATGGTCGTGACGTTCATCTTGGGGATGTTCATTGACTGGATCGGCATCGTTCTTCTTTTGGTTCCGATTGTGACCCCAATCGCCGTGAAGGTTGGTTTTGATCCAGTTTGGTTTGCCATCATGATCTGTATTAACCTCCAAATGTCGTTTCTCACGCCTCCTTTCGCCTACTCCATCTTTTTCCTCAAAGGAGTGGCTCCGAAAGAGCTTAAAATCGAGACAACCGACATTATTCGGGGAGTTATCCCCTTTGTACTGCTGATCATGCTGGGTTTGGTTCTCTGCGTGGTCTTCCCTGACATCATCCTATGGCTGCCTGGATTGATGAGCGGAAGATAGTTATTTCTAAACGAAGGAGGGGATGAAAACCGCAAGAAACGGCGCGTCGTTGTTGACAACTTGGTTGCAGCATGAAAAAAAGGAGGCGAAATGGATGAAAAAATTGATCGTTTTCGCGTTGGTCGTGAGCATGGTGGCCGTATTTTTCGGAGCAGGAGAAGTGCTGGCGCAGGATAAGGTGTTTTCCTTTACCGGCCAGTCCAGAATGCCCGCCGGAAATGTTTTCTTCGAATCATTGGTGAGAGCGTGCAAGAGAGCGGAAGCGGCGAGCAGTGGAAGACTGGTCTTCAAAGTGCATCCCGCCGGAGCCATCTCCCCTGCCACGAAGGAACTCGACGCTCTCCACAGAGGAGTTTTGGATTTTGCCGACACCTGCTACATGTACTATGTCGACAGATGGCCTGCCGCCGCTGTTTTCACGGCAAAGCCGGGCGGTATGTCGCCTATGGAAAAACTCGGCTGGATGTTTGAAGGCGGCGGACATGAGCTCGTTGCCGAGATGCTGAAGGATTACAAGGTCAAGATTATCAACGGCGCCGGGCAGATGGCGCCGCCCGAGGTGTTCCTTGTCACCAACAAGCCTTTGAATGGCCCGGAAGATCTCAAGGGCATACGAATTCGCTCCGCGGGCGACGGCGCCGCCATTTTGGACAGGATGGGCGCAGCATGCTCCTTGATGCCGGTCGGAGAGGTTTTCGAAGCCATGCACCGGGGAGTCATCGATGCCTACGAAGTCGCCAGTCCTGCCGTTAACTGGACCATGGGACTTCAGGAAGCGGGCAAGTACCTCTATATCAGTGCTGTTCGCCATCCTTACGAATGGAACCCCTTCCTTTTCAACATGGATAAGTGGAACGAGCTTCCGGCGGACTTGCAGAACATCATCGAGGCGGCATGGAGAGAAGAAGCCTTCGCTTACTACGCGAGGGCCATTATTGCCGACCTTGACGGTTTGAAGAAATTCCGCGAGGAAGGCATGGAAGTTCTTCCCCTTCCCAAGTCCATCGAAGATGCCTTCATGAAAGAAGCCGAGGCTTTCTATGCGGAGCGCTCGAAGCAAGATCCCTTCCTTGCGAAAGTGCTGGAATCCTACAACAACTATAAGGATACGTTCAGAGCAGTCTGGCCGAGACCGTAACAGGCAAAGAGTCGGTTTTAAAGAAGGCGGATCAAGAAAGGGATGGGGCGCCCCCCATCCCTTTTTCTGCGTGAGAGTCCAACGTTTTTGTTTTATCACAGAAAAAGAGGCGCTTTTTTCCCGGAGAATTGAAAATGCCTTGATTTCAATCTTGTTTTTCGAAGAAAGTTATGATGACAAGCAAAGCGGTATGTGCGACACTGTCCGAAAAAATTGTTCGCATACAGAACTATGGACTCTCAAGTCCGGAACAGGAGCTGAAAAAATGGAGCTTTCGAAACGAATACTCGGAATGCAGGCCTCTCCGATACGCCGCCTTGTTCCCTACGCCGAGGAGGCGAAACGGAAGGGGCGGAAGATCTACTACCTGAACATCGGGCAGCCAGACATCAAAACCCCTCCCGGTTTCTTCGAGGCGGTTCGGAACTATTCGCCCGACGTGCTCGCATACGGTCCTTCAGACGGCGATGCTGCACTGATCGATGCCGTTATCCGCTACTACAAAGGTTATGACATAGAGTATCAGCGGGAGGAGGTGCTCATAACCTACGGAGCCAGCGAGGCGCTGGACTATGCTCTCAACGCGCTGTGCGATCCCGGCGACGAAATTCTCATACCCGAGCCGTTTTATGCGAACTACAAAACCCTTGCCGAGTCGGTGAGCGCGCTCGTCGTTCCGGTCACCACAAGAGCGGAGGAGGGGTTCCGTCTTCCGCTTCGCGAAGAGATCGATAGCAGAATTACGCCCCGCACCAAGGCCATGCTCCTCTGCCATCCGGGCAATCCTACCGGAGTGGTCTATACGCGCGAAGAGATGCGCATGGTGGCCGATCTTGCGAAAAAACACGACTTTTTCATCGTAGCCGACGAAGTCTATCGCGAGTTCGTCTACGACGGTCTGCAGTACACCAGCTTCGGCAACCTGGAGGACGTATCGGATCGGGTGGCGATCACGGACTCGGTCTCCAAGCGCTACAGCGCATGCGGGGCGCGTGTCGGGTGCGTGGTGAGCAAAAACAGGGAGTTCATACGGCAGATCCTCAAACTCTGCCAGGCACGGACAAGCATAGGCACTATGGACATGATCGGCGCGGCGGCGCTCTACGACACTCCCGTTTCCTACCTCAAGGAAGTGAACGACGAGTACACCGTCAGACGAAACACCGTCTACCGGGCGCTGAAGGAGATTCCGGGCGTCGTCTGCGAAGAACCCAGAGGGGCTTTTTACCTCGTGACGAAGCTTCCCGTCGACGATGCCGAAAAGTTCATCGTCTGGATGCTCGCGAACTTCGAGGTCGGAGGAGAAACGGTGATGATGTCGCCCGCTGAGGGGTTTTACGCTACTCCGGGGCTCGGACGCGACGAAGTGCGCATCGCCTACGTGCTCAAAAACGAAGACCTTGTGAAGGCGATGGAGATTCTGAAAGCGGGACTGGAGGCCTACCCCGGAAGAATCAGCCCTGTGACGGCAGGATAGGGAAGTTTGTCCGAACGAGGGGCCTCCATATCCTGCGGTCTGGAAGTGCAGGGAGCGTCTTCGTCGGCATTGCCGGGGCTCTCCTGTGCCATGCCGTTGCAGCACACAGGACTGCGGCGTTGAAAATGCGGGTTTTACCTACCTTCCGATGGGAAACTGTGACAATGCGTTCAGGGGCCGGGCGGAGTATCATTCGAACATCCCGGCTTCCGGAGGTGACGAACGAAACCGGAGCCGAAGGCTTCACACCTTTTTCCCAAACAAGGAGATGAGAATCGTGTTTTCATGGAAGCGAATCCGGTACGGGGTCATGTTCGGTTTTCTGGCGTACATAACATGGGTCGGCCAGCACCAGACGCTGGGCGGAGGACCCGCGGGCATTCCGACGGTGGATTCCCTCTGTCCGCTTGGAGGGCTTGAGAGCATCTACAGCTACCTGTCCTCCGGAGTCTGGCTCCGCCGCACGGCGCCCAGCTCGCTGATCCTCTTCGCGGCCGTCGCGGCCATCACGCTGCTGGTCGGAAGGGTCTTCTGCGGCTGGATATGCCCGCTGGGGAGCATCGGAGAGTTCTCGAACCTGGCGGCGCGCAAGCTCGGCATAAAGCGCCGGGAGATGTCCGGGCCGGTCGACCGGGGGCTGAAGATGCTGAAGTACGTCGTCCTCGCGGTCATACTCTACTACACGTGGACGCTCGGAACACTCGCATGGCGGAGTTACGACCCGTGGGTCTCGTGGATGCACCTCTCCTCGGGGTGGGAGGAGATCGTCTCCTCTCCCTGGGGGTTTGCCGTCCTCTTCTTCGTCGTCATCGGCGCGGGACTTTTCATCGAGCGTTTCTGGTGCCGCTATCTCTGCCCGCTCGGGGCCGCGCTCGGCATCCTGCAGAAGTTCAGCCTGACGAAGGTGAAGCGCAGCAAGGAAACGTGCATCTCCTGCTCGAAGTGCGACCGCTCATGCCCGATGGGAGTGACTCCGATGGCTCTGGAGACCGTGAGCGACGCCGACTGCATCGCCTGCGGCCGCTGCACGGAGAGTTGCCCCGTCGAAAAGACCCTCCAGTTCTCCGTTGCCGGAAAAAAGGTCCTCTCCGCGCTCGCAGTCGGGCTGCTGGGCGTGGGGCTCTACTTCGCCGCCTACGGAACGGCGAAGATGACGGGATACTGGCAGACTTTCGCGTCCACATCGGTCGAGGCGCTCCGTGATCCCGTCGAGGGGATCTTCGGATGGATGAACATCGAACAGGTGGCGGGCCAGGTGAACCTGCCTCCGGCCAAGGTGCTCCAGATCGCCGGACTTCCCGCGGACGCTCCCCTGAACGTCTCCGTCAAGCAGATGGAAGGCGTGAACGACGAGGAGCTCAAGGAGCGGCTGAAGGTCTATTTCGCCGAGAATCCGGCCAAGGCGCCGGCCCCGAAGGCGGTGATGCCGTCCAACCCGGACGAGCTGAAAGGAAGCGTGACGCTCTTCGAAATAGCGGAAGGGTATGGCCTGGATGCGGAGGTAATCCTCGAAAAGGCCGGCTGGCCGGCCGATACGGCGAAGGATATCAAGGTGCGTGACGCCGCCCAAGTTCTAGGACGGGATACAACCGACATCCGCAACGCGGTCAAGGAGCTTCTCAAAAGTCGCTGAGCCTTCGAAATCAAGGATGAGCAAGAGGGCGGAGGAATTCCTCCGCCCTCTTGCTGTGCAGCGAGCGATACAGAGTCGTGGTACAATTTGGTTGTCTTTTTATTGCCCGGGGCCATCGATTCTGAGAGTCCGGAACGCCCCGCGCAAAAATACAGCAGGAAAGGGTGAAGTTTCATGATAATCGTTGCCGCCAAGTTCAAAACCAAGCCCGGAATGAGGGACAAGGTCGCCGAGATCAGCCGTCACGCCATCGACTGCACGCGCAAGGAGAAGGGGAACATCAGCTACACCCTCTACAAGTCGACCGACGACGAGGAGACGCTTCTGTACTTCGAGGAGTGGGAGGATATCGAGTCGCTCAGGGCGCATCTGAAGACGCAGCACGTCCTCGACGCCCGAGAGGCGAGAAAGGACATGCTCGCCGCTCCGGCCGAAGTAAGGGTTTTCGACTCCAAGGAGGTCGCGCTGTAAGAGGAAAAACGATGATCCCGACGATGCCCTGAAGACGCAGTACCCCTGCGGGTGCGGCGTCTTCAGGGCGGAAGAATCTCCGGTATTCGTGCCGGAGACCGGACAGTCGTCGTCATAATCTATGATGACTCAAAACGTTTTCTGAGGCCCGAACTCTCTTTTTTATGAGTGCTCGGGCCGTTTCATGAAAAAGGCGGCTATTTTTCCTGCAGGAGAGAAGTTCGCGTCTTCGTCGGCATGGCCTCGACGGCGGAAAAACATAACTCATCGAGGCAAGCGTTGAAAAAATATTCATATAGTGTATGCTTTCGTCAGGCTGTTTTCGAATACACTCCGGCAAGGAAGGTGACGCTTTGCGACTCGAAGACCTGCACACCGACACGGTCGTCCGGGGGATACTGCCCGACGCGGTCGTGACCGTGGCCGCCGTCGAATGGCACGGCTCCGAGGCTCTGACGCTGGTCTATCGGGCCCCTTTATCACGGAAGTTGAGGAAGTGATACCGGATGGCAAAAAGACGTTCGGAATTCGTTCAGTGGTTTGGCCCTGTATTGGACGCACTCAGGGAACTTGGAGGTTCAGGGACTCCACAGGAGGTTTCGAATCGTGTCGCCCAAAATCTCAACCTCCCGGAGTCAAAATTGAACGAGACGATCAAATCAGGAGCCTCCAAGTTTCATAACCAAGTATGCTGGGCGAGACAGTATTTGGTCTGGGAGGGGTATATAGACGGGTCTATTCGCGGCGTTTGGAAGTTGACAAAAAACGGAGAGAACAAACATATCGATCTTGAAGAAGCTCGCGCTCTTTTTTTAAAATGGGTGGATATCAATACTCAAAAGAGAATAAAGAAGAACGGGCCTCCTCAGATTCAAGAAAGCGATCTCGACGATACGAATGATGAAGAGAATGAGATTGACGATGATTCTTCGGTAAACGTAGACTACAGACAGCGCGTTTTAAGCTACCTTCGTTCTATGTCGCCCAAGAACTTCGAGCGTTTTTGCTTGTTGTTGCTCCGGGTCAACAAGTTCGAGAATCTTGAGCTGACCGGTGGCAGCCATGACGAGGGAATCGACGGTAAAGCCATTCTGCGAATCAATCCTTTCGTATCCTTTAGAGTCCTTTTCCAGGCAAAACGGTACAAAGAGGGTAATAATGTCTCACGGATGCAGATTGCCGACTTCCGAAATGCGATGATCGGACGCGCCGACAAAGGAATATTCATCACGACGAGCAAGTTCACACAGGAAGCGGCTAAAGAGGCGAACCGGGAGGGCGCCCCTCCAGTTGAGCTTGTTGATTCGGGGTCTCTCGTCGAAATGATGGAAAGTTCCAGTCTGGGATTACGCCCGGTGATTACCTTCGAAGTCGACCGAGAATTCTTCAGCCAGTACTTGGATGGTTGAAGGACTGTTTTTATTGAAGGAAGACATTGTGTCCTCGAATTTAGTCGGTTGAGTATTGAAAAACGGGAAACGCGTTCGAGAAGGAGGAATATCATGGCGAAAATCGTCGATGAGAAAAAACAGCGAAGAATCGAGGAAGTGCAGAAGTTGCTGGACGCTTTTGCGGAGCGGTACCTGACCGACGCGCCGGAAATCGCTTCGTATATCGATAAACTATGGGCGCAGCTCGGGAGGAAGCGGACCTATCCGATCACGGGCGGAACCAAGGAGGTTTGGGCCGCTGCGGTGGTTACGGTCATCGCAAGGCTCAACTTCCTGTTTGATCGCTCGCAGCCGAACTCCGTCACGTTGCAGGAGTTATGCGAATTCTTCGGCGTCAGCACGAGCAGGGCTTCAGGCAGGGCAGGCGAGATCGAGAAAGCCTGTAAGATCCGAATGGGGCACGAGGGGCTGTGCAGAGGAACGATTTCCGTCGGTTTCACTCTGGAGCAGTTGGTCGGCGGACTCGTCATCACCAAAGGCATGGCGAAAACGATGGACATCATCAAAGAATAGCGTGTGTCAGCGTGTGAAGAAAACGAGTTGGAGACCAAATGGAGGATATTCGAATGAAGAAAAAATTGCAGTGCGGAGTGGTGTTGCTTCTCTCTCTTCTCTTCTTGGTAAATGCGGCTTTTGCGAAAACGGCGCTTGTCTTCCAGACGGATTTCGGTCTGAAGGACGGGGCGGTTTCCGCGATGAAGGGGGTGGCGTTCGGCGTCGACGGTGAGCTTGCCATGTTCGACCTGACGCACGAGATTCCTCCGTACTCCATCTGGGAGGCGGCCTACCGGCTATACCAGACGATGGAGTTCTGGCCCGCCGGGACGGTCTTCATATCGGTCGTCGATCCGGGCGTAGGCACTGAACGGGCTTCTGTGGTCGCTCGAACGAAGGACGGCCGGTACGTGGTCACACCGGACAACGGCACGCTGACCTTCATCGCCGAAACGGCCGGCATCGAGGCCGTGCGTACCATCGACGACACGAGGTATCGTCTGCCTGGGTCCGAGCAGTCCTACACGTTCTTCGGACGCGACCTGTACGCATATACGGGAGCGAAGCTGGCGGCCGGGGCGATCCTTTTCGAAGATGTCGGGCCGCTCTTTGAGGGGGAAGTGGTGCGCATTCCCTATCGGAAGGCCGAGGCAAAGGACGGCGCGGTCTTCGGAAACATTCCGGTGCTCGACGTCCAGTACGGCAATGTCTGGAGCAGCATCGGCAAGATGCTCTTCGACGAGTTGAAACCCGTAATCGGGGCGCAATACGAAGTCGCGGTCTTTCGGGGCGAGGAAGAGGTTTTCAAAGGTATTGTTCCCTACGTCAACACCTTCGGCGACGTACCGGAGGGGAGACCGCTGCTCTACTTCAACAGCCTGATGAACCTCTCGCTCGCGCTGAACATGGACAGCTTCGCCGAAAGGTTCGGAATCGATTCCGGTCCTGAGTGGTTCATCTCGGTCAGACCGGCGGATCAAGAACGCCCATGATACAATTTCGCCCGTGGACTGATATTTCACGGTGATGAAAGAGGGGGGTAAAGTGTCGAAGCGGAAAACGGAGCCCGTTGAACACGACAGAGAGCGGATGCTGTCCCCGGTGCCGTTGTCGGAACGGCGCCCTGCATGGAAACAGGTAATGGTCTGGGTGGGATTCGGATACGTCGTGACGGGGCTCTTCGTAGGCGGGGTGCTCGCCGGATTCGGAGGCAAGCCGGGAGTACCGCCGGGAACTTCTCTTTGGGCCGTCGCGCTGGGGATGGGCTTCCTGTTCGTTCTGACCTCTCATCGCCGACTATTATTTCATCAAGAAAGGCCGCTACATCGCTGAAAACCTCGAAAACGAACCCGAGTACCGGATCACCGGTATTCTCTCGTTCCTTGCAGGCGGGAGCCTGGGGTTGTTCTTTCAATATGGAGTTTCTCTGCCGTACGGTCTTCCGTCGGGAGTGTTCGCGCTGCCGGCGACGATTCTTCTCTATATCCTGTTGTACACGGCGACGCCGGACGCCGCATACGACGCCGATCTGTTCGCCGGGAACAATATCCGGTCACGGGGGGTGCAATCATGAAAAAAGTCTTTGTGAACGAGTTTTCCTCTTCCGAACTGCAACGAATGATCGGTGCGGGGGAGATCGACAGCGCGATCACGATTTTCGGCAGCTGCGAGAGTCATGGCCCGCATCTGCCGCTCGGTCCCGATCTCTTCGTCCCGACGGAGATCGCCAGGCGTGCGGCCCTCCGTCTGCCGCGCACGGTCGTCGTTCCCGGCGTACCGTTCGGCACTTCGATTCACTACAATCGATTCCCTCTGTCGGTAACACTCCGTTTCGAGACGACGATCGCGGTCGCGGAGGATATCTTCACGAGCCTGATAGAGAACGGCATCCTCCGTATCGTGATCCTGAACGGGCACGACGGCAATATTCCTGCGCTGGAGATCGCGGCCAGGAACGTCAAGAATCGTTTCAAGGACGCAACGCTCGTCTATCTGCCCGCGTGGTGGAACATCACCGGCGCGAAAATGGCCGAGGAATTCGAGGTATGGAGCGGTCTCGGGCACGGCGGCGAGGGTGAGACCTCCATCATGATGGCGGTGCGTCCCGATCTCGTCGACCTTGAGCTGGCGGAGAGCCAGGTCCCGCACGATGTGATAACATTGAGCGACTTCGCGACGATCATCTGGGATATCGGCGAGATTACCGCCACGGGCGCCACGGGTGATTCCACGAAGGCGACCCATGAGAAGGGCGAAAAGATGCTCCGGTGCGTTACGGACTATCTTGTCGGGCTGATCGGGGAGCTTGAAAAGCGGAATTGGAACTACGATCTGAAGAAATGAGGGAAGGCGTGGCTGCATCCGCAGATAACAGGGCGGAAGAGTCCGGGAAATAATGAAATGGGTGCGGCGGAACGGCGTTGTTCCGTCCTGTCCATATATTTCGAATCGGGAAAGGGGACCCACATTGTATGAACATGTCATCCATCATTGAAAAAGCGAACGCCCTCTCGGACAGGATCACGGAGCTTCGCAGGAGATTTCACGCCAACCCCGAGCTCTCCTGGCAGGAGGTGGAGACATCGCGTTTTGTCGAGGAATATCTTCGCAACCTGGGGCTCGAGAACATCAAAAGAGGGTTCGGAGGAACGGAGTGCGGCGTCATGGCCGACCTGAAGGGAGGGAAGCCGGGCCGCTGCGTGGCGCTGCGAGGCGATATGGACGCGCTTCCCCTCGAGGAGGAGAACGATCTTCCCTACAAGTCCACCCGGAGCGGTGTGATGCACGCATGCGGCCACGACGCGCACACGGCTGTCCTGCTTGCCGTCGCCGAGATTCTCGCTTCCATGAGGGAGGATCTCTGCGGTACGGTGCGCTTCCTCTTCCAGCCCGCCGAGGAGGCCGGGATGAACTCAGGGGCTCCCAGGATGATCGAGGAGGGGGCGCTGGATGGCGTTGACGCGATCGGCGGCCTGCACGTATGGGCCCTTCTGCCGACCGGAAAGCTGGGGTGCCGCGTTGGCCCCATCATGGCTTCGGCGGATATCTGGGATCTCAAGATCCAGGGAAAGGGAGGGCACGGAGCGATGCCGCACAAGGCCGTGGACCCGACGGTGACGGCCGCGACGGTAATTTCGACGCTGCAGACCGTCGTAAGCCGGGAGATGGATCCCCAGGATACGGTGGTTCTGAGCGTCGGCAAGCTGGAAGCGGGAACCGCTGTGAATATCATTCCCGATACCGCCAGGGTAGCGGGGAACATCCGCACGACGAGCAGAGCGGTGCGGGAGCAGATGGAAGGGATCGTCAAAAGAGTGGCGGACGGAGTCTGTGCCGCGATGCGCTGCACGGCCGAGCTGACGTACACGCCGATCTATCCGGTGACGGTGAACGACCCCGTCGTGACCGGGCTTCTGCGCTCGGTGGCCGTCGACGTTTTCGGAGAGGATAAGGTCGAAGAGCTTCCCGTCGCAATGGGTTCGGAGGACTACAGCTACTTCGGCGAGAAGGTCCCCGCGGCGTACGTTTTCCTCGGGACCGCGGACGAGGCGAAGGGGACCGGCAACCAGCATCACAATCCGAGATTCAACGTGGACGACGAAGCGCTTTCGAAGGGAGCGGCGCTGCTCGCCGGATTCGCCGCGCGTTTCACCGCTGAGGAGGCTTTGTAACCCGGTTTCAGTTCAGGGATGGGGAAAAGCCGCCTTCCTTGACATCTTAATGTGCCGGCACTATTATGGATCCACATAAGGTAGGTAATTTTACGTAAGGAGGGTCCGGAAATGCGTTCGGGGAAATTATTTACGGTTATCGGGGTGTTGTTGTTTGCGGTGTTCTTTCTCTCTTCTCCTCTCGTTGCTCAGGAGAAGCCTTTAGTGAAGATCGGTTTCATAGGTCCTCTCACAGGCGGAAACGCGGCAGTCGGAGTCGGCGCCAAGAACTCCTTTGAACTCAGGGTAAACGAAATTCTCTCTGCGGGAGACTACCCGTACAGGGTTGAGGTCGTCTACGAGGACGACGCTTCCGATCCGGCAACCGGGGTCGCCGCTGCCAACAAGCTCTGTGCCGATCCGGCGCTTCTTGCCGCCGCGACGCACTGGAACAGCCCTGTAGGACTTGCCACGGTGCATATTTTCAACCGCTTCGGCGTCGCCCAGCTTTTCTGGGGCACGATTCACTCGGATATAATCTACGGCAACGACTATACGACGAAGACGCGTCTCATCCCCACATCCAAGCAGAGCATGGATCTTGCCGGGGAGTGGGTGGTCGAGAAGTTCGGCTTGAAAAACTGGGTCATCATCCACGATACGACGGATTACGGAACCAAGCTGCGCTCCGAGTTCACGGAAGCGCTCGAGTCGAGGGGCGGAAAGGTGCTCGAGGCCTTCGGCATCACCGCCGGGCAGCAGGATTTCGGCGCTGTCCTGGGAAGGGTTCGCGGCCTGAGGCCCGAAGGTATCTTCTACGGAGGAGTCCTGCCCGACGGCGGTGCGGTTCGCCGGCAGGCCGCCAGGATGGGGTTGGCGAACGTGATGTATCTCGGAGCGCCCGGTATTCAGTCCGATACGTTCGGCGAGATCACCGGATCGAGCGGTGAAGGCGCGTTCTGCTCGGGAACCTTTGATCCCCGGAACTCTCCTGAGGGGCGTGCGTTCATCGAACGATACTCGGCGAAATACTCTCAGCCTTACGAACAGAACGGCCCGTACGCCTATGACTCGGCAGGAGTCATTCTGGAGGCCGTCAGGGCGGTCGGACCGGACCGCGCGAAAGTTGCCGACTATATCTGGAACAACACTTTCACCGGCATCATCGGAGAGATCAAGTGGGACTCGCACGGCCAGAACATCACCGGGGGACTGAACATGTACGTCAACCAGGACGGAAAGTGGACCCGTTACGAGGAATCCGAATACGCCGCAGGCAAGCGGAAACTTCCCTGGAAGTAGCGAAGCCCTTCAGAAAACCGCAGAGTGCCCTGTTTGCCGAGCGCGCTCTGCGGTTTCTTTTTTTATATCTCATTGAAGTGATGGGTGATTTGAAAATGATCCTTTTCTTTCAAACGTGTCTTGTGGCCGTCACGGTCAGTTCGATGTACACGCTCGTCGCGCTGGGTTTTACGATGTACGTCGGTGTCATCAACCTCGCCAATTTTTCGCACGGCGACACGTGCGTGCTCGCCTCCTTCCTGATGATGCCCCTCATCGTTCCGCTTCTCGGGCTGAATCTCTCTCCCGCAGTCACGTTCGCCGTCGTCATGGGAGTCTCGCTCGTGACCCTTCTTCTCGCGGGGGTATGGGGAAGCCTCTTCTACAAGATGCTCGTGAGGCCGCTTCTGAACTCGCCCCGTCTCATCCTCCTTCTTGCGACGGTTGCCGCAGGTCAGGTCCTTCGCGAGGTGATCAGGGTCGTCTATCCCAACGGCAGCAATCCGCAGGTCTTTCCGGAGATTCTTCCGTTCGGAGGCTTTCTCTTCGGCGACCTCTTTTTGGGATACGACGTCGTCATCATATGCGGTGTTTCGATGGTCATGATCGTCCTGCTGAATCTTCTCATCAAGAAAACCAGGCTTGGTCTCGCGATGAGAGCGGTCTCCCAGAATCCCGACGTTTCGCAGACGGTGGGGATCAACCTTGAGCGGACCATTACCCTTGTCTTCGTGATCGGATCGGCTCTTGCCGGGATTGCGGGTATCCTGAACGCGAGCTATTACGGAATCACCAAGTTCGATATCGGCAGCAACTTGGGAATCAAGGGGTTTTCAGCAGCCGTCATCGGAGGGCTCGGCGATTTCAACGGTGCGATCGTAGGCGGGCTGATCCTCGGTTTCGTGGAGACCTTCTCCGCCGTCTACATTCCGGACGGCTCGCAGTATCAGAATGTCTTTTCTTTTCTCGCGGTGATCGCCTTCCTGATAGTACGCCCCCGGGGAGTTCTCGGCGAGAACGTCTTCGAGAAAGTGTAGGGATTACCATGATGAACGATTCGTATGCCAGAAGCGAACGACAGCTGTCCGCCGCGGCGAGAGCCATGCTCTCCTTCACGGCGGCTTTCACTCCCGGAATATTGTTATTCGGGGTGCTGGCTCTGAAGAACGGCTATTTGGCGGCGGTTTCCTTTGCTCTCCTGGTTCTCTTCGTGATAGGCTGCCAGAAACTGGAGCTGCTCAGGCAGCTTCGCACGGAGGCGTTCGGGAGGGGAAAGAAGATGACCGCTGTCTTTGCCCTCCTTTTCGCGGCGTGCGCGCCTTTTTTTCTCAGCGATGACCCGTACACGCTCCATATCCTGATCATGGCGGGCATTTATTGTGTTCTCGCCCTCGGGCTGAATTACCAGGTTGGAAGCGCCGGCATTCCGAACCTCGGATTCGCGGCATTCTACGCTGTGGGAGCCTACGCCTCCTCACTGCTGGCGACGGCGTTCCATCTCCCTTTTTTCCTCACCATTCTGATCGCTCCTTTTATAGCGGCGTTTTTCGGCCTTCTCGTGGGATTCCCCGCGCTGAAAACAAGGGCCTACCATCTTGCCCTTGTGAGTATCGCGTTCGGCCTTGTCATCTACATCCTCTTGAACAATCTCGAGTTTACTGGAGGCCCTAACGGAGTGAAGGACATTCCTCCTCCCGTTCTTTTAGGAAGATCGTTTATCCAGCCGCTGATCCTGTTCGGCCGCGAATTTCCGATGCAGCTCAATTTCTATTTTCTGACGCTCGTTGTTCTCTGTGTCTCGCTTCTCATCGGAAACCTTTTGTATAACTCGAAGGTAGGCCTGTTCTGGAACGCGATCCGTGATGACGAGATCGCGTCGAAATGCAGCGGAATCGATACCTCGAAGGCGAAACTGCTCGCCTTTGCGGTAGGCGCGTTCTTCGCCGGAATAGCAGGCGGGCTGTATGCACACTATGTCGGCTATATTTCACCTGAAAACTTCACTATGAATATTTCGCTGGTTGTCCTGGGTATGGTGATCCTGGGCGGAATGGACAATACCGCCGGCGTGGTTGCCGGTGCGTTCATCCTCTCCATAGCGCCGGAAAAATTCCGGGCCTTCGCGGACTACCGAATGATCGCCACGGGGCTTGCAATCCTTCTGATGCTCTATTTCAGGCCCAAGGGACTTTTTCCCCAGAAACTTCGCACGTACGGATTTCTGCCGAACAAGACGGTTTCCGGCGAGAGGAGGGGAGACGAATGAAGAATTCCCTGCTGCAGATCCGGAATCTGACCATGAAGTTCGGGGGACTGACCGCTATGGATTCCGTGTCGTTCGAACTTACGGAAGACAGGATTCTGGCCCTGATCGGACCGAACGGAGCCGGAAAGACGACGCTCTTCAATGTCGTTTCGGGAATCTACGCTCCGACGTCGGGGGATATCCTCTTCAAGGGCACTCCGATCAACGGGCTTCCTCCGCATGAAATCGCACGAATGGGAATCAAGAGGACCTTCCAGCAGAGCAGGCTCTGCGAATCGCTCTCCGTGCTGGACAACGTTCTGACAGGACTGGGGGCTTCTTCGAAGAGCAATTTCAGAAAAGCGCTCTTCAACCGGCCGCTTTTGAAAAAAGAACTTTCAGCTGAAATCGACCAGGCCCGCGAACTGCTCGGAGTTTTCAGCAGGAGCATGAGGGATTCCTGCTTCCGCCCGGTCTCGGACCTTCCTCCCGGAGAGAGGCGGAAGCTGGAAATTTGCAGGGCGCTTGTTTCAGATCCTGCCGTTCTGCTTCTCGATGAGCCGGCGGCGGGCATGGATCCCGAAGAGACGCTGGAGCTGATGGAGGATATCCGGAGAATCAGCGCTCTCAAGAAGGGGATAGGGATTGTCCTGATCGAGCACGACATGTCGATTGTCCGCAAAATTGCGGAAGAAGTCATTGTTCTTTCCTACGGAAAGATCATTTCCACCGGATCCTTCGCAAAGGTTGCGTCGGACCCGCTTGTACAGGAGGCCTATCTTGGAAATGTGGAAAACCCTTCTTGAGCTGCGGGACGTCACGATAGGCTACGGGCCCGTCAAGGTGGTTCGCGGTATTTCCGCCTTTGTCCGCCAGGGCGAGATCGTTGCGGTGCTCGGCCCGAACGGCGCCGGAAAGACGACGATCGTAAAGGCGGTTGTCGGGCTCCTGCCGATTGCCGGAGGAGATATTTTCTTTGAAGAGACCCGGGTTACCGGCATCAAGGCGCATCGTATGGCGGCGCTGGGTGTTGCCCTCGTTCCGGAGGGCAGGGGGGTTTTTCCCAAGATGTCGGTGGAAGAGAATCTGAAGACCGGTTACTTTTTTTTGAAAGAAGGCGCCGAAAATCTCGAAGAGAGGCTAGAAGCGGCCTACAGGCGCTTTCCTCTCCTCGGACAACGAAAAAAACAGGTGGCGGGAACGCTTTCAGGCGGAGAGCAGAGCATGCTTGCCATCTCGCGAGCCATGATGAGCGATCCGAAGCTGCTCATTCTCGACGAACCCTCTCTTGGCCTCTCTCCGAAGCTGGTAGAGCAGACCTTCGACATCATCAGGGAATTGAACGCGTCGGGAATGTCGGTTTTTCTGATCGAGCAGAACGCCGCCAAGGCTATTTCGATCTGTACCAGGGGGTATATCCTTCAGAGCGGGACGGTTTCTCAAAGCGGTTCACGGAGCGAACTGATGTCCGACGAACGGGTCCTGAAGGCCTACTTTTCGCTGTAGCGGACAAATAGTCGGAAAAACCGCTGGAAATGAGGTGGGTTCCTTCGCGGAACCGCACCCAATGAAGAAGCGTGCGACACGCATTCTCCGGCGCGCTTCACGTTCTTCCCTTCACGGGGAGCGACTTCGGGAATACTCTCTCTTTCCTGAAACCTTTGGTGCGGAAGGTTCGAAAACGTGAAAAAAGTAAAAAAACAGGCTTGACAACGTCTGTTGAATATGGTTAATAGAAAAGCGGTGCACGGTATACGACTCTCCTCCCGAAACCAGGAGGATATTCCGGGGGGCTGCATGGGAACCCTTTCCGTCACACAACTCAAATCCGGAATGATCCTTTCGGCGGATCTGATCGCGCCCAACGGCCGATTTATTCTGCCGAAGGGGGCCTGCCTGACCTCCAAAAACATTATGAGCCTGAAGATCTGGGGGATCGCCGAGGTTCCTGTATCCGACCGGCCGGAGCGGACGGGCGGCGACCTTCTCTATTCATCATCCGTGATGGAGGAGGCCCGGAAAATCATATACGACCTGTTCGGAGGGCTTGCTCCCGATTCTTCCGCCATGGAAGAGATCTATCGTGTAGGCATCCTCGAAGCGGCCAGAAGTCTCGCTGAGGAGGAACAGCACGCGTACACCGCATTTTTCGAGCCCGAACTTCCACGAGCTTCGGCCGCTTCCGTGAAGCCGTCCATACAGCAGCTTGTAGAGGCTGAAGTCCGTTTCACTACCTTTCCGGACGTTTATTTCCGTGTCTCCGAGGCGCTTCAATCACCAAGGAGCTCCATTGTCCACGTCGCCGATCTGATAAGCAAGGATACGGCCCTTACGGCAACGTTGCTCAAACTGGCAAACAGCGCGATATACGGCGTTCCGGGAAAAGTCGACTCCATTACACGCGCAGCGGCCCTTATCGGCGGCAAGGCTCTGTCCATTCTCGCGCTGGGGGTGTCGGCAGTAAAAGCCTTCAGCGAAATTCCTGCCGAATGGGTCGACATGGACTCCTTCTGGAAGCATTCCGTCGGTGTGGCGGTTTTTGGCCAGATCCTCGCGTCGAAAAAAAACCCCAGAAGCATAGAGACCGTCTTCGTCGGGGGAATTCTGCACGATATCGGAAGAATGGTCCTGTTGCGGCATGTTCCCTTCGTAATGGCAAATCTCATCAAGGATGCAGCGGCCGAGAGAGTTCCGCTGTTGGAGACGGAGAGGAAAACTCTTGGCTTCGATCACGCGGAGCTGGGAGGCGCGCTTCTGGACAAGTGGGGTTTTCCCCGTGCGATCTCGGATCTTGTCCGTTTTCACCATGCCCCGGAGGATGAGATGAATTCGTTCCCCGTGGCAGTCCTTGCCTTTGCTGACGTCTTGGCAGGTGCTTTGCGCCAGGGGAGAAGCGGCTCCAAGCATCCGCCCCGGATTTCCGATGCGGTTTGGAGCGTTGCAGGCCTTCCGCCGGGTCAGCTTGATATTGTGGTGCGCCAGGGACGACGGCAGATTCAGGAAATATACAGCCTTTTCAAAGGCGGCGATAACGATGGAAAAACAGTTTCTCACACTTGAAAAGCTTCAGGACCGGATCCTTTCTCTGGAAGAAGAGAGAGTAGCCCTGTCCAATGCGCTGGACATCGCCCTCAAGATCAACGATATCCAGCCTGACGCCGCAGCGGAAACGACGGTCGACTCCATCCTCTCGGTGTGCTATGAGCGCACGGGCAGGCTCATCGCCCTGAAAGAGGGAGCCTTCTATCTCTTCAGGGAGGATGACGCCGTTTTCTATCAGGCCTTCGCCAGTTCTCCCGCGGCAAAGGAAAGGATCGAAGAGGAACTTCCCGCCCTGATCGACGACGGCACCCTCGCCTGGGTCGTCCAGACCGAACGGCCCGTGACAATCCGCCTTTCCTCCGGAGAAGACGTTTTTCTTCATGCCCTGGCCACTCCCGGAAGAACGATGGGTGTTTTCTACGGTATTCTCAAGGAGCCGAAGGAGAATATTCTCGACATAAGCTACGCTCTTCTCTCCATCTACTTCAGCCAGGTAGCCGGAGTGCTTCAGAACAGAGAGCTTTTGCGAATGGCAAGGAGCGAGAACAAGCACCTCTCGTCGACCGTGGATGTTCTTCGCGAAACGGAGGAGAGATTGGTCTCCCTGAACCGTACCCTCGAGGAGATGGTGGAGGAGCGAACCAGGGAGCTTGAAAAGATCAACAAACGCCTGATGGAGGAGATAGCCGAGAGGAGGAGGAAGGAGGAAGCGCTGCTTGAAAGCGAGGAGCTTTCAGCCAGCCTTCTGAACCACTCCCCTCACCCTATCCTTGTGGTGAACCCGGACACGTCCGTCAAGTACGTGAACTTCGCCCTCGAACAGATCACCGGATATTCTCTGGTCGAGGTGATCAACCGCAGGGCTCCGTATCTCTGGTGGGGAGAGGAGAATCTTTCGAGCGTTTCGGAATACTACCAGATGGTCCAGTCGGAAGGGACGTCGAAGAAGGAGTACCGCTTCAGGAAGAAAGACGGTTCTCCGCTCTGGGTGGAAGTGAGTATGACCGCCGTCCCCGGCGAGAACGGCACGAAATACGCCATCGCAAACTGGGTGGACATTACGGACAGGAAGATGGCGGAGCGTGCAAGAGAGCATGCCGAGCATCTTCTGACCGAGACGAATATGAAGCTGCGGGAAACCGTGGACGGGATCGTGATCTCGATGGCGAAGGTGGTGGAAACGCGGGACCCCTACACGGCAGGACACCAGGAGCGGGTGGCGCGGCTGGCCGTCGCCATTGCAGGGGAGCTGGGGCTTCCGGAAGAGCAGGTCCAGGGCGTGGGTGTGGCGGCCGTGCTGCACGACCTTGGCAAGATCGACATTCCTGCGGAAATCCTGAGCAAACCCTCGCGTCTGAAAGAGAAGGAATACAGTCTCATTCAGGATCACTGTGTCGCGGGCTACGAAATACTGAAGAACGTGGATTTTCCGTGGCCGGTTGCAAAAGCAGTCCTCCAGCATCATGAACGGATGGACGGTTCGGGATATCCGCACGGCGTATCCGGTGAAGAGATTCTTCTCGAATCCAGAATTCTTGCAGTGGCGGACGTCGTCGAGGCCATGTCCTCCCACCGCCCCTACCGGCCCAGCCTCGGCCTCGGGCAGGGCCTGGCCGAGATATCCCTGTACAGCGGAAGCCGTTTCGATCAGAAGGTTGTGGATGCATGCCTGGCTCTCTTCGCCAGAGGAGAGTCGCCTTGGAATGAGTAGCTGCGGAGTTCTGAAGGTTTTTTCTTGCAACCGCTTGCATAGTTAACAGGGATGTGGTATCCTCTCTTCAGTTCGCGGAGAGGAGGGAGTGCGCCATGTTTCGGAAAGTTTGTTTTTCGCTCGTGTATGCCTCTCTTCCCGTTGTTGCCGGAAGATTTCTCGGAGCCTTTCTCCAGCGTGGAGAGAGGCTCTTTTTTTATCGAAAGGGGATGGAATCGTGAAAGAGCAGTCCGGAAAGCTGTGGTCGGAGAAGGCGACTGTTATGACGGAGGAGGACATGGAGCGGGTGCTGCGGCGCATATCCGTCGAGATCGTGGAGCGGAACAAGGGGCTCGACGACCTCATCCTCCTGGGAATTCAGAGGCGCGGCGTACATCTCGCCGCCCGGCTGAGGGAGATATTCAAGGTCGAGGAGAAGGTGAAAGTTCCTGCGGGAGAACTCGATATCACGCTCTACCGGGACGACATCTCGACGCTCGCGGACCAGCCGGTGGTCCACAGCACTTCGCTCCCCGGCGACATCAACGGAAAGCGAGTGGTGCTGGTCGACGATGTGCTCTTTACGGGACGGACCGTCCGGGCGGCGCTCGACGCGATCACGGATCTGGGGCGTCCCGCGCGCGTCCAACTCGCAGTTCTGGTGGACAGGGGGCATCGGGAGCTGCCGGTCGCCGCGGACTACGTCGGGAAGACGGTCCCCACGTCGCGCTCGGAGAACGTCGAGGTGCGGGTAAAAGAGCTTGACGGAGAGGACAGGGTCGTCATCTGCGAACGGACTGGAGGGGCGGAGCATGGAGTGGAGGCATAAGGATCTCATCACCCTCGAAGGCTGGACGAGGGAGGAGCTGCACTTTTTCCTGGAGCAGGCGGACTACATGGAAGAGTTGATGAATCGCCCGATAAAGAAGGTCCCCGCGCTTCGCGGGAAAATGGTGGTGAACTGTTTCTTCGAGAACTCGACACGGACCAGGGTTTCCTTCGAGCTGGCCGAGAAGATGCTCTCCGCGGACGTGGTGAACTGGTCCGCTTCCGGATCGAGCGCGAGCAAGGGGGAGACGCTCCGCGACACTGTATGGACGCTCGAAGCGATGGGAGCCGATGCCGTAGTGGTGCGTCACGGTGCTGTGGGCGTTCCCGACTATCTCTCGAAGAAACTGAAACGCGCCTCGGTCTTCAACGCCGGGGACGGGACGAACGGGCATCCGACGCAGGCGCTGCTCGACCTGCACAGCGCCCGTAAACGCCTCGGCGGTCTGGACGGTGCGAAGATGGCCATGATCGGCGATGTGCTCCATAGCCGGGTAGCGCGCTCCGATATCCAGGCTTTCCGGAAGATGGGCGTCACGGTGACGCTCAGCGGACCGGCGACGCTGATGCCGGAGGATACCGCCTCTCTCGGTGTCGAATACGTTTCCGACGCGCACGAAGCCGCCCGCGGAGCCGACATTCTCTACTTCCTGCGGATTCAGCGAGAGCGGCAGGATGACGGGCTCATCCCGTCGATCGACGAGTACCACAGGCGGTGGGGAGCGACCGATTCCCTCGTCTCGGCCGCCTCCCCGAACGCGGTGGTGATGCATCCGGGGCCGATGAACCGGGGGGTGGAGATCTCCTCCTCTGTGGCCGACGGTCCGAAAAGCGTTATTCTCGGCCAGGTCCGGAGCGGTGTCGCCGTCCGGATGGCCTTGCTCTACCTTTGCCTTGGAGGTGCTCGATAGATGATATTGCTGAAAAACGGCCGGATATTCGACGGCAGAACGCTCGCTTCGGCGTGTGAAGATGTGCTGATAAAAGATGGTGTGGTGGTCCGCAGGGGTTCCGGGCTGCAGGAGGAAGAAGCGGAAATTTTCGATATGGACGGAAAAATCGTTTGCCCCGGCTTCATCGACCTCCACGTCCATTTCCGCGACCCGGGCTACGAGTGGCGCGAAGACACGGAGAGCGGCGCGCAGGCGGCCGCGGCAGGAGGGTATGCGACAGTTGTGACCATGCCCAACACCGATCCTGCGGTGGATAACCCGGTTACAGTAGAGTATCTCGTTGCAAGAGGGAAAAAAGCCGGAGGAGCGCGGGTGCTGCCGTCCGGATGCGTCAGCAGGAGAAGGGAAGGAAAGCAGCTCGCCGAACTCGCCCTGATGGCCCAGTCGGGAGCGGTCATGTTTACCGACGACGGTGCTCCGGTAGCCGACGCGAAGCTCCTCAAGACAGCCCTTCTCTACAGCAGGGATCTCGACGTGAAGATCATGGAGCATCCAGAGGAACCCTCGCTGACCGCGAAGGCGCACGTCAACGAGGGAGTGGTCTCGGCATCCAGCGGAATGAAGGGATGGCCCGCATCAGCGGAGGTTATCGATATCCAGCGCGGTATCACGCTGAGCCGTGAAACGGACAGTCCGATCCACTTCACGCACGTGAGCACGGAACTCGGCATCGAGGCGATACGCCAGGCGAAGAAGGAAGGGCTGCAGGTGACGTGCGATGTGACGCCGCATCACCTCTCTCTTGACGAGACCTGCATCCTTGTCAGCAGGTTCTCATCCGCCTATAAGGTGAATCCGCCGCTGCGAACACGAAAAGACGTCAAGGCTCTCTGGGACGCGATAGCGGACGGTACCGCCGACGCGATCGTGACGGATCACGCCCCCTACCACATGGACGAGAAGGATGTTCCGTTCCAGGAGGCGCCGTGCGGCATCGCCTCCCTGGAGTGTTCGGTCGCGGTGGTTCTGGATACCTGGCTCAAGCTGGGCGAGCCGGTCACGCTGGAGCACCTCCTTTCGCTCTTTACGTCGGGGCCTGCGGCTCTGCTGCCCCGTCCGTGGCGCTCCCTGGGCGTGCTGAAGGAAGGGGCGGCGGCCGACATTACGGTTCTTGATCTCGATGCTGTGAAGAGGGTGGATGTGAACGAGTGGAAGAGCAAGGCCCGTCTCTGCCCGTGGAACGGAGAGATGTTGCAGGGGTGGCCGGTGATGACGCTGGTCGAGGGAAAGGTCAGGATGAATCGCCTGGAGGACGGCGAATGAACTGCGGAGGGAGCGCGCCGCGCGACTACAAGGCGAAGGTTGCCGGCAGCCGCGTCTTGGGCGACGGATCCTGCCTGCTGGCGGTGGAATGCGGGAGCATTGCGTCTGCAGCGGAGCCGGGGCAGTTCGTGATGGTACGCCCCGGAACCTGCGGCGACCCCTTCCTGGGGCGTCCCCTTGCCGTTGCATCGGCCTCGGGAGAAATCTTCAAGATAGTCTACAGGGTTGTCGGAAGGGGAACGGAACTTCTGGCCTCGAAGCGCCAGGGTGACTCTCTCGTTGTGCGCGGACCGATCGGCAGAGGATTCTTCTCCGCCCGGAATGCCCTGCCGCTGCCGAAGAAAGTGATCCTCGCCGGCGGTTCGGTCGGAGCGGCCCCGCTGCTCTTCGCGGTGCGGCGTCTCGGCGTGAATTCAATAGCCGACGTCGTGATGGGGGTCTCCGGCAAAGGCTGGGAGGGATTCTCCGAATGGCTGCGGGAGTCCTTCCCCGGCGTCTCGCTCTTCTCCGACGACGGCACGATCGGAATGAAGGGGACGGTATTGGACGGCCTCCCCGCCGATCTGCCGCCCGATACCGAGATCTGGGCCTGCGGACCCGAGGGGATGCTTCGGGCGGTCGCCGCGAAGTATCCGGCCGACGGCGCCCGGATACGGGTTGCATTGGAGTCGAGGATGGCGTGCGGCATGGGCGGGTGTCTCGGGTGTGTGATTCCGACAGCGTCCGGCAACCGGAGAGTCTGCGTGGACGGTCCGGTTTTCACGGCGGAGGAGGTGCTTTGGAATGACATCTCGAACTGACCTGCCGGTCTCCGTGGGAAGCCTCGAACTCGAGTCGCCGGTGATCATCGCGTCGGGGGTCTGGCCGTACGAGGCGGAACTCTGGTCCGCTGAGCGGCTCGAAGGGGTCGGCGCGCTCTGTACGAAGGCCGTCAGTTTGAAGGGGCGGACCGGGAACAAGGGAGTCCGCGTCTGGGAGACGCCGTGCGGAATGCTGAACAGCATAGGCCTGCAGAATGCCGGAGTGCATGCGTTTCTGAACGACTACCTTCCGATCGTCCGGAATGCCCGGCGCCCTTTCCTCGTCAACCTCGTCATGGAGTCGGAGCGCGAAGTTCGCGAAAGCATCTGCGCACTGCGGGAAGTTCCTGGCATCCCTGCCCTTGAGCTGAATATCTCATGTCCCAACGTGGACGGCGACGGCATGGCGTGGGGAATCTCCCCCGGAAGCACGGCCCATGCGGTACGGATCGCTCGGAGCGAGTGGAGCGGTGCGCTGTGGGTGAAGCTCACTCCTCAGTCGCCCGACCTTGCCGAAGTGGCGAAGGCCGCCGAGGAAGAAGGGGCGGATGCTCTCGTCTGCGGTAACACGTGGCTCGGTATGGCGATGGACATCAAAAAGAAGCGCCTTGCCTTCCAAAGGGGAGTCGCCGGACTCTCGGGACCGGCAGTCTTCCCTCTCGCGCTTCGCACCGTCTGGCAAGTCTGCGGTGCGGTGAAGATTCCGGTGGTCGGGTGCGGGGGCGTCTCCTCATGGGAAGACGCCGCGGCGATGATCCTCGCCGGTGCAACGGCGGTGGAGGTCGGCAGCGCCCTCTTCACTGATTTCGACCTGCCGCGGAAGATCGCCGCAGGACTTTCGGACTATCTTGCGGAACAGAAAATCGACAGCATTTCAGGGCTTTCCGGCCTTGGACGTCAATAAATGAATCAGGAGGAATCGACGGTGAAGAACGTACTGGACCGGCTTATTCTCGCACTCGACGTAGTGCGTCTCGAAGAAGGGCGCGAACTGCTGGCATCTCTCGAAGGAGAACTGAAATACGTGAAGATAGGGCACCAGCTCTACGCACGCGGAGGGGTCCCGTTTCTGCGGGAGATCGGGAAAATGGGATTCTCCGTATTCCTGGATATCAAGCTGCACGATATTCCCAACACCATTTTCCAGGCGGTGGACCCGCTTGCCTCCGAGGGATTGTGGGCGCTGACGCTGCACTGCGGCGGAGGCCGGAAGATGCTTGAGGAAGCGGTGCGGGCAAAGGAAAAATGCGGCTCGAAGACCAACCTGCTCGGAGTGACGGTCCTCACGAGCTTCGACGAGTCCTCGTGGGCAGAGGTCGCCCCCGGATGTCCGCTCTCCGGCGCTCTTGAACAGCGCGCCGCGCTCTGCCGTGAAACGGGGATCGACGGCATCGTCTGCTCCCCTCTCGATCTTCCGGTAGTTCGAAGAGCGGGATCCGGCCTCTTCACGGTCGTGCCGGGTGTGCGCCCGGCGAGTGCGGACGACGACCAGGCACGAGTCGCTACACCGCAGAAGACGATCGCGAACGGTGCGGACTACATCGTCGTGGGCCGGCCGATACTGAACGCGCCGGACAGAATCTGCGCCGTAAAGCAAATCGCCGCGTCCATCGAGGAGGGACTTGCATGCAGGAGTCGATAATGCTCGCGCAACTGCAGGAGATGATGAAAGAGAGCGGAGCTCATCTCGAGGGGCACTTCCTGCTGACATCGGGCAAGCACAGCAGCGACTATATGCAGTGTGCGCTGCTGCTCCGTTTTCCTCGCTTCGCCGCATTCGCCGGTGAGGCCCTGGCGGAAAAAGTGAGGGAGTACCGCCCCGAACTCATCGCCTCGCCGGCCCTCGGAGGCCTGATCATCGGACATGAGGTGGCCAGGGCGCTCAATGTTCCTTTCATCTTTTGCGAAAGGCGGGACGGGGAGATGGTCCTGAGCAGATTTCCGTTTCCCGAGGGAAAGAGGGTTGTGGTCATCGAAGATGTGATCACCACCGGGGTATCCTCCGGCGAGGTTGGGAACGTGCTCGAACGCGGCGGAGCGACGTGGGTGGGAACCGGCGCCATCGTCGACAGGAGCGGCGGAAAGGCGTCAATCCCTCATGAACCGGAGTCGCTCTGGAAGGTGAACTTCCCGCTCTGGCCTCAAGACGAATGCCCCTTGTGCTCCCGTGGGGTACCGCTCGTCAAGCCGGGCAGCAGAACCAGGAAGAGCTGATTTCCAGCGCCTTCCCATCGTATAGCAGCTCCCCGGTTTTTCCGGGGGGCTTTTTTCATGTGCCCTTCCGATGATAGAATAGCTTCCATCCGTAATTCTACGTACCATGGTGCAACGGATGTTTGATAAACCTTTGTATATCGAGTAAAAAGGAGGAGTCGCATGAGAAGGAAAACACGTGTCGTTCTTCTTGCACTGTTGCTTTGCCTTGGCGCCGTTATCGTTTCCGCCTTCTTTTCCGGTGATCGGGAACCGCCTCTCGAGACCGACGGGAACCCCCTTCGGGAGAGAGGGATGAGGGCAGTCGTTATCGGAGGAGAACTTGCCTCGATAGCCAGGACGCAGCTGGAGGCTCTGCCCGACGAACACCGTAATGAAGTGGAGGAGCTTCTGATTGAGCTTGAGGAAAAGGTCGGTACGGTAAAAAAACTTCTCCTGAGGAAGGATACCGATCCGAAGAGCCTGGATTCCGCTGTATCTGTCCTGGAGGCCCTCTTGGATGGAATACTCGTCGTTCCGCAAGACGAGATGTCGCCGCAGGAAAGGAGCCCGAACCCGTGATCCCGAATAACGACGAAACCCTCCTTCTCGCAAGGCGGGTCAACGATATGCTCAAGAGCTACATGGCGGTACAGGATGCCCTTTTTAAGCCGTCTCTGCGCAAGATCCTCCGAATTCCCGGTATTTATCGTCCCGTCGATTACGAAGGAAACCTCCGGACACTGTCGGCTCTCCTGAAGGATCTGGCCGCAATCAAGACCGCCATACGCCATGAGGATCGCGACGCGGCGAATCCGGAGGGTAAATTCCTCGGCGTTCTGCGCGGATATGTCTCCCTGATGTTCTCCGCGGTAGAAAAGCTGTCTTGTATTTGCGGCCGACTGCATGAACGAAGCAGGGGGGGAACCTACGGCAAGGAGGAGTACCGCGGTGATATGACGGAGCTTCGTGAAATACAGAAGAAACACCTTGCATCCGGCGTGGTTCTGAATGAAATGATCAGGAAATTCATGAAGCATGACGCTCCTTCCATGAGGAAGGACGAAAGGAACGATGTTTGAGGTTCCGCCGCGGACGTATTATAAAACTCTTTCCCGTGAAACGATGCTCTCTTGACAAAGGGTTCCGCGAGTTCTATATTCGCCTCACTGGAACGTGAGAACGCTCCGAATCTGCAATAAGGGGGAGTGGGTCATGAAGTCGAAGGCGATGTTGGTTTTTGCTCTGATTCTTATGCTTTTCGTTCTGCAGTCGGGGCCGGCGGCGGCGAAAGTCGTCGAGTTGAAGTTCAGCACGGCGGTTCCGGCGACCAGCCACTGGCATATCGGTGCGGACGCGTTCGTCAAGATGATCGAGGAAAGGACGGGCGGAAGGTTCAAAATACGGATTTTCAGCAGCGACGAGCTTTCGGGCGGCAACCAGGTGGTCGGCATCCAGATGCTGCAGCAGGGTTCCACAGACCTTCATATGCACGATGCGCTCCTCTGGTCGAACTTCAACCGCAAGATTGCGGTTCCGGCGTTCCCCTTCCTTCTTGCGAGTATCGAAGAGGTCGATGCCGTCATGGAAGGCAAGGGAGGCGAGGCGATCAAGGAGCTCGTGTCCCAGTCGGGCGCCGTGTGTCTCGGACTCGGAGAGGCGGGCTACCGCCAGATCGTGAACAAGAAGCACCCGATCAAGATGCCGGAGGATCTGAAGGGCCTGAAGCTGCGCGTTCCCGGCATCGCGATGTACGTCGACCTGTTCAAGATTCTCGGCGCCGACCCGATAGCGATGAACCAGTCCGAGGTGTACACCTCGCTTCAGCAGGGCGCCATCGACGGGGCGGAGAACACGGTCGACCTTCTGATTACGCAGAACACGCTCGAGGTGGTGAAGTACATCACTCTGTGGAACTACTCCTACGACCCGGTCATCTTCACCGCGAGCGAGAGGTTGTGGAGTTCGCTCTCCGACGAGGACAAGGCCATATTCAAAGCGGCCGGCGAAGAGGCTATGGCAATTCAGAAAGCGGAGAAAAGAAAGCTTGACGCCCAGTATATCGAGAAGGTGAAGAAGGACTACGGGCTGGATGTCGTCGAACTTTCGGCGGAGCAGATTCAGGCCTTCAAGGATGCAGCCGCGCCGATTTACGAACAGTACAAAGAGGTGATCGGCACCGACCTTTTCGAGACATTCGGATACACGTTCAAATAGATACGCCAAGGGCGGGAGGTCGCGGCAAAGGAAGCGACCTCCCGCTTCCGCGTTTCCGCCTGCTGATTTGGGGGATCTCCATGAGAAGAATAAGAGTTGTACTCGATAAATTCGAAGAATTTATCATGATGCTCGGCATGATTACGATGGTGACGCTGAATTTTTCGAACGTCGTCTTCCGGTATCTGTTTCCCCAGACTCCGTTCTCGTATACCGAAGAACTGACCCTGCTGATCTTCATTTGGGTCACCATGCTGGGAATCGCCTGCGGATACAAGTGGGTTTCGCATACGGGGCTGACTGTCGTGACGGATCTGCTGCCCCGCATACCGAAGAAGGCGGCGGTCGTATTCGCAACAGTCTGTTCCGTGGGGCTCTTTATCATGATCCTGTACCAGGGCATCCTGATGGTGCAGAACCAGGTACGGTTCGGGCAGATTCTGCCGGGCATGAAAATTCCGGCCGCCACTGCGGGCGCTGCGATTCCCGTCTGTGCGGTCGTCGTGATCCTCCGGACCGTTCAGGCAGGATTCAAGGAATTCCGGGCAATTCAGGCCGGCGAAGGGGCGGAATGAGATGGCGCTGATTCTGCTGGGCACTTTTTTCGGCTTGCTTCTTTTCAATATTCCGGTGGCAGCGTCGATGGGCATCGCGGCAGCCCTGGGCATGCTCTACGGAGGATATCCTCTGTCGGTCTTTCCCAGCATCATGTACGCGGCGATCGCACGGTATACGCTCCTGGCGATCCCTTTTTTCATTCTGGCCGGCGTCATCATGGATTATGCGGGCATTTCAAAACGCCTGATGCTTTTCGCCCAGTCATGCGTTGGGCATCGAAGAGGCGGGCTTGCCATAGTCACCGTTGTTGTCGCCTGCTTCTTCGCCGCGATCTCAGGTTCGGGGCCGGCGACCGTGGCGGCCCTGGGGAGCGTCCTGATTCCGGCGATGACGAACGCCGGGTACAAAAAGAACTTCTCTTCGGCGCTGCTGGCTTCGGCGGGGGGTATCGGCATGGTCATTCCGCCGTCGATCCCGTTCGTCGTCTACGCGATGCTCGCCGAAGTTTCGGTTGGAACGATGTTCATTGCAGGAATCCTGCCCGGGCTGCTGATGGGGATTTCCTATATCGTCGCGGCCCTGCTGATGCTGCGAAAGGACACCGAGATCCGAATTCTGCCGAAAGCGTCCTGGAGAGAACGGTGGAGTACGTTCAAGGATGCCTTCTGGGGCCTGATGACTCCCGTCATCATTCTCGGGGGTATCTACGGAGGTGTGTTCACTCCCACGGAGGCTGCCGGAGTTGCGGTCGTCTACGGTCTCTTCGTCGGGGTGTTCATCTATCGGGAGATCAAGCTCCGCAAGCTGCTTGAACTGCTTGTGACGTCCGCGGTGACATCCTCGATCGTGATGTTCATCATGGGGTGTGCAGGTGCGTTCACCTGGATTCTCTCATCCTCGGGCGTCGCGGCCGATCTTTCCGCCGCGCTGGTGTCGATATCTGACAACAGGTATGTCCTGCTTCTGATGATGAACATCATCTTCCTGATAGCAGGTTGTTTCATCGACTCCGTCTCCGGATTCTACATCTTCCTGCCGATTCTGCTTCCCATCGTGCGGAACATGGGGTTCAGCGTGTATGCGTTCGGTGTTCTGATGACGGCGAACTTCGCCGTGGGGCAGGTCACTCCTCCTGTGGGATCAAACCTTTTCGTCGCCATCAACATCGCGAAGATCTCGATGAAAGAGATTCTTCAGAAGATGGGGCCGTTCATCGTGGCGGGGTTTATCAGCCTGCTGCTTATGACGTTCATACCGCAGATCATCACCTTTTTGCCGGGAATCATGGGGTTGAAATGATGCCCTTCGCCGCCTTTTTTCAAGCCGTGACGCGCGATCGTTCCGGAAGTCTCCGGCCGGCCCGTTCCTCCGAATAAAGAGAGACAGAAAATGCGGATATCCAGGCAGGAAATTGAAAGGAGACATCGCGCAATACGAGAGGCGATGGCGGCCGAGGAGGCGGATGTCCTTGTTGTCGGCGGCAGTGCCAGAAGCGACCGGAGAGGGGCTCTGCGATATGTTGCCGACAGCTATGTCCAGTTTTTCGAAGAGTGCGCTGTGATTCCTCTCGACGGTCCTGTGGGGTATTTCGCGCATGATTCAGGCAGGGCACGGTGCGTGGAAGAACTGCCCGCAGTGGAGTATGCGGATTTTATGACCCGGCCCGGTTCATGCGGAAAAGTCGCGGAGTACGTCAAGAAGTTCCATCCGAAAAGAGTGGCTTTCTATGGAGTGCATACCCTGTCCGCCGAATTCCACCTCTCTCTTGCGGAACGCCTGGAAGACCTCCGGATGATCGATTTCACGGAGAGTCTGGATGGAATCAGGAGCGTGAAAAGCGATGAAGAGATCGCTTTGTCCCAACATGCGGTTTGTCTCAACGAAGATGTTTTCCGCGTTTATCTCAAGGGAATTGAAGAGGGAAGCGGAATCTTGGACGCGATTGCGGAAGCATCTTCTTTCGCGATGAAGAACGGCTGCGAAGACCAGTATTGGCTGCTTGGCTCCCAAGGAGCCGCTCCGCGCTCTCTGCCCATGGCGCCAAAGAAAGACCTTTTGCGGACCGATGAGGGCGGCTCGCACGTCATCGTTCTCGAGCACACCTCTCCGGGAGGGTATTTCGGAGAGGTCATGCACAGCGTCTTTCTCGGAGAGCCTCCGGATGAAGCCGTTGCGGCGTTTCAGGCGATTTCTCGCGCGCAAATGCTGGCGGGCGGCGCAATGCAACCGGGAGCGACGGTAGGTTCTATTGCCGACCTGATCGACGAGTTCCTTATTTATGAAGGTTTCCTGCGGAAGGAAGACGCGGGGAAGGCTTCCGGTCACGGCCAGGGACTGGACATAGCCGAACCGCCCGTTGTGATTTCCGGCGATCCTGCTGTGATTCAACCGGGAATGAGGCTGAATCTTCATCCTTCCATCACCCTTTCCACTGGAATACACGTCGTCTCCACAGACTGTTATGTCATTGAAAAGAACGGATCGAGGAGACTGTCGGCACTGCCGTATACCCCTCTTGTCCTGTAAGACGGTTTGAATGTAAGGATTGGGCGCCCTCTCAGAGCAGGTTTCAGAGAGGGTCCTTTTTTTTAATATTTCTCTTGACAGTTGCTTTTTGTTCAGGGTATCCTTATTGCTGTATGGAGGTTGTATTTTGCTTGCATACAATAAAGGGGGATGGCGACAAAAATGCCGGTGCGGGAGAAGAAGAAGGATCAAGCCTACGATATTATTCGCAAGCTGGTGCTTCAACAGAATGTATCCGATCGCGTCATGCTCTCCGAAAACAGTCTTGCCGCGGAGCTGCAGATGAGCAGGACTCCTGTAAGGGAGGCGCTTCAACGCCTCCAGACGGAGGGGTTCATCGAGATACATCCTCATCGAGGCATCGTCGTTCCGGAGGTCTCCGTGGTCGAGGTGAACGAAACGTTCGCTCTCAGAATGGCGATCGAAGAGTTCGTCATCAAGGAGATCATCCCGCTCATGACGAAAGATCGCATCGCCGAGATGGACCGGAACCTGGCTCTTCAAAAAGAGGCGATCGACTGCGGCGACATCCTGGTATATCTGAAACACGACAAGAGTTTTCACGAGTATTTCCTCCGCGCCTACTCCAACACCCTCATCTTCAACACGATTCAGCGAGTTCGGGACCGTTTTTTCTCCATGGGAGCCAATGTCCTCCGCGGACCGGGAACTGTCCAGAGATCGTACGACGAGCACTGCCGTATTGCGGAAGCCGTGCGCCGCGGCGACAGGAACGCTGCGGCGGAAGCAATGCATCAGCATATGATAAGCGGAAAGAGCAATATTCTTATGATGCCGGGGCATCTTGGTACGGGGGCTTGATGCAACTTTACGCGTGACATTTTTGCGTGATCCGTGAAAATGTTCCCGGTGGACTTTTTTTCAGGAGGGGGGCTTTTTGTTTTTGCTCCGGGAAGTGCCCGGAAGAGACCGGAGGATCCGGTCGTTTTTTCCGACAAAGACCAGAATTCGACGAGGTGATCAGCATGTGCGCACAGCCGGTACGGAAAGAGGCGACTCTTCCTCTGACGAAGTACAGTAAAGAAACATTGACTTTTTTTTACGAGACCATGGTGAAGATCCGTAATTTTGAACTTACCGTGGAGAAGTTTTTTTTCGACGGTGAAATTCCGGGATTCGTTCATCTCTACGTCGGAGAAGAAGCGACGGCCACGGGAATGATGGCGAATCTCCGGAAAACGGACTATATCCAGAGCACGCATCGCGGGCACGGACACACGATCGCCAAGGGGGCCGACCTCAAAAAAATGATGGCCGAACTCTTCGGCAAAAGCACCGGAAGCTGCAAGGGCAAGGGCGGCTCCATGCACATCGCGGACTTCAGCGTGGGGATGCTCGGCGCCAACGGGATCGTGGGCGGCGGCTTCACAATGGCCACCGGCGCCGCCCTGGCTCAGAAGATGCAGGAGACCGACGGCGTTTCCGTGGCTTTTTTCGGCGACGGCGCCTCCAACCGGGGAACGTTCCACGAGGCGGCGAACATGGCGGCGGCCTGGAAGCTGCCTGTCATCTTCCTGTGTGAGAACAACCAGTGGGCATCGACCACACCCTACAGGACAACCACGTCGGTGGACGACATAGCCGACCGTGCGGCAGGATATGGAATGCCGGGCGTGATCGTCGACGGAAACGATGTCTTCGCAGTGTACGAGGCGGCGAAGGAACTCGTGGAGAGAGCTCGCGGCGGCGAAGGTCCGTCCCTTCTCGAATGCAAGACGTACCGGATCAAGGGACACTTCGTGGGCGACCCGGAGATGTACCGCACGAAGGATGAAGTCCGGCGAAAGCTCGACGAGACGGACCCGATACCCCGCTTCGAGAACAAGGTGATCAAAGCGAGGGCGATGACGAAAAAAGAGCTCGAGGCTATCAGGAAAAAGGTCGACGAAGAATTGAAAGAGGCTCTTGAGTTCGCCCGTACATCCCCGGTACCCGCAGAATCGGCGCTCTTCGAAGACCTCTATGTGTAAGGCGGTGGACACGATGAAAACAATCACTTTTTCCCAGGCGACGCTGGAAGCGATGCAGGAGGAGATGGCACGGGACGAACGTGTCTTCGTGATGGGCGAAGACATTGTCCGGCAGGGAGGCATCTTCGGCCAGTTCAAAGGACTCCCCGACATGTTCGGCGCCGGGCGCGTGATGGATACTCCCATCAGCGAAACGGCCATCGTGGGAGCGTGCGTGGGAGCGGCACTGGCAGGGATGAGACCGGTTGCTGACATGCATTTCGCCGACTTCGCCGGAGTCTGCTTCGACGAAATCTACAACCAGATGGCGAAGATCTACTACATGTTCGGCGGTCAAAAGCCCGTATCGATGGTCCTCCGTGCGCCCGACGGCCTGGTGAACCAGGCTGCCGCACAGCATTCACAGTCGCTAGAAGCATTCTTTATGCACATTCCCGGACTCAAGGTGGTCTCTCCCTCGAACCCGGCGGACGCGAAGGGTTTGCTGAAAGCGTCCATCCGGGACGACAACCCGATTATGTACTTCGAGCACAAATCTCTTTTTTCGATGAAAGGAGAGGTGCCCGAGGAGGAATATCTGACGCCCATCGGAAAGGCCAAGGTCGTGAAAGAGGGGGCGGATGTCACCCTCGTTTCCTACTCGATGACCATGAACCTTTCGATAAAGGCAGCCGAGATCCTGGAAAAGGAGGGAATCAGCGTCGAACTCGTGGATTTGAGGACGATTTCGCCTATCGATAAGGAAACTCTCCTGGACTCAGTTGCAAAAACGACGCGTCTCGCGATCGCTCACGAAGCCGTCAAGCAGGGTGGAGTCGGCGCAGAAATAGCGGCAATCGTCGCTGAAGAAGCAGTAGATTGCCTCGATGCGCCGATAGTCCGCATCGGCGCTCCGTTCACGCCGGTTCCCTTTGCCCGTCCGCTCGAACAGGCGTACAGGATCACACCGGAGAAAATAGCCGCCGCAATCAGGACGATGATGTAGAAAGTGTTTCTGCGCTCGGAAATGCTCTTTTCCGCCGAAAGGGTTGATCGGATAGCATTGTTCACTGCGGTGATCCGATTGTTTCAAATTTTGCCCGCAGGCGGAGTTGATGCGGTACAATACCATCATAACGCATTAGCGACAGGAGGTGGTTTCTCCGAAAGCGAAAAGAAAAAAGTGGAAAAGGCGCCGGTTCGAAAGAGAAGAACTTTGCTATTACTACATCAGGAGGTAGAGAAGATGAAGAAAATCGTTGCGTTGCTCGCTCTGGTCGCAGTTCTGTGCGTATTCTCCGTCCCGGCTTTTGCAGCCTACAAATCCGAGTACAAGCTCGACATCGTTCCCAGCATGGGCACCTCGTGGGGTATGGGAGCCCAGTATTTCGCAGATCTCGTGAGGGAGAGAAGCGACGGCAAGATCAACATCAAGGTGTACCCCGGCTCTCAGCTTACAGTCGGTGCGCAGACCAATGCGTTCATGCTTGTTCGGAACGGGACGATCGACTTTGCCGTCCAGTCCTCGATCAACTATTCTCCCCAGGTCATCGAACTGAATATTTTCGCGCTTCCCTTCTTCATCGCCAATCAGCCCGACAAATATGCCGCGCTTGACGCGATCAAAGCCGGCAAGGCGGGCGAGATGGTTGTAAAGGCCGTCGAAGACAAGGGCGTGAAGTTCCTCGGATGGGGCGAGAACGGATTCCGCGAGCTGACCAACGCCAGAAAGGAGATCCGTTCTCCTGCGGATCTCGACGGGATGAAAATCCGCGTTGTTGGCAGCCCGATCTTCCTCGATGCTTTCAGAGCGCTTGGCGCCAACCCCGTGACCATGAACTGGAGCGATACCATGTCCGCCATTCAGCAGGGCGTGGTCGACGGCCAGGAGAATCCCATCAGCACGTTCTACCCTGTGAAGATGCACGAATACCATAAGTTCGTCACCGAGTGGCACTATGTTGTCGACCCGACTCTCTATGTCGTGAACCCCGCTCTCTGGAAGACCTTCTCCGCCGAGGATCAGAAGATGATCCAGGAGGCTGCCGTGGAGGCCGGGAAGTACATGATCGCCTTGGCCCGCATCAGCCTTGACGATGGAACCGCCCACAAGTATCTCGAGAGCATTGGTAAGCTGCCCGAGATAACCGACTGGCACAAGACGCTTGCGGATGTAGGTATGCAGGTGGCCATTCTGACGCCCGAAGAAGTGAAGGCGTTCGCCGACAAGACGGCATCCGTCGTCGAGGCGTGGAAACCCAAGATCGGCGAGGCGCTTGTAAAAGCCGCCGAAGCCGATATGGCGGCCGTAGCGAAGTAGCGTCGTACTCCGCGATTTCCGGGGGGAGAGACTTTCTCCCCCCGAGCCTTTTTTCAGAAGGGATTGGCCGACATGGTGAAAAAAGTATTCGATAACTTCGAGGAGCTTCTCGGCTCCATCATTCTGATCGTAATGGCGGTTATCACCTTCGCCAATGTCATCACGCGCTACTTCATCTTCTATGCGCTCGCGTTCACCGAAGAGGTGACCATCAATTTCTTCGTCTGGCTCGTGATGTTGGGAACCGCCATCGCCTTCAAGAAGGGCGCGCATTTGAAGATGACCTTTCTTTACGACAAGATGCCTTTGAAAGGGAGAAAGATGTGTTTTTACGTGGGGACGGCGCTTTCGCTCACTTTCTTCGCGCTTCTGGCGTATCTTGGTTACATACAGGTACGCGACGAGATCGACCTTGCCGTGACCTCTCCGTCGCTTGCCATACCTGTCTATTACTATACGTTCGCCCTGCCCGTCTTTTCCGTGCTGATTTTCATCCGCATCGTGCAAGCAACCCTGGAAGTGCTCCGGAAAAACGAGTTTTAGGAGGGATGAGAGATGGAATCTTTGCTTCGTGAGCCTGCATTCTGGACCATCATCCTGTTCCTGATCCCTCTGCTGCTGAGAGTGCCGATAGCGGTCGCACTCGGTTCCGCCAGCATCTTCGTGGTGTGGTACTGGGATATGGGGTATCAAATGCTTTCCTACAGTTTCTACTCCGGCATTGCAAAATTTCCGCTTCTGGCGATCCCGTTTTTTATTCTTGCCGGAGTCATCATGGAAAAAGTCGGCATTGCCGAGCGCATCATCGCCCTCATCAAGCAGCTCGTGGGGGATATGACGGGCGGCCTTGCCGTTGCAACGGTCATTGTGGCAGCGTTCTGGGGCGCGGTGAGCGGCTCTGGGCCGGCGACGGTGGCGGCTCTCGGGCTCATCCTGATTCCCGGAATGGCGGAGGCCGGATACGACAAAGCATTCGCCGCGGCGGTAGTTTCCGTGGCCTCCGGGCTCGCAATTATCATCCCGCCGAGTATTTCGTTCATTATATACGGTGATATCATGCAGCAGTCCGTGGGAACGCTCTTTGCCGCAGGAGTCATTCCCGGCGTCGTCGTTGCTTCGTTGCTCTGCATCGCTGTTTGGCTCATCAGCAGAAAACGAGGGTACCGTGGCGAGCCGCGAGGCAGCGCTTCAGTGGTTTTCCACGCTCTTCGGGATGCCTTCTGGGGACTCTTCACTCCGGTGATCATCCTCGGCGGTATCTACGGAGGCGTCTTCACTCCGACGGAGGCGGCCGCGGTTGCGGTCTTCTACGGACTCTTTGTCGGCGTCTTCATCTATCGCACCCTTACGATCCGGATTCTCTACGATATTCTCCGCGAAACTGTCGCAGGAACATCCGTCGTCATGATAGTCGTTACCTGCGCCGGACTCTACTCGTGGCTCGGTGCGACGGTCGGGCTGATCGACAAGATTGCGGCCCTTCTGCTCGGCATCTCGGAGAATCCGCTCGTTATCCTCCTCATGATCAACATCATTCTGCTGTTTGCGGGCATGCTGCTTGATGCGATCTCGATCGCCTATGTCTTCCTGCCGATTCTCGCGCCTGTCATCGTGTCATTCGGCTGGGATCCCATCTGGTTCGGTGTGATGATGACCATCAATATGGCGATAGGACAGGTAACGCCTCCCGTAGCGGTCAATCTTTACGTGGGAGCACGGATCAGCGGTCTCACCATGGAGCAGATCAGCCGTCCGGCGGTACCGTTGCTCATAGCTTCAGTGATCGCCCTCGCTATTATCACAATATTCCCTGGAATCACGCTCTTCCTTCCAAGGCTTCTGGGCATGATGTAGAGAGCGTGCAGTCAGGTCCTACGGAGAAATTTCAGCGTGTATCCGTCTTGTCGTTCCTCGAAAAGGAGGGTTCATGAATGGCTTCACCTGTAACAATGCCCAAGCTCGGGCTGACAATGAATTCGGGAGTTGTCTCCCAGTGGAAAAAGAAAGAGGGGGATTCTGTCCGGAAGGGTGAAATCCTGATGGTTGTGGCTACGGATAAACTCACCTTCGATGTAGAATGTCCCCAGGAGGGAGTTCTTGTGAAGGTTCTCATTCCCGAGGGGAAGGATGTTCCCGTCGGAGAGATCCTTGCTTATATCGGCGCCTCCGGAGAAAGCGTTGCGGAGGCTCCTCTCCCGGCAGAAGCAAAAACCGCCGTCCCAGAGGAATCGGGAGCTCCGGAAGAATCTCCCGTAAAGGGAACGCTTCCTTCGGGACTCCGCGCAACGCCTCTGGCCCGGAAAACGGCGCGGGAGCTGGGCGTCGATATTGGGCTTGTTCCCGGCTCGGGCCCGTCGGGGCGTATCGTGCGCAAAGATGTCGATACTTTCGCGGCATCCGCCCCCTCTTCCACAGTGAAAGCGAGCCCTGTGGCGGCAAGGATGGCTGCCGACCTGGGCGTGGGAATCGACTCAATTGCCGGAAAGGACCGGGTGATGAAGGAGGATGTCCTCCGTGCCGCTTCCGCCTCCTCCAAGGTTGTTCCCGCCGATGCGGACGTCCGGATTCCGCTGACGCCGATGCGGAGAATCATCGCCGAAAGGATGAGCTTGAGCAACAGCACGATTCCTTCCGTGACGTTCAATGTCGAAACGGATTTTTCCGCCCTGATGGCCTTCCGGAACAGGGTAAAGGACGAGGGAGCGAAGAAGGGCGTCAAGATATCCTACAATCATATCCTGATGAAGATCTGCGCCGCCGCCCTGAAGGAGATCCCCCTCGCCAACGCCTCCTTCGACGGCGATGCCATCGTGCTGCACGGCAACGTCAATATCGGACTCGCGGTTTCTGTGGAAGGAGGACTCCTTGTTCCCAACGTGAAGTCGGTCCAGTCGAAGAGCCTGATGCGGATCGCCGAGGAGACGGACCTGCTCGTCGAACAGGCCAGAAGCGGCTCGCTCGCTCTCGAAGCCATGCAGGGCGGGACGTTTACGATCACCAATCTCGGCATGTTCGGCATACAGAGCTTCACGCCCATTGTGAACCCGCCGGAGGCGTGCATCCTCGGTGTGAATACCATTGTTGAGAAAGCGGTCGTGATCAACGGCGAGATTGCCATCCGCCCGGTTTCGGTGCTGACGCTCGTCGCGGATCACCGGATACTCGACGGCGCCGAGGCGGCGCGTTTCCTCGCCCGTATCAGGGAGATCGTTGAAAATCCCTGGATTCTTCTGTTGTAAGAGAGGCAGGCGACATATCCATGGAAAACCCGAAGAAAATCACCGTTATCGGCGCGGGGCCGGGCGGATACGTGGCGGCGATCCGCGCTGCGCAGCTTGGCGCCGAAGTGACCGTCGTGGAAAAGAACGCCCTTGGCGGCGTCTGCCTGAATGTCGGGTGTATCCCGACGAAAGTCCTTCTGCATACGGCGGAGGCCTTTTCCATAGCGAAGGAAGGCGCGCTCATCGGTTTGAAGGCCGACAATGTCGCCGTCGACTGGAACGGGCTTATGGAACGCAAGAAGGCGGTTGTGGACACTCTCGTCGGCGGAGTAGCAACGCTGCTTCGCACGAACGGCATCCGAATTGTCGAGGGAGAGGCCTCCTTCGCGACGCCCCGGGAGATTTCAGTGAAGAAAAAGGATGGTTCGAAGGAATCGATTCCCTCAGACGCGGTGATTGTTGCCACGGGTTCCGAACCTGTGCTTCCCCCGGTTCCCGGTTTCGAGCTGGACGGTGTCATCACCAGCAACGAAGCTCTTTCACTGGAGCGTCTCCCTGACTCGGTCGTCCTCGTCGGCGGAGGAGTCATCGGAATGGAGTTCGCCTCAATATTCGCGACGTTCGGCGTGAAGGTCACGGTAGTGGAGATGCTGCCCGAAATTCTTCCCATGCTCGACGAAGAGATCGTCGCCGTTCTCAAAGGAGTTCTCGAAAGAAGGGGCGTGCTCTTCCACACCGGTTCGAAAGTCGTCGGTGTGGAGAAGAAGGGAAGCAAGCTTGCCGCACGAGTGGAGACGCCGAAAGGGTCTCTCGTGCTCGACGCCGAAAAGGTGCTCGTCTGCGTCGGCCGCCGTCCCGTGACACGAGGACTCGGCCTCGAACATCTCGGCGTGGCTTTCGAGCGTTCCCGGGTGAAAGTGAACTCCCGAATGGAGACATCGGTGAAGGGGATCTACTCCATCGGAGACTGCGCCTCCCATATCATGCTGGCGCACGTCGCCTCGCGGGAAGGAGAGGTTGCGGCCGAGAATATCATGGGGCACGCCGTGAACATGGACTATAAAACTGTCCCGAGCGCAGTCTATACTGCCCCCGAGATTGCTTCGGCAGGTTTGACCGAGCGCGAGGCGAGAGGCCGGGGACATGACGTCAAGATAGGAAAGTTCCCGCTGATGGCGAACGGGAAGAGCATTATTCTGAACGATATGGACGGTATGGTGAAGTACGTAGTGGATGCAAAGTACGACGAGATCCTCGGAGTCCACATCATCGGGCCTCGCGCGACGGATCTGATTGCGCAGGGAGGCTTGGCGCTTCGGCTGGAGGCGACGGTCGACGAGATCCTGACGACGATTCACGCGCATCCGACCGTGGGGGAGGCGCTTCTGGAGGCGGCGATGGCGGTGCAAGGACGGGCCATATCCCTGCCGAAGAAAGCATAACGAATTCTTCGGGTTCGTTTTACACACCTGTAACACACGGACTCCTCTCCGGATGATAGAGTAACGGCACGAAACCGAACAATCGGAAGGAGAGGATAGAAATGGACAAAACGGTGCGCGTGCTTTTCGTATGCGGTCAGAATACGGCCAGGAGCCAGATGGCCGAAGCGTTTTTGAATGAGTTCGGGAAGGGGCGCTTCAAGGCGGAAAGCGCCGGGCTTGAAGCCGGTTCCGGAATCAATCCCCTGGCGGCGGCCGCGATGAAGGAGATCGGAATCGATATCTCCGGGAACAAGGTGAAGAAGGTCTTCGACCTCTTCACAGCAGGGAAAACGTACCAATATGTCATCGCCGTCTGCGACAAGGCGAAGGCCGACAGATGCCCGATATTCCCCGGCATGCTCGTCGAAAGGCTGGATTGGCCGTTTGATGATCCTGCCTCCTTGAGCGGATCCGAGGATGAAAAATTGGACGGCGCCCGGAGGATACGGGAAGAAATAAAGGGAAAAGTGGAGGAGTTCATCAAAACGATTTCCTCCTGATTGGTTGCAACCGTTTTTCTCTTCGGATCTTGGAAGGAGAGGCGTTGTTAAGACGAAACACGGCAAGCGGCGATACCGGAAGCAACGGCATCGCCGCTTGTTTTTTGTGTGAAGGGGCGTTTCCTTTGCAGAAACTCTGAAAAAAGACGGACGAAAGAAGTAAGCTGTGCTATCCTTTTCCCTGGAAAGTTTTTTTGAGGCCGTAAGCTCAGGAGGAGGAAGGAGAGAGTATGATTGATTCCATTTCCAGAATTGTGCTTACTTCGGCGTTTGCCCTGCTTGTTCTTGTATCAACAAGTTTTTTTCGCGGCAACCGGCGTTTGAAAAAGATCGCGGAGGATGCAGAGAATGCAAGGACCGCCTTGGCGGAGAGCAACGCCCGGTTCCGTGCGCTTGCCGAAAGTTCGGCGGCTGCGATCTACGTCTTTCGAGACGAGCGTTTCGTCATGGTGAATCCCGCGATGGAAGCGCTCACCGGCTACTCTGTCGAAGAGCTCATGTCGATGGAAGGATTTGAACATATTCACCCGGACCATCGCAGCCAGGTCATCGAGCGATCTTCCGCCCGCGGAAGAGGAGAAGATGTTTCACCCCGTTACGAGCTTAAACTGCTGACGAAGAGCGGAGAAGTCCGATGGGCGGATTTTACGGCTCGCGACGTGCTCTTCGACGGAGAAGCTTGTATCGTCGGAAGCGCCTTTGACATCACCGAACGCAAGAGAATGGAAGAAGAGCTGAAAGAACGGGAAAGGCTTTGGAGAACCATGGTGGAGACCAGCCCGGACGGTATTGCCACGACATCTCTGGAAGGAGTCGTCACGAGCGTTTCCAAGCGATGCATGGAGATGTGCGGATATGAAGATGCGGAGGAAATGATCGGCCGGAATATGTTTGAGTTCGTCGATCCGGAGTGGCATGAGAAGGCACGGTATTACCTGGACGAGATGATGAAGGGCAACTATACCGGTCCGGCGGAGTACCTGATGGTGCGCGGGGACGGAAGCCGGTTCTACGTGGAAGCGAATGCCGAGGTGCTTCGCGACGCATCCGGAAAGCCGGCGGGTTTCTTTTTCGTGGAACGCGACATCACCGACAGGAAGCTTGCGGAAGATGCGCTCCGCGAGAGCGAGGCGAAGTACCGCTTTCTCACCGAGAGCATGAAGGACGTCATATGGACCCTGGACGTCGAGACACTCCGTTTCCTCTATGTCAGCCCGTCGGTGGAGCATCTTCGGGGATATTCTCCGGAGGAGGTGATGGCTGAACCTCTCGATGCCGCCCTGACGCCGGAGTCAGCCGCGTTGGTTCGCAGACGCCTCGAAGAAGGAATGGAAAAGTTCAAGAAGAGCGAGAGTCTTACAACCCCGACTTTTTATTCGGAGGAAGTCGAGCAGCCCTGCAAGGACGGTTCGAGCGTTTGGACTGAGGTCGTGACGACCTATTGGCGCAATCCGCAGAGCGGACGAATCGAAATACACGGCGTCACCCGTGATATCTCGGAACGCAAGGCGGTTGAAGCGAAGATCGCCTTCATGGCGCAGCACGATCCTCTTACCGGTCTTCCGAACCGGGCGTTTTTCACGGACCGCCTTGAGCGGGCCCTCGCCGCGTCCAAGAGAAACGGAAATCGAACGGCGCTGATGTTCCTCGACCTCGACAGATTCAAACCGGTGAACGACACATACGGGCATGCGGTCGGGGACGTTCTTCTGCAGCATGCGGCGGCGAGGATGACATCATGCCTGCGGGAATCCGATACCGTGGGCCGCATCGGCGGCGACGAGTTCGTGGTGCTCCTCCCCCTGGCGGAAAGAGAGGATGATGCCCTGACGGTTGCGAAAAAACTGCAGAACGCCCTGAAGGCTCCTTTTGAAATCGAAGGGCGTTCCCTGGAGGTCTCGTGCAGCATAGGAATCGCTCTCTACCCTGAAGACGGACTCGACGAGATAGAGCTTGCCAAGAACGCGGACACGGCGATGTACTGGGCAAAGGGCGACGGAGGAGACGGTATCCGTTTTTTCCGCACTCCGCCGATTTCAAGCACACTCGCTGATAGCCTCGAGGAAAAGGAATCCTCGCTTTTATGAATTTATGACAGGAGGAAATCCAGGAAATCCTCCTGCTCCGCGCCTTTGAAGTAGTGCTCCAGCGGGAATGCCCGCAGTGCCTCCCGGAGCGAATCTTCCCGATAGAGACGTCCCTCGAGCAGCTTCTCGACGCCGTCCCTGTTCTCCAGGCCGAAGAAGTCCCCGAAGAACCTCGCCTGCATGATGACCCCGTCTTTCACGTTCAGGAGGGCCTCGACCTTTCCCCATGGGAAACGCCGAATCTTGCGCTCGGTGAACTCGGGCGAAGCTCCCCAGTTCCATTCCCACGTCGCGTACTTTTCTTCGCGAAGCCTTTGGATATCCTCCAGCTGCGCTTCCGTGAGGGAGATCGTTTCGATGCCGGAAAGACACTTCCGAAGTTCTTCGATGAACTTCTCAACTGAGATGGCTGCGTGAAGATGCGGAAGGATATTGGTCACACGGCTTCTCACCGATTTGAATCCCTTGGACGTGAACTTCTCCTCGTCCACGTTGAGCGCTTGTGCGAGAACGGAAAGGTCCGAATCGAAAAGCAGCGTTCCGTGGTGGAGCAGCCTGCGGCGGTCCATGTGCTGCGCACTTCCGGAAAATTTCTGCCCTGAGATGCACAGGTCGTTGCGGCTGCCGCTCTCGGCGTGTATACCGAGCTTCGCGAGGGCGTCAATCACCGGGCGGGCGTGGCGCACGAAGTCGAACGGGGTTGTCTCTCCCTCCGGACTGCTTTCCTGCGGAACGATGAAAGAATAGTTCACGTTTCCGAGATCGTGGTAGACGGCGCCTCCTCCCGATATCCGCCGCACCACGCTGATGCCGTGTTCCTCGACGAAGGATCGGTTGACCTCCTGGGCGGTGTTTTGAAAGCGGCCCACGATAATGGATGGCGCGTTTTGCCACAGCAGAAAGTATCCGGGGTGACCTTCCCCGACGCTCCGGTAGAGGTGCTCCTCGAGTGCAAGGTTGAATGTCGGGTCGTGCGACTGTCCCTCGATAAAATACATGGTTTCTCTCTCCTCTCGTCGAATCGCCTCTTGCAAAGGAAGCGGCTTCAGTGCATTATACAATGATTATACAAAATATCCTGTATTCGGAGGTGGAGCATATGCTTGATTCGCTTGAAATCGTCACGCTGATGGAAGATTCCGTTCCCATGGAAGGGCACCTGGTCGCGGAACACGGACTCTCGTTCTTTTTGAAGGGAAGGAAGAACGGCAGGGAGGTCCGCGGTCTTCTCGATGTGGGGCAGACGCCGGAGTTCCTCGCGCATAACATGAGGGAACTGGGGATATGCCCTCAGTCGATCGACTTCGTGGTGCTCTCCCACTGTCACTACGACCACACAGGCGGCATCGCGAAGTTTGTCGAGTCCACCGGGAAAAACGACTTTCCCGTCGTCGCCGGTCCTTCGCTTTTCCGGCCTCATTTCGTCACTGCGCCGGCTCTTGCTGCCAAGGGAGTCCGCACCGGAGACGAGATGGAGGCGATCGAGAGGGCGGGAGGAAGGCTTCTGCTCTCCGGTGATCCCTTCCCGCTTGCCGACGGAGTGACGACAACCGGAGAAATTCCGCGGATAACGGATTTCGAAGGGCCCGGCAAACGTTTTTTTACCATTCAGGACGGAAAAGTAGCCCAGGACTTCCTCCCCGACGATATGGGGATCGCCGCCCTCGTGAAAGGGAAAGGGATCGTCGTGATGGCCGGATGCAGCCACTCGGGGATCGTCAATATTCTGAAGAGAGTCCGGGAACTTCATCCCGGGGAACCCATCGAGGGAATCGTCGGCGGACTCCATCTTGTCAACGCGAATGAAGAGAAGATGGAGAAGACGCTCGAGGGCTTGAAGGAGTTCGAGCCCCGGTGGATCGCCGCGGGGCACTGCACGGGTTTCCCGATGCAGGTGAAGCTCTTCCAGTCGTTCGGAACGAGATATATTCCTCTCACCGTCGGAAAGCGTTTTCTCATCGAGGCGTAAAAATAGGGGGGCGAGGGCAGCGCTGTTATTCGAACGAGGAGAGCGCGTACAATCTCCGGGCTCTCGCCTCAAGGCCCGCGATTTCGGCGATGCGCGCGGAGTATTCCAGGCGCAGGGCTACGAACTCGTCGCAGAGGGCGTCCGGTATTGGATAGGTCTCCCTCCTCGGCGGAAGTAGGATCGCCGACGCCGGGCGGAAATGGACGTATTGCGGCAGGCTGTTCCAGATACGGACGAAGAGTCCGTACAGTTCGAAACAGTCGCTCAACCCGTAGTGTTTCAGCGGCATTCCGGCAGCGGACTCTGCTTCGGAGAGCGGGAGGGGGACCGGCAGGCGTTCTTTTGCAGCCAGGACTGCTTCGCCGAGGCGAGGCCACTTCCACTCTCCGCTGCCGCGGTTCGAAGTTTTAGGGAGTTGGCAAAAATCAGTAAGCCCTCTCATTGAGCACCACCACTTTCTTCCCCGGACGGCCTCGCGCGGGAGGAAGGAAATGTCGAACGAGAGATTATGGACGGCGATACCCTCCGGGTTCCATCGATCCCAGAATGCGGCGAGGCTCGGCCAGTCGTCCAGAAAATGGGATGGGTACTCCTCTTCCGACCGGAAGTGCGTTAGTCTGCGCGGGGTGAGACCGTGAACCGCTTCGGTTCGAGGGTCCGGACGCTCTTCGGAATGGTAGAAACGGTTGAAGAAATCCAGAATTTCTCCTTCCTCCGTGAAGACGACGGACGAGGCGGAGACGGTCGATGCTCCTTTGAAGCCGTTGGTCTCAACGTCGAAAACGGCGAAGGGCCTTTTGTTTGTCATGATGCATCCTCCTGACATGGTGCATTCGCTGATTCCTGCAAGTGAAAGAGTCTCGCCGGAAGTCGAAGACGCCTTTATTATGACAGAATGTCCTCCGGTGTGAAGTGCGAAGAGGCGGATTCCTTCTCGTACGTTCCGGAAGCCAGGGAGGCCCTGCGAATTTTTCTGAAGAAAAGAGGAAAGTCAACGGAATGAATTATGTTGATTTCGAGGAGATCCGAAATGACGTGGCTCTGTGTTCACGATGCTCTCTCTGCGATTCCCGCCTGAAAACGGTCTTTGGGGAAGGGCCGGCGAAGACGCCTGTTGTTCTGGTCGGAGAAGCTCCCGGGGCGAAGGAGGACGAGGCCGGACGCCCTTTTGTAGGGCTCTCCGGGCGCTTTTTGACGGAGCTGTTGGAAGAGGAGGGGCTCCCGCGGGAGAAGATTTTTATCACGAACATGGTGAAATGCCGCCCCCCGGAGAACCGCCTCCCTTCAAAAAGGGAGATGGAGGCATGTCGCTCTTTCCTCGCCGCCCAGCTTGCGTGTATTCGACCCCGTCTTGTCATCACCGCGGGGAACGTCCCAACCCGCGCTTTTCTTGGAACCAGGGAGGGAATATCGACGCTGCGGGGAAGGACATTCACTTGTTCCTGGGAGAGAATGCAGCTTACGGTTCTGCCGCTCTTTCACCCGAGCTACCTTCTCCGGAACCGGGGACGCAAGGAAGGTAGCCCGACGGACCTCACGCTCGGCGACATTCGGAAGGCGCTTCGTCTCGTAAGGGAGTTTACGCCCTTATTCTGACCGACTGGACGAATGGGCGAAGGGCTTCGCGGAAATCCTCCAGAAATTTCTCGGAAAACGGTTCTCCGGACGAGAATGCGGGGTCGAGCGTCTTCCCCGGGCGAAAATTCTGGAGAATATAGAGAGGGGCTCCTTCTGTCATGCGCCCCAAAGAAGGCGCGTCATCCGGTTCATGAATGCCGGGTACGAGGGTCGTTCGGAACTCGAAGGAAAGAGAAGAGTCCAACAGCAGCGAGATGCTCTCCGCGATTCGGGAGATGTCGCCGGTCCATCCGCCGGCACGCGGATATTTTGCCCAGGGAGCCTTGACATCCATCGCGACGTAGTCCAAAAGCTCTTCTGAGAGGAGCTGCCCGAGGACTTCAGGGAGAGCTCCGTTAGTGTCCAGTTTTACCTTCAAACCGAGGAGGCGTATCTTTTTCAGGAAGGGAATGAGCCCGCTCTGCAGGGTGGGCTCGCCTCCCGTGACGCAGACGCCGTCGAGGAAGGGCGCGCGCCTTTTCAGGTCCGCCAGGATGTTTTCTGCCTCTGTACGTTCGCAGATCTCTTCGCACAGGACCAGCTCGGGGTTGTGGCAGAAAGGACACCGGAACTGGCAGCCCGTGAAGAAGATCACCGCAGCGGTGCAGCCGGGGTAGTCCAGAAAACTTGTCGGGATATAACCGCCGATCGGTGGCGCCATGGAGTAATACCTCCTGTACGGTCTCCGTTTGCAGCTCCAAAGAAAAATTTCGTTCTTTCCGCAGAAAAGCCGTGCCTTGAAATGAAAACTCCTCTATAATACAAGATAATCGGTATTTGTGTCCGGATGATTGTGTCCGCGTGGAAACCGCGTTGCGGAAGGAAGCGTTTATTGTACGCAGGAGGTTTTTCATGTTGCTGTTTCGTTTATTGCTGAAGGCGGCTCCCTTGCTGCTCTTTTTTCTGTTCTCCCGCCTTTTGAGGGAGATGCTCCGGGGAGAGCCGGGAGCATCCCGGGGAGGAAACCGCGGATCTTCTTCCCGAACCGGGGGAGGAGCGCGATACACGCCTCCCCCTTCAGGGAAACGGGATCCTTACGCTGTATTGGGGTGTTCGCCCTCCTCTTCGGACGACGAGGTCAAAAAATGCTACCGGGAACTGCTCGGCAGGTATCATCCCGACAAATTCATAGGCCAGAAGCTGGATGACGATTTTGTTGCTCTTGCCTCGAAAAAGTTCCAGGAGATCCAGGAGGCGTACAGCCGGATACGCGCAGCCAGAGGATTCTAGGTTTCCAGGCCGTGCCTCCGCCCGGGGCGTTTTCAGTGAAACGCCCCGGGCGTGAAGGTCTTGCGTGTTGTGCCCGGCCGAGACGGGAAGAGTTCTTCTCCGGGTTGCGGGCGTAATCTTTGAACATTATACCGAACAGGATTTCTGTTTCACAGCGTGATATGGACCGTGATACAATGGTTTCGCCCGAGAAACCCCTTCGGGGGAAAAATGTTCCCGTATACGGGAGAAAAAGGAGAGTCGCCATGTCAACTCTGGAACTCTATACCGGACCTGAAAGTTTCTCTCGAATCAAGTCGCAGGCGCGGACCACCATTGAATCGGCATTCTTCGGCAACAACGTGGTACCCGTCTCCAATCTCAAGGAGGCTTACGAGCTGGCGAGGATGTCTCCCGGCACGGTCGAACTTACAGGGATGCCGGTGTATCGGCCCGAGGGTCAGGGATTGCCCCCCCGCAGCAACGTGCTCCTGATGAACGACGGCGCTGTCGTAGGCCGTTGTGCGGCAGCGCGGAAGATCGTCGGCGAGCCCGGCGTGAACGTGGGCGAGCTTGCGACCGTGCTCAGGGAGGCTGTCTATAATGCACGCTTCCGTACCTTTTATTCCGCGGAGACGTATATCGGCCTCGAAGGAGATTTCATGGTAAAGGCGCACCTCATGGCGCCGAAGAACCATGAAAACCTCGTCTATAACTGGATGTTGAACTTCCAGTACCTCAACAGGACCTATATCGACATGTACGGGGCCTCCAGGCAGCTCCCGGACGGCGATATCTTCATGTTCGCCGATCCGGACTGGACATCCGCCGAGTACCCCTTCGGACTTGCCTTCTTCGATCCTGTCCACAACTGCGCTGCGGTGCTCGGAATGCGCTACTTCGGAGAGCTCAAGAAGGGAACGCTGACGCTCGCTTGGGGGACCGCCGTCCGGAACGGCTTCGCCTCCTGTCACGGCGGACTGAAGCGGTATAATTTGAAGGGAGGACGATCCTTCGTCGCGGCCGTCTTCGGACTGTCCGGCTCGGGAAAGTCGACGATCACGCATGCGCGGCACGGTGACAAGTACGACATCACGGTGCTTCACGACGATGCCTTCGTCATCAACGTGAAGGAGAAGTACGCAATCGCTCTCGAACCCTCCTACTTCGACAAGGTGCAGGACTATCCGATGGGGTGCGAGGACAACAAGTTCATCATCACGCTTCAGAACTGCGGTGTCACGCGCGGGGAGGACGGTCTGCTCTATGCCGTGACGGAGGATCTCCGCAACGGCAACGGACGGGCCATCAAATCCAAGCTCTGGTCGCCCGTTCGCGTGGACAGGATCGACGAACCGATCGACGCCGTATTCTGGCTGATGAAGGACTCGTCGATTCCGCCGGTTCTGCGCCTGAAGGGCTCCGACCTGGCCTCGGTGCTCGGAGCCACGTTGGCCACGAAACGGACCTCCGCGGAACGTCTCGCTCCGGGAGTGGATCCGAACGCCCTCGTGATCGAATCGTACGCCAACCCGTTCCGCACCTATCCCTTGGCGACCGACTACGAGCGGTTCAAAGCGCTCTTCGACGATGGTGTGGAGTGTTATATTCTGAATACCGGAGAGTTCATGGGGAAAAAGGTGACCCCCTCCGATACCCTCGGGATTCTCGAGTCCATCATCGAAAGAAGAGCGAACTTCGTGCCGTTCGGTCCTTTCAGCGACATGGAGACGATGGAGCTTGAACGGTTCCCGATCGATTTCACCGACGAGAAGTACCGCAGGGAAATCTTCTCCCGGATGCGCGACCGGCTCGCGTTCGTCAAGTCGCGGGAGACGGAGAAGGGCGGAATGGACCGCCTGCCGCCCGAGGCTGAGGCGGTGCTCAGGAAAGCGCTGGACGAGATGGGGTATCCTGTGCAGGAGTGATGGAAGAGAGCCGGGCCGGTCCCGGCTCATTTTTTTCCAAAAGATGGCGCGAAGTATTCCGTGATCAGCTCTTCCCCGCGAAAGAGCCTGGCCCTTGAAATGATTTTGCGTCTGCAGACCCATTCGAACCCCTCTCTCGCCTTCCGCTCTTCGGTCCTGTCCTTTTCCATCCCGGTCCAGTCCTTTGCGGCTCCAGGCCAGGAGCGCCACTCTCCAAGAAGCGGTTCCTGATAGAGCACCAGCCAGGAGTAATCGCACCATAAAGAAGGAATCCGGAATCGCTTTCTTCCTTCTCCTTCCACATGGATCAGAATACTCAGCTCGTCGCGGAACCTGGTAGCTGTGCCGGAATAGGACCTCCCACCCCGCATCCCGGAGAAGGAGGCTCTCTGACCGTTGCGCAGAATACCCTCGGAGACGCACCAGCTTCTGATGCTTTCCAACAGGGCGTTGAAATCCAGCCGAATGCCGTGCGACAGCGAGATTGCCTCCGCGAACCGTCGTTCCAGAAGATACTCCCCGGAACGGTGCGACGGGGCACAGAGCAGATGAAGCTTGTGCGGAGAAAATGGGGTAAATGTCATGATTCCTCCGGATGTATACGGGGTGACCCCGCCTGTGGATGCTCTTTCGTCCGGAAAGCGGCTTTTTCCTGTTCGAATGCTCAGGACTCGCCGAACCTGTTATTTCATTTCCGCTCTCTGCTATAATCATACCTCAAAGCTAATTTGTGTGCGGAGGTACGCTCTTATGGAAAAAAATCCGAACAATTCGAACGCCATGGGGACCGATTCGATTTCCCGCCTCATGTGGCGTTTTTCCCTTCCGGCCATCGTCGGGATGCTTGCCAACGCATTGTATAATATCGTCGACAGAATATTCGTGGGACAGACGGTGGGTCCTCTCGGCATCGGAGCCATCAGCGTCGCTTTTCCCTTCATGATGCTTGTTATCTCCTTTGGTCTGCTGATCGGCGTCGGCTCCGGGGCACTCATCTCCATCTCGCTCGGAGAGCGGCGAAGAGCGAGAGCCGGAAAAGCGATGGGGAATGCGTTCGTTCTCTTGCTCGGAGGCGGGAGCATCATCACACTTTTCGGGGCGTCATTCATCGAACCTATACTCGACCTGTCCGGAGCCAGTGCGACGATGATGCCGCTCTCGCTCGAGTACATGAACGTCGCGGTTTGGGGCGTCTTTTTCTCGACGCTCGCCTTCGGGCTGAACTTCTTCATCAGGGCGGAGGGCAATCCCCGATACGCCATGTTCACCCTGGTCTTCGGCGCCGGTGCGAACATCGTTCTGGACGCTCTTTTCATTCTCGTCCTCGATATGGGGGTCAGAGGAGCGGCCATCGCTACGCTGCTTTCGCAAATCCTCTCGGCCCTGTGGGCTGCTCTGTATTACGCCAGGAAGATGGGAACGCTGCGTTTTCGGACAAAGAATCTCTTTCCCGACGGAGTGATTATCCGCCGCATCCTCTCCGTCGGGATGGCTCCCGCGCTCACCGAACTGAGCTTCACATACGTGCTGATTCTCTTCAACCGGCTTCTGCGAGTCTACGGAGGCGATCTTGCCATTTCGGCGATGGGGATCTTTTTCAGCCTGGACAGTCTCTTTTTCCTCCCGGTACTCGGACTCGCAGGAGGAGTCCAGCCCATCATCGGATACAACTACGGCGCGAAGGACTACGAGCGGGTCATCCATTCGGTGAAAGCAGCGCTGAAAATAGGCGCCCTTTTTTTTACGGCGAGCTTTACGCTGGTCATGCTCTTTCCCGAACCGCTCATCAGGATTTTCAACTCGGACGACCCGGAACTGCTGGCTCTTGCCGCGCGCGGCATGCGGCTCGGATACAGCGGGGTGATCCTGGCCTCGGTAGGGCTCATCGCCTCGCATACCTTCCAGGCGATCGGAAAGGCGAAAATCGGGCTCTTCCTCACACTTTCGCGTCACTTTTTCTTTATTCTCATCCCGCTCTACTTTCTGCCTCCTCTAATCGGAACCGACGGCATCTGGCTGGCTCTTCCGCTCTCCGATCTGGGAGGAGCGCTGACGGGATCCTGGTTTCTGAGAAGGGAGTTCCGCATTATGCGGACTGCCGGCAGGCTTCAGGAAATTTCTTCTCCCGGGGCAGTGTGAATCGTCTCCCGATTGGGTATAATAAAGACGAGAAATTATTCCTCATCGAGAGTAAGGAGAGAATTTAGTGCGCAATTTAATAAACCCTTGGCCCGAAGGAATTCACGAGGTCTACACGGACTCGGATTCCTCGTTGTTTTTGCTGGATCTTCCTCTGCCGCATCCGGGGTTCGACCATCACCTGTCCTCGTGGCTCCTGCGTGATTTCAGCACAGGAAGGAACATTCTCGTCGATACGGGACCGTGGCGTACAGTCCCTGTTCTGGAGCGTTCAATTCGAACCGCCGGTGTTGAAAAACTCGACCTTGTCCTGCTCACTCATATTCATGCCGATCATGCCGGAGGAGCCGGGCGATTGCTTTCGTACTTCCCGGAGGCCCGAATCCTTGCTCCCGAGAGGGGAAGACCGCATCTCATCCGTCCCGGAAAGCTTGCCGAAGGAACCCGTACAACGCTGGGGGCGGAGATGGCGGACGCTTTCGGACCGATTCTTCCTGTTCCGCAGGAAAATCTGATCGATTCCGCTTCTCCTCTTCTGGAGGGAATTACCATTCTTGATACTCCGGGGCACGCATCGCACCACTCGTCTTACGTGTTTCCAGCGCGTTCGGGAAAGGTGCTCTTTCCGGGAGAGGCTGCGGGCGTCGGGCTCGGCGAGGCCGTCCGCCCGCTCTGGACAAAGGATCAGAACGGAATTATTTCCGCTCCCTATCTTTTTCCGGCGACACCCCCCAGGCTTGACGGAGCGTCCATGGAGCGTTCCATAGAGATCCTCTCCTCGGAACGTGACGCGAAGTATCTCTGTTTCAGCCATTACGGATGGACGGAGGATGCGGCGGGAACCCTCAGAATGGCCGCCGTGCAGTTCCGCGAGTGGACTGAACGTGCACGCCTCTGCGGACTGGAAGAAGAGGACGAGGCGGTAGAACTTCTTTTCTTCCAAGTGTGCCGGGAAGACCCCCATCTCGCGCTTCTTTCCTCGTTGAGGGAGGAGCAGCGCATAAAGGAAGAGTTCTTCATCAGGAACAGTCTGAGGGGAATAGTGCGGTGGGTACGCTCATGATACCGGGATGCGGCGTCCTCGTCTCGCGTTACGTTGCGTACGGTTTCATTCGGCGAATCTGAGGAGGAGAGATTACAATGGAGCAGTCCGGAAAGCTCGGTTTAGACCGCTATCTCGTAGGGGATGGCGGAAAACGTCTCTTTCTCTTTCTCTTCGGTGCTCTTCTCTGTACGGCTGGAATAGTCTCCGATCCGTCGTTCCGGATCTTTCAGGGACTTGGGAATATCCTGGTCGAACCCGACTATCTCATCTCCGACTACTTCCAAGTGGGCGGTATGGGCGCCTCTTTCCTGAACAGCGGTGTTCTTACACTGCTCTTTACTGCCATTCTCGTGCACCACAAGATCCCCGTACGCGGAATCTCCATTGCCTCCATCTTCACCGTCGCCGGTTTTTCCTTATTCGGGAAAAACCTTCTCAACGTCTGGTTCATTCTGGCCGGGGTCTGGCTCTATGCGCGGGTGCAGAGGGAACCCTTTCTCAAGTTCATCTACATCGCGTTTTTCGGAACGGCGCTCTCTCCGCTGGTCAGCCAGCTGATGTTCGGACTCCATCTTCCTGCACCTTTTCGGATCGTCGCCGGCGCGGTTGCAGGACTGTCCGCAGGTTTCGTCCTTCCGTCGCTCGCCGCAGCGTTTCTCTCGGTCCATAAGGGGTATAACCTTTACAACGTCGGATTCACAGCGGGAATGGTCGGGACGCTCTATGTCTCTCTCTTCCGTTCGCACGGTTTTGTGGCGGAGGTTCGCGTTCTCTGGACGAACGGCAATAACGGGTTTGTCGTTCCTCTGCTTGCGGGAATGTTCCTGACGATGATTCTCTGCGGATTTTGGCTGAACGAAAAATCTTTCCGGGGAGTTTCGTCGATATGGGCGCATCCGGGACGTCTTCTGACCGATTTCGTCGATATCTTCGATTTTCCTCCGGTTCTCGTCAATATGGGGGCGAACGGCTTTGTCGCCATGACATACCTTCTGCTGATAGGCGGTGATTTCAACGGCCCCACCATAGGAGGTATCTTCACAATCGTCGGTTTCAGCGCCATGGGTAAGACTCCCCGGAATATTCTTCCCATCTTGATCGGCGTGATGCTCGGAAGTCTCACGAAAAGCTGGAGTCTTGCAGATCCGCCGATCCAGCTTGCGGCACTTTTCGGCACGACGCTTGCACCCATTGCCGGCGAGTTCGGATGGAAAGCCGGCATACTCGCAGGATACGTTCATTCTTCGGTTGTTCTTTACGTCGGCGTGCTTCACGCCGGTTTCAACCTGTACAACAACGGCTTTGCCGGGGGGCTCGTGGCAGCGGCACTCGTTCCCTTCATCGAAGCCTTCAGAGGGAGAGAAAAGGAATGAAATACGAACGATTGGTTGTCTCGCGGATTGTCGGCGAGCTGATGAACTTCTTCTTTTCGATGGGGGCACACGATTTTTCTTCCCATGTCATAAGGAACGAGACGGGGTTCGAAATCTGCATCGAGTCGGACTACTCGGGTAATCCTTCGAGTAAAATCCGGGAGATGACACGGTTGCTCCGGATGCCCCGAGCCCGGGAGATGGAGGAGTACTCCTGGTCGCTCTCCGGCGACATCAGCACGGGGCAGGAGATCTATCTCGTGGGTATCATGACGGATACCGTGTCGGTTGAACATGACGAGGAGACGGGGCGGGTCCGGATCACCCTAACGCGTCTTCTGGAATGAGCTGAAAGGGGAGGGGAAAATGGCGAAACTGGAATTGACCATGGAGCTTCTCGAGGACGCGCTTCTCGGAGCCTCGGTGCTTGGAGGAGGAGAGGCCGGTTCGGCGGACGAAGCGAAGGAGCTCGGAGAGCTTGCGCTGAAGATCGGCGGACCCGTCCTCGTGGACTTGGAAGATGTCGACCCCGACGGGATTGTCGTCACATGCGCCACGGTAACGTGCCCTCATCAAATGAAAGCGCCTTTTGCCAGCCCAAGGGCGCACGTTCGCAGCATCGAGCTGCTTTTGGAGAGCGGCCTTGAACGGCCTGCCGGCCTTATTCCGAACGAGTGCGGAGAGAGCGGAATCGTGAACGGCTGGTTGGAGGCAGCAATTCTTGGCATTCCTCTCGTCGACGCTCCCTGCAATGGACGGGCCCATCCGACTCCGGAGATGGGATCCATGGGACTTCATTTAGTTGAAAACTATCGTGCTGTTCAGTCCTTCGCGGGAGGGAATCCTGCACGGAACACCTATATAGAAGGCATTCTGAGAGGCAATGTGAAGACGGTCTCCTCGATGATCCGCCAGGATGCCTGTGTCGTCGGCGGTCTTCTCGCGGTGGCGCGCAACCCGGTCAAAGCGGAGTATCTGCGGGAGAACGCCGCTCCGGGGGCAGTCAGGTTGTCGATCCGCATTGGAAAAGCGGTACGGGAGGCGCAGCGGCAAGGCGGCGGGGAAACCGTGGCGGCCGCCGTGGCGTCGATGCTCTCAGGCGAAGTGCTTCACCGGGGGAGAGTGGACGCGGTGGATCGCTTCACTGCAGGCGGTATGGACTCCGGTACCGCTTTCATCGGAGATTACGCGGTCACTTTCTGGCGTGAGTACATGACGGTCGAACGGGGAGAAGAGCGCCTGGCAACATTTCCGGACCTGATCGCCATGGTCGACGCGAAAAACGGTCAGACGGTCTCGAGTTCCGAGATCGAGCAGGGGATGGAAGTCCTTCTGCTTTTAGCCTCAAGGAGACGACTCCTTCTAGGAAGCGGAATGCGCTGCCCGGATCTCTTTGAGCCGGCCGAGAAGGTAATAGGCAAAAAACTGCTGCAGTACCTGGATCTTTAAGATATAGGGCGAGCCGAGAAGTCCGCGGACTCTTTTTTAAGTTTTTTTACAAGAAAAGGCCGATCTGATATTTGACATTCTGTTTTATGCATGATAATCTCATTTCCATAGTGCATTCTGCCTGCGTTCTGTGCGGGCATACAAAGTGGAGGTGTGTGAATGGGATTTGAGAGCCGAGTA
>CAYRPJ010000025.1:0-57382 GCA_964426245.1 uncultured Synergistaceae bacterium
TGTGTTAAGCACGCCGCCAGCGTTCGTCCTGAGCCAGGATCAAACTCTCGATAAAATATTACTCGGATGTACGCTTGACATTTTTATGCACTGTATTCTTTTTTCAAGGTACCAAAGCTTTTGAAGTCTGCCGTCCGGGGGGCCGTGTTTTGATCTCCTCGAGCGGCAACGGCGAAGAATATACCACGCCCCGATGAGTTTGGCAATACCCCAATTTGATTTTTTTCGGGAGTTTTTTCCGGGAGGATGGTATAATCGGGTTACAGACTTGCAGAGTGTACCGCAATGCCGCCCGGCCCCTGCGGAAGCGACGGGAATAATTTCCTCGCGGTCCCGGGTTCCGGGCTTCGACATCGGGAGGTTTCCTATGGAACAGACGCCTGAAAAACCGCTGCGAAAAAAACCGGGCGCAGCTTCAGACAAGAAGAAGAAAAAAAAGTTCTCGATCATCAAGTTCCTCTTCCAGATTCTGTTTTTTCTTCTGATCGTAGTGGGCGCCGCGATATCGGTCTTCGCCGCCTTCTATCTTCGCGAGATCACGCAGACTCTGCCGACGGCGACGGAGATCATGGCGTACAGGTCGAGCGTCGCCAGCGTGATCTACGACCGGAACGGCGAGACGGTCGCCCGCCTTTTCACCGAGAACAGGCAGCCGGTCGAGCTGCGCAACATCTCTCCGTGGGTGATCAGGGCGACGCTTGCCGCGGAGGACTCATCGTTCTATCAGCACGGGGGGATCCGTCTGCTCTCGATCGCGCGCGCCTTCATCGAGAACGTGTCGAGCGGAGGGGTGCGCCAGGGGGGCAGCACGATCACGCAGCAGCTCGCCCGGAACCTTTTTCTGACGCAGGAGCGGACGGTCGACCGGAAGATCAAGGAGATCGTGCTGGCGATCCGGATGGAGCAGATCTTCACCAAGGACCGGATCATGGAGATGTATCTGAATACGATCTATTTCGGTCACGGCGCCTGGGGCGTGGACACCGCCGCACGGACCTACTTCGGCAAGTCCGCTTCCGACCTGACGCTTCCCGAGGCGGCGATCATCGCCGGCCTCATCGCCGCTCCCGGCCGGTTCAGCCCGCTCTCGAACTTCGAGAACTCGAAGAGCCGCCAGTGGTACGTTCTCGACAGGCTGGTGACGCTCGGCTGGATCTCGGACGAGGAACGGCAGACCGCCTACAACCAGGAGCTGGTCTTCCGGCATACGCCGAACAGGGTTCAGGAGTACAACCGGGCGCCTTATTTCACGGCGCACCTGCTGTTCAACGAACTGCTGCCGAAGTACGGGCCCGACCTGGTATATGCCGGGGGAATGGAAATTCATACAACGCTGGACGTGAGGATGCAGGAAGCGGCCGAGAACGCGATGAAGGGACTGAAAAGCCAGGGAGCGATCGTGGCGATGAACCCCGAGACGGGAGAGGTGCTGGCGATGGTGGGCGGGCACGACTTCGCGAAGAGCAAGTTCAACCGCGCGACGCAGGCATTCCGGCAGCCGGGATCGGGCTTCAAACCCGTCCTGTACGCGACGGCGTTCGACTCCGGTCTGCTGCCCACCGATCACTTCCTCGACATGAAGATCGAGTACGAGAACAAGGGCCCGCGCCGGACGGTATGGGCTCCGGGAAACTACGACGGGAAGTACAACGGCGAGGTGACGCTCGAATTTGCGCTGATCCGCTCGCTGAACACCGTCGCGGTCCGCCTGATCGACTACGTCGGGGCGGACTCGGTCGTCGCGATGGCAAGGAAGATGGGGATCACCTCGCCGCATCTTCCCGCCGACCTGTCGCTCGCCCTCGGAAGCGCGAGCGTGACGCCGCTCGAGATGGCGGCGGCTTTTTCGGTCTTCGCGAACAACGGGAGGTCCGTAAAGCCCCTGATGATCCGGGAGATCCGTTCCTCCAACGGCGATATGCTGGAATCCCGCGCACCGTGGACCGGCGACGCGATGTCGCCCGATGTCGCGGTCATCGTGCGCTCGGTCCTTATCGACGCCGTCCGTGCCGGTACGGGGAGGAAGGCCCTGATTCCCGACCGCGAGACGTTCGGCAAGACGGGGACGACGAACGACTATACCGACGCATGGTTCCTCGGCGGCGTTCCAGGCCTCGTGGCGGTGGTCTACGCGGGACACGACGATCATACACCGCTCGGGAAGAGAGGCGTGACGGGAGGCGATATAGCGGCTCCCGTCTGGAACGCGTTCGTCGCGGAGGCGGTGAAGGGTACCGATCTTCCGAAGAATTTCACCGTTCCGCCGGGCGCGAACGTCGAACCCGTTTCGATCTGCCGGACAACGGGATTCCGGGCGCTCAAGGGGTGTTCCTCCGCGACCATTTACATGCCGAAGGGCTCCGCTCCGGAAACTTCCTGCCCTATTCACGGCGGCGACATGTACGCCAGCAGCATCGACCCGAACGCACCCCGCCTGATACTGGTTCACAATGACTCGGAGCTGGACATCGCCGGGATGTACGCGTCGGCGGACACGCTTCAGCCCGTGACACCGGCGCCCGTCGCGGTCAGCCTGCCGCCGGTGAAGCCGAGGCAGGAGGTCGTCGTTCCGGACTCGACCAGGGTCTACAAGGATCCCAATCCCGCCATGACCGTGGAGGACAAGTACCAGCAGCTGCTGAAGCAGTACGGACTGAGCAACTGATATCCGGCCGCAGGCCGGCAAGCGGAACGCCGGGCTCTCTTTCGGGAGGGCCCGGCGTTTAGTTGTCATGAGCTTGGTTGTCTTGAGCTTCGAAGAACTGTGCCTTCCATCTTCTCCTGACTATCGTCTCCTGACGCTTTCGAGGATGATCTTCTGCTCCACCGAGGCGACGACTTTGCGGGTGTAGTCCAGCGCGTCGGCGTTGACGCTGATGCTGTCGAGGCCTTCCCGGACGAGATGCTCCGCGAAGTCGGAGAAGACGGAGGGGCCTTCGCCGCAGACGGAGCACGGTATTCCCGCGCCGCGCGCCGCCTTTATCAGGAGGGATATCGCCTCGAGGACCGCAGGATGGCGTTCGTCGAAGTAGTCCATTCCGGCGAGGGTGGCGGAGTTTCTGTCCACACCGAGGATGAGCTGGGTGAGGTCGTTGGTGCCGATGGTGAAACCGTCGGCCATCGAGGCGAAGGCGGCTGCCTGGAAGACGACCGACGGAACTTCGGCCATGAGCCATATTTTGAACGATGCACTCGAAACGAGCCCCTCGGAGGCGAGGATGGCCTTGACCTGCTCCATCTCCTTGAGCGTCCTCACGAAGGGGACGATGACGGAAAGGTTCGTGTTGCCGAGGTCGTCCCGGACTTTTTTGACCGCCCTGCATTCGAGCCGGAAGCCCTCTTCGTAGTCGGGGGAGATGTAGCGGGACGCTCCCCTCCACCCGATCATGGGGTTGGACTCTTTCGGTTCGAGATCCTGCCCTCCCTGGAGCCTGCGGAAGTCGTCGGTGCGGAAGTCGCTGAAGCGTGCGAGGACCGGGCGCGGAAAGAAGGCGCCCGCCACCGCGCCGATGCCTTCGGCGAGCTTGTCCACGAAAAGGCCGCCCTGCCTGGTGCGGACGAGGTGCATGGGGTGCATCCCGATTCCGGAGAAGATGAACTCCGTTCTCAGGAGGCCGATTCCGTCGGACGGAAGCGAGGCCGCGGCGTCGATCGCGGCCGGGCCTTCGATGTTGAGGAGAATCTTGGTCGCGGTTACAGCAGGCGCGGCCTCGGCCTGTCTCCGGAGCGGAGGCGGGACCGGAGCGTCTGCGGAAAGAAGCTGGGGCGGGCTGGTCCGGAACGGATGTGCGGCGGCTTCCTGCGGGGTTTCTTCGCCCGCCTGAAAGACGACGCCGCGCGTCGCGTCGACCAGGACTCTCTGCCCTTCCGTGAGGATTTCCGTTGCGTTGCGGGCGCCGACGATGCAGGGTATTCCCAGTTCACGGGAGAGAATGGCCGCGTGACAGGTCCGCCCGCCTTCATCGGTGACGACGGCCCCCACTTTGCGGAGTGCGGGGATCATGTCGGGGGTCGTCATCCTGGCGACGAGGATGTCGCCGTCGGCGACCTTCGAGATTTCGGCGGATCCGGGAACGAAGACCACCCGTCCGACGGCGGATCCCGGAGAGGCAGCAAGACCTCGGCAGAGGAGCTTCTTTTCGGAGGATTCTTTTTCCGCGGTGCGCTTCTCGTTCTTTGTCATGGTCTCAGATCCTTTCCGAAGTAATCCCGCGCCGGGTCGCCCCGGCGCGGTGCGTTCGTTTCGCGCGTTACAACAGCTTTCCGATGGCCGAGTGGGCGGCGGAGATTCGGGCCACGGGGACCCGGAAGGGAGAGCAGCTCACGTAGTTGAGCCCGATGGCATGGCAGAACGCGATGCTGCTCGGATTGCCTCCGTGCTCGCCGCAGATGCCGATGGAGAGGTCCGGGTTCTGCGCTCTTCCCTTGGATACGGCGATCTTCATGAGTTCGCCGACGCCTTCCCTGTCGAGGACGTGGAACGGGTTGACGGGAAGGATCCCCTTGTCCTCGTAGTGACCGAGGAACTTGCCCTCGGCGTCGTCGCGGGAGAAGCCGAACGTGGTCTGCGTCAGGTCGTTCGTGCCGAAGCTGAAGAATTCGGCGGTCTCCGCGATCTGGTCGGCGACGAACGCCGCGTGCGGAATCTCGATCATGGTGCCGACGAGGTAGGAGAACGTGACGCCGGTCTTCTCCATGTATTCCTTGGCGATCTCGTCGATCTGTCTGCGGAAGAACTCCATTTCGGTCCTGACGCCGACGAGCGGGATCATGATCTCGGGATGGACGTCGACGCCCTCCTTGACGAGATCGAGAACGGCCTCGAAGATCGCGCTCGCCTGCATCGCGGTGATTTCGGGGTAGACGATGCCGAGACGGCATCCGCGGAAGCCGAGCATCGGGTTGGACTCCTTGAGCGTTTCGACCTTGGCCAGCACCTTGTGGATCCTGTCGGCCTCGGGAGAGTGCTCCTTGCCGGCCGCGGCGAGTTCGCGAAGCTCGTCCTGGAGGTCGTGCTCCTTCGGCATGAACTCGTGAAGGGGCGGGTCGAGCAGCCGGATGATGACGGGAAGCCCCCGCATCTCCTTGAGGATACCGTAGAAGTCCTCTTTCTGCATGACTTTGAGTTCGTCGAGAGCGGCCACCCGCTCCTCGTAGCTGTCGGCGACGATGAGGCGCTGCATGACGGGAAGGCGGTCGGCTGCCATGAACATGTGCTCGGTGCGGCAGAGGCCGATTCCCTTGGCTCCGAAAGCGCGGGCGCGGTTTGCGTCCTCGGGCGTGTCGCCGTTGGCCCAAACCTGAAGGCGCGCAAGTTCGTCGGCCCATTCGAGGACTCTTTCAAAGTCCTTCGTGAAGGATGCTTCGATAAGGGGCGCCTTGCCGACGAGAACGCGGCCGACGCTGCCGTCGACGGTGACGAATTCACCCTTGCGGATGACGGTGTCTCCCGAGGTGATGGTCTCTTTCTTCAGATCGATGACGAGATCCTCGCATCCGCTGACGCACGGCTTGCCGAGTCCGCGCGCGACGACCGCGGCGTGGCTGGTCATGCCGCCGCGGCTGGTGACGATCGCTTCCGCGGCGAAAAGTCCGTGGATGTCGTCCGGGCAGGTCTCCGGACGGGCAAGGACGACCTTGTGCCCCGCCTTGACCTGTTCGACCGCATCGTCCGGATCGAAGACGACGATGCCGACTCCGGCGCCGGGAGAGGCGGGAAGGCCCTTGGCAAGGACGGTGACTTCGGCCTTGGGGTCGACCTGACGGTGCAGGAGCATCTCGACCTGTTCGGGGGTGACGCGCGAAACGGCGGTCTTTTTGTCGATGAGTCCCTCGTCGAACATGTCGATGGCGATCTTGACCGCCGCGCCGGCCGAGCGCTTGCCGTTGCGGGTCTGAAGCATGTACAGCTTGCCGCGCTCGATGGTGAACTCGATGTCCTGCATGTCCTTGTAGGAGGTCTCGAGGTCGGTCGTGATCTTGAAGAGCTGGTCGTATATCTCGGGCATGGCGGTCTTGAGTTCCGCGATGGGGAGCGGCGTGCGGATTCCGGCGACGACGTCCTCGCCCTGGGCGTTGATCAGGAACTCGCCGTAGAGCTCCTTGGTGCCGTCGGAGGGGTTTCGGGTGAAGCAGACGCCCGTGCCGCAGTCGTCGCCGAGGTTTCCGTAGACCATCGAGACGATGTTGACGGCAGTGCCGAGGGTGTCCGGGATGTGGTGGAGCTTGCGGTAGGTGACGGCGCGTGGGTTGCCCCAGCTCTTGAAGACGGCGAGAATGGCGTTCCTGAGCTGCGCCCAGGGGTCGGAGGGGAAGTCGAATCCGGCTTTTTCCTTGAAGATCTTCTTGAACTCCGCGACGACTCCCTCAAGATCCTTGACGGGGATTTCGTTGTCGAAGGTGACGCCGAGGCTCTTCTTGGTGTGCGTCAGGACTTCCTCGAACGACTCGCCGTCGACTCCGTGGACAACGTTGCCGTACATCTGGATGAAGCGGCGGAAGCTGTCGAAGGCGAAGCGCCGGTCGTCCGCGGCTTTCGCGAGCGATTCGACGGACTCGTCGTTCAGGCCGAGGTTGAGGACGGTGTCCATCATTCCGGGCATGGAGACGGGCGCGCCTGAGCGGACCGAGACGAGGAGCGGATTTTCACCCGAGCCGAAGGTCTTGCCGGCTTCTGTTTCGAGGGCTTTCATCGCGGCGACGACATCGTCCCAGATTTCGTCGAGGAACGCCGGGTTCTTTCCGTATTCAAGGCATGAATGGGTGGTCAGAATGAATCCCGGGGGAACGGGAAGACCGTAGTTCACCATCTGGGCGAGGTTGGCGCCCTTTCCTCCGAGAAGATCTTTCATCTGCGCATTGCCTTCCTGGAAACTGTAAATATACTTCTCTTTCGTCATCTCTATACTGCACCTCCGTAGATTTGGATAAGACGCTCCTTTATTGTGTTCCGTGCCGAAGCAGCTTCAGTATCTCGTGCGCTGTCTCCTCGATCGCTCTGGATGTGACGTCGAATACAACTGCTCCAAGACTTTCCATTATACCCGATGCGTAGTCGATTTCCCGCAGGATTCTTTCATATTTTACGTATTTGCTCTCATCCGGCCCGAGGCCCATCATGTGCATCCGGGCCGCCCGGATATGTTCGAGGGAGAGCGTGGAGCGCGTGAGCCCGATGATTCTCGACGGTTCGATCTGAAAGAGCTGAACCGGCGGCTCGATCTCGGGCACGAGCGGTATGTTGGCCGCTTTTATCCCCTTGTGGGCAAGGTACATGCACAACGGGGATTTGCCCGTCCTGGATATCCCGACGATCACGACGTCCGCTTCTTTCAGTATCGACGAGTTGCCGCCGTCGTCGGCCGCGATGGTGTATTCGATCGCCTTGACCCGCTTGAAGTAGTCGTTGTCCATCGGATGAAGGCGCCCCGGATCCTCTTTCATCGTCTCGCCGGCGACGTCGGAAAGCCCTGAAAACAGAGGAAGGAAGGGGTCGTACGCATCCAGTTCCATATCGGCGCATCGCTCTGTCGTGAAGCGCCGGAGTTCGGCGGACAGAAATCCGTGCAGAACAAAGGCATCCATGGAGGCTGCTTTTTGAAGCACTTCGGAGATTGCGTCGACGGTGCGGAGCGAGCCGAAGCGGGATGTCTCGATATCGATTTTTTCAAAACGCCGCGTGATCCACGACGCCGCAAAGTCCAGTTCCTCGCCGAGCCAGTCGGAAAGAAAAAAGAGTTCGCATACCCCCGGAATTGCGCTCCTCTCCATGCCGCCGGCGCACCCTCGCGGTGAGTCTATTTCGAGCGCAGGAAATCGAGGATCTCCTGCGCCGTCTCCTCGACTGCGCGGTCGGTGACATCGTAAATCCTGGCTCCGAGGGACTCCAGATAGGACCTTGCCGCCAGCAGCTCCCGCTCGATTCGCTCCCGGTTGGCGTAGGCCGAGGCCTTCGGCTCCAGTCCGAGCAGGCGGAGGCGTTCATGCCGAATCTGCGAGAGCCTCTCCCCCGATATGATGAGCCCGACGATCTTCGACGACGGGATGCTCTTGAGAATGTCGGGGGGGTCGACCTCCGGGATGAGCGGGATGTTGGCCGCGCGGAACCCCTTGTTGGCGATGTACATGGAGAGGGGGGTCTTGCCCGTCCGCGAGACGCCGAGGATGACGAGGTCCGCCTCCGGAAGGGATTCCGTGCTCCGTCCGTCGTCGCACTGAATGGCGAATTCGACGGCCTTGATCCTCTGGAAGTAGTCCTCGTCGAGCTTGCGGAGAAGCCCGGGAGCCTGCAGAGGAGCACGGCCCAGGCGCACTTCGAGGACATCGATCACCGGGCCGAGAAGGTCGACGAAGGGAATGTCCCGCCGGGCGCACCGCTCGGCAAGGAAGGCACGGCTCTTCTTGTCCACGAGCGTGCAGACCACCATGGAGGGGGCGAGCGCCGCCCGGGCGAGGATCTCCTCGATCTTGGCCTCGCCCTCGACGTAGCGGTAGCGGTAGATATTTGAAAATGTCGTGTCGAACTGGCTTATCGCGGCCAGAGCCATATGCTCCGCCGTTTCTCCGGTGGAATCGGAGACGATGAATAAGTTCAGTGATTCCATTGCTTCACGCTCCTTTACGACTCTGTCCGCTCCGCGAAGCGGGACGCCGGAAATCCGCGCTCCCCGTCCCGGAGCGGACCGGCGCCGCCGCGCGCCTTCACGCGCCCTTCAGAATACCGACGTCGCCGACCTCCAGGAAGAGTGTGTTGCAGAGGTCGAGAAGGGAGATTCTATTGCATTTTACCCTTTCGTCGGGGTCCATTACAAGGACGTCGTCGAAAAAGGCCGTGATGAAGGGCGAAAGCTCGGAGAGCCTGGCCGCGAGGGCCTTCCAGTCCCGGGCCGAAAGGGCTTCCTCGACGAGCGGGTTGATGCGGACGATCGCGGCGTACAGATTTTTCTCGGCGTCCTTGGAGAGAATCGATTCGTCCACCGGTTCGTGCCGCCCGCCGCTCTTCGCCAGGATATTCCGCACCCTCACCGCGGAGGTGACGAGATCGAGGAACCACTGCTCGCCCTGGAGCTTCGAGAAGACGTCGAGGAAACGGATCACCTGGAGCGGCCTGTGCCCGGTGACGGAGATCGCGAGCGTCGCAAGCTCGTGGCCGTACCCCTTCTCCCGGATTTGCGAGTGGAGGCGCTGCTGCAGAAAGACCGAGATTTTTTCGCGGACGTGCTGCGGGATCTCGAGCTGCTCGCACGAGTGTCCGACCAGGCGTGCGAGGTCGACGTCCATCTCCCTGCCCCACAGAATTTCGTTGATGCACCGGGCCGCGCGGCGAAGGGCGTAGGGATCCTGCGAGCCTGTGGGCTCGAACCCCACTTTGAAACAGCTGGTGATGATGTGGACCCTCTCGGCAAGCCCGAGAAGGGCGCCGATGACGTCTCCGGGGATCTCGCTTCCCGCGGCCTTGGGGAGGTACTGTTCATAGAGGGCCTTCGCCACCCGTTCCGGTTCGCCGTTGCGGAGGGCGTACTCCCTTCCCATGACGCCCTGCAGGTCGGGAAACTCGTAGACCATGTTGGTCACCAGGTCGGCCTTTGCGAGGAAAGCCGCCCTGTCGAGGAGGTGGGTGATCTCCTTCATGCCCATCTCGCCGCACAGCCAGAGCGCAAGGTCGCGCGTGGCCATGACCTTGTCGTGGAGCGTTCCCAGCTTCTCCTGGTAGACTATCGTCTTCAGTCTTTCGACGTTGGTGGCGAGAGATGTTTTGAGGTCCTCCGTCCAGAAGAAGGCGGCATCCTCGAGGCGGGCGCGGAGAACCCGCTCGTTCCCCTCGCGGACGACGTTCATGTTCGACGCGAGGTTGTTGCTGACCCCGACGAAGAACGGGAGCAGTTTTCCGTTCTTGCCCCGGACGGAGAAGTACTTCTGGTTCTTCTTCATGGAGGTGGTGAGGACTTCTTCGGGTATTTCGAGGAATTTTCTGCTGAAGCTTCCGAAGAAGGGAACGGGGTATTCGACGAGATAGAGGTTCTCGTTGATCACCTCGGGGTCAAGCTCGACGGAGCCGTCGAGATCGTATTCGAGGGCGTTGATCCCCGCGAGCATCTTCTGGCGGCGTTTCTCCTGGTCCAGGATGACGTGGTTGTCGTAGAGACGCTCCATGAAGTTCGCCGCGTCGTCGACGGGAATCTGTTTCGCTCCCATGAAGCGATGGCCCCGTGTGACGGAACCGCTGGCGATGTTTCCGTACGTGAAGGGAATGACGATCGTGTCGGCCATCGCGACGATCCAGCGGATCGGGCGGGCGAAACGGACGGTCGGCGCACTCCAGAACATGCTCTTCGGAAAGACGAGCTTCCGGATGAGCGCGGGAAGAATGTCGGGCAGTATTTCGAGGGTCGGCTTTCCCGGCTCGGAGACGCGGGCGTGCGCATATTTCACGCCGTCGACTTCCTCGGGAACAAGATCGTCGATGGCGACCCCCTTGCTCCCGGCGAACCCGTACGCGGCCCGGGTCGGATTGCCGTTCATGTCGAATGCCGCGTTCCATGCCGGTCCTTTGAATGTGTGAACGAGATCTTCCTGCTCTTCCTCGACTTCACGGAGCATGAGGGCGATTCTTCGCGGCGTGGCGAAGGCCGACGCGCTCTTGAAGGGGATGCGCGCGTTCCGGAACTCCTCTTTCGCGGATTTTTCAAGCAGCTCGAGCGCATCCGGGAGAAAGCGCGACGGGATCTCTTCCGTTCCGATTTCGAGCAGCACGTTTTTATATGTCATAGGGGTCACCTCTTCAATGTCTCTTCGTCGAATTTGCCGGTAAAGGGAAGTCCCATCCCGCGGCGCTGTTCCGCATACGCGGCGCAGCACCTGCCGGCGAGCATGCGGATCCTTCCGATGTACCCCGTCCTTTCGGTCACGCTGATGGCGTTCCGGGCATCGAGAAGGTTGAAGGTGTGAGAGCACTTGAGCACGTAGTCGTACGCGGGAAGGACGAACCCTTTCCGGAGGATCCTGTCGGCTTCGGCTTCGTACATGCCGAAGAGCTGGAAGAGCATCTTCGTGTCGGCGCATTCGAAGTTGTAGTGCGAGTACTCGACCTCGCCCTTGTGGTGGACGTCGCCGTACCTGACGTTGCCGACCCATTGGAGGTCGTAGACGTTATCGACCTTCTGGACGAACATGGCGATGCGCTCGATGCCGTAGGTGATCTCGGCGGGAACGAGGTCCATGTCGATTCCGCCCACCTGCTGGAAGTAGGTGAACTGCGTCACCTCCATGCCGTCGAGCCAGACCTCCCATCCGAGACCCCACGCGCCGACGGTGGGAGATTCCCAGTCGTCCTCGACGAAGCGGATATCGTGGGCTTCGGGCTCGATTCCCAGGGCCGCGAGGCTCTGGAGGTAGAGTTCGATGATGTCCGAAGGGGCCGGCTTGATGATGACCTGGTACTGGTAGTAGTGCTGAAGCCGGTTCGGGTTCTCTCCGTAGCGGCCGTCGGTCGGACGGCGGGACGGCTCGACGTATGCCACGCGCCACGGTTCCGGGCCGAGTACCCGGAGGCACGTGGCGGGGTTCATCGTACCCGCTCCCACCTCTATGTCGTACGGCTGCTGCACGACGCATCCGTGCTCGGACCAGAAGCGCTCGAGACGGAACACAATTTCCTGGAAATTCATATATATACCCCTCCTCGACAGGAAGCTCACCGCTGGCGGGAGCCTTTGTTTTCGCTTTCGTTTGCGATTTTTATCATTGCATTGCATTGAAGAAAAGGCGCAGACGGCAGTTGGCGTCTTCCCAGAGAGAGCCGCCGGGAAACACCTCCGCCGGAAAGAGTTCGCCCATTCTGTTCACGGGCGATCCGACCGCTTTCCTCATGAGAACGAGGGCTTTCTCCGGCAGGAGCGTTCCTTCATTCCGCCGGTAGCATGCCGGGCACAAAAGACCCGAGGCGGAAAGGCGGGCGTCCGACAGCGGCGCGCCGCATCCGCTGCAGAAGTCGAGGGAAGGCGCTATCCCCCAGCTGTTCAGCCATTTCCAGAGGAATCTCCACTCCGCGACGGCAGGGGAAACCCCTTCTTTCAAGAGCATTCCGGACCAGTAGAAGATCGCGAGGACTTCGTCGCACGGCAGGCCGGGAACGAGGTGCCGGCAGAGCATCCGGTCCCATTCGAGCATGGTGCGGATTTTTTCGGGGTCCGCCCGAAGCGCCCAAAAATCCTCCTTGATATCCACCGATTTAAGATAGAACCTTTTCGTCCCCTTGTAAAGATTGAAATTCGCCCAGACGAGAGGTTCTATCGCGCCTCCGAAACGAATTCTGCCTCTCGACGCTCCCGGAGCGGAGATCCAGACCGGGCCGATCTCCTTGAGGAAGAGGTAGAGAGAGACGTTCCCCTCGGCGGAGATCTCCCTCCGGAGGACGACGCCCGACTGCCTGACCAGCCCCTGCGGAATTCCGTCGCCGGCGAAGAAACCGGGCGGCTGCGGAAGCGGCGTATCCGGGCGGGTAAAGTGCCCGGGCGTGACATTTGAAGCTTCCGGGGGCGGCCTGTCCGTCATCCGGTTCGCCGCCCGTCACGAACGGCGCTCCCTGATGCCGAGCATCCTGAGGTCGGACTCCGAACGGCGCCAGTCGCTTCGGACCTTGATCCAGAGTTCGAGGTATACCTTGTGCCCGGTGAGCGCTTCGATATCGATCCTCGCGAGCCTGCCGATCTCTTTCAGCCGCGCGCCTCCGTCCCCTATGACGATGCGTTTCTGCCCTTCCCGCTCGACGTAGAGGGTGGCGCGGATGAAGAGGACATCCCGCTCGGGGTATTCGTCGGGGCTCTTGTACTCCTCGATCTCCACCGCCACGCTGTGAGGTACTTCGCGGTGCGTCAGGCGCAGGACTTTCTCCCGTATCATCTCGGAGGCGATGAATTTCTCGGGGCGGTCGACGAGGATGTCCTCGTCGTAGAATGGAGGGCCTTCGGGGAGATGGGGCCGGATGGCCGCCAGAAGGGCGTCAAGCCCTTTTCCGGTCCTGGCCGAGACGAAGATCTCGCCGCAGAACGAAAGCCGCTGACGGTAGAGTCTGCCGACGGCGGCGAGCGCGCCCTCTCCCCCGGCGGGGTTTCTTGTCTTGCGCTGGAGAAGCTGGTCGCACTTGTTGACGACGAGCAGCACCGGCGTGCGGATTTTCTGAAGCACGGCGATGATCTCCTCGTCCTCCGGGCCGATCTCCCGGTCCTCCGCCTCGACGACGTAGCATACGAGGCAGGCGTCCTCGAGGGCTTCGACGGCCGCCTCGACAAGCGCCTTTCCGAGCGTGTGCTTCGGGAGGTGGATTCCGGGAGTGTCGGTGAAGACGATCTGAAACCCCTCCCCGTTGTAGATGCACCGGATGAGGTTCCTTGTGGTCTGCGGTTTTTCGGAGACGATGGAAACCTTGTACTCGAGAAGCCTGTTCACCAGCGAGGATTTTCCGACGTTCGGCCTGCCCGCGAGAACGACGTTCCCCGCGCGGAAAAGGGTTTCAGGGGAGAGGTTCATTTGTCTCCGTTCTTCTTCACGAGGAGGAACGGGGCCGGGAAAAGCTCGGCAAGGGAAGCCGCCTCGTACGATTCGCCCTGTTCGAGGACAAGGGCCATTTCGGGGTTGAACTCGGCGAGAAACTGGCGGCACGCTCCGCACGGCATGCACGGCTCGCCTCTTCTGCCGACGATCGCGGCGGCAAGGGGCTTCTTTCCTCCGAGGGCGATCATCGCGACGGCGGCGCTTCGCTCGGCGCAGATGGAGAGTCCGTAAGAGGCGTTTTCCACGTTGCACCCCACGACAAGGCTGTCCAAATCCTCGACGAGCAGCGCGGCGCCGACGGGAAAGGAGGAATAGGGCACGTAGGCTCTCTTTTGTCCCTCCCGTGCGGCTTCGAGAAGCGCCTCCGGAGAAGGCCAGGAATCCGGCCAGGAAAACGTACGCGTGAAAAGGCTCATTATTCGACGACCTCCGGTGGAATGAAATACCCCCGCTCCTTGGGCAGGAGTCGAAGCAGCTTGATTCTGTGGTCTTCCACCTCGAGAACTTCGATCTCCCAGTTCCCCTCGCCGTCGGGGCAGCGGTAGAGGATCTTCTCCCCAGTGGACGGGAAATCGCCGGATATCGAGAGGACGAGGCCTCCGAGGCTCTCGGCGTCTTCGGATTCAAACGAGGCCTCCAGGAGGTCGCTGAGATCCTCGAGGCTGACGTGTCCCTGGACGAGGTAGCTGCCGTCCTCCTCCGCGAGGAAGGAGGGGTTCTCCTTGTCGTACTCGTCCTGGATCTCCCCGACGATCTCCTCGAGGAGGTCCTCGAGAGTGGCGATGCCGGCGACGCCGCCGTATTCGTCGACCACGATGGCCATGTGGACGTGGCGCCCCTTCATGTTGTTGAAGAGTTCAACCACGCGCATGCTTTCGGGGACGAAAAGGGCGTCGCGCATGACGCTTGATACGGGAGCCTCGAGCTCCCCGGCGAGCAGGCTGGGTATGGTGTCCTTGACGTAGAGGATGCCGACGATATCGTCGAGGTTTTCCTCGAAGACGGGAACACGCGAGTGCCCGTGCTCCTGGAAGACCTTCATGGCCTCGGCGATGGTGCATGTGGATGGAACGGCGTCCATGTCGGTCCGGGGGACCATGATTTCGTAGACCCTGGTCTCCTCGAAGGAAATGATGCCGTGGATCATCCTGCGCTCGACCTCTTCGAGGGCACCGGACTCCTCGCCGATGTTGACCATCTGCTCGAACTCCTCGCGGGTCACGAAGGGGTGGCGGGCCTTGAGGTCCACCTTGAAGAGAACGCCGAGGAACTTGACCACGGCGAGCATGGCCCACAGGAACGGCGCGAGCAGGATGTCGAGAAGGCGCAGCATCGGGAGGGAGAAAACGAGCATTGCGTCCGAACGGAGAATCGCGACGCTCTTGGGGAATATTTCACCGAAGATCACGATGAGCACCGTCATGAGTCCCACGGCGAGGAAAACTCCCCCCTGCCCTATCAGGGTGATCGCGAGCGAGGTGGCGACCGCGCTCGCGGCGATGTTCACCAGGTTGTTCGATATGAGCACGATCGTGAGAGCTCGCTGGATGTCACCGAGAAGCCATTCGAAAAACCGCCTCTGGTAAGGGTAGCGCTCGATGAGCGAGAGGATCTTCCCTCTTCCCGACGAGGTGATCGCGGTCTCGGACGCGCTGAAAAAAGCGGACAGGAAGAGCAGGACGAGAAGAATCACCGTCGACTGCACAGCGAGAGGATTCACTTCCGGACCTCCTTTTCCGATCCCGGTTCCGCATCGCCCGCGGAAGGCGAGAGAATTTCCCTTCTGATCTCTTCCTGAAGGGCCTCCATCCGCTGTTGCCGCTCCTCCGTGTCGTGGTCCCACGCGAGGAGGTGCAGAAAACCGTGCGCCAGCATCAGCGCCATCTCTTCGCGAAAGGCGTCCGGACCGGAAGGCGAGACGGCGTTGCGGACGTACTCGGGGCAGATCAGGATGTCACCCAGCGGCAGAACAGGAAGCCGGCTTCCGGGGCGGAATTCTCCGTCCTCCTCCCATAGCGGGAAGGAGAGGACATCCGTCGGCTCGTCGATTCCCCGGAATGTACGGTTTTTTTCCTTTATGTCGGCAAGGGTTGGAAAGGCGAGGGATATTTCCGCGCGCGCAGGCAGGGCGCCTTCCGGGAATAATTTATCGAGAGCGCGGGCGAAGGCTTTTTCGGCGTTGCCGATGAGGTCGCTGCACCGACTCCTTGCCGGGTCGGGGTCTTCGCCGTTGTCGAGGCGCAAGTGAAGCTTCACTGGACATCGTCCTCCTGTTTTGCATTGTTTTTTTGAAGCGTTTCTTTTTCCTTTATCTCCTGTACCTTGCGGGTATGATACATCGTCTGGAGCGCCGAGAGCAACGTCTCGCGAATGACGGCGAGGTCGCGCAGCGTGAAGTCGATGTTGTCGAGCTGCCCCTCCGCTATCTTTGAGTCGACGACTCTCGCGATGGTGTCCTTGATATCGGGCGTCGACAGAGTTCCGCGAACCTCGGCCCTGAGGGCCGCCTCCACGGAGTCGACGAGCATGAGAAGTCCCGTCTCGCGGCTTCGGGGGCGGGGCCCCGGATAGCAGAACTGGTCCCTCGGAATGGAGAGCCCCATCGTCTTCGCCTTCCGGTAAAAGTAGGAGAGGCAGGTTGTGCCGTGATGCTCCGCGATGAACGAACGGATGATCCGGGGGAGGTGGTATTCCTCGGCGAGCTCGAGTCCTTCGCGGACGTGCGACAGTATCACGAGCGCGGAAAGGGAGGGTTTCAGCTCGTCGTGGACGTTCTCGCCCCCCATCTGGTTCTCGACGAAGAAGACCGGGCGCCTGAGCTTGCCGATGTCGTGAAAATAGGCCCCTGCCTTGAGAAGATTCGCGTTCATTCCGAGCTTGTCGGCAACGGTCTCGGCGAGCGTTCCCAGCATCAGGGAGTGATGGTAGGTTCCGGCTGCCTCGATCTGCAGTTTTTTGAGCAGCGGGTTCGACGGGTGGCTCAGCTCGATCAGCCGGAGGGGCGACAGGACGTCGAACGAGTCTTCGAGGAGCGGAAGAACCGCGATGACGAGGCTGCTCCACAGCGCTGCCGCGAGCACGAGCGAGAGCAGGAGCGATCCGGAGAACGGGAGGCTGAAAGCCCACCTGATAATAAACCCTGTAATGGTCTGGATCACGCCGAGAAGAAAGAGCTGTTTCCAGAAATGACCGCGGGAGTGGACGTCCCTGAGGAGAAAAAAGCCTCCGAATGCGCTCACTATGCCCATGAACGAGACCAGGAGAACCTGGAGCGTCGAAAAACCCGTCGCGACCAGGCCCGCGAGAATGCCTCCTCCGAGGACGAGCTGAAGGGCGAGGCGAGACGGCAGCGTGAGGTAGGCGCATCCGGCGAGAAAAAGGGCGCCCATCCCCTGCGCCTGGAAGAGTGAGGAAGCGTACTCGGAGACCCAGCTCATCCCGACGATGAAGGCAAGATAGATCCAGGGAAAGGTTTCTTCCGTGTCCGGGCCCGAATCGCGTCCGCCCGCCTGGATCGAGAGCCAGAGAGGCCAGAAGGGCAGCAGGATCAGGGCGAACAGGATCTGCTTCCAGGGGAAGAGGACCTTGGAGTACCCCTGCATCTCCAGGATTCGTGCGGCCTGGTCGGTGATGACCTGGCCTTTTTCGACGAGCACGTCTCCGGGCCCCACGCTCCGCTCGACAGCCTGCAGCGATGCGGCCATATCCTCCCTCAGCGCCCGGGTGAGATCGGGGTCCACCCGGGCAAGAGGCTGGAGGACTTCGTCGAGCACCTGGTAGATGATGTTGTTCTCCTCCATCGGGAGGGCGAGCTTTTCGATCTCTCTCCATAAGACCTCGGGAGACCATGTGAAGGCGGGCGCCTCTCCTTCCTGGGACTGGAGATAGATATCGGCCAGGCGGGCGCTCTCCTGCAGGATTCTTTTCCGCTTTTCCTCCGGGTGGCTCTTGATCAGATCCGTCAGCTGGGGCGAGAGAGAGAGGCGGACGACATCGCCCTCCGCCATCATCTCGATCCTCGAGATGAGGCGGTCCATTCCGGCCCCGTCCCTGACGAGGACGCCGGCGATGGTGTCCCCGACCCTGGAGCGGAGCACGTACGTCCCTTCCTCGTCCACGTATTTCATTGGGTAGAGGGCGAAATAGGTCCTGGCGGAGGGCTCGCCAGGCAGGAAACCGTCGACCCGGTCTTCGAAGAACCATTTCAGGAAGATGACGGTCAGCGCGAAGACCACCAGAAGGAGCAGCGCCAGCGAACGAAAGTCCGGAGACGCTGTCTCGGAAAAGAAAAAGAACTTTCTTTTCTTCTTTCCCGTTCTGTAGGCGACGCTTTTACGAGAGGGATTGCCGCTGATGTTCATAGCGCTCGTACGCCATCACTACTTTCTGGACAATCTCGTGGCGGACCACGTCTGAATGAGTGAGCGTGAAAAATTCTATGCCCTCGATATCCTGCAGAATGTCCCGGACCTGGATGAGTCCGGATTTCTTTCCCGAGGGAAGGTCGATCTGCGTGATGTCGCCCGTGATCACGGCTTTGGATCCGAAGCCCAGGCGGGTGAGGAACATCTTCATCTGCTCGGGAGTGGTGTTCTGCGCCTCGTCGAGGATGATGAAGCTGTCGTTGAGCGTCCTCCCTCTCATGTACGCCAGCGGGGCGATTTCGATGACCCCCTTGTCGACGTACCGGAGAAAACGCTCCGGCGAGAGGAGATCGTAAAACGCGTCGTAGAGGGGGCGCACGTAGGGCTCGACCTTCTCGCGAAGATCCCCGGGGAGGTAGCCGAGGCTTTCGCCGGCCTCCACGGCAGGGCGCACGAGGACGATCCTGCTGATCGCTGCGGCCTTGAGGAGCGTGACCGCATGGCACACGGCAAGGAAGGTCTTCCCCGTCCCGGCGGGACCTATCGAGAAGACGATATGGTTTTTCCGGACCGCTTCGAGGTAGCCCCGCTGCCCCTCCGTCTTCGCGCGGATGGGTTTTCCCCTGGCCGTCGTGCAGATCACCTCGGAGAAGAGGGGCGCGAGGTCCACCGACCCCTTTTCCGCGATCATGTCCATGGCGTAGCGGACATCGGCCAAGTGGAGGGGATGCCCTTTCGCCGCTATTTTGTGGAGCTGTTCGAGGAGGCGGTGGACAGCATCCACCGCCTCCTCGTCCGGGCCGCGCACCGCAAGGCGGCTGCCTCTTACGAGGAGCCTCACGGGGTAGCGCTGTTCGATCTCCGAGAGGTTTTCGTCGCTTGTTCCCGCGAAACGGGACATGGTGTCCATGTCCGAAAATTCCAGTTCGCGAAGAAACGTCCCCGTCTCGATTATTTCGTTTTCATCATCGATGTACATTCTTTTGTGCCGCACTCTCCCTTTTCTAAACGGGGTAGCCCGCACCGTCGACGAGTTCGGCCACGCCGACGTCGACTTTCATTTCGCGGGCGAACTTCTTCATGAGGAAGTCCTTTGCCACGGCCGGGAAGAGAACGTAGCTGAGCACGTCCTCCGGCTGAAGAACCCACGGCGCGACGGCTTTATTCGCCTCTTCCAACTCGGGCTTGATCATCTCGGCCGGTCTGCACGTGATGGGGACGGTGTCTCCGATGACCTTTTTCTGGATATCGGGATCGACCTCCGCCGGGGGCTTTCCGTACTCTCCGCGGAAGTAGCTCTTCACTTCGTTTGGAACGATCTTCCAGCGCTCGCCGACGAGGACGTTGAGCGTGGCCTGCGTGCCGACGATCTGGCTTGTGGGGGTGACGAGCGGGGGATATCCCATCTCCTTGCGGACTATCGGAACTTCCTTGAGCACCTCGGGAAGCCTGTGAAGAGCGTTCTGATCCTTGAGCTGGCTGACGAGGTTGGAATACATTCCGCCCGGGATCTGGTAGATGAGGACGTTGATGTCGACGCCGCCCAGGTCGATGAAGATACTGGAGTACTTGTCCCGCACTTTCTTGAAGTGCATTGCGATCGGGACGAGTTTCTCGAGTTCGATGTCCGTGTCGAAACCGCCGCCTTTGAGCGCCGCGACCATCGATTCGACCGGGGGCTGGCTGGTGCCCATTGCGAACGGCGAGATGGCGCAGTCGACGACATCGGCGCCCGCTTCGAGCCCGGCGAAATAGGCCATGGAGGCCATTCCGCTGGTGTAGTGGGAGTGGACCTGGACGGGAAGCCCTGTCTCGCGCTTGATCGTTTTGACGAGGTCCGCCGTCTCGACGGGGCTGATGATGCCGGCCATATCCTTGATGCAGATGGAATCGGCGCCCATGGACTGCATGTCCTTCGCCAGCTTGCCGAAGGCTTCCAGGGAGTGTACCGGAGAGAGCGTGAACGAGAAGGCGAGCTGCAGGTGCGCGCCCTCCTTCTTGATCTGGTCGGCGGCAACTTCCATGTTCCGCAGGTCGTTGAGGGCGTCGAAGACGCGGATGATGTCGAGTCCGTTTCCAACGGCCCTCTTGACGAACTCGCGCACGGTGTCGTCGGCATAGTGTCGGTACCCCACCACGTTCTGACCGCGCAGCAGCATTTGAAGCTTGGTCTTTTTGAAGAGTCTCCGCATGGTCCGGAGACGCTCCCACGGGTCCTCGTCGAGGAAGCGCATGCAGCTGTCGTAGGTCGCGCCGCCCCAGACTTCCATCGAGTGGAACCCGATGTCGTCCATCTGCTCGATGATCCCGGCCATGTCCTCGACTCTCATGCGGGTCGCCATGAGAGACTGGTGAGCGTCGCGAAGGGTTGTGTCGGTGATGCCGACGATTCTCCGCGACTGTTTCTCCAGCACTACGGGCTCCGCTGCTTTGGGCTCCGCCGGTTTCTGCTGCTCCGCCGCAGGCTGTGCCTGCTGTTTTTCCGCTTTCTCCCGGTTCGCATTGGAAGATGCTGCGGAGGCCGTATCGTTCTTCTTCTTGTTAGGGCTGGTCATGTTCGCATTTCCTCCATACTTTTCGATATTGTGTGTCCCGAATGTCTTTCCGGATCAATCCAACACGCTCTTATTCTTCGCAAGAGGGGTCTTTTTGGCCTCTTGCCAAAATCCATCGAGTGCTTCCAGGGTAAAACTGCTCCACGGGCTTCCTGTATCGTGCACCATGGCCTCGACGATCCGGAACCTCTCCGAGAACTTCCGGTTCGCCTTTCCAAGCGCGGAGTCGGGGTTCACGTCGAGGTGCCGTGCAAGGTTCACGGCGGCGAAGAGCAGGTCGCCCACTTCCTCTTCGATTTTTTCCCGGTTTCCCGACTCGACCGCCCTGTGTATTTCCTCTATCTCTTCGTCCACTTTGTCGTAAAGCGGGTCGAGGTCGCCTTTCTCCCAGTCGAACCCGACATGGGCGGCCTTGGACTGGATGCGCGCGGCCTTCGCGAGCGGAGGGAGACCTTCGGGAACTCCTGCGAGAAGCGACGTGTCCTTCTTTTTTTTCTCCTTCTCGCCGCTTTTGATCTCCTCCCACTTCCGGAGCACCTGCCCGCTGGTGCGGGCCTCGGCGTCCGCAAAGACATGAGGATGCCGCCTGACCAGTTTCTCGACCAGAACGCGCGTCACGTCGGCGATGGAAAAACGCCCTTCGTCCTCGGCGATCTTCGAGACGAAGACGACCTGGAGCAGAAGGTCTCCGCACTCCTCCACGATATCCGCGGTTTCGTTCCCTGAGATGGCGTCGACGAGCTCGTACGCCTCCTCCACGATGTACGTCCGAAGGCTTTCCAAAGTCTGCTCCCTGTCCCATGGGCATCCGTTCTCTCCCCGGAGCCGGGACATGACCGCAAGGAGTTCGTCGAAAGAGTGTCCGCGATGAATATCCATTATTCTACAGCACCTGCTTTATTTGTCGAAGTCCGGAGAGCACATCCCGCAATCCGGCTGATCCGCCGGGGCCGGTAAGTTTTTTCTCTTTTCCGATCCAGAACTGTTTCGTCCGGAGAATCTCGAAGAAGGGGCCTTCGCCGATGAGCGTCGTTTCGCGCCGCGTGCTTTCCATAGACAAGATACCATAAAAACCGCCCCGTGAACGTAAAAAAGAAATGGAAAAAAGATTTTCAAGACTTTCAGGGAGGGGACCGAAACGGTCCCTGACCTCTTTTTCGAGCTCCCGAAGCTCTTCCAGCCCGCTTATTCGCAGGAGCCTCCTGTACAGGGCAATCCGTATGTTCTCCTGCGGAATGTAGAACGAGGGGACCAGGCACGGGATTTCCGCTGAGACCGATGCGGAAGCGGGAGTCCGGCCCCGTATTGCGGCGATCTCCTCTTCGAGGAGGGAGCAATAGAGGTGGGAATCCGCTATTCCTCGGCCGCTTCCGTGCTGCGATGTCCCCAGCAGATCGCCGCTGCCGCGGATGCGCAGGTCTTCGAGAGCGAGATCGTATCCGGCGCCTTCGTTGTTGAGCGATGTGACGGCGTCGAGACGTTCGAGCGTCTCTCCGGCCAGGGGGCGCCCTTCAGGGTAGAGGAAGTAGGCATACGCGGTCTCCTCCCGCCGACCGACGCGACCGCGAAGCTGATACATCTGGGCGAGCCCGAGCTCCTGGCAGTCCTCGACGATGAGCGTGTTCGCGGCGCCGACATCGAGCCCGCTTTCGATGATCGTCGTGCACAAGAGAATTTGTATCGCTCCATTATAAAAGTTCATCATTGTTTCTTCAAGTTCGCGCTCTTTCATCCTGCCGTGCGCCATCCCGATGGCGGCCTCCGGAAAGAGCTGCCTGAGAAATTCGCACCTGCCGGGCATTCGGACGATGCGGTTGGTGACGTAGTAGACCTGGCCGCCCCGTTCGAGTTCCCGCGAGATCGCGTTCCTGACGATATGGGTGTTCCATGGACCGGCCGTGGTGACGACGGGTACACGGTTGTGCGGAGGCTCGTTGAGCACGGAGATGCTCCGGAGCCCCTTCAGGGAGAGCGCGAGGGTCCTGGGGATCGGCGTTGCGGAGAGCATGAGGACATCGATGTTCTCCCTGGCCTGCTTGAGCTTCTCCTTCGACATGACGCCGAAACGGTGCTCCTCGTCGATGATGAGGAGTCCGAGGTCCTTGAATCCGACATCCTTTTGAAGCATCCGCGCTGTTCCGATGAGGATGTCCACCTCTCCCGACGCCGTTTGTTCGAGCACTTGCCGCTGCTCTTTCGCGGGAATAAAGCGCGAGAGGAAGGCGATTTTCACCGGAAATCCGGTAAGGCGCGCGGTGAAGGAGATGTTGTGCTGCTGGGCCAGGATGGTCGTCGGAACGAGCAGCGCGACCTGTTTTCCGCCCTGGACCGCACGGAAGGCGGCCCGGAGCGCCACTTCGGTCTTTCCGTAGCCGACGTCGCCGACGAGAAGGCGGTCCATCGGGAATGAGCGTTCCATGTCCGCGAGGACTTCGGATATGGCCACGAGCTGGTCCCGGGTCTCCGCATGGGGGAATGACCGTTCGAACTCCTCGAAGAGATCGTCCCGGGGAGGAAAGGCGAATCCTTCCACAAGTTCGCGCTTCGCGTAGAGTTCCAGGAGTGCGCGGACCTCCTGCAGCACCCGTTCGCGGGTTTTCGCGACGTTTTTTTTCCAGCGCGTTCCCTTGAGGGAGTCGAGCTGAACGTCGCCGTCCGCGTGCCCGGAAAGCGGGGTGATCTTGTGGAGTTGAAGGACGGGCAGAAAGAGGCGTTTGTTGTCTGCGAACTCGAGAACGAGGCTGTCCATCGATTCCCCTGCGATCGTGACCTCCTCCGAGCCGCGGAAGACGCAGAGGCCGTAGTCCTCGTGGATGATGAGGCGTCCTTCGGAAAGCTGTTCGTGCCAGTCCCGCGGCGGCGCGAAAGAGAGGGCGGAGGAAAACGCCCTCTCGGAAATTCCGGAGAGCTCGAGGTCCGAAATATGGACGATACGCTCCAGCGGATCGAGAAACCCTTTGGAGAGCGATCCCTTGACCGTGGAGAGGTCTTCGTCGTAAAACGAGAGAAGCCGCGGATTTTCGGTGAAGAGGCGGATGCGGTAGCCCTCTTTTTTCCACGAGTCGCACGTCCACCTGAATCGTTCGAGATTTCCCTTGAACAGAGGCGTCTCCTCGAGGGAGAATGCTCCGCTGGTCCGATGCACTCCGGCCGTGATCCGCAGCGTGGGCCACGAGGCGATGCGGAGATGGAACGCCTGCCACGGCGGAAGCGGAGAAATTCCGGAGGGCGACGCGATTTCCCGCCAGAGGATCTCGTAGGTCTCGGCGGAGGTCTCGGTTTTTGCGGGCTCGAAGAGAAGAAAGCAGGTATCCGGCGGGAAGAAGTCGAGTACGGACACCTCTTTCACGAAACTGAGAGAACGGATAGAAATTTCCTCGAGAAGCCCGACGCTCTTTTGCGTCCGCGGCGAAAAGCTGCGGATGCTTTCAAGGGCGTCGTCGAAGAATTCGAGGCGAAGGGGGTATGCGTAGGCAGGGTCGTACACATCGAGGATATAGCCGCGAAAGACAAACTGTCCGGGAGCCCAGACGAGGTCCGACCGGACGTACCCGGCATGCACGAGCCAGTCGAGAAGGGAATCTCTCCGGTATTCCTCTCCCCTTTCGAGGTGCAGTTCCCCGCTTCCTCTCGAAAGGGGTCCGAGGAGACCGCCTCCCGTCGTGACGAGAATTCCTCCGTCTTCAGCCCAGCGAGCGAGCGTTTCCCCCCGCTGGACGGACAGCGCCTTGCTGGATACTCCCTGGGGTGTGAGGGGGATCTCCTGGAGGTACGAGGCGGGTTCTTCGGGGAAGAGCGCCTGCCAGTCCGCAAGGAATATTCCGGCCTGCTTCGGATCGGGAAAGACCGCCACGGTCCGTTCCCGGGGGGCGCGGCAGATCCAGCACCTGGCAGCGCCGTCCACGGGAAGGTGCACCGCCGCTCCCTGTTTCCAGAGCGTTTCCTCGATTTCCCAGACTTTGTTTTTTCTTGTTCCGGCGGGGGTTTTCATTCAATCGGCTCCGGAGAAAAGAGGTGGCGGAAGAATCCGCCACCTCCGTTCAGTTCATTGAGATGCGTTCACACGATTCATCGCCTTTTCGGTACCGGACGAGACCCATAATGCGACGGCTTCCTCGATCCTGTCGAACAGCGAGGGAAGCTCTTTCTGCTCTTCCCTGCCGAAATTGCCGAGCACCCACGACACCATTCCCCTTGGGTCCGGAGCAGCCCCGACCCCGATCCGGAGGCGGGGGACTTCCAGGGTTCCCGACCGTGCGAGGATCGAGAGGAGTCCCTTGTGTCCTCCGGCGGAGCCTTTCGCACGCATCCGCAGTTTTCCGAAGGGAAGCGCGGCGTCGTCGTAGACCACAAGTACCTCTTCCCAGGCCGCCGACAGGTAGTCGACGGCCTCGCCGACCGCCCTGCCGCTGAGGTTCATGTACGTCAGCGGTTTCAGCAGAAGGATCTTCTCGCCGTTCAGAAAGAAGGACCAGGCCATCGAGGCGAACTGCATTCGAGGCACGCCGCAGGAAAAACGGTTCACAAGATGATCGATCGCGAGCCAGCCTGCATTGTGGCGCGAAAAGACATACTCCGGCCCGGGGTTTCCCAAACCAGCGACAATTTTCAAACGGTCTTATTCCTCTTCTTCGCCCTTTGCCTTGCCCTTGGCGACGACTTCGACTTCCTTCTCCTCCCCCTCTTCGGCTTCGGCCTCGACGACGCCCCTCGGAATCATGACCGAGACGACGACTTCGTCCTCTTCGACAAGCATCACAGCGTCGGACGGCACGTCGAGGTCGCGTACGTGGAGCTGATCGCCGAGCCCGAGAGAGGCAACGTCCAGCGTAATGGAGTCGGGGATCCGCCCCGGCATGACTTCCATCGGCACTTCGCGGAGGATCTGGTCGATAAGACCGCCGAGCTTGACGCCCTGGCAGGCTTCACGTCCGACAAGGTGAATCGGGATGTTGACGTTGATCTTATGCCCTTTCACGAGCTGGAGAAAATCGATGTGGAGGATGTTTCCGTTGAGAAAATCCTTCTGGACGGCCCGCATGAGGCACATCTCTTTCTTTCCGTTCGGCAGGGTCGCATCGAGCGTCAGGGTCTCCCACTGGGGAGAATTGACGAGCTTCGTGATCTCGGACGCCTTGACCTTCGCGGGAACGGACTCGATATACTCGGGCCCGTAAAATACGCAGGGGATATACCCTGCAGGGCGCATCTTCTTGCAGACTTCCTTGCCTGTTTCCTTTCGCTCTTCCAGTACGATACTTGTTTTCTCAGACATCACACACACATCCTCCTTGAAAATCGATTCCTTTAGAGGAACCGCAAAAATTGACAATCCGCGCCTCTTCAGTCAAAAAGACTGCTCACCGAGCGGTCGCTGTGGACCCTGAGAATCGCCTCGGCAAAAAGTGGCGCGATGGACAATTGAATGATTTTATCCGATTTCTTGCTCTCAGGCAATGGGATCGTGTCCGTCAAAACCACCTGATCGATATTGGAGTGCTCCAGGCGGTCGAACGCAGGGCCGGAAAGCACGCCGTGGGTCGAGCACGCGTAGATCCTGACGGCTCCTCTTTCACGGATGAGAGCGGCCGCGTTGCAGATGGTCCCGGCCGTGTCGATGATATCGTCCACGAGAATGGCCGTTCTGCCCCGGATATCGCCGATGATGTCCATGACCTCGCACAGGTTGGCCACTTCATGGGAACGGCGCTTGTCGACGATCGCAAGGTCCGCCTTCAGGGTTCCGGCAAATCTTCTTGCCCGGACCACGCCTCCGACGTCGGGCGCCACGACCGTCAGGGAACCGTCTTCCGAGACCGGTGCGAGGATCTCGCGGAAATAGCTGGCAAGAAGCGGTATGCCGGTAAGATTGTCCACGGGGATATCGAAGAACCCCTGGATCTGTCCCGCATGGAGGTCGGCCGAGATGACGCGGGTCGAACCGGCTTCCGTGAGCAGGTTGGCCATGAGCTTTGCGGAGATCGGATCCCTCGGCTTTGTCTTCCTGTCCTGCCGGGCGTAGCCGAAATACGGAATGACCACGTTGATGCGGTATGCGGACGCCCGCTTGAGCGCGTCGATCATGATCAGGAGCTCGACAAGGTTTTCATTCACGGGGTTGCACGTCGGCTGCACCACGAAGACATCCGCTCCCCGGACGCTCTCCTCTATGGAAAGCCCTATTTCACCGTCCGAGAAGCGGAAATGCTTCGCCCGCGACAGTTCGATTCCAAGTTCGCTACAGACCCTTCGTGCGAAGGCAGGATGGGCTGTTCCGGAAAAAATTTTCAATTCGCGTCCGATGGATCCCATCATTGCGTTTTGCCTCCTTTAGCAATACCTGTTGCATTGGGCGGCAGGCCCGTATTTTCGCCTCACTCGGCCTGTTGTTTCCCCGCTTTTTTCGCCCAGCCCTCGATATTCCTCTGCCTGGCTCTTCCCACGGCAAGGGCGCCGTCGGGAACGTCCTGTGTGACGACGGATCCGGCAGCCGTGTATCCTTCGTCCCCTACCTTCACCGGGGCGATGAGCATGGTGTCGCTCCCGATGAAGCACCGGTCGCCGATGAACGTAGGATTCTTGTTTCTGCCGTCGTAATTGCACGTGACGGTTCCCGCGCCGATGTTGCTCTCCCGGCCGATGGACGCGTCCCCGATGTAGGAGAGGTGCGGCACCTTGCTTCCCTGACCTACCGTACTTTTCTTCACCTCGACGAACTTGCCGCCCCGCGAGTTCTCCTCGAAAACCGAACCGTCGCGCACGACGATGAACGGCCCGACCTGCACTCCTTTGCGGAATACGCTGTCGGAAAGCGACGCGTGGCTGACGACCTCGACGCTCTCTTCAAGGACGGCGTTCCTCAGGATCGAGAAGCTCCCGACCCTGCTGCCCCTGCCTACCGAAGTCCTTCCCCAGAGCTGCACGAACGGTTCGAGGACGACATCCTCCGCGACTTCGACCTGCGGACCGATCCAGACGGAATCGGGATCCTGCATGCGGACTCCGGCGGCGAGGTGTTGATGGACGAGGCGACGCCTGAGCTGCGCAACTGCAGCGGATAGCTGAAACGGAGTGTTGATCCCGCCGAACTCGTTTTCATCCCCGGCAAGGGACGCGTTGACTTTTCCGCCCGACCGCACCATCATCGAGATGATGTCCGGGAGGTAGTACTCGCCCTGCGCGTTTTCGTTGTCCAGCCTGTAGATATGGGGAAGAAGAGAGGAGGTCTTGAAAATATAAATGCCGCTGTTGACTTCGGTGAGCAGCTTCTGCTCCTCGGAGGCATCCTTCTCCTCGATCACCGCGATCTCGTGCTGACGCCGGAGCACCCTTCCGTATCCGGAGGGGTTCGACGCGCGGAAGCTGATGAAGGAACAGTCGGCCCCGGAGGCGGCATGTTCGCCGATGAGCTTCGAGATGCTGTTCTCCGTCAGCAGCGGAACATCGCCGGGAAGAACGAGGAGGTTGTCGAAACCCGACCACCACTCCTTGGCGATCTGGACTGCATGCCCCGTTCCGAGCTGTTCGTGCTGCCAGAGAGGCACGACTTCGGGCCAATCGGACGAGAGGTATTCCTGCACCATCTCCCCCTTGTGCCCGATCACGGCTGCGGAAGATTGAAGGTCTCCCTTCGAAGAAGCGGCGCACCGCCGGAGTGTGTCAAGAATGTAATAAAGCACCGGCTGGTCGAGCGCCGGAAGAAGGACCTTGGGAAGCTCGCTTTTCATCCTGGTCCCCTTGCCTGCGGCAAGGACCAGCGCTCCGGTGAGACATCGAGAGGCGGACAAGAGAAATCAACACCTTTATTTTAATTTGAGCAAACACAAAAAAAGGGGATCCGCTCCAGGCTCCCCTGCCTATTGTTCATGGCTGGGGTGGCTGGATTCGAACCAGCGATGGCGGATCCAAAGTCCGCTGCCTTGCCGCTTGGCTACACCCCATCCTCAACAATCTCAATATAGTAACAGAAAGGCAGTTGGTGTCAAGGCTTGGAAAATTGCACGCGTTTCATATCAATTGGGACTTCGGGCCTTTTCACCGAATAGTCCGCTGCTCTTGAAAGAAAGCGTTCCGGCAGATCGATCGAATTCTGTGATATGATATGAGGCAAATGGTTGCGTTCATCGTTTTCGCATTCTTTCTTTATTTCCCATACGTCTGGTCCGCCCTCAGGGGAGAATCTCCCGAACGCTACGGCCTTTTCTGGAAGCTTACGCCTTCCTCAGCCAGGGATGTTCTTTTCGTCACTCTGGGTACTCTTGTTCCGTTGACCGGAATCGTCTTTCTCTTCTTTTCCCGCTCACTTCCTCCCTGGACCATGGAGCGCTTCCTTCCGGGGCTTCTTTCGGGGCTCGCGGCAGCTGTTTCGGAGGAGACGTTCTTCCGCGGCTGGCTTCAGACGCTCCTTTCGAGGAGGATGTCCGCCTGGTGGAGCATTCTTCTCGCGAACATCCTTTTCGGCCTCTCCCACATTTTCCAGGGACCGTTCGCGATGCTCGCCTTCTTTCCGGGACTGCTGATGGGACTTCTCAGGAGCAGGCACGGTTCGGTGCTTCCTGCCATTTTGTATCACTGGTTCGGCAATATCTGGTCGATTTGGTTTTATCCTCACTTTTAGATCAAAACTTCGAAGAGGAGGTCGGGATGGTATGTTCATTCTGAAATTCGCCGGACGTTCCGCGGGACTCCTTGCGCTCTCTCTGCTCCTTTTATTCGGCGGTGACGGAGAAGCCGCTTCTTTTTTCCTCTACCGCGTGATCATCCCGCTCGTTCAGGGGGACGAGGCCACGGCTGTCCTTCCGGACGGCAGGACGTTTTCTCTCGGACGGGTTTCCGGAATTCCGACGGGCACGAGGTGGCCGGGGTACACCGCTTCGAAATGGGCGCCCCCCGGAACCGTGGCCGCATCCGCCGTGAACGCCGTACATATCACTCTTGCCGTGGAACAGGAGAAAGGCAGGACGCTCAGCGTGCTTCCGAGGCATACCGTCGCTCCCGCAGCGGGAGAGAGGGCGTTCCTGACCCTTGATACACCTGCGGGAACGGGCTTTTTCGGAGGATGGGCGCCGCCGGTCGGGACTCGTGTGTCGGTGAGGAAAAAAGACGGTTCCACGGTTCCGCTGGAGCGACACGGTCTTCCGGTCGAGGGCGAGGCGTTGCTGTTCGACGTCGAGGAGTCCGAGAGGCCCTATCTCGTCGATATCGAGAACCGTCCGGGCGGGCGCGTCATCGGATGGTACGATTCCGGCCCGAAATTACTGGCCCGCGTTCTCAGGCCCGTGAGGGGCGTCGGACGCTTCGGCGGAACCGAATTTCAGGAGACGGGCCGCATCCGGGCGAATCATTCCGGAGTCATCGATGTCAGCACGACGCCGAGAGGCGTCGTCGGCGGATTCCAGATCCTTCCTTTTCTCCATTCGAAATCGCAGGAGATGGCCTCGGCATGGCAGCTTACCCAATGGCTGATAATCGCTTCGACGACGGAACGGCCGCTGCCGGGGACGCCGCCTCTTTTTTCGTCGAACCTGGTTCCCGGAAGCCAGATGACGGACAGGCTCTGGGATATGTGGTCCACGTACGGGAGGAAACCGCTCGTCCTCTGCAGGCGGAAGGGCGGCCCGTGGGAGAGGCTGCCGGAGGCCGGGGGAAGGAACGATTTCGCGCTCGGGGACGTGACGCATCTTAGGATCTACTCCCCTTTCACAAGGGAGCCGCAGTCGAATTTCCCGGGGCGTTTTCAGCAGTGACGGCTTTTCCGGCATCGAAAAAAACGGCGGTCCCGAACGAGGGACCGCCGTTTTTTTCGGTTGTTCGGCGCCGGTTATTCCACCGTCACGCTCTTGGCCAGGTTTCGGGGCTGGTCGATGTCGCAGCCGAGAATCTTGGCCGTGAAGTAGGCGAAGAGCTGCAGCGGGACGACCGTCAGGAAGGGGGTGAGTACGTCCAGCGTCGCGGGAACGTGGAATACCGTGTCGGCGGTTGAGTCGAGCGAGTCGTCTCCCTCCGTTGCGATTACGATGACGGGGGCCTTGCGCGCCTTAGCTTCGAGGATGTTGGAGAATGTTTTTTCGTGGAGATCGTCCTTCGGTGAGAGGACGACGACCGGCACCCGCGGGTCAAGAAGGGCGATGGGGCCGTGCTTCATCTCGCCGGCGGCGTAGGCCTCGGCGTGGATGTAGGAGATCTCCTTGAGCTTGAGGGCTCCTTCGAGCGCAACGGGGAAAGAGATTCCCCTGCCGAGGAAGAGGAAATCCCTCGCTTCGCTGTAGAGCACGGACAGTCTGTGCACGGCCTCCTGCTGCAGCAGAACCGACTCGAGTTTGTAGGGAAGCGCGAGAAGTTCGCGCCCCACGGTCCTTTCGTACTCCGGGGTCAGGGTTCCACACATCTTTCCAAGGTAGAGAGAGAGAAGGTAGAGTACCGCCATCTGTCCCATGAACGTCTTCGTCGCCGCGACGCCGATCTCCGGTCCCGCTTTCAGCTGGAGGATATCGTGTACTTCCCTGGCCAGCGTCGAGCCAATCACGTTGGTGATGGCGAGGCACCGTGCGCCCCGCACTTTTGCAAGCCGTTCGGCCGCAAGGGTGTCGGCCGTTTCTCCCGACTGGGAGACGAAGATGGCCAGCGTGTCCGGACCCACCGACAGGTTTCTGTAGCGGTACTCGGAGGCCACGTCGACCCGGATATCGAAGCCGGTGATGGTCTCGAGAAAGCGCTCGGCGACGAGCGCCGCGTAGTAGGATGTTCCGCATGCCACGATATGGATCTTCTTCCAGTTCAGGATGTCGTCCTTGGTCCAGGAGAGCTCGGCGGAGAGGTCGACCTCACCCTCGGCTGAGAGGCGTTTCGCCATGGAACTCCGCAGGACGCTGCCCTGTTCGTTGATCTCCTTGAACATGAAGTGAGGATATCCGCCCTTGTCCACCATCGAAACGTCCCAGTCGATGTGCACGATGTTTTTCCCGATCTCTTCTCCCGAGGAGTTCCAGAAGCGCACTCCGTCTCCCGAAAGTTCGGCGATGTCGCCGTCGTCGAGGTAGACGACGTCCTGTGTGTATGGCAGGATGGCGGGAACGTCGGAAGCGCAGAAGGCCTCTCCTTCTTCGGAAAAGCCGGCGACCAGCGGAGAACCCTTTCGAAGGCAGTACATCTTCCCGGGGATGTCCTTCATCATGATGACCAGGGCGAAAGATCCCTTGAGCCTTTCGTGAAGGGCGACGAGCGCTTCGATCATGTCGCCGCCGTAGAGCGTGGAGAGAAGCTGCGCGATCACTTCCGTGTCGGTCTCGGACTTGTAGCAGTCGCACGGGGAGGAGATCTCGGAGCGCAGCTCCCGGTAGTTCTCCACGATGCCGTTGTGGACGAGAACCAGCCGCGAGGAGAGGTCGCAGTGAGGATGGGCGTTCATCTCGGTGACGCCGCCGTGCGTCGCCCAGCGGGTATGCCCTATCCCCTGCTTTCCGGAGACGGGGTGCTCGGAGAGCATGGCCTTCAGGTCCGCAACCTTGCCGACTCCCTTGACAATGTGCACCTCGGGAGCGTCCATAACGGCTATCCCCGCCGAGTCATACCCCCTGTATTCAAGAGACTGGAGGCCTTTCACCAATACATCGGTAACATTACGGTGGCCGATATAGCCAACGATTCCACACATGATACAGCACCGCCTTTTATCCACTCATGAGAGACGGCCTTTCCCATTGTGACGGAAATTGCTTTCCGTTTTTGCAGAAAGGCTTGGCGGGCCGGTCTCTCGCGACCCCGGAGGCATCCGCCGACAATTCGATCGTCCTCCGTCCTCGTCAGCCGTCGCGGCGCCTCCCCGAAAGGGGAACCGTTCCGGCGCAGGCGCTCTCCATCGGGCGCTTTTTCTAATCTCTCTCTGAAACCGCTTTCAGCACCACCTCCCTCAGTTCAGGATGTTCCATGGCAAGCCGGATATTGGCGTAGAGCCATCCGGGCTGTGTTCCGCAGTCGAAGCGTTTTCCGCGGTATACGACTCCCCAAACCGGCTCCTGTCCGATGAGCGTCCGGATGCCGTCGGTGAGCTGGATCTCCCCTCCGGCTCCCGCCTGCTGGCCGGCGAGTATGGGAAAGATGGAGGGCGAAAGGATGTAGCGTCCCATTATGGCCAGCCTGCTCGGCGCTTTTTCAGGCCCTGGTTTTTCGACCATGTTCCGGATGGAGAAGATTCCCGGAGCGACGTTCTCCGCATCCACGACGCCGTAGCGCGAAGTATCCTCCGGAGAGACCTCCTCGAGAGCGATGACGCTGCCCCCCCTTTCCTCGTGTACGGCGAGAAGCTGTGCCAGGACCGAGGGCTCGGCGACCATGACATCGTCCGGAAGAATGACGCCGAAGTATTCGTTGCGGCAGACCGGCTCCCCGCAGAGAACGGCGTGGCCCAGTCCCAGGGGGCGATGCTGGCGGAGATAGATGAAATCGGCCATTTCGGCGAGGGATATCACCTCGTCGTACAGCGTCTGCTTGTTTCTGGACTTGAGGAGCTCCTCGAGCTCGAAGGAGCGGTCGAAATAATCCTCGATCGCCTTCTTGGATCTGCCGGTGATCATCACCATGCTCTGACAGCCGGCATTCAGCGCTTCCTCGACGCCGTACTCGATGATCGGCCTGTCGACGAGGGGAAGCATCTCCTTCGCGATCTCCTTGGTGGCCGGAAGGAAGCGCGTTCCAAGGCCGGCGACGGGAAAAAGGCATTTTGTGATGGATGAAGGCACGGAAACAACCACCTTTCAAAAAGTCAGTCAGTCGTACCGGCACTGTTCTCTGATCGCATTCACCAGCTTATCCGATACGTGCTCCATGAGATTCCGGTCTTTCGCCTCGACAAGGACGCGCATGAGAGGCTCCGTTCCCGACGGACGGATGAGAACCCGTCCAGCTCCCTGCAGGAGCGTTTCGGCCTCGGTCGAAATCTCTCTGAGAAAGTCGCCGTCCATCTTGCCGTCCCGGGTTATCTCGACGTTCCGCAGGATCTGCGGATAGGGCGCGAACCGGTCGGCGAGGGTGTCGATATCCTCGCCGAGGGCAAGGCACGCCTTGAGGAAAAAAAGTCCGGTGCAGAGGCCGTCTCCGGTGTTCACGAACGATGAGAGTATGATGTGGCCGGACTGCTCCCCTCCCAGCCGGGCATCCTCTTTCGACATGGTCTCCATGACGTAACGGTCTCCTACGGGACAGCGGAAGACGTTGATGTTTTCATTGCGGAGATGTTCCTCGAGCGCCATGTTGCTCATCACGGTCGCGACGACGCCCGAGCCGAGCATTTTCCGGGAGGCGAGCCAGCGCGCAAGAACCCACAGGATGATGTCGCCGTTGAGGATCCGGCCCCTGGAGTCCGTGAGGAGCGCACGGTCGGCATCTCCGTCGAATGCCAGGCCGAACGGAAGGGAATTCCTGCCGACCGCTTCCGCGAGATGCTGCATGTTCATGACGCCGACTCCCTCGTTGATGTTCAGTCCGTCGGGATAGTCGCCGATGAAACGCCATTCCTTTCCGAGCGAGCCGAAGAGCGCTTTCGCCGCGTCGACTGCCGCCCCGTGGGCACAGTCCACAACGCCGGCATGCGGGAAGGGGAGGTCGCATCCCCAGAGAGAGCAAAGCCACTGGATGTATTCGTCGAGGATATTCGAAGACTGGTGAATATCGCCGACGGATGCCCCGGTCGGACGCCAGTCGTCCGTGAGGTTGTCCCCCATGTATTCCTCGATGGATTCTTCGACTTCGTCCGATAGTTTTTTTCCCGCGCCGTCGATAAACTTGATTCCGTTGTACTCGGCGGGATTGTGGGAGGCGCTGATGACCGCCCCTCCGTGGACCGACATGTTCTTGACGGCGAAACTCACGCCCGGTGTGGGCATCACTCCGAGGAGAAAGACCTCCGCTCCGGCGGACGCCATTCCGGAAGAGAGAGCGGCTTCGAGCATGTGACCGGATCGCCTTGTGTCCCTTCCGATCACGATTCTCGGCCGCGGTATCCCCCTCTCCGTCAGAAAGAGTATGTAGGAACGTCCGAGGCGCAAGGCCATCTCGGGAGTCATCACTCCCCGATTGGCCACGTCCCTGACACCGTCGGTTCCGAAAAGACAACGAACTTTTTTTTCACACGTTTCCATGCAGCCTCACCATCCCCGCCCGTATAAGAAATCACCGAATATCCGCAATAACAGTGACGCTCGCAGGATCGATCTTGACAACCTTCAGTTTTCCGCCCGACTTGTTTTGAATCTGAACAGGAACAGTAAGCCTCCTGGATACGACGTTCGTGACGTTGACGAAGGGACGGATGACCACTTCTGTTTCGTCAAGGGCATTCACCTCCGATGGGGTTCCTTCCACGGTGATGTTCACAAAATTCGGCTCAACTTTCCAGCCCGGATAGACGCTCTTTCCCTCGGTCTCGACGGTAAGCCTGGAGAGCAGGCGCGTGATCGTGAACGGGGCCAGGAGGACGCCGACGCGCACCGATGATGCGCCGACAAGCGTCACCATACGGTCTTCCGGGCCGCGGAGCGGAACTACCATGTTCTGCTCCCTGGAGATGCCGGTGATATCGATCGTCTCGGTGTCGACCCGTGTGACCGCGTTCAATTTCGCCAGGGGACCTTCGACGGTGACCACGGCAGGCTCCACCACGACGGCTTTGAGGCGGTAATCGCCATCCGGCTCGCCGATGATCCTCGCATTGACCGGGACGGTCTTCTTCGGAACGCCCTCGGCAAGCACCGCGTTCAATTTCACGGTCCTCGGCTCGACAATCACTTCATCCTCGAACTCCTCGGACTGCACGAGATGAACGGCCAGGTGGTGCTCTCCGCCCGCCTTCAGTTCCTCCAGGGTGGGGAGAATCTTCGCCGCATCGATTTTCGCGATATCACGCTCGCTCCCCTTGACGCTGACGTTTCGGGGGATGATTTCTACCATGTCGAGAAAGAGTCCCGGCGGAAGGCCGTTCTCCACCGCAATTTCAACAGGAATGAGCCTGTCGATGAAGCGGACAAGCTCGACATCGACATGCGTGGGCTTCACATCCATTATCTTGACGTCCTTCGGGACGATGGAGCGCACCGGAATACGGTACTTCCCGATTCCCAGTCCGCGGAGGTCCACTTCGCAGACAACACCGTCCTGCGGTATCGCCGAGAGGACGAACTGCGCCCCGGCAAGGACGATCTCGGCCTCCCTGACCGCGGCCTTGAGGGTCGTCTGGGGAGAGACGTTCAGGTACTCCAGCGGAACGACGAGGGTCCTCGTCGTCTCGGTCATCCGGCTTTCCGACACGTACAGCCACAGGACGAGAGCTATCAACCCCGCCATTACTTTCAGAAAGAGGGGCGATGACAGTATTTCGTCTAATTTCCCTGATTCCGGCATGGGACTGTTCGCACCTTCTTTCCGTTCAGGACCAGAGGGTCCGCAAATCTTCCTGAAGACGCTCCATCAGGGGCCTGTTTTCCGCCTCTTCTCCTCCGAAATAATGCGACAGGAGCTTCTGCACCTGTGCATCCTTCAGGTTCTTCGAAAGGCGGCCGTTGATGGCCAGGGACACTTCTCCCCGTTCTTCCGAGACTACGAGAGCGATCGCGTCCGATACTTCCGTGACGCCGAGCGCGGCTCGATGGCGGGTTCCCATCCATCTCGACAGGTCGGAATTCTCCGTGAGCGGAAGGTAGCAGCTCGCCGCGACGATCTTTTCCCTGTCGAGGATCACGGCGCCGTCGTGAAGAGGCGTTCCCTCCCAGAAGATCGTGATCAGGATCTCCTGCGTGATGTCGGCGTTCAGCTTGATGGCGGTTCTCCAGAAGTCCTTCAGCCCGGTTGAGCGTTCAAGGACGATGAGGGCGCCGATCTTCTGCCCCTTGAGATAGCCGATCGCCCTTGAGACTTCGTGGCTGAGGGCCTCGGCTTTCTGGGCGGCCTTTCTGCGGCGCCAGATGCCGCCTCCTCGTCCGATCTCTTCGAGTATCTTGCGGAGTTCCGGCTGGAAGACGATCGGGATGGCGATCAGCAGCACGCCGAACGTCTGTCCCATAAACCATGAGAGGGTCCTCAGGTCGAAGATCCGCGCCGTCGCCGCGACAAGACCAAGGATCAGGAATCCCTTGACAAGCTGCATCGCTCGGGTGCCCACGATGAGGAGAAGCAGCCTGTGGATGATCACGGCGATGATGAAGATGTCGAGGAAATCCTGCCATCGTAGAATTTCGAGCATTCCGGCGACCCTCCGGTGCAGATTTATTTCAGGAGCCAAAGCCCCCTCTATCGACAGAATCGGGGGTTCCTATACTATACCACGTCCAGGGCGACATATGGAGATGTCGAGAGCGCGAGCACCGCACCGTAATCGGGCAGAAAACTCATTCTGCCGCCGAGCAACGGCGCCGGGTTCACGTCCTCGACGTCGACGATCATGTGGTCGCTCGAACCTCCAAGGATGACAGCTCCTCCGGATTCCGGAACCAGCCCCTCGATGCGGACATCCTGGCGCCCGACCGCGAGAATAGCCCGCAAACGCTCTCCTCTGTCCTCGAAGACGGGCCGGCCTCCGAAGGCATCCATGCCGAAGGGGCCGACAGGTACGGAGGGTTTTCTGAGAAGTTCGACCACCTCGGCTTCGAGAAGCATCGTTCTCCGGTGAAGCCACGGGATGTCTCTGGAACCCGTGATGTCCGCCCCGATGAGAATCGCCTCCCCGATGCGGAGGTTGTTGATTCCGCGGGGAATTTTCCCCTGCTCGAGGAGGGAGAGCGAGGAGGTCGATCCCCCGGAATACACCGACATCGGGTATCCGAGTTCTTTTTCAAGTTCCTTTCCTATGGCGAGAAGCTGTTGCAGCTTCTCCGGAGTCGGGAGGGTTCCTCCGAAACAGCCGAAGTTGACGCCGATGCCGCGGCACCGGACACGGGAACACGATTTCAGCGCGGACACGGCCTCGTCCGCCCGTCCCATCCAGATTCCCTCGCGAAGGTCGCCGAGGTCGACCATAAGCAGCACTTCATGCGTCGTTCCCGCGGCATGGCATTCCCTCTCGACGGCGGAGATGGTATACGCCATCGAGACGAGCGTCCCGTCCGCGTTTTGTATGACTTCGGGAATTTCACTGAGCATAGGAATCCGGAGAAGGAGCAACGGCAATCCGGTATTCATTCTACGGAGGAACGCGAGATTGTCAATCCTGCTGTCCGCAAGTTCGGCAGCTCCTCCCTCGACCATCGCGCGAACCACCGCCTCGTGGGCGCATACTCCCTTCGTGACGGCGGTGAGCGAAATTCCGGCCGAGGCGCATCGCTCCGCGATCCGCGCGGCGTTTTCGGCTATTTTTTCTCTGTGGAGCACAAGACGCGGATATCGAACGGGCATTGTCATCCTCCTCTCAGCTTCCGCAGAATGGCCATATTTCCGGCATGGCCGGAGCCGATCTGCGGCGTTTCGAGAATACAGGGAACGTCGTCCCACAGTTCATCGTTCAGAATACAGGAAAACGGAGTGTATCCCAGCGCCCCCTCGCCGATGTGCGCGTGCCTGTCGAGTCCCCTCCCCATGTCGTGGAAGCTGTCGTTCAGGTGCCAGCAGGCGACCCTGTCGAGACCGACCGCCCCGTCGATCTGGTCGAGAAGACGATGGTAGGCGGCCTCGGTCCTGATGTCGAAGCCGGCGGCGAACATGTGGCAGGTGTCGAGGCAGAGCCCGATCCGGGGATGCCAGTCCAGTTCATCGAGGATTCTCCGGAACTGCCGGAAGTCCCTTCCCAGCACGTCCCCCTGTCCCGCCATGGTCTCCAGGAGGATACGGACACGCTTGTGCGCCGTCCGTTCGAGGATGGCGGCGATTCTCCCGGCGACGAGATCAAGAGCGGACTCCGCGTCCCTTCCGCGCGAGGAGCCGGGGTGAAGCACGAGAAGATCTATTCCTAGGATGTCGCAGCGCTCGATCTCGTCCTCCAGGGCGGCGACGCTCTTCGGCCCCGTCGCGTCCGTGGCGGCGAGGTTGATGAGATAGGAGGCGTGAACCACGACATCTTCGATGGAGCTTGCCGCCCAGGAACGGTAGAAACGCTCTCCCCTCGACTGGGAGAGAGGGGCGCTCAGCCACTGAAGCTGGTTTTTCGTGAAGATCTGAATGGCCTCGCACGAAAGCGCCTCTCCGCGCTCGATGCTTTTCTCCAGCCCTCCGGCGATGGAGACATGGGCGCCTATTTTCGCCATTCCTCTTCTCCCTTCTTCCGAAACGCGAGGACTTTTTCCAGTATCCTGGCGGTCACGCCCCAGACGACGGAACCGTCGGGAAGGTCGTATTCAGGATATGATCTCACGTGTCCGTCGATCAGAAATTCTTTTCTTCGCGGCCGCTCGGGAAAGGCCGCCATGTCCGCCGTGCAGGCCGCAGCAATCTCGGAAGGCGGCAGGACGAGGTCTTTTTCCGGATCGATTCCGGAGACGATGCCGAGAACGGGGAAGACTTCGACGCTGCTGACAACGGTAAGCTCAGAGGGAAGCAACAGCAGCGGTTTCACGGCCGCCGGCGGGATGCCCGTCTCCTCTTCGGTCTCCCGCAGAGCGGTCATTAAAGGCGATTCGTCGGAATCGTCCCTCATGCCGCCCGGAAAGCAGATCTCCCCTCCGTGACGAGTGAGATGCGGCGAGCGGCGCAGAAAAAGGATGAGAAAAGCCCCTTCGGAACGGAACAGCGGGACGAGAACGGCGCTTCGTCCCATGCCGTTTTCCGGCAGGCTGCTCCAGGAGGGAAAAGTCACCCTCCGCTCCCCGAACGCCGGCAGATTTTCGGCGGGGGATGCAGCGGCCGGCCGTTCCCCGTTTTCCGGAATTCTCATACCGTCAGCTTCACACGGCCGTGGTAGAGAATTCCCCTGTATCCGTCCACCGTTACAATCATACCGTCCGAAAGGAGTTCGGTCGCGTTCTCGGCGCTGACGATGCACGGAATACCGAGTTCCAGACAGACTATCGCTGTATGCGAGGTCAGTCCGCCCTCTTCGACGACGATGGCCGAAGCGAGCCTCATGGCCGGAAGGTAGTCCCTGTCGGTGTTTCGGGCGACGAGGACCGATCCCTTGGTCATCTTGGCGCAGGCTTCCGAGGCGCTCCTTGCGACGCAGACGACTCCCCGCGCCTCCCGCTTGAGCAGCGACAGGCCTTTCAGCAGGACCTTTCCCGCGATGTGGACCTGCACGAGGTTGGTCGTCCCCGGGGTTCCGAGAGGAACTCCCGCGGTAACGACGAGCAGGTCACCCTCCTTGACGTGGCCGCCGGCGACACAGGATGCCAGTACCGAATCCACTGCGGTGTTCTGGTCGGTCATCTGTTCCTTCATCAGGGGAAGAACTCCCCAGTAGAGAGCAAGTTCACGCCACGTCCTCCGCGAGGGGGTCGCGCCGAGTATCGGGCATGGAGGACGGTGCTTGCTGACCATCTGTGCGGTACTGCCGCTCTGCGTCATGGAGATGATGGCGGAGGCCTTCATCTGCCGTGCGATGAGGACGGCGGCGCCGCTGACGGCATCGGGCACGCCCATCGTGGCGGAGAACGCATGCAGCGGGCGCTGCCAGAGCTCGATTTCGTTCTCGGCCTTGCTGACGATTCTTTTCATGGTCTCCACCGAGCGGACCGGGTAGGCGCCCTTCGCAGTCTCCCCGGAGAGCATCACCGCGTCAGCCCCGTCGAGGACGGCGTTGGCGACATCGCTCGCCTCCGCACGGGTCGGGCGTGGATTTCGGATCATCGAATCGAGCATCTGCGTGGCGACGATGACGGCCTTCCCCCTGGAACGGCAGATGTCGATGATGCGTTTTTGCTGGAGCGGGACATCCTCGGTCGGAATTTCGACGCCGAGATCCCCTCGCGCGATCATCATCCCGTCCACCACGTCGGCGATCTCCTCGATGTTCTGAACGGACTGGCGGGTCTCGATCTTCGCGATGACCTTCATGGAGCCTCCGAACTCCTCCATGACGCGCCGGACCTCCATGATGTCACGCCTGTTCTTCACGAAGGAGACCGCGATATACTCCATCTCGTGCTCGACTCCCCAGCGGATATCCTCGACGTCCTTTTCGGAAAGGGCGGGAAGGGAGAGTTCGCCCCCCGGAATGTTGATTCCCTTGGTGTCGCCCAGGAGCCCTCCCACGATCACGCGGCAGACGACCTCTTCGCCGCGGATCTCCTCCACCTTCAGGTGGAGCGTCCCGTCGTCGATGAAGATCTCCTGGCCCGGAGTCACTTCGCGGGCAAGCTGCCGGTAGTTCATGTAGACGCGCGAACTGTCCCCGACGATCTCTTCCGTCGTCAGAACGAGAAGGTTTCCCTGTTCGAGGGCGACGGTTCCGCCCTCCACCTTTCCGGTCCGTATTTCGGGCCCCTTCGTGTCGAGAAGGACCGCGATGGGCGTATTCAGATCCATTTCGACGCGGCGGACGAGCTCCAGCATTCGAAGATGTCCGTCGTAAGCGCCGTGGCTGAAATTCAGACGGGCGACGTTCATCCCGGCCTTCGTCATGGCGACGAGGGTATCATAGCTGGAACACGCCGGCCCGATCGTACAGACAATTTTCACTTTCGTCATGGGACAGCACTCCTTTCGTTCTTCTGCAATGAAAGAATTACAGCATTCAACAGATCTGAAACAGCTCCTCGGGAAGCACTTCCGAGAGGAGGGGCACTATCGAGGCACGCGCATCGACCTTGATGTCCTGCAGATAGAGAACCGTGGATTCGGTGTCGTTCCGCAGTTCGAGAAGAACGGGAGACCTCCCCGGACACGCCTTCAGGGCGCGGATGAAATCCTTGAACGACACGTTTTTCAAAAAATCCGCCAAGACACTGATCCTGACAAACCCGGGAGTTGCGGCCCCCTCGTCCTCGTCGAGGAAAGAGACGCTCTTCGCGATGATGTTCATATCGCCGCGTTCCTCCGGAAATCCATTGACGAGGCAGACGCGGCCGGGCTGCACTTTTCCCCGGAGAGGTTCCCATGTCCGCGGAAAGCATACAGCATCGACTCTGGCCTCCCCGTCCTCGATCTCGATGATTCCCATGGGATCGCCGTTTTTCGTGGTACGCTCCTTCACCCCGAGGACGAGTCCTCCGACGAGCGGGGGTATCCGCTTGCTCCGCCATGCCTTTATCTCGGAGATCCTGCAGTTCGAGAGAGTACGCACTTTTTTCTCGTACTGCTCGAAGGGGTGCCCGGAGATATAGAGCCCCATCGCTTCCTTTTCCATCTCGAGGCGTTCGAGAAGAGAAAAATCCGGGATGTCGGGGAGGTCGGGACCTGCGGCATCCTCGTCGTTCTCCAGGGATTCGAAGAGAGAGCACTGATTTCCACCGGCGTTTTTCTTCTGGGCCGCGGAGATCAGGTCGGCCGTTCCTTCGAGGAGCTTGCGCCGGTTGGGTTCGAGGGTGTCGAATGCGCCGGCGCGGATCAGGTTCTCGACGACCGACTTGTTCACGACGCGCAGGTCGACGCGGCGGAGAAAATCCCACAGGGAGAGGAAGAGTCCGCCGCCGTTCCGCGCCGACAGGACGGCCTCGACCGCGGTGTGCCCGGATTTCGCGACGGCGCCGAGTCCGAAGCGGACGACCTCGCCGACCGGGGTGAAGCTGGCCATCGAGGAGTTGATGTCGGGGGGAAGAACGTCGATGCCGGAGCTGCGGACCTCCCGGACGTACCCGGCCAGGTCCTCTTTCTTCGAGCCGATCTGGCTCGACAGGTAGGCCGCCATGAACTCCGCCTGGTAGTTTGCCTTGAGCCACGCAGTCTGGTAGGTGATGAGAGCGTAGGCCGCGCTGTGCGACTTGTTGAAGCCGTATCCGGCGAACTCCTGGATGATGTCGAAGATCTCCTGTGCCGATTTTTCGCCGATATTTCGCTCTTTGCAGCCTTCCACGAACTTCGCCCGCTGCTGCTCCATGACGTCGGCCTTCTTCTTTCCCATGGCGCGTCGGAGAAGGTCGGCCTCTCCGAGGGAGTAGCCGGCGAGTATGGCGGCGCACTGCATTACCTGCTCCTGGTAGAGGACAACGCCGTACGTTTCGCGGAGGACGTCCTCGAGAAGGGGGTGGAGGTACTTCACCCGGGCCCGTCCGTGCTTGCACTGGATGTACTGGTCCACCATGCCGCTGCCGAGGGGGCCGGGCCGGTACATCGCCAGAACGGCGATGACATCCTCGAAGCAGTCCACCTTGAGCTTTTTAAGAAGCTGCCTCATGCCCGTCGATTCCAGCTGGAAGACGCCCAGGGTGTCCGCCTTCTGAAGCAGTTCGTAGGTTTTTTTGTCGTCGAGAGGAATCTTTTCCATGTCCGGGACGGGCTTGCCGCCCAGGGAGATGTTCTGAAGCGCCTCCTCGATGACGGAGAGCGTCCGGAGGCCGAGGAAGTCCATCTTGACAAGGCCCAGTTTTTCGATGGGCTCCATCGGGTACTGCGTGACGATCTGATCCTGGCCGATTCTGCGCACCGGGACGAGATCGGTCACCGGCATGGGCGTGATGACCACTCCGGCGGCGTGTTGCGAGCAGTGACGGGCAAGCCCCTCGATATTCGAGGCGATGTCGAGCACCCGTTCCACCATCTTGTCGCTTTTTTTCAGGGCTGCAAGATCCGGAGTCTGCTCGACGGCCTCCGCTATGGAGTGGACTCCGAAGGGGATGAGGCGGGTAATCGCGTTGACGTCCCGAACCGGCATGCCGAGCACCCTGCCAACGTCGGTGACTGCGGCCTTGCTCTTGAGCCGTCCGAAGGTGACGATCTGCGACACCTTGTCGTGTCCGTATTTTTCCGTGATGTAGTGCAGCAGTTCGTCTCTTCCCTTGTCGGAGACGTCCGTGTCGATATCGGGCATGCTGATTCTCTCCGGGTTGAGGAAACGTTCGAAGAGAAGGTTGTACTTTATAGGGTCCAGCTCGGTGATCCGGAGGCTCCACGCCACAACGGACCCGGCGGCGGAGCCTCGTCCCGGGCCGACGGGAATTCCGCGGTTCTTCGCGGCCTTGATGATTCCGGCGACGATGAGGAAATAGCCCGCGAAGCCCATCGAGTTGATCACGCCGAGTTCGAAGTTCAAACGCCGCCGGTACTCTTCGGGAATCGGACCGTTCATCCTCTCCTCCAATCCGGAGAGGGCGTCTTTTTCGAGGTTCGACTCCAGCGTCTCCCCTTCCGGAAGGTCAAGGCGGGGAAGTTTGTAGTCTCGTTCTCCGAGCGGGAGGCGGACATTGCACCGTTCCGCGATCGCCACCGTGTTGTCCAGAGCGTCCGGAAGCTCCGCGCCGAAAAGGGCGTCCATCTCTTCCGGAGAGCGAAGGTAGAAATCGTTGCTGGAGAAGGACATCCTGTTTTCATCGTCGAGGCTGCTCTTCGTCTGGACGCAGAGCAGGATCTCGTGCCAGTCATAGTCTTCTTTCAGCAGGTAGTGAGCGTCGTTGGTGGCGATGAGGGGAAAGCCGTGCTCCCTCGCCATCCTGATGATCGCCTTGTTTGCGATCGCCTGCTCGGGGATGGCGTTGTACATCACCTCGAGAAAAAAGTTTTCCTTGCCCATGATGTCGCGATAGAGCATCGCACGGTCGAGTGCGTCCTTTTCCCGTCCTTCGAGAATGAGGGACGCGATCTCTCCGGCAAGACAAGCTGACGACGCGATGAGGCCCTTTTTGTACTTCGCCAGGAGGTCGTGATCTATTCTCGGCTTGCTGTAGAAACCGTCCGTGTAGGCGATCGAGCTGAGCTTGACGAGATTGTGGTACCCTTCGTCGTTCTCTGCGAGCAGGACGAGGTGATAGTTCCTGCCCCGCTTTTCTCTCGACGTATGCCCTTCCGGGTCGACGTAGACTTCGCAGCCCAGAATAGGCTTGACACCGGCGGACGTGCACTTGTCGTAGAATTCCACAGCGCCGTACATCGCCCCGTGGTCGGTCATGGCGACGGCAGGCATGCCGAATTCGACCGCTTTGGCCGCAAGATCTCCGCAGCGGATGGCCCCGTCGAGGAGGCTGTACTCCGTATGAACATGAAGATGGACAAACTGTCTCGTCATAATTACCGTACTCCTCGCTTTTGCATGCGCTACAGCTCTCCGGGAGCGGGGATATCCTCTCCTCCCTCGCTCTCATTGCTCTCTTTCCTGACAAGAATGATCTCGCCTTCCGACCATTTGAGCACCTCGTTGACAAGGCCCTCGAAGGGGAGCGTTTCCCCGCCCGCACCGTTTTCCCGCGGGGCCGCCGGAGCGTTTTCTCCACCGGTATCCGGTGCGGAGGGACGGCCGTTCTCTTTCCGGATACCCTCCGGAGGCCTGAAGAGAAGGGGGGGAGATGCAGGCTCGCTCCATCCGTTCAAATCCTTTGGCTCTTCCTGGAGATTGCCGTCCCCGGAGCATTGACGGCGTTCGTTTTTCCATGCCAGGCGGATCTCCAATCCCTCTCCGAGAATTTTGGAGGCTTCGGAGAAGAGCGCGTGCGAGTTCCTCTCCGATGAAAGGACGGTGAAACAATATCCGGCATCTTCCGGAAACCGGATCTCCAGCTGCCGCTCCTCTACGTCGATCGATGTACCCGCGAGCATGCAGTAAAGCGGAAGGTTCTTTTTGAAGAGGCGTTTCTCCACTTCTCTCCACGCTTCCTGTGAGGGTCCTCCTTCAAACGGAACCGTTTCTTCGCCGGAAAGAGGGGCGTCCGGAAGAGGAGGAGGCGCACTCCCGCTCTTTTCCGCCTCGGGGGGAGAGGGCTTCTTTCTTTCGATTTGCGGGGCCGGTTGCACCGGAGAGGGATGAGGCGGAGCCGTGCGAACCGAGGAGGTTTCCGCTGGCCGCAAGGAGTCGCCGCACTCGGTCCCTTTCGCGGCAAGGAGCCCGGAGAGCACGTCGGAACGAAGTCCTGTACGGACCTGCGGAATCATCCTGGAGCAGAAGAGCATCATTTCGGAGAGCTGCGCTTCCGTCCAGCGGGACTCCTCGGCACAGAGATACTCCATTTCGTTTTCCGAGAGGGCGAGCGCTTCGAGCGCGGGCTTGCCCCATCGCTTCACGGCCCAGAGGTTGCGGAAAAGGAGAAATATCCCTTCCGTCACCCTCTGCGGAGAGGCTCCCTTCTGGAACATCTCCTCGAGGAGCAGAAAAGGATGGACGCCGGTATCTTTCAGGGAGGAAACCCATTTTTCGAGATCGGTGAGCGTTCCGCCTCCGAGGAGGCGATCCGCCGCATCCATCGAGACTTCTCCGTTGCCGAGGGAGATGGCCTGCTCCATAAGCGAAAGCGCGTCCCGCAGCGCTCCGTCCGCATGTCGTGCAATCTCGCGGACCGCCTTCGGGTCGAACGGAACGCCTTCTCTGCCGGCGACGAGTTCCAGGCGGGCACAGATGGCGCTCATTCCGATTCTGGAAAAAGGAATATGCTGGCACCGGGAGCGAATCGTGACCGGCACCTTGTGCGGTTCGGTGGTGGCGAGGATGAAGACGACGAAGGGAGGCGGCTCTTCCAGCGTTTTCAGAAGCGCGTTGAAGGCCGAGATGGAGAGCATGTGAACTTCGTCGATGATGTAGATCTTCCAGCGGGAGGAGAACGGGGAGAGAGAGACGTGGGTCTTGAGTTCCCGTATCTCCTCCACTCCGTTGTTGGAGGCTCCGTCGATCTCGACCACATCAAGGCTTTCCCCGGCGCTGATGGAACGGCAGTGTTCACATTCGCCGCACGGTTCGTATCCGTCCTTGAGGCGGGTGCAGTTGAGCGCTTTCGCAAGAAGCCTCGCGGCCGTCGTTTTTCCGCAGCCGCGAGGGCCTGAAAAGAGCCATGCGTGAGCAACCCGCTCTCTTTGGAGAGCTTTTTTGAGCACGTCGACAACAGTTTCCTGGCCGGCCACTTCGTCGAAAGTGCGGGGCCTGTACCGTCGGTAGAGAGATACGGACACGGAGTATTCCCCTTTCAGAGAGTTGCGTCGGCATGGTGTATTGCAGAGATCAGGCGGAAGTCGGGCTCCATACGACAGACGCAGGGACGAACATTCAATCCCCCTGCATATTGTACCATCAGATTTCAGCGATGGTAGCGAACGTTTCGATGTTTGCCCAGGGCTGCTCCGAGAGCCCGCACAAGCGCGGACCGGAGATGTTCGAGAGAGGGCGTCCGCTCGGGGAGCGGCTCCTGCGCCACGAGAGCGTGGCCGATTCGCAGCGTTCTTTTCCCGTTGAGGTCGAGAGTCTGAATGTCATAAGGAGGAGTTTCCATCTGGAAAAAGGTCTTGATCGTCTCGACGGCTTTTTGCAGGAGCGCTCTTCCTTCTTCACCGGAAGGGGTCCTCCAGACCTCTTCGCCGTCGATCGTCAGAAGAAGAGTATCGCCGGTTTCGACGATCGCGGGGCGGAGCAGGTTGAGCGCGTGCTTCCTGTGGATCGGCCGGTTCATCTCCTTTGCCAGTTGCAGAAGATATTCCACTCTCTCGGAAAGCTCGGGGTGCGTCATGTAGACCCCGGGATCGACGTAAGGGCGCTTCATCTGGTCGAATATCATGGCTTCAAGAGAGGTGATCATCGCGGCAGGCGGAAATCCCGCGGCCACGAGCATGCGGAATCCCTCCTTGTCGGCTTCCCGCTCAAGATCCTTGCTGTACGAGTTGGTGACCGCCACCTGCGCCAGGCTGGTGAGAATCATCGGCCCGACGGCTCCCTGGCTGGCGACCATGAGGACAAGCGCGGCCAAAGAAATTTTCGATGCGCGCGCGGACTGGATCATGACGTGCCGTCTGTCGGCATGGACGAGTTCATGGGCGAGAATGGCCGCTATCTCGGCGTCGGTACGCAGAAAATCGATCATTCCGGTGGTGAAGTAGACGATCCCGCCGGGAAGGCTGAATGCGTTCGTCATATTCTCGCGGACGATTCGGACTTCATACGGAAGAGGTCTTGTCGTATGGGGAAGGAGACGTTCGAGGAGCATCCGGAGCCGGGCGTTCTGCGCGGGATCCGTTACCGGCTCCCACATTTTTTCGATTTCCGCGGAGACTTTTTTTCCGAGGGCGATCTCCTTCTCCATCTCATCGGCGAAAAGAGCGCCGCTGAAAAGAAATACCGCGAAAAGAGACGCTACAAAAAGAACGGATCGGTTCAATAATTTTTTCACTTTTCTCCGACCTCTCATTTCCATGAGGGAATGGGCGCCCTCTCAATACGGGAATGTATAAAAAAGGCCGCACAGCACTTCTACGCCGAACGGCCGGATCCGGAATATTCGGTGGCGGGAGCCTCGCCGTACCGCAAAAAATCTGCGCCGGTCTCCTGCCTTGAAGGGCCTGTCGGTTCTTATCCCGATTTGGAATACCCGTGCAGGGCTTTTTTTCCCTGGCTTATCTGCGCCATTTGCTTTCGAAGATCCTCGACGTGCTCTTCGAGAAGGGCCTGGACCCTGCTTTCATGTTCGAGCACCCTGCCGGCCACGTCATGAATGACGGAGAGGGAGGCTTTGAGGTCCTTGGCCCGTCCTTCTCCGAGCTTGTCGGCGAGGCTGCTCCAGAATGAAGGTCCGTCTCTCCCTTCGGAAAGGCCGAGGGCGCAAGACAGGGAAGCCCATCCTTCCTGGATCTTCTCCTGCCGGGATATTACGTCCTGTTTTTCCTGGAGGATAGCCAAAAGACCATCCATATCCCCGTCGCAGACCCGTTCTTCCTCTTTTTCGACGAGGAAGGCGAGTTCGTTGAAAAGAGCGAGTTCGGAAGCGACCAAGCTGGACAACGTTTTTTCCAGTTCAGCCTGCAATATTCAACCCTCCCGCCGGAACAGGACGGGGCTCCGCTTTCAAGGCCGTTCCCGTCTGGATATGCTGCGCCGTTTTTTCGACGCCGGATTCTTCGGCAAGCTTGATCATAGCTTCTTCCCAGGTCGTCCGAAGCTCCTCCAGCATACTCCTGACCGTCGCTATCTTTTCCCGGTCTTTTCCGACATTCGCTTCGACAAGGAGCATGTACATGAAATCATACAGGCTCATCAGGCTTCTGGCAACCTCGCCGCCCTCTTCCACCCGCAGCGTCACCATCAGTTCGCGGATGACGTCCTGCGCTTTCTGAATGTTCCTGTTGGCTTCGTCGAAAATTCCGGCCTCCAGGGCGGTTTCCGCTCCCCTACAGTTTTTTATGCCGATATCGTAGGTGATAAGGAGAAGCTGTTCACGGGAAGCAGTGTTCACTTTATTTGCCAGATACGTCGCATGGGCGTTGTGTGCGTTCTTCGCGTCCATCGTCGGAAATCACTCCTTTCTCTCTCTCATGTTTCGGCAACCGGAAGGAGAAACCTTACCGGAAAAGGGGCAAGGAAAGAACTTTTCCGGGGTAAATTTTTCTCCCCAAACGCCCGCGGCATTCCTGCACATCAATACGTGCGGAAAACCGGAAAAGAGCGGGGAGAAATGCGCCCCTTCCTTCATCCGGCTCCTTCGAAGGCAATTTCGAACGGACGGTCTCTTCGGACCGTCCGCTCGAAATTCAGCAGAGCGAGGGGAATAACTGCAGTTTATTTCAGAAATGCTTCGGCTTCGCCGATCGAGGAGAGAAGCTGCGCCTTGACCACGCAACCGGACGCGAGTTCAACCATTGCAGGCAGGGAGACCAATCCGAGTTTCTCGACCATTCGGTGATTTTTGTAGCCGTCGACCAGGGCAATTTTCTTCCCTGTTCTCTGCGCGAGGGCGTCCACCTCGTCCGAGAGTTTCATCTGCGCCGTCTCGATGCTGGAGTAGAAAAAGGCGGTCACATGCTCCGGTTCGATGAGGACGGAACGGAGATGGACCTGCTCGTTGATGTAGGAGGAAGCGCTCATTGCGGCGACGGCGCCGTCCGATGCGGCGGTGACGACCTGTCGGAGTCCTTTGTCCCGAACGTCTCCGGCGGCGAAAATGCCCTCGACGGAGGTCTCCATCGCATCGTTCGTCTTGATCCATCCGCCCTTGGACGCTTCGACAAGCCCGCGCACGCACTCGTCGTAGGGCGACTGGCCGACGAACATGAAGACTCCGGCCACGGGAAGGTTAGAAAGTTCGCCGGTCTTGGCGTTTTTCAGGACGAGGTTTTCCACCATGCCATCCCCTTCAATTTTCTCGACAACGGTGTTCCAGACGGGAACGATCTTCGGATTGGAGAGCGCCCGCTCGACGGCCGCCCTGTCGGCCCGGAACTCGTCCCGCCTGTGGATGATATAGACTTTCGAGGCGAACGTCGTGAGGTACTCGCCCTCTTCGACAGCGGTGTTTCCTCCGCCCACGACGGCGATTTCCTCTCCCTCGAAGAAGGCTCCGTCGCATACGGCGCAGTAGCTCACTCCCTGGCCGATATGCTCGGCCTCGCCCTCGCATCCCAGTCTGCGGAAGTATGCTCCCGTGGCGACGATCACCGCCTCGGCCTCGATTTCACCCTTATTGGTTACGACAATCTTGATGTCGTCCTTCACTTCAATCTTCGACACATCGACATCGCGGAATTCGGTCTTGAATTTCTCGGCATGGCTCCGGAACATCCTGGCGAGATCCGGTCCGGTCGCGTGCTCGACTCCGGGCCAGTTCTCTATCTCCTCGGTCGTGTTGATCTGTCCTCCGGGAACGCCCTTCTCGAGAAGAAGCACATCAAGTCCGGCCCTTCTTCCGTAGATCGCCGCCGTCAGACCGGCCGGCCCTGCACCGATGATTACAAGCTCCCTTTTTTCCATGACGAAATCATCCCTCCAGATGCTATACTCAATTATTTCCTTCGAGATTATACACGACGCCATACAAGAACGCGAGGTATACCGGACATATCGTTAAAAATTCCATTCAACCGGAAGCACGGAGGAGCCGTCTTTTCGAGAAAACGCACCTGCTCCCGGTCTCCCGCCTCGAAAAGCATCCACCCCCCGGAACGAAGCATCCGGTCCCCTGCAGCGAAGAGCCTCCGGTAGCACTCGGCTCCGTCGGCTCCGCCGTCAAGCGCGGAGAGGGGTTCATGCCGCACTTCCTCCATGAGAGAGGCCAGCCTCTCTGTCGGGATGTAGGGGGGGTTGCTGACCAGCATATCCAGGGATCCGGCAGCGACGGGGATATCGTCGGGAGTTCGTGAATGCCATGCGAGGCAGCGGGAAAGGAGCCCGTACCGCCCCAGGTTCTTCCACGCCGTTGCGATCGCCCTTGGGTTGCAGTCCGCCGCTATTCCGGAAAGAGCGCTTCTTTCGCACAGTAGGGAGAGCGCGATGCAGCCCGTTCCTGTTCCCCAGTCGAGAAAGAAGCCACCTTCCGCCGGAAGCGTTTCGAGCGCTTTTTCCACAAGCAGCTCGGTTTCGGGCCTCGGAATGAGAACTCCGGGGGGAGTGGCGAGAGTGCGCCCGTAAAACTCCCACTCTCCGAGGATGTACTGAAGGGGTTCGCGACGCAGGCGGCGCCCGGCCAGAAGATCGAGCCGTCTTGCGTCTTCCTCGGCCAGGCGGTGGTCCGGCTGTGCGAGGATAAAGGAAGGGGCAAGGGAACAGGCAAAAGAGAGCAGGAGATCGGCTTCGAGGCCGGGAGACGAAATTCCCTCCGCGGAGAGTGCGCGGACGAGCCGTCTTCTGGCCTCTGCCGCTTTCATGCTACTTCGCCTCGATCACGTGCAGCTTCTGCGACTGATCCGCCATGGTCATGGCGTCTATCAGTTCGTAGAGGTCTCCTTCGAGGTACTGATCCAGCTTGTAGAGGGTCATGCCGATGCGGTGATCGGTGATGCGGTTCTGCGTATAATTGTAGGTGCGGATCCGCTCCGAACGGTCGCCGGTACCGATCTGGCCGCGACGCTCCGAGGCCAGGTCGTCGTTCTGCTTCTGCAGCTCGAGATCATAGAGTTTCGCCCGGAGGTAGGCCATGGCCTTCACCCTGTTCTTGAGCTGGGAGCGCTCGTCCTGGCAGGTCACGACGACCCCGGTGGGCAGATGCGTGATCCTCACGGCGGAGTCGGTCATGTTGACGTACTGTCCACCCGCGCCGCTTGAGCGGTAGGTGTCGATCTTCAGGTCGTCGGTCCGGATTTCGACATCGACATCCTCGACCTCCGGCAGCACGGCCACCGTCGCGGTGGATGTGTGAATGCGGCCTCCAGCTTCCGTTGCGGGCACGCGCTGGACGCGGTGAACGCCGCTCTCGAACTTGAGCTTGCTGTACACCCTGTCGCCGTCGATGCGGAAGATGATCTCCTTGTATCCCCCGATCCCAGTCTCGTTGTAGGCGACGATCTCCGTCCTCCACCCTTCCCGCTCGGCGAAGCGGCTGTACATTCGGAAGAGGTTGGCGGCGAAGAGCGCGGCCTCCTCTCCTCCGGCGCCTGCGCGTATTTCGACGATGACGCTCTTTTCGTCGTTCGGGTCCTCGGGAAGCAGCAGGATTTTCATCTCTTCTTCAACCTCCCGGAGACGCTCCTCCTTGGAATCGAGCTCTTCGCGCGCGAGCGCCTCCATGTCCGGGTCACCGCAGTGCAACAGGGCGCGGGCCTCCTCCAGGTCCGAGGAGACCTTTCTGAATTCGCGGAATTTCGAGACCACGGGTTCGAGTTTTGAGTGCTTCTTCGCAAGGGCCTGCAGCTCCTTCAGATTGGAGTGCGTGGCGGGATCGGCCATCCGGGCTTCCGTCTCGTCGAAATCCTTCTCAAGTTCGAACAGTTTTTCCTGGAAGTTCATTCGCTCTCCCCTCCGCCGGCGACGGAAACGAGTTTTCTCCCCAACGCCGTCTCGAGAGAGATCAGCGCCACTTCAATCTGTTTTTCGTCCGGTTCGCGTGTCGTCAGGTACTGGAATGACATGGCCGGGGCCATGAGGATCCTTCCGAGGAATCCGGCGCAGGACGCTCCCTTGATGATCTCGTACGATATGCCCATCACAAGGGGAAGCAGCACGATACGGCTTCCGATTCTCCAGAGGATGGATCCGCTTCCGGCGATCGAGAAGACAACGATGCTGACCGCGACGACGATCAGGAGGAAGGACGTGCCGCATCTCGGATGGATCCGCGAGAACGTCCGGATGTTCTCCGGCGTCATTTCGGCTCCCGACTCGTAGGCGTTGATCGTTTTGTGCTCCGCCCCGTGATAGCGGAATACCTGCCGTATCTCGCTCCAGAGGCCGATCGCTCCCACATACGAGAGAAAGACCAGTCCCCGCAGGCATCCTTCGAGAATGTTCTTGCCGGTCTGGGTCAATCCCCAGGCGCCGACGGCAAGGTCCGAGAGCCAGAGCGGAAGGGCTATGAAGAGTCCCACGACGGCTCCTATGGCGACAAGCACAGAGAGGAAGATCTCCTTCGGGGTGATCTGCTCCTCCTCGCCCACCGCTATCTGCGCGGACTTGTTCAGTGCCCGGAAGCCCACGGTCATCATCTCGACCATGGTAACGACGCCCCTGACGACGGGAAGCTTCCACGGCATTTCCTTCGTCCGGGAGAAGTTCCTCCATGTTTCATTTTCGATCTCCCCGTCCGGTTTTCTGACGGAGAGTCCCCAGCGTTCCGGGCCCTTCATGAGAACCCCCTCGATGACCGCCTGGCCGCCGACCGGGATCCGTTTCTCCTCGGGGCCTTCCGCGAGGAAGAGCAACAGGGAAGCGAGTATTTTCTTCATGGTCACCTCACACGATCTTTTCATCCAAGAGTTCGATCAACGATGCATACGGTTTTCCGCAGGGGTGCGCCTCCTCGCAGCGCGAGCTCACGATACAGGCAGGACCCGCAGTTTCGAAGAGAAGCGGCGCGACCTTTCGCACCTCAAGCAGCATCCGTCTCGCCAGTTCCCTTATCTCCCACTGCGCCCTGCGGCAGAGACGGAGCGTGAAAAAATGATGCAGCTCCCGCGCGTTCATCGTCATGACGAGGCGGGTGCTCCATCCGTGAGGAAGAATGTACCGGGCATCCTCTTTCGGAACACCTTTTTCCGTCAGCTCTCCGTAGAGCGCGTGCGCGGCCTCCGCCATTCCGAGAAAACGGCGCATCAGTTCGGGATGCTGCCCGATGGACGGAGGAACCACGACATCGGGAGAGCCCATCGTGACATACCGCTGGCTTTGCTGGCTGAACGAGGCTATTCTGTGGCGCACGAGCTGATGCGAAGAGACGCGGCTCAGGCCGTCGATGGCAAAGGTGAACGAGGCATGTTCGAAGGGTGAAAAATGGCCGCTTTTCCTGATGTGGCGGAGCAACCCGCGGACCTTTTCCGGGGATTCGGCTTCGATGAGCTCCGCTGCCGAGACGTCGCTGTAGCACAGTCTCGCCGCAGCCGCCACAACAGCATCCGGCGAAGGCGTAAACGAGAGGAGAAGGACGCCGCAGCTCATGAAATCCACTTCCTTTCAGGAAAAAGAGGGGACCGAAGCCCCCTCGCAGTTTGCACTATTCGGTCGTTTCTCTCTGTCCGTAGTTGATTCCTTCGTATTTCTTCTGGAACTTCTCCAGCCTGCCGGCTTCCGTCACAACCCTTCCGCCCTTCTTGCCTGTGAAGAACGGGTGGCACGAAGAACAGACACTGACACGAATCTCCTTTTGAGTGGAACTGGTCTCAAAGGAATTTCCGCACGCACAATTCACCATGCACTTCTCGTAACGAGGATGGATATCTTTTTTCATCTATGGGCACCTCCGAAATTTTCATAAAGCCTCATATTATCTCCAAACAAAGAGAAACTTTAGCACAGGAGTTGCTTCTGCGCAAGAGGGAATTTCCCTTCACGGAGCTCTTTGTTGCTTTCAGATGTGCATCACTCCGAGTCCGCAGCGTTCATGGTGGGCCACCGCATGATAGGCGGTATCTCCCATGACGGCGACCGCGATCCACCGGCTGTTTCTCACAATGGAAATTTTCGCTCCGACGCTGGCCTCGAGCATCCCCACGACGAGAAAACCGTCGAGAGCTTCGAGGGCGGCGTGCATGAGCGCATGCATCTCGTTTCTCTTCTTCTCGACCACCCCGGCGTTCAGCGATGCGCCCACAAGGGCCCTGGTGATTTTTTGCGGCAGATCTCCGGCGAGTCCGCCGACTTCTGTCGCCACCGACTTCCATCCGAGCGAGGCAAGCTCTCTTTTGAAAATAATCTCCGCCTCGTTGCTCGTCGTCGAGGCAAGCAGAAGCGCCGCCCTGCCGGCCTGGTTTTCATCGTCAATCCGTATCTTCAGGTTGAGTTCTACGCACGATCTGCCGGCATCTCCCGAGGGGCCGTTGATCTCCAGCGTGACGGGTTCCCGCTCTTCCATCCCCTCCACAAACTCCATCTCGACCGGCTCCTCTTCGATGCCTTCTTCCTGAGGATTATTGAATATTTTTTTCCAGATCACAACGTACAGCTCCTCTCTGGTCATTTCTACGATTTATTATAAGGGAATTCGGGAAAAGAGTCACTTTTTCTTTTTCCTAACGGAGAAAAAATACAAGATTCCTTGAAGACTTCGTGAATTCGTCCTATACTATGCACGGACACGAGGAATAAATATAAAAAAGGAGGGATGGAAGACATAGCAGCCTGTTGCAGTGCAAGTTCAACAGGTTTTTCACACTCTATTCTAGGGGGAATATGCGCATGAAAAGAAATCTCACGATAGTACTTGCTCTTCTTCTCATGGTTTCTCTTTTTGCCGGCGCGGCATCGGCAAAGACGTTCATCTCCATCGCCACCGGCGGCACGGGCGGCACCTACTATCCTCTCGGCGGAGGCATCGCCGAGATCATCAGCAGAAACGTCCCCGAATTCCAGGTAACCTCCGAGACAGGAAACGCATCGGTCGCAAACATCAACCTCATCGGCACGCACCAGATCGAAATGGCGTTCGCGCAGAACGACGTGGCGTACTGGGGTGCGAAGGGAATGGTCATGTTCAAGGAGAAATACAACAATCTCCGCGTGGTGGCCTCCCTCTATCCGGAGCACGTCCATTGCGTCACCCTGAAGGGCAGCGGCGTCAACGACATCATGGACATCAAGGGCAAGAGAGTGTCCGTGGGCGCTCCGGGATCGGGAGTTCTCGGCGACGTCACCGCGATCCTGCAGACTGCCGGGATCAAGTTCTCCGACATGCAGACCGACTTCCTCGACTTCAACAACACCACCCAGCGGTTCAAGGACGGGCAGCTCGATGTCGGCTTCGTCGTCGCCGGCTACCCCACCTCCTCGCTGATGGACCTGGCCACAACTCACGACATCGACCTCGTCAGCTTCAACGACGAATTCATGACCCGGCTCGTCAAGGAATTCCCCTTCTTCATCAAGGACGTCATTCCTGCAGGCACGTACAACGGTGTCGATCACGACACTCCGACCCCTGCGGTCATGGCGATGCTCATCTGCGATGCGGATCTTTCCGACGATGTGGTTTACAAGTTCACCAAAGCCCTCTGGGAGAATATCGAGGACCTCTACAAGGTTCACGCCAAGGCCCGCATGATCACCCTCGAGACGGCTCTCGACGGTACTTCCGTTCCGGTGCATCCGGGCGCTGCGAAGTACTACAAGGAAGTCGGAGTCAAGGTTCCCGCTCTCAACTAGGTCTCTCAGCCCCTCCGAAACGGGGGAAAAAACCCGAAAAAAAACGGCCCTCTCAGGGCCGTTTTTTTTTCAGAAATTCTCCGAGCGCTTTCAGCCATTCCTCCATCCGCATTTGCGGTGAGCTGCCGTTCAGCCAGTCGTTCCTTCCGCCTCCACGGGCTTCGAGCGACGGAGACTCCTTCAGGAAGCGTGAAAAGTCGACGGAGACGGACGATCCGCGATAGAACAGGAAGGTTCCGCCGCTCTTCTCCTGGTCGGGGAGAAGCAGGAGCACAAGGGCGTCCGGATGCGCATCCGAGCATTTGCGGGCCGCGACCGTCACCATTTCCTTCGGCGCCCCGAGAACGACCGCCGTGAAGACCGGCATCCCGCCCGCGGAAAAGACCTCCCAGGGAAGTTCCACGAGCTGCGCGGCTTTTTCCAGCATTTTGGCAAGCGATGCATTTTCCTCCCGAAGGCCGGCCACTACATCCTCCAAGCGTTCCAGCGGACAGCCCACACTGCGAACGAGCCTCCTTGTCGTACGGCTGTACTCGTTCCGCAGGGCCCTCCCCTCTGCAGCGAACTTGATCTCCCACTCGGGAGCGCTGCCCCGGAAGCCCGTGACGAAGATGTCACCGACCTCCCCGGTGGCGGAAACGTGGGATCCTGAACAGGCGATCGTGTCGAAACCGGGGATTTTCACAACCCGGATGGTATCGCCTGCTATCCTGCCCCAATTTCCCTTGATGCCGGGAAGATGCTCCGCCTCATCCCTGCCGAGAAAGAGCGTCTCCACCGGAAGATTACGGGCTACGACCACATTCGCTTCATCCTCGGCTGAAAAGAGCATCTCCCAGCCGACTTCTCCGGGAAACTCGAGATAGATCGTGCTCTCATCCTCGGCGATGGCGACCTTATGGACTCTCAGCGGAGGATTTTTTCTCTCCAGCACTCGCGAGAGAATGTGCTCCCCCGTGTGCATCCGGGAGAACGCCTCGCGGACGTTCAGATCGATCCGCTCCTCGACTTCCGTTCCGGGTTCGATCGTTCCGCCTGAGAGCGTTCCGAAGACGGCGACCCCTTCATCGTGCTTTTCACACTCCGTAACCCGGAAGAGGAAGTTCTCTCCCCTCACTTCTCCGCGGTCACCCGGCTGTCCTCCTCCTGCGGGGCGGAAGGCGCTTCCGGCGAGGAGAAGGGAATATCGCTTCTTTTTTTCGTCGCTGGAGAGTATTTCGGACAGGAGAACCTTCGGCATGACGGGTTTTTCGCTTCCTTTCAAGAAGAACTGGAATGATCCGGGACATCCGCTACGAAAAAAGCCGGGAGAAATTTCCCGGCTTCGGTATTTCTATGGCGCGCCTGTGGCGATTCGAACGCCAGACCCTCGGCTCCGGAGGCCG